>JAGZKE010000014.1:0-48449 GCA_018365375.1 Collinsella sp. | reverse complement strand
CCGCACGAGCCGAAGGCCACTTAATGTGGCCTTCGTGCGAGCAGGACTGTCCGCAGCAGCGAGCAAAGCCTAGCCGACCGGCCCCAGCTAAGATTAAAGGAGCTGATATGTGCGATTGCACAGATCATAAGGACGAGATCCCTGCCTACGACGCGCAGGCCATTGAGTCCAGGTGGATGAAGGCCTGGGAGGACTCCAACCTCTTTGCCGTCGACACCGACGACAGCAAGCCCAAGAAGTACGTGCTCGAGATGTTCCCGTATCCGTCGGGCGACCTGCACATGGGCCACGCGCGCAACTATACCATCGGCGATGCCATGGCCCGTCAGGCCCGCATGCGCGGCTACGACGTGCTGCACCCCATCGGCTTTGACGCCTTTGGCCTGCCCGCCGAGAACGCCGCCATCAAGCACAACACGCAGGCTGCCGCCTGGACGTATAAGAACATGGACCAGGCGCTCGCCACGATGAAGCGCATGGGCTTCTCCTACGATCTGGATCGCATGGTCAAGACCTGCAGCCCCGACTACTATCGCTGGGGCCAGTGGATCTTTGAGAAGATGTGGGAAAAGGGCCTGGTCTACCGTAAGAAGAACCCGGTCAACTGGTGCCCCACCTGCAAGACCGTTCTGGCCAACGAGCAGGTTACCGAGGGCAAGTGCTGGCGCTGTGGCACCGAGCCCGAGAAGCGCGACCTTGAGCAGTGGTACTACAAGATTACCGAGTACTCTCAGGAGCTGCTCGACGACCTGGAGAAGCTCCCCGGCTGGCCCGAGCGCGTCAAGCAGATGCAGGCCAACTGGATCGGTCGCTCCGAGGGCGCCGAGGTCGACTTTACCCTGTGCGACCAGGATGGCGAGCCCATCGAGGGCGACGAGGGTAAGATCACCGTCTTCACCACGCGCGCCGATACCCTTTTTGGCGTCTCCTTCTTTGTCCTGGCTCCCGAGTACGCCGGCCTGCACGAGCTCGTCGAGGGCACGGAGTACGAGGAGGCCGTCACCAAGATCGTCGAGGACTCCAAGCATATCTCTGCCGTCGAGCGTGCCCAGGGCACCCTCGAGAAGCACGGCGCTTTTACCGGCCGCTACGTGGTGAACCCCGTGAACGGCGAGAAGGTCCCCGTGTGGGTTGCCGATTATGTCGTTGCCGACTACGGTACCGGTGCCGTCATGGCCGTTCCCTGTGGCGACCAGCGCGACTTTGAGTTTGCCCGTAAGTACGACCTGCCGATCGTGCCGATCATCCTGGACGATGACGATCGCGCTGCCGTCGAGGCCAGCGGCGAGACCATCGATACCTTCCATGCCGAGACCGTCGACTGGGATTGCGCCCACGCTGCCGAGGGCACGCTCGTCCAGTCTGGCAAGTACACCGGAATGCGCGGCGGCAAGCACTCCGAGGGCGAGGCTGCGATCGTGGCCGACCTCGAGGCCATGGGCTGCGGTCGTCGCAAGGTCGAGTTCCGTCTGCGCGACTGGCTCATCAGCCGTCAGCGCTATTGGGGCAACCCCATCCCGGCTATCCACTGCGAGCACTGCGGCATCGTGCCCGTGCCCGAGGATCAGCTGCCGGTGACGCTGCCCGAGAACCTGGACCTGGGCGCAGGCGAGACCCTCGCCGAGTGCAAAGAGTTCTATGAGACTACCTGCCCGGTCTGCGGCCGCCCGGCCAAGCGCGAGACCGATACCATGGATACCTTTATCTGCTCCAGCTGGTATTACCTGCGCTATACCGATCCTCACAACACCGAGCTGCCCTTCTCCCGAGAGGCCGCCGACCGTTGGATGCCTGTCGATAACTACATCGGCGGCATCGAGCACGCCATTCTGCACCTGCTCTACAGCCGCTTCTTTACCAAGGCCCTGCGTGACCTGGGCCTGCTGAGCGTGGACGAGCCCTTCACCAACCTGTTGTGCCAGGGCATGGTCAAGGACGAGAACGGCGACACCATGTCCAAGTCCAAGGGCAATGTCGTGCCTCCGAGCTCGGTCATCGAGCCCTACGGCGCCGACACCATGCGTTTGGCGATCCTGTTTATCGCCCCGCCCGAGAAGGACTTCGACTGGGATCCCAAGGCCGTTGAGGGCGCCAACCGCTTCATCAAGCGCGCCTGGCGTATCGTTTGGCAGCTCGTCCAGTCCGGTGACGCCAACGTGGCCTTCGACAAGTCCGCGCTCGACGAGGTCGCGATGAAGCTCTATCGCGAGCGTCACCGCACCATCGCCAAGTGCACCGAGGACTTCGATCGCGGCCAGTTCAACACCGCCATCTCGGCCGTCATGGAGCTCGTCAACGCGGCGAGCGCCTACCTCAATGCCACTGAGGGTACCGCCCGCGACAAGGCGCTGTGCTACGGCGTGGCCAAGGATATCGTGAGCGTGCTGGCGCCCATCTGCCCGTTCTGGGCCGACGAGCTGTGGCACGAGGCGCTCGGCTGCGAGGGCAACGCCTATACCGCTGCCTGGCCCGAGTTCGACCTGGCCGAGTCCATCGAGGACACGGTGCAGATCGTGGTCCAGGTGCTCGGCAAGGTCCGCGGCCGCGTCGACGTGGCCCGCGATGCCTCCAATGAGGATATGCAGGCTGCCGCCGAGGCCGCCGTCGCCAAGTGGCTCGAGGGCAAGACGGTCGTCAAGGCCATCTGCGTGCCCGGCAAGCTGGTCAACCTGGTGGTCAAGTAAGCGCTGCGCACTTAACTGACGCATAAAAGACGAGGGACGGTCCGGTTGGGTCGTCCCTCGTCTTGTGTTTTATGCCCTGCTTAGCCAGTGCGTCGCACCGTTTTCTATGGGATGTGTACCAGGTCCCTAAAGTAAACGTTGCCCGTTGCCTCTTCGAACATCCAAATGTTGAGGTAGATGTCGTTGAGGTCGTTGTTCACATCAAAGTCCGGATCGTCGAAGGTGCCCACAAAGATGAGCATGGCGCGCGTTTCCTCGCCCGCTGCGACCTGCTGGCGCATGCGCACATCGCGGACCACGCCGTTGACGTAGGCATAGGAGTCCACATCGCCAAACATCATGTCGACGCCGGTGTTGTTGGACACCGTAAAGACGAGCGCGGCGTCGCCGTAGCCGTCGGTGTCCTTACCAACGCAGGTGACGTGGACGTTTTCGTCCGCCTCTAGGTCGATGGGGAACTGTTCTTGGGGGTTGGGGCCTAAACCCTGGGGATCGATTTCGTCTTCGTTTATTTTGTCGAAGCTCTCCGATGGTGTCGTTTTCTTGGCGGCTTCGGTGCCGCCGGGGTCGGGCTCGCATGGCCCGGTTTTGCCATTCGCGTTGCCGCAGCCCAAGAGGGCCAACGAGCACGTTGCGATGACAAGTGCAGTCATGCAGGGGGTGCCTAGACGTTTCATGGGTGCCTCCTTGCCGTAGAGGATTTGGAAAGGTTCGTCGTTGCGCGACTTGCTGGCTGGCTTGTTGCAGAATGTCCCTTAGCGTAAGTCTGATCGATAGGGGCTCGGGGAGGAATGCCCTTGGGGTCCGAACGGGCCTGTGGATTGGGACGCATGGCCCGTTTTGGGGCTGTTGAGGGTGCGCCGCATGGGGCTCCTTGGCCAATTGTCCTATTCTTGTGGAGAAGCTGTGCGCACGCTGACCTGCAGATTCGTACTGTGCTTGCACGTTTCTGCAGCTATTGGTATAGTTTGCTTGCAAATGAAGTTGTAATTGAAAGAAGTGGGGTTTCGGCCCCGCTTCTTTTTTGTATGGATGGAGGTGCCGCAATGGTCAAGACCAAGACCGAGCAGGCGATCATCGACGCGCTCGAGGCCGTCGCTCCCCAGCACGATGTCGATATTGTCGACGTTGAGCTCGTGGGCGCCACCAAGGCCCCCTGCGTGCGTGTGCGTATCGAGGGTGCCGAGGGTCAGAGCTTGTCGCTCAACGACGTCACGGCCAATACCAAGTGGGTCGGCGACGTAATCGAGGAGCTCGACCCGATTTCTTCGAGCTACACGCTCGAGGTGTCGAGCCCGGGTATGGCGCGCCCGCTGCGCCGCCCGCGCGACTTTGCCCGCTTTGTGGACGAGGACTGCGAGCTCACCTCCACCGCCACCGAGGGTCGTCGCAAGTACTCCGGCAAGATTGCCGCCGCGACCGAGACGAACGTGACCCTCGAGCTCGAGGACGGAGAGTCCGTCACCCTCGATTTCTCTGATGTTAAAAAGTGCAAGTTGAAGCCCACCTATGACTTCAAGCCCGCGAAGGAAGGAAAGTAAGATGGCAGCATCCGACATGATGTCCGCCCTGATGGAGCTTTGCCAGGAGAGGCACATCGACCAGCTCTACCTGATCGACCGCCTGGAGCAGTCGCTCGCCAAGAGCTACGCCGAGATCCTGCATCTTGAGTGGGGCGCCAAGGTGACCATCGACCGCACCACCGGCAAGATCTACGTCTACCGTCTGGAGCCGATCGACGATTCCATGGACGAGGAGGGCAACTTCACCGAGTTCGAGGAGATCGACGTTACCCCCAAGAACACGAGCCGCATCGCCGCTCAGCACGCCAAGGCCGAGATCAACGCCATCGTGCGCAACTCCGCCCGCGAGCAGATCTACGAGGAGTTCTCCGGCCGTATCGGTGACCTCATCAGCGGTACCGTGCTGCAGTCCACGCCCGACTTCACGATCGTCAAGATCCGCGATGGCGTCGAGGCCGAGCTGCCGCATTTTGACCAGCGTCGTTACGAGAACGAGCGCAACGAGCGTCCGATGGGCGAGCGCTATCTGCACAACCAGCACATCAAGGCCGTGATCATCGACGTTCGCGATCCCAACTCCAACCTGCAGCCGGTTCGCGGCGAGCACAGTCGTCCGCCGATTGTCATCTCCCGCACTCACCCCGAGCTCATGCGTCGTCTGTTTGAGCAGGAGGTGCCCGAGATCTATGAGGGCACCGTCCAGATCAAGTCGATCGCCCGCGAGCCCGGCCAGCGCTCCAAGGTCGCCGTCCACTCGCTCGACGATCGCCTGGATCCCGTTGGCGCCTGCGTCGGCCCCAAGGGCAGCCGTGTTCGCGCTGTCGTGGGCGAGCTCCGTGGCGAGCGCGTCGACGTCATCCTGTGGGATGCCGATCCGGCCGTCTACGTCGCAAACGCCCTGTCGCCCGCCAAGGTCACCCGCGTCCTCATCGACGAGGAGAAGGCCTACGCCGGCGTGATCGTGCCCGACGACCAGCTTTCGCTCGCCATCGGCAAGGAGGGTCAGAACGCCCGCCTCGCCGCTCGCCTGACCGGCTGGCACATCGACATCAAGTCCGAGACCCTTGCCGCCGACATCCTCAAGAACGTTCCCGTTCACGAGGAGCCCGCCGCCGACCTGATCGGTGACGAGGAGGACGACGACGTCCGTCGCTGCGAGTACGTGTCCGAGGACGGCATCCAGTGCCGCAACCAGGCCCGTCCGGGCTCCCGTTTCTGCGGTGTTCACGACACCGACGCCTTCGATGATGCGGAGGACCTGATCTAGCGCGCGGTCGCGTCGGGCGGGTCCCGGCGCATCTCCCACGCTCGTTCAGTCTCTAGGCACCCAAGGTGCCAGAAAGGGTAGGTGAAGTCATATGGCAAAAGTCCGTGTGTCCACCCTGGCCAAAGAGTTCGGCATGACCTCCAAGGAACTGATGGGTCATCTCGCCGAAATGAAGATTCCCGCTAAGTCCGCTTCCTCCGCCCTGGAGGATGCCTACGTCGCCATGGTCCGCAAGCAGCTCGCCTCGGTGATCGAGGCCCGCGCCCAGGAAGTAGAGGCCGCCAAGCAGGCCGAGGAGGAGGCAGCCGCCGCCGAGGAGGCAGCGCGCGCTGCCGAGGCCGAGCGCGAGCGCATCGCCGCCGAGAAGGCACGCGAGGAGGAGCGCCGCCAGTTCGCCGCCGCCCAGGCTGCCGAGGAGGCCGCCCGTGCCGAGGCCGAGGCCAAGAAGAAGGCCGAGCAGGAGCGCCTTGCCCGCGAGAAGGAGGAGGCTGCCCGCGAGGCCCAGCGCCGCGCCGTCCCCGCTTCCGACTCCGGTTCGCGCTTCCGTTCGCTGCTCGACCAGATCGCCGCACAGGAGACCGTTCTCAAGGAGAAGAAGGACGCCGAGGCGAAGGCCAAGGCCGAGCGCGCCGCCGAGCGCGGCAACCGTCGTGGCGGCAACAACGACCGTCGCGGTGGCCGTCGTAACGACCGCAACGCCTCCGACAGCAACTCCGAGCGCAACGCCTCCGAGAGCCGTCCGCACAGCCATCGCACCAACGCCAGTAACAACGTCGCTGCCGGCATGGACTTCCCCAACCCCGACAAGCAGGGCAAGGGCAAGAAGCGCAAGGGCGGTCACGGCAACGATGAGGACCACTACAGCCGCATGGCGCGTGAGGCCGAGGAGTACAGCCGCGAGAAGGTGCTCGAGGAGGCCCGCGCCGCCGTCGAGGAGGCCTCTCGCGAGTCCACCGGTCGCCGCAAGAAGCGCAAGGAGAAGCGCGAGCGCGAGGCTGCTAAGGCTCAGGAGGAGCGCAAGATTGAGGAGGCGCTGGCCCAGGGCGTGAACCCCGAGGAGCTCGACGCCATCAAGGTCTCCCAGGGCGTTACCGTCCAGGAGCTCGCCGAGGCGCTCGACGTTCCGGCCAACGACATCATCAAGCGCCTGTTCCTGCTGGGCACGCCGCTCACGATGACGCAGTCCATGTCCGACGACCTCGTCGAGCTCGTCGCCGACGACCTGGGCCGTCAGATCAAGATCATCACCCCCGAGGAGGAGAACACCTTCTCGTTCTACGACGATCCCGCCGACCTCAAGCCGCGCGCCCCGGTCGTCACCGTCATGGGCCACGTCGACCACGGCAAGACGTCGCTGCTCGACGCCATCCGCCACACCGGCGTCGCTGCCGGCGAGGCGGGCGGCATTACGCAGGCCATCGGCGCTTCGCAGGTCATGATCAACGACCGCAAGATCACCTTCATCGATACCCCTGGTCACGCCACCTTTACGGCCATGCGTGCCCGCGGCGCCAAGGTGACCGACATCGTCATTCTGATCGTGGCTGCCGACGACGGCGTCATGCCCCAGACCATCGAGTCGATCAACCACGCCAAGGCCGCCGGCGTACCCATCGTCGTCGCCGTCAACAAGATCGATAAGCCGGGCGCCAACCCCGACCGCGTGCGCCAGGAGCTCACCGAGTACGGCATCATCCCCGAGGAGTGGGGCGGACAGAACATGTTCGTCAACATCTCGGCCAAGCAGAAGATCGGTATCGACGACCTGCTCGAGACCGTGCTGCTCCAGGCCGACGTGCTCGAGCTCAAGGCCAACCCCGATACATTCGCATCGGGCAACGTCCTCGAGGCTAAGCTCGACAAGGGCCGCGGCTCGGTTGCCACCGTGCTCGTGACCCGCGGTACCCTGCACGTGGGCGACACGCTGGTCGCCGGCCTCACCTATGGCCGCGTCCGTGCCATGCTCGACCCCAAGGGCAACGCCGTCACCGAGGCCGGTCCCTCCGACGCCGTCGAGATCTTGGGCCTGCAGTCCGTCCCCAACGCCGGCGACGAGTTCCGCGTATTCGAGGACGAGCGCGAGGCTCGTGCGCTGGCTGACGAGCGTTCGCTCAAGGCCCGTATCGAGGAGCAGAGTCGCGTCAAGCACGTCACGCTCGAGAACCTCTTCGAGACCATCGCCGACGCCGAGGTCAAGGAGCTCAACCTGATCATCAAGGCCGACGTCCAGGGTTCCATCGAGGCCCTTCAGGACTCCCTCGACAAGATGGATCAGTCCGAGGTGCGCATCAACACGATCCACTCCGCCGTTGGTGCCATCAACGAGACCGACGTGGTCCTGGCCGACGCCTCCAACGCCATCATCATCGGCTTTGGCGTTCGTCCCGACGGCAAGGCCCGCTCCGCCGCCGAGCGCGAGGGCGTCGAGATCCGTTGCTACGACGTCATCTACAAGTGCCTCGAGGACCTCGACGCTGCCCGTATCGGCATGCTCAAGCCCACCGAGGTTGAGGTCTCCACGGGTACCGCGACCGTCCTGGACACCTTCAAGGTGCCCAAAGTCGGCATCGCCGCCGGTGTCCGCGTCGAAGAGGGTGAAATCGCCGCGACCGATTCCGTACGCCTGGTGCGCGACGGCATCGTGGTCTTCAACGGTAAAATCGCTTCGATGCGTCACTACAAGGACGAGGCCAAGAGTCTCAAGAGCGGCTCCGAGGGCGGTATTGGCCTGGAGAACTTCCAGGACATCAAGCCTGGCGACACCATTGAGGGCTACCGCATCGACCAGGTTGCCCGTACCGAGTAGGGGGTAGCGCTATGAAGCAAACGCAGGCAACCCGCCGTCTGGGCGAGCAGCTTCGCGAGAAGCTCGGTTATATCCTGCTCTTTGAGGTTTCCGATCCGCGTCTCGACCTGGTCACCTTGACCGCGGTCGAGGTCGCGGTGGACCGTTCGTTCGCGCGCGTGTACGTGTCGTGCGACGCGAGCCGCTACGACGAGGTCATGGAGGCGCTCGCCAGCGCCAAGGGTCGCATCCGTAGCCTGTTGGCCCGCTCGCTCGATTGGCGCGTCACGCCCGAGCTCGATTTTCGCATCGATCGCTCGACCGATGAGGCCGAGCGCATCACGCGCGCGCTGGAAAACGTTCCCGCCACGCTTGCGATCGAAAAGGACGAGGACGGCTATCCCATAGCGGATGCCGCCCAGGAGGCAGCTTTAGATGAGTAATTCCGCCGACCTCGCATCGTGCGAGTCTGCAGATATTCAGCGACGCATCCTCGAGCTCATCGAGGATGCGTCCTCCATTGCGATTTCGGGACATACGTCTCCCGATGGCGACGCCCTGGGCTCCGTGCTGGGTCTGGGCTTATCGCTTATGAAGTTTTTCCCCAACAAGGACATTGCCCTGCTGCTGGCAGACGATGACCCGGTTCCGCGCATCTACCGCTTTATGGAGGGTGCCGACCGTCTGGTGCCGGCATCTGCGTATACCGACAATCCGGACCTGTTCATCTCGGTGGACGTGCCGGTCGTCGAGCGTCTGAACAACTCAGCCGAGGTGCTCCGCCGCTCGTCGCATGTGGTGTGCTTCGATCACCATCCGGCGCGCGAGGAATTTGCCGAGCTGAGCCTGAGGTGCGTCGGCGCCGCAGCCTGCGCCATGATCATCGACCGCTTTTTGGACAATTGCGGCATTGTCGCACGTGATGGCGTTGCGACCTGCCTGCTGTGTGGCTTGGTTACCGATACCGGCCGTTTTCAGTATCAAAACGCCGATGCTGCTGCGTTCCATGCCGCCTCGCGCCTGGTCGCGCACGGTGCCGATCCGGCGCGTGTTGCGCTCGAGGTCTACCAGAGCATGCGCGTGGAGTTCTTGCATCTCAAGTCCATCGTTATGGGCCGCATCAAAACAGTGGCGCACGGTCGCGTGGCATATAGTTATGCGTACCAGAGCGACCTCGAGGCCTGCGGCGTCACTTCGGATGAGTGCGACGGCCTGGTCGATGTGGTGCGTTCGGTTATGGGCGTGGAGGTCTGCCTGTTTCTGAAGGGCATTGAGGGCGATACCAAGGTACGCGGCAACCTGCGCTCCAAGGGTGACCTCGATGTGTCCGAGATCGCTGCCAACTTTGGCGGTGGCGGGCATCATGCCGCCGCCGGCTTTTCCAACAACGGAACGATTCGCGAGACGCTCGCCGTGGCACTTCCCATGCTGGCCGAGCTGGTAGGGGAGGATCCCGCTTCGGTGACCGTCGAGCTCTAACATTTTGGATGGTACATGGCTCGTCGTACGCCTTCTCAACTGAATATGCTGCTCGCCGTCGATAAGCCGGTGGGCTGCACGTCCCACGATGTGGTCTCGCAATGCCGACGCGCCCTCCATGAGCGGCGCGTCGGCCATGCCGGCACGCTCGACCCCATGGCATCCGGCGTCATGGTGGTGGGCGTGGGCCAGGCTACTCGTCTGCTGGGCATGCTAACCCTCGATACCAAAAGCTATGTCGCCGACATCTCGTTTGGTGCCGAGACCAATACCGATGATGCGGAGGGCGAGGCGGTTCGCACAGTGGCTGTTGCCAACGAGCTCCGCGATCCTGCCTATGCCCGTGAGCACTTGGCCGCTATGCTGGGCCCGCAGATGCAGGTGCCGCCGGCGTTTTCGGCTATCTCGGTCAATGGCGTTCGCGCCTACAAGTCTGCTCGCGAGGGCAATGCGGTGGACCTACCTCCGCGCCCCGTCGAGGTCTATGCCGCCGACCTGATCGCCGTGGGCGGCGAAGGTGATACGTGTGTGTGGACCGTGGCGTTCTCGGTGAGCAAGGGCACCTATATCCGTGCGCTCGCTCGCGACCTGGGCCGCGCTTGCGATAGCGCCGCGCATATTTCCGCGCTGCGCCGCACGGCTTCCGGTGTTGTTTCCATTGGCGCTTGTCATGCGGTCGAGGAGCTTTCTCCCGAGTCCGCGGCTGGCTTTGCCCTGGATCCCATTGCGGCCCTGGGCGCCACACGTGTTGACTTGCCGGGCAATCTTGCCGACGACCTGCTCTGCGGCCGACGCATTCCCGTTGAGCGTGCGCTTGCCGATTTCGATTCCTCGAAGGCGCCGTTTGCGTTGGTGCTCGATGGGGGACTCAAGGCGCTCGCCCGCATTGAGGGCGGCCGCTTTGTCATGGAGCACGTGTTTCCGCAGGCAATCGGCGGTGTTCGATGATGTTGTCCGCTCGCGAGCTCGCGCGTGTCTTTTTCGCGGGCGAGTCGGACGAGGCTCGCATCGTTGCTGCCGATACGTTTGATGAGTGTGAGCACTTGGGTGCCGCTTCAATCGCCATTGGCGTGTTCGACGGCGTTCACCGTGGACACCAGGAACTCATCGAAGCGCTTGTCCGTGATGCCCGTGCCCATGGCTGTAAGGCGGTCGTGGTTACCTTCGATCCCGACCCGGACGTTGTGGTGAGCCCTTCGCCCGCTCAAAAATTGATGACGACGGCCGACCGTCTGCATGCCTTGGCTCAAACCGGGGTCGATGCGGTGGTGGCCGTTCCCTTTACGCCTGAGGTTGCGGCACTCGACCATGTCGGTTTTCTCGCACTGCTGTCACGCGTAGTCGACATTCGCTCGATTCGCGTTGGCAGTGACTTTAGGCTGGGTCGTGGCGGTGCTTCTGGTGTTGCCGAGATGCGCTCCTGGGGTTCCGAGCACGGCGTTGACGTGTATGGTCACGACCTGCTTTGCGAGGGCGGTGAGGCCATTTGCGCCACCCGCATTCGTCATGAGCTGGGACAGGGCCATGTGGAGCTTGCTGCTGAGTTACTCGGCCGTCCGTATATGGTGCGTGGCGGTGTTATTCGCGGCCGTCACGAGGGTTCTGGCATGGGCTTTCCCACGGCAAACTTGCAGGTTCCCGACGGCATTCAGGTGCCAGCCGATGGCGTGTATGAGGGTCTGGTGCTGGTCGATGACACCGCGTGGCCCGCTGCCGTGAACGTCGGCCTGCCGCCAACGTATGCTGACGATGCGGCATCTGCGCATCTCGAGGCTAATTTAATTGGTTATACGGGCGACCTGTACGGCGCTTCCGTTTCGCTGGCGTTTACGCGCTGGCTGCGTCCCTCGCGTGTGTTCGATTCGCTGGATGAGTTGATCGCGACCGTCGAGGGTAATATCGAAGATATTCGTCACAACTTGGGCGATCAGGGGGTGAGCATCCGTGATTAGCGATGAGGAAAAAGACCAGGTACGCGCTGCGTCTGACCTGGTTGCCATCGTGCAGGAAACAGTTGAGCTCAAGCCTCGCGGCCATGAGTTTTGGGGATGCTGCCCTTTTCATGGCGAAAAGACGCCGTCTTTCCACATTATTCCCGCCACGCAGGTGTGGCATTGCTTTGGCTGCGGCGAGGGTGGCGACGTCTTCACCTATATCATGAAGCGCGAGAACCTGAGCTTTCCCGAGTCAATCCGTTACTTGGCCGATCGCGCGGGTATTGAGCTGCATGACACCGGAGATCGCCGCGAGCGCGGCACCAAGCGTGCCCGCATCTACGATCTGTGCGCCGAGACCGCCCAGTTCTACCACACCATGCTCATGCGCGGTAAGGACGGCCGTCCGCGCGAGTACTTTGCCAGCCGCGGCATGGGCGGCGACGTCTGCCGCCGCTACTGCCTGGGCTTTGCACCGGGCCGTAACGCGCTGGTGTCGCACCTGTCTCAGGCGGGTTTTACCCCGCAGGAGATGATCGACGCCAACGTTGCCGTGAGTCGCGGGCGCGGGCAGCTTGCCGACCGCTTTTACGACCGCGTGATGTTCCCCATCTTTGACGAGCAGGGTCACAACATTGCCTTTGGCGGTCGCATTATGGGCGACGGCCAGCCTAAGTATCTCAACACCGCCGAGACGAGCGTTTTTCATAAAAAGCGAAACCTCTACGGCTTTAATTGGGCCAAGGAGTTTATCGTCGCGCAGGATACCGCCATCGTGGTAGAGGGCTATACCGACTGCATCGCCTGTTGGGAAGCGGGGATTAAAAACGTTGTCGCCACGCTGGGCACCGCGCTCACGGAGCATCACGTCAAGACGCTCACTCGCTTTGCCAAGCGCATCGTGTATATGTTCGACGGCGATGCCGCCGGACAAAAGGCCGCCCGTCGCGCGATTCAGTTTATCGAGCAGGATTCCATGGACCTGCGCTGCGTGGTGCTCCCCGACGGCAACGACCCTATGGAGTTTATTACGGCGCACGGCGGCCAGGAGCTGCAGGCGCGCATCGACGCTGCCGAGCCGCTTATGGACTTTGTCTACCGTTCGCTGCAGGAGTCGAGCGACATCACCACGCCGGGCGGTCGCGCCAAGGCGCTCGAGGATGCGCTGACGCTCATTTATCCGCTGCGCGGTAGCTATATGATCGACACGTACTTTATCCAGATTGCCGACCTGTTGGGTTTGGATCTGGAGACCGTGCGCGCGAGCTCGGGCCGTGTGTTTCGCGATGTCGCCAAGCGCGAGGATGCGGAACGACGTCGTGAGCAGAACTATGAGCGCCAGCGGGCACAGGCTGAGCGGTCCGGTAGCGCGGGCGGTCGGGCGTCGGGTTCTCGCGATGCCGGTCGCGGTGCTTGGGCATCGGGCGCGACGCCGCCGGTGTCCGCGCCGGCCGAAGAAGAGCCGTACGACTACGTCCCGCTCGATGCCTACGGTGCCGCGCCCGTGGAGGTCGTCGACGACCTGCCGCCGATCGACGTGCCTGATGGTATGGGCGCTGTGCCTGCGGCTGACGGTTCGGGTGCACCGGCTGCGGCGGCGCCGATGGTTCTTACCGATCTTGAACGCAAGTCCTTGGCAGGGGAGCGCGAACTGTTGACGATGCTCACGAGCTACCCCGACCTGTTCCGTACGTATGCCGACCGCATCTGCTCCATCGAGTGGGTTGACCCACGTCACGAGTCCATCGCATGGGCCGTTCTGGCAACGCCGCCGGGAACCGATCCTGCAGCCTGCATGGATGCGGCGCGCTCAGTGTGTCCCGATGCGGCAACGCTTGTGAGTGCCGGGCGCATCTCAGCGACGAGCAAGCACCCTACCGAGACGAATATCGTGTTTATGCTCGATACGCTCGAGCTCTACACCATCAAACGCCGCATGCGTGCCGCACAGGCCAAGCTGCGCCAGGACCGTTCGCTCGATGATGAGGCCCGTCGCGCGCTGACCGTGCAGGCCGCGCAGGACTCGCAGCGTCAGCGCGAACTGCAAAAGTCGATCGGCGGCGTGGCGGATCCGTTCCGCTTGATCGGCCTGGAGGCCGCGGGCACCGAACAGGCCTAGATGTTGTGGTCAACCAGCGTATTCTCGCCTATATCCAGTCCTCTTTTTGGGTATAGACGTCAATGTGTGTGCTAAAGTATTGAGTCCTGTGGACTATGAAGGGAGAATCTGTGCCAAAAAAGACTGAGAGCACGGGTACTGGGCTGGAATCCTACGTTGCAAAGCTCATGGGCAACGGCTCAAACAGGACTTCGGTAACCGAGGACGAGATTCAGGTCGCCCTGAAGGATATTGATGTTTCTGACGAGCAGCTCACCGCGGTGTATTCCGCGCTGCGCAACAGCGGCATCCAGATTATCTCCGCGAGCGGTAACGACGACGCCCCCATGGACGTCGACGATGACGATAACGATACCGATACCGACGATTTCGATGACGACGACGAGCACGATTCCGGCTCGCTCGACGATCATGAGCTCAAGATGGCCCGTCAGGCCGACGCCGAGATGGGTTCTTCCAAGAGCAAGAAGAAGCGCACCGTGCGCACGTCCCGTTCACGCTCCCGCGTGCGTGGCATCGATGCCTCCACGGTGATGCTGACCGGCGATCCGGTTCGTATGTACCTCAAGGAGATCGGCAAAGTCGACCTGCTGACCGCCTCCGAAGAGGTCGATCTGGCCATGAAGATCGAGGCCGGTCTCGAGGCCACCGAGAAGCTCGAGGCTGCCGATGCTGGTGAGCTCGAGCTCACGCGTGCCGAGATGCGTCGTCTTACGCGCATTGAGAACGTGGGCCTCGAAGCCAAGCAGGCACTCATCAGCGCAAATCTGCGTCTGGTCGTCTCCATCGCCAAGCGCTATGTCGGTCGCGGCATGCTGTTCCTGGACCTGATCCAGGAGGGCAACCTCGGTCTGATCCGCGCCGTCGAGAAGTTCGACTACCAGAAGGGCTTTAAGTTCTCCACGTACGCCACGTGGTGGATCCGTCAGGCCATTACGCGCGCTATCGCCGACCAGGCCCGTACCATCCGTATTCCCGTGCACATGGTCGAGACCATCAACAAGCTCGTCCGCGTGCAGCGTCAGCTTCTCCAGGACCTTGGTCGCGACCCGACCCCCGAGGAGATCGGTGCCGAGATGGACATGAGCGCCGACCGCGTCCGCGAGATCCAGAAGATCTCGCAGGAGCCCGTGTCGCTCGAGACCCCCATCGGCGAGGAAGAGGATTCCCAGCTGGGCGACTTCATCGAGGACTCCCAGGCTATCGTCCCGCCCGATGCCGCCAGCTTCTCAATGCTGCAGGAGCAGCTCACCCAGGTGCTCGACTCGCTTGCCGATCGTGAGCGCAAGGTTATTGAGCTGCGCTTTGGCCTTGTCGACGGACATCCCCGTACGCTCGAGGAAGTCGGCCGCGAGTTTGGCGTCACGCGCGAGCGCATCCGCCAGATTGAGTCCAAGACCCTGGCCAAGCTTCGCCACCCGAGCCGCAGCAGCAAGCTCAAAGACTACATCGAGTCTTAACCTCGCAAGCAAGAAGCGCCCTCAAGCACATCCGCTTGGGGGCGCTTTCATGTAGTCGTTGGGGACGTTCTTGAATGACTGGTCGTTTAAGAACGTCCCCAATGACTAGGTCGGAAAATTTCTTAAAAAAGTTCTTGCCCTGAGCTGATTCGTCCGTATAATAAATTTGGTTGCTTGAGAGCACGCACCTATTCCTCGGTAGCTCAATGGTAGAGCACGCGGCTGTTAACCGCGCTGTTGTAGGTTCGAGTCCTACCCGGGGAGCCAGAATTTCTCAGCCCTTTCCGTTGGGCTTTAAATTCCTCGGTAGCTCAATGGTAGAGCACGCGGCTGTTAACCGCGCTGTTGTAGGTTCGAGTCCTACCCGGGGAGCCAGGTTGTAAAACCCGTCGCTTATGTGGCGGGTTTTTTCATGTCGCGGTCGCCGTTCGCGAACGTTACCATATCAACATTTCGTGTCGAGGATGTAATCCCGCGACCCACCACCTCAACACGGCGCGCTCGTTGTAGAATATTGCAATGATTGCTCCCACGACATGGTGCCGCGAGCACCAGATAAGGAGATTCTTGTGTCTGAGACCATTAACGGCAGCCTGAGCGTCTCGAACGACGTTATTGCCGATATTGCCGGTTATGCCGCGATGACGTGCTATGGCGTCGTCGGTATGGCTGAGCAGCTCCAGGGCGCCGAGAGCGTGCGCCTGCTTGCCGGTCAGCGCCTCCGCAAGGGCGTGCTTGTCTCCGCCGACGAGAACGGCCTTACGGTCGATCTTCACGTCGTGCTCGAGAACGGCGTCAACATGAAGTCCGTCTGCCACAATCTTTCGAGTTCCGTTGCCTTCACTCTGCAGGAGGTCGCCCAGATCGATCCCGCCAGCCTTAAGATTGGCATCCACATCGACGCGCTCAAGAGCCGTCTGAACTAGCATCCGAAAACGGAGATTCAAATACCCATGATTGCAAAGACCATTCGCACCTGTTTTCCGATCGCTGCGGCTGCCGTTTCCGACAAGGCCGAGGAGATCAACAAGCTCAACGTCTTCCCCGTACCCGACGGCGACACCGGTACCAACATGTCGCTCACGCTCGCCTCAGTGACCAAGGAGCTTTCCGCCCTTCCCGCCGATGCCGACATGGAGGCCATCGCAGGCGCCATCACCCACGGCTCCCTTATGGGCGCCCGCGGTAACTCCGGCGTCATCACCTCGCAGATTCTGCGCGGCGTGGCCGAGGGCCTTGTCTCTGCCGATGAGCCCATTACGTCCGCCAACATTGCCTTCGCCTTCCGTCGCGCCGTCAAGGTCGCCTTCCAGGCTGTCCGCAAGCCCATCGAGGGCACGATCCTCACGGTCCTGCGCGATGTCTCGACCAAGGCCGATGAGTGCGAGAAGAAGAAGTTCTCGGCTGAGGATGCGCTCGATGCCATCGTCGTTGAGGCGTACCAGTCCGTCGCCCGCACGCCCGACTTGCTGCCCGTCCTCAAAGAGAACGGCGTGGTCGACTCAGGCGCCTTCGGCTTTGCCATCTTCCTGGAGAACTTTGTTGCCGCCGCGCTTGGTCGCAGCACCGTTGTCGAGGATTTCTCCGCTACGTTTGACTCCGCCGGCTCTGCCCGCGATGCCGCTCTTGGCCGCGTTGAGATCGAGGCTAACGACGACTGGGAGGGCTCGGAGTTCCGCTACTGCAACGAGTTTCTCTTTAAGGCCGACGCCCCGTTTGACGAGGACGAATGCCTTAAGTTCCTAGGCTCCATGGGCGACTGTGAGCTGCTCGTGGGCGCCTATCCCGACTACAAGATCCATGTGCACTCCAATACCCCCAACCTGGTGCTCGAGCACATGCTGCAGCTCGGTCAGATCTATGAGGTCTTTATCCACAACATGGAGATGGAGGCCCACGACCGTACCGCTAAGATCCACGAGGATCAGGAAAAGGCCGCCGAGCCCGCCAAGGCGCTGGGCTTTGTCGCCGTTGCCGCCGGTTCCGGCGAGGCCGACATCCTCAAGTCCCTTGGCGTCGACGTGGTCGTCTCCGGTGGCCAGACTATGAATCCCTCGACCGCCGACCTGCTGGGCGCGGTGGACCAGGTCAACGCGACCTCGGTCATCATCTTGCCCAACAACGGCAACATCCGCATGGCCGCTGAGGCTGCTGCCTCAGCCTGCACCGACAAGAAGGTCGCCGTCGTTCCCACCAAGACCGTCCCGCAGGCCTTCTCCGCGCTGTTCGCAGTCCTGCCCGATTCCGAGCTCGAGGATGCCGTCGCCGCCATGGTCGACGCCATCAGCGAGGTCCGCGATGGCGAGGTCACCCGCGCCGTGCGCGACTCCAGTGCCTCTGACGGTTCTCCGATTCACTCCGGTGACGTCATGGGTATCATCGCCGGCTCCATCGACGTGGTCGGCTCCGACGTGAAGCAGGTCACGCTCGACTGCATCAACCGCATGCAGGAGGAAGAGGAGGGCGACGCGCTGACGATTCTGGCCGGCGAGGAGCTGTCCGATGAGGCCTTCCAGGAGATCGTCGACGCCATCGAGGAAGCTCAGCCCGACTTGGAGATTGACGCCCATCGTGGCGAGCAGCCGCTCTATCCCGTGATCTTCTCGATCGAGTAGGCATCTGCCCATGTCCGAGCTCTGCTCCGTGCCGCGCGTCTCGGAGCGCTTTGCCCAGAGCAATGCGCTCGACGAGGATATCGCGCGACTCAAATATGTTTCGGGTAAACGTGAGGAGGCCCTTCGCCGTCTGGGAATTAGGACGGTGGGGGACCTCCTTCTCCATATCCCTCATCGATACCTCGACTTTACCCGTTCGTGGTCCATCGAGATGGCGCCCATCGGTACCGTGTGCACCATCATCGCCACGGTCGACCGCATCGTCCAAAAGCAGCCGCGTCCGCGCATGCAGGTGACCGAGGTATCGCTGGTGGACGAGACGGGCGTGTTGCAGGTCGCCTTTTTCCGCCAGCCCTGGATTGCCCAGCAGCTTAAACAGGGCGACCGCCTGGCCGTGATGGGCAAGGTCGAGTTTGCCTACGGTTTTAAGCAGATGGCCTCGCCGCACTTTGAAAAGCTCGATGACGGGCGTGCTGCGGGCACCATCCTGCCGGTCCATTACGTGAGCGATGGCGTGAGCCAGGCGTGGATGCGCCGCATCGTAAGCGGCGCGCTCGAGGTCGTCGGCAATCCGTTCGATCCGATTCCCGCGCCGCTGCGCGCAAAGCGGAAGCTCATGAGCAATGCCCGCGCGTTGCGTTCGATCCACTTTCCATCGAGTATGGCAGAGCGCGATATCGCGCGCGCACGGCTTGCCTACGAGGAGTGCCTCTACCTGCAGCTGGCGCTGCGCCTGCGCAACGTCGGCGGCCTGGTCGATGTGGTTCCCTATGCCCACACCGCGGGCGAGCACCTGGCCGCGCTTAAGCAAGCCCTGCCGTTTTCGCTGAGCGACGAGCAGGAGACCGCGTTCCAAGATATCCTGCGCGATATGTGCGATGGTGGGCGCGTGATGAACCGCCTGCTGCTGGGCGATGTCGGTACCGGTAAGACCGCCGTTGCCGCCTGCGCTCTGGCTGTGGCTGCCGATAGCGGTACGCAGGCCTGCGTTATGGCGCCCACGGGCGTGTTGGCGCGCCAATATGCCGATAAGACCGGCCCTCTGCTCTCGCAGGCGGGCATGTCCTGGGCGCTTCTGACGGGTGCCACGCCGGCCTCAGAGCGCGAGCAGATCCATGCCCAGCTTGAATCGGGCGAGCTCGACGTCCTCTTTGGAACCCACGCGGTGCTTTCGGATAACGTTGCGTTCAATCATCTGTCGCTTGTCGTCATCGACGAGCAGCACCGGTTTGGCGTTGGCCAACGCAACGCCCTACGCGCGAAGGGCCCCGGTGCGGACCTGCTCGTTATGACGGCAACGCCCATCCCGCGTACGCTGGCGCTTTCGGTCTACGGCGATCTGGACACGAGCATCATCCGCCATCGGCCCGTCCCTGGCGCTGGCGTGACGACACGCGTACTCACCGAGTCGAGCCGTGACCTCGCCTATGGAGCCATCCGCGAGGCGCATGAAAAGGGTCAGCAGGCCTACGTGATTTGCCCGCTCGTGGAGCCGAGTGACTCGGCCGATGAGCTGGAAGACGTGCCCGGTATTGCCCGCGACGATGAGGGCCGCGTAACCGTTCCCGTGCCGCTGCACGATACGGCGACCGAGCTCGATCGCCTGCGTTTGGCGTTGCCGGGTCTTGCCATCGAGCGCCTTCACGGCCGTATGCCAGCGGGGGAGAAGGACCAGGTTATCGATGCCTTTAAGCGTGGCGAGATTGACGTGCTCGTCTCGACTACGGTGGTCGAGGTGGGCGTTGACGTGCCCAACGCCACCGTCATGGTCATCGAGAACGGTGAGCGCTTTGGCTTGGCGGCGCTGCATCAGCTACGCGGTCGCGTGGGCCGCGGTAGCGAGTCGGGTACCTGCCTGGTCATGACGCACTCCAAGGGCAACGGCGGCGCGTCGGCGGCGCAAGATCGCCTGCAATCGCTCGAAAAAACCTCGGATGGTTTTACGCTCGCCCAGATGGACCTGCGTCTGCGCCACGAGGGCGAGATCCTGGGCTACCGTCAGCACGGCGGCGTGACCTTGCGCTTTGTGGACCTGGATGCCGATGAGGACCTTATCGAATGGGCCCATTTGGACGCGGTCGAGCTCTTGCGGTATGCTTGCAACCTTGATTCTGTGGCGACGCGTCCCTTGCGCGACGCGGTCGCCATGCGTTATCGACATATCTTTAAGGAGGTCAGCGGAGGATGAGAATCATCGGCGGGGAATGGCGCGGTCGTAAGATCGAGGAGCCCCGTGGTCGCGATGTCACCCGCCCCACGACTGATCGCGTGCGCGAGGCGTGCGCATCTATGGTCATGTCGGCATTCGATTTCGATTTGGACGAGGTTCGTGTGCTGGACGCCTTTGGCGGCTCCGGTGCCTTAGGGTTAGAGATGCTCTCTCGTGGGGCCCGCTCTCTCACGACGTTTGAGATCGATCGCAACGCCGCGCGGCTCATTACCAAGAATATCGAGTCGCTCTGCCGTGACCGTGCGCGCTGGCGCGTGGTGACGGGTGACGTGCTGGCGAGCGCCTCGCGCGGCCGCGTGCCGGGCGGCCCCTTTGATCTGGTCCTGCTTGACCCGCCCTATGCTTTTGGTGCCGAGCCGGTCGAGGAACTGCTGCAGAACCTGGCTCAGCAGGGTCTGCTTGCACCTGGCGCTTATGCCCTGTTTGAGCATGCCGCCGCCGATGCGGGCGCGCATCCGGCAGGCTTTGAGACTGTACGTGAGAAGCGCTACGGCATTACCTCGGTCGACCTGCTTCGTTGGGTCGGCGATGACGATGGTGAGGGCGATAGCGCCGGCACCGATGCTGACAACAACGATGCCACGACGTTTCAGGAGGATGCTCATGAGTGACACCATCAATCGCGTGATCGTCCCGGGCACCTTCGATCCCATCACGTTTGGCCATATCGATGTGATCCGCCGCGCCCGCCGCATCTTTCCCAGCGTGATCGTCGCTGTTGCCGAGTCGCAGGGTAAAAACGGTGTGGGCACCACGTTTACGCTCGATGAGCGCGTGGCGCTGGCCCGCGAGGCGCTCGGTGATATCGACGGCGTTGAGGTCCTGCCCTTTACCGGCCTCTTGGTCGACTTCGCTCGTGAGCAGGGGGCGGGGGCCGTGGTCAAGGGTCTGCGCGCCATGACCGACTTTGAGTATGAGCTGCAGCAGGCCGACCTTAACTATCGCCTGGATAGCGAGCTGGAGTCCATCTTTGTCATGAGTGCGCCGCAGTACGGCTATATCTCGAGCTCGGTCGTTCGCCAGATCGCCTCGCTCGGCAGCGATGTATCGACGTTTGTCCCGTCCAACGTGGTCGAAGCGCTCAAACATCGCTTTTCGTGACGTTTCTTATTGCCTGGTGGCATGTGGTAAACTAGCACGATGATATGTTACCTATGAAAGGAGACCGGATGCCGGGCGAGAATTTTCCTGGCGATAGGATCGTCAGCTTGGTCGATGAGCTCGAAGGGCTGATCGAGGAAGCCAAGCCGCCTTTCGGCAAGAACGCTCAGTTCAAGGTCATCGACGCCGACGTGTTCTTCAACATCCTCGACGAGATCCGCATGAGCTATCCCGAGGAGTGGCAGAAGTCCCGCCGTATCCTTAAGGAGCGCGAGGAGCTTATGGCTTCCGCCGCCGCTCAGGCCGATTCCATCATCGCTGACGCTCAGCAGCAGGCCCTCACTATTGCCGGTGAGCAGGAGATCGTCCGCCTTGCGCAGCAGCAGGCCGACGACATCCGCGATCGTGCCCAGCAGTACGAGCGCGAGACGCGTTATGCTGCCGAGGACTACGCAGAGCAGGTCTTTACGCACCTGGAGGAGAACCTCAAGAGCCTGACCGGCACCGTTACCCGTTGCCGTCAGCAGCTCAACGAGGGTGCCGCCCAACAGAACGGTCAGTGGTAATGGCTGAGTTCCCGAGCGTTACCGTCGATCTTTCCGAGCAGCTCGAGTTTCCCGGAGATTCGTATCCGCTGACCGGTAAGGTCGATGTCTCCACCTACACGGTGGGCGAGAAGGAGTACCAGCTTCAGGACGGCATCGACTACGACGTTGTCTTTACCAATGCCGGTACCGGTGTCTTGCTCACGGGCATGGTCCGCGCGCACGCCACCGGCGAGTGCGACCGTTGCCTGGAGCCCGCCTCGTTTGATATCGCCGGCGAGATCGAGGAGTTCTACCTCTTTGAGGAACCCGAGGATCCCGAGGCCTACGAGGACGGCTACGAGCTCCTGGGTGAGGACCGTATCGTCGATCTGGGTGAGCCCATCAATGACGCGGTCGTTATGGACACCCCGTTTGTGGTGCTCTGCAAGCCCGATTGCCGCGGTCTGTGCCCCACTTGCGGCTGCAATCTCAACGTCGAGCAATGCGATTGCGCCGCCCAGGCAGAGGCAGAATGGGCCGCTGCCACGGAAAATCCATTTGCAGCATTGAAGAATCTCAAGCTTGATGAGTAAAACTGTGGTAGTATCGCTACTTGCGCGTAATCGCCACACTGGATAGTTCATAAGGAAGGTCACTATGCCCGTACCTAAACAAAAGCAGGGTCGTATCCGCACTCACACCCGTCGTTCCGCCAACATGAAGATCTCGGCTGCGGCTCAGTCCACGTGCCCCCGTTGCGGCGCTGTCAAGCTTCCGCACCACGTGTGCCCCAGCTGCGGTTTCTACAAGGACCGCGAGGTTATCGTTACCGAGTAACGGTATACTCTGGATGCGATGCCGTTCCAAATGGAACCACAATGGCCGGCTCAATGAGTCGGCCATTTTTGTATAAGGAGCATGTATATGAGTAACGTTCGCGTTTGTGTAGACGTTGTGGGCGGAGACGAGAAACCTCAGGTCGTTCTCGATGGTATCGAGGCTGCGCTTGCCGCCGATCCCGATATCGAGGTCTTGGCAGCTGGCCCCGCCGAAATCGTCAATCCCTTTGCCGCCTCCCATGCGCGCGTCGAGGCCCTGGAGGCACCCGACGTTATCGCCATGGATGACGATCCCATTCGCGCCGTGATGACCAAGCGTAAGTCGTCGATCGTGCTTTCTTGCCGCGCCATTAAGAAGGGCAACGCGGATGCGTTCTTCTCCGCCGGCTCGACCGGTGCCATGACCGCCGCTGCCACCGCCTACGTGACGCCGTTTAGGTATCAGGCCGAAGGCAAGAAGCAGCCGGTGCGTCCGTGCCTCACCAATGCGTTGCCCAATCGCGCCGGCGGTCTGACGGTGCTGTGCGACATGGGTGCCAACCCCGATGTGGAGGTCGATGACATGGTGCGTTTTGCTCAGATGGGTAGCGCCTATGCCCGCGTCGTCCTGGGCATCGAGCATCCCCGCGTGGGCCTGCTTGCCAACGGCACCGAGGACGAGAAGGGCTCCAACTTTACCAAGGCCTGCTTCCCGGCCATGAAAGCCGCCGTTCCCGGCTTTGTTGGTAACTGCGAGGGCACCGATCTTACGTCGGGCAATTTTGACGTCGTGGTCGCCGACGGCATGTCGGGCAACATCGCGCTCAAGGCCACCGAGGGCGCTGCCAAGTTTTTGCTGCAGGAGCTCAAGGGTGTCTTTATGTCTTCGCTCGGCACCAAGATTGCCGCGCTGCTCATCAAAAAGCAGATGCGCGAGATTAAGGCCAAGCTCTCTGGCGACGCCAAGGGCGGCGCGATTCTTCTGGGCCTGCGCGGCGTGGTCCTGATCGGCCATGGCGCCACCTCAGTCGAGGCTGTCAAAAACGGTACGCTCGCGGCGGCCGAAGCCGTGCGCGCCGGGCTGGTCGAGAATGTCGCCAACTCTATGGACGGTATCGTTTTATAAGAGCGAGTTAGGGCGCTGTTATGTGCTTCGCGGCGCACGTCGTGGGGTAGAATCAGAACCGTGTCTTGGTACCGCCCGGGCGGTACCATTCTTTTGGTATTCATGCACTATGAGAGGAAGCGCTATGGACCGCTCCGAAATCTTCGACAAGATCGCCGAGGTCGCTGCTGACGTTCTGGGCGTCGATGTTGCCGAAATTAGCGATGAGACCACCTTTGACGACCTCGATGCCAACTCGCTCGAGCGCCTGCAGCTGGTTACGGCTATCGAGGACGAGTTCAACCTCGAGATCGATGACGAGACTCTGCTCTCGCTCAACTCTGTCGCCGACGCCGTCGACGCTATCGAAGCTGCCAAGGAGGCCTAAGTCTTGGCTTTATCCGAACGACTTACGCGCGCCCAGGAGATTCTGGGCCATGAGTTCAATGACAAGGTGCTGCTGCGCGCGGCCCTTACGCATCCCTCGGCAGTCGAGGGCCAGCCGGTTTCTGCCAGCTATGAGCGCCTTGAGTTCTTGGGCGATTCCATTTTGGGCGCTGTGGTCGCACGCTCCCTGTTTGAGTCCTATCCGGAGTTTGACGAGGGCAAGCTCACGCGCCTGAAGGTGTCGCTTGTCTCGGGCGCTACGCTGTCCGAGGTTTCTCACGAGCTGGGCATCGACGACATCATCATCTTTGGTGCCTCCGAGACCGGTACCGGTGCGCGCGGCCTGCATTCGGCTCTCGAGAACGTCTATGAGTCGCTCGTGGGCGCGCTGTACCTGGATGCCGGCTGGGACGTTGCGGCAGAGTTCATTCACCGTACGCTTAAGCCGCATTTAGCTTCCGAGCGTGCCGAGCATCCTGCGAACCCCAAGTCGTTTTTGCAGGAGTGCGTGCAAGCCGACGGTCACGAGCCCCCGGCGTATAAGCTCGTTGGCTCCGAGGGCCCGGCGCATGCGCCCACCTTTACCGCCGTGGTTTTGATCGATGGTATTCGCCAGGGTCGCGGCTCCGGCTCATCAAAGAAGGAAGCCGAGGGAGCCGCCGCGCTCGAAGCGCTCGACCGCATGGGTTACACCACCAACGGCGTGATTCTCAATAAGAAGCACGTGTAAGCGAGGAACCGTGTATCTCAAGTCCCTCACGCTCAAAGGGTTCAAGTCGTTTGCCGACCGCGCCCATATGACGTTTGAGCCGGGCCTGACCGTCATCGTCGGTCCCAACGGCTCGGGAAAATCGAACATCTCCGACTCTATCCTGTGGGTCCTGGGCGAGCAGAGCGCCAAGCAGCTGCGCGGCCAGGCCATGGAGGATGTCATCTTCTCGGGCTCGTCAGCGCGCAAGCCGGTGGGTGTCGCCGAGGTCACGCTGGTGCTCGATAACTCGGACCATATGCTGCCCGTCGACTTTGACGAGGTCGCCATCACCCGCCGCATGTATCGTTCGGGCGAAAGCGAGTACCTCATCAACTCGAGTCCGTGCCGCCTGATGGACATTCAGGACATCCTGCACGATTCGGGCCTGGGCAAGGATACGCATTCCATTATTAGCCAGGGCAAGCTCGACGCCATTTTGCAGAGCCGCCCCGAGGAGCGCCGCGCCCTCATCGAGGAGGCCGCCGGCATCTCCAAGCACAAGCGCCGCAAGGAGCGTGCGCTCAAAAAGATTAAGTCGATGGACGAGCATCTGACGCGTGCTCGCGACATCAATAAGGAAATCGCCCGTCAGCTGCGACCGCTGGAGCGTCAGGTCGATCGCGCGCGCAAGTACAAAGAGTTGTCCTCGCGCGCGAACGAGCTTACGCAGATGCTGGCCGTCGATGAGCTGCGTTCGCTGCAGTCGCAGTGGAACGACCTGGAGAGCCGCTCCAAGGAGGGCGCTGCCGAGCTTGAGCTTGCGCAGTACCGCTTGGGCGAAAAGGAGCGCGAGCTTGAGAAGCTCCAGGTCATGCTCGAGGAAAAGGGCCTGTTTGTGGGCGACCTGGGCGAGCAGCGCCGTCATATGCAAGATGTGGTCGGCCGCATTAACTCCGACATGCGCCTGCTCGAGGAAAAGGGCCACAACATGGTGTCGCGCCTGTCTGACATGCGCGGTCAGATTTCGAGCTCCGAGCATCAGCGTCGTCGTGTGGTCGAGGAGCTCGAGGACGCGCGTGCGCAGCTTGAGGAAGTGACCGGTGCGCATATGCGGGCCCAGGAGGACGTTGATGCCGCTGGTCCTGCCGCCGCTGAGCTCCACGAGCGGCGCGTGGCGCTCGACAATCAGATTTCGCAGCTTACGCGTGAGCAGCGCGATGTACAGCGTGTGGCTGATAACGCCGCGCTTGAGCTTGCCAAGGTGAAGGACTCGCTGAGCAATGCCGAGGTCGAGGACAACATGTATGCCTCGCGCCTGGAGCAGATCGATGAACAGCTCGAGGAGGTCACGGCCTCGCTCGAGAGCCGTCGCGACCGCGCCGAGGAGCTTGAGGGCGCTCTTGAGGAGGCGCGCCAGGCCCAGGTCGATGCGCGTGAGGCCACCGAGGTCGCCCGTGCGGCCCTGAAGGACTTGCGTAATCGTGAGAGCGAGGCGCGCAACAAGTTATCCGAGGTGCGCTCGGAGCTTGCCAGCCAAAAGAAGCTTGATGCGCGCATGGCCGACAGCTCACCGCTCGTGAGCCGTCTGGTGGGTGCGCTGGGCGATGACGTAACGGGTCGCCTGGGCGATGTGCTCGAAGCCCCGCGCGAGCTTGAGGGCCTGGTTGAGCAATTGCTCGCCGGCGATATCGATGCGCTGCTGTTCGACGATACGTCTGCGCTTGAGCGTGCCAGTCGTGCCGCTCTGGACCAGAAGAAGGCCTCGGGCGAGGCACTGCTGGTGGCGCGCGACGTGAGCGGCTCTACCGCCGCTGAGGGCGCCTCCGGTACCCGTCTGGTTGATCGTCTGTCCGTGCGCGCAGGCTACGGTCCCGTCGTCGAGGCGCTGCTCGGCGGCTATTACGTAGTGGACGATCTTTCTGCCGCGCTTTCGGCGCCGGTCGTTGACGGCGTGACTTACGTGACCCCCGATGGCGCCCGCGTCGCCTGCGGCGGCCTGGTGCGTGTGGGCCTCGATGCCGGCGAGGCGTCGGGTGCTCTGGAGCGTAAGCGTCGCATTCGCGAGCTGGAGGGGCTTGAGCCCGATTTGGCCGCTGTGTTTGAGCATGTGTCGGATCAGGTCGTCGAGGCCAATGCGGCCGTTGAGGAAGCGCGTGCCGCTGAGGGCGATGCCGCCGGTGAGATCGCCCGTCTTGAGGGCGAGCGCCGCTCGCTGCTTTCCGAGATCGGCCGCTTGGAGCAAAGCGCCAACAATGCCGAGGTCGAGCGCGTGCGCATCTCCAAGCGCCGCGAGCAGGCCTCCGAAGCCGTTCGTGCCGCGCGCCCGCGCGTTGACGAGCTCACCCGTTCGCGTGACGAGGCCCGCGCGCAGGCAAGCGATCTGGGCTTGCAGATTGCCGAGGCCAACGACGAACTCGACCGCGTTCGCCGTGACGATTCCGAGGCTGCCGGCAAGCTCGCCGACGCCAAGGTTCGCCTAGCCCAGACGAGCGAACGCCTGCGTTCGCTGAAGGGCCGCGTGCCCGACCTGGAGCATCGTCTTGAGGGCATCGACCGTCGTATCCGCGGAACACGCCAGGCCTCGCGCTCGCTCGAGCTGCTGCGCCTGCGCGTCGATCCCATGCACGAACGCTATTCTGCCCTGTTGGAACGCGCGTCGGATTGGGCAGCGCGCCTGCGTGACCAGGCCTCTCTGGAGGAGGCGGACTCCGCTTCGCTCAAGAAGACCATCGAGGATGCCAAGGCAGAGGTTGCCCGCGCTAAGGAGCGAGTCGATACCGCCTCCGCCACGCAAAACGAGTTCAAGGTCGCGCGTGGCAAGCTCGAGGTGCAGGTCGAGGCTGCCATCAAGGCCATTACCGCCGATGGCACGACGGTGCTCGAGGAAGCGCTCATGCTTCCGGCGCCCACGGACCGCGATGCCGCCGAGCGCGAACTCAACCAGCTTGTGCGCCAGATCAACAACCTTGGTCCCGTTAACCAAGTTGCCATGGAGGAGTACGAGCAGCTCAAGCGCCGTGCCGACTACATCGAGGAGCAGCTGGCCGATCTGGAGAGCGCGCGCAAGGCGCTCACCAAGATCACGGTGGCCATTGATCGCAAGATGCGGAAGGCCTTCCTGGTGACGTTTGAGAAGGTCGACGCGAACTTCCGCGAGATCTTCGCTATGCTCTTCCCGGGCGGCCAGGCTCATCTGGAGATGACCGATCCCGAGCATCCTGCCGAGACGGGTATCGAGGTCGTGGCGCAGCCGCGCGGCAAGCGCATCACCAAGATGATGCTCATGTCGGGCGGCGAGAAGAGCCTGACGGCGCTCGCCCTGCTCTTTGCTGTGTATCGCACGCGCACGGTGCCGTTCTATGTGCTGGACGAGGTCGAGGCGGCGCTCGATGACGCCAACCTGTCCAAGCTCATCGGCGCACTCGATGTGTTGCGTTCCGATACGCAGCTCTTGGTTATCTCGCATCAGCGCCGTACTATGGAGGACGCTGACGTCCTCTATGGCGTCTCGATGCAAGCCGACGGCGTCAGTCGCGTCGTCTCGCAAAAACTCGATCGCGAAACCGGAAAGGTCGTGAATGCATAATGGGATTCTTCGATGCTCTCTCGCGCGGACTTGAGCGCAGCCGCGAGGCCCTCAACGAGGTCTTCTACTTTGGCGGCGAGGTCGACGAGGATTTTTGGGAGGACCTGGAGGACACCCTCGTAATGGGTGACATGGGCGCCGAGGTCGCTATCAAGGTCTCCGATGACCTGCGCGATGCCGCGGCCAAGAAGAACCTCAAGACCGCTCCGCAGCTTCGCCGCGCTCTGGCCGAGCAGCTTGAGCAGCACTTTGTGCCCATCGAGCGCGATCCGTTCTCCGATACGCCGAGCTGCGTGCTGTTTGTGGGCATCAACGGTGCCGGCAAGACCACGACGGTCGGTAAGATCGCGAGCGCCATGGCTGCCCGCGGCAAGAACGTGGTGATCGGTTCGGCCGACACCTTCCGCGCCGCCGCCATCGAGCAGCTTGATGTGTGGGGCCAGCGCGCCGGCGTTCCCGTCATCAAGCGCGATCGCGGCTCCGACCCGGCAAGTGTTTGCTACGACGTGCTCGACGAGGCCGATAGGCGCGGCAGCGACCTGGTGCTCATCGATACCGCCGGCCGTCTGCACACGAGCCCCGAGCTCATGCGCGAGCTCGCCAAGGTGGTCAATGTGACCCGTAAGCGCGCCGCCAATATGGCCGCCGGTCCCATGCCGGTCTCGGTCGTGCTTGTGATCGATGCCGCGACGGGCCAAAACGGTCTGAACCAGGCGCTCGAGTTTAACGAGGCGCTTGGCCTGGACGGTATTATCATGACAAAGCTCGACGGCACGGCAAAGGGCGGTATCGCCATGGCCGTGGCCGAGAAGCTCAAGCTCCCGATCCTGCGCATCGGCGTGGGCGAGCAGGTCGATGACCTGCAGGAGTTTAATGCCAAAGATTTCTGCCGCGCCCTGGTGGGCGAGTCCAATTAAGGAGTGACTAGTGTTTGATTCCCTGAGCGATCGCCTCAACGACACATTTGACCGCCTGCGCGGCAAGGGTAAACTGACCGAGGCCGATATCACCTCGGCCATGCGCGACATTCGCATGGCGCTGCTCGAGGCCGACGTCAACTTTAAGGTCGTCAAGGAGTTTGTCGCCAAGACCAAGGAGCGCTGCATGACCGCCGAGGTTATGGAGTCGCTGTCGCCGGCGCAAAACGTCGTCAAGATCGTGCTCGACGAGCTCACCGAGATGCTCGGCTCCACCGAGAGCAAGCTCGTCTTTAGCAACCGCATCCCCAACGTCATCATGCTCGTGGGCCTGCAGGGCTCTGGTAAGACCACGGCGGCCGTAAAGCTTGCCTACCTGCTCAAGAAGCAGGGCCGCTCGCCGCTGCTCGCCGCTTGCGACGTCTACCGTCCCGCCGCTGCCGACCAGCTGGCCACGCTCGGCGGAGAGATCGGTGTCCCGGTCTTCCGAGGCGACGGTGCGCACCCGGTCGACATCGCCAAGGGCGCCATTCAGGAGGCCGTCGACCACCTGCGCGATGTGGTCATCGTCGATACCGCCGGTCGTTTGCAGATCGACGAGCAGATGATGCAGGAGGCCGTGGACATCAAGAAGGCCGTCAAGCCCGATCAGGTGCTTATGGTCGTCGATGCCATGACCGGCCAGGACATCGTCAACGTCGTCTCGACCTTCGCCGAGCGCACCGACTTTGACGGCGTGATCATCTCCAAGCTCGACGGCGACGCCCGTGGCGGCGGCGCGCTTTCCGTGCGCCAGGTGACCGGCAAGCCCATCAAGTTCGTGAGCATGGGCGAGAAACCCGATTCGCTTGAGCCGTTTTATCCCGATCGTATGGCCAAGCGAATCTTGGGCATGGGCGATGTTGTCGGCATCATCGAGAAGGCCCAGGAGGCGGCCGACGCTGAGCAGCTCGAGGCTGCCGAGCGCATGCTGCGCGAGGGCTTCACCATGAATGACATGCTCGACCAGATGAAGGCCGTCAAGAAGATGGGCGGCATGAAGGGCATTCTGGGCATGCTCCCCGGTGGCCAGCGTGCGCTTAACCAGATGGGTGGTAACCTGGACGAAGGTATCTTCGATAAGAACGAGGCCATCATCATGTCGATGACCAAGGAGGAGCGTCTGCGTCCTTCCATCATTAACGGCCAGCGCCGTGCCCGCATTGCCAAGGGCGCCGGCGTGACTCCCACAGAGGTCAATAGCCTTATGAAGCAGTGGGGCGAGATGAACAAGATGATGGGCCGCATGCGCATGATGACCAATCAGGCACAGGCCGGCGGCAAGAAGGGCAAGAAGGGTAAGAAGGGCAAAAAGATGCGCATGCCCAATATTCCCGGTCTGGATGCCATGGGGCTGGGCGGCATGGGCGGCCTGGGAACGGGCGGCCCCAAGTCCGATATGGACCTGCTGCGCCAGATGGAAGCGCAGATGCGCAACAAGAAGTAACGACTAGTTGCGTCGTGTATGGCGAAGGCCGCCTGGATGGTATTCCAGGCGGCCTTCGCCGTTTGTTCGCTGGTTGTCGCACGCGTGGAAGCGCGTTCTCGACGAGGTGCTTGCCGCTAGTGGCAGCCGCAGCCTTCGTGCCCGTCATGGTCGTGGTGACCGTGGCAGCCGCAGGACTCGCCATGCTCGTGGATGTGCTCGTGATCATGTCCATGGCAGTCGCAGGTGGCCTCGCCGTTCTGTGCGAGCGTGCCGGAGATAAGTGCCTCGACGCAAGCGTCGCAGTTGCCTTGGGCACCTGCATATACCGTGATGCCGGCTTGAGCAAGCGCGTTGATAGCGCCACCGCCGATGCCGCCGCAGATGAGCGTGTCCACGCCGCCGTTGGCGAGTAGGCCCGCAAGGGCGCCGTGACCGGTGCCGCCGGTGCCCACGACCTGCTCGTTGAGCACCTTGCCGTCCTGAATGTCGTAGATCTTGAACTGCTCGCTGCGGCCAAAGTGCATAAAGATGTTGCCGTTGTCGTGCGTGGTTGCCACCCTCATGGTGTCGACCTCCTTTGCTGGCCATGCGGCCGTTGTCGTGGTGATGGGGGAGTATGCGATATTGCCGCCCTCGATGACAACCGCTCGTCCATTGACCAACGCGTTTGCCACCTTGCGATGCGCGCGGCTGCAGATTGCCGCCACCGTGGCGCGGGCAATGCCCATGCTCTGGGCGACTTCCTCCTGATTGAGGCCTTCCAGGTCGCATAGGCGCAGGACCTCGAGCTCGTCGACGGTCATATCGATGGCGTCTCCGCTGGCAAGGCCGTCTGGGGTAAAGCCGCGATATTCGGGGATGATCCCAACACGGCGTAATTTTTCGTGTCTTCCTGCCATGCGCACTCCTTATCTGACATATGTCAACAATAGAATAGCGAACGTGCAGATTTGCGCAAGGAATTTCTGTCATATGTCAGAAAATGAGCGCTTATGTTTGGGCTGTGGGGCCGCGTGCGCCTGGGCTACAATGAATCTCGCTTGTAGGCGACTGACAGGAGGGTCAATGAGCAAGGCTGATCAACAGTTTGTAACCATGTGCCGCGATATCTTGGACCATGGCACCACCACCGAGGGCCAAAAGGTCCGCCCGGTGTGGGAGGATGGCACCCCTGCCTATACCATTAAAAACTTTGGCGTCACGGCACGCTACGACCTGCGCGAGGAGTTCCCCGCGCTTACGCTGCGTCGTACGGCGCTCAAGTCTGCCATGGACGAGATCCTGTGGATCTATCAAAAGAAGTCCAATAACGTCCATGACCTCAACAGCCATATTTGGGATGAGTGGGCCGACGAGACCGGCTCTATCGGCAAGGCCTACGGGTACCAAATTGGCCAGAAAAGCCATTATGCCGAGGGCGATTTCGACCAGATGGACCGCGTGCTGTACGACCTTAAGCATACGCCGTACAGCCGCCGCATCATGACCAACACGTACGTGTTCAGCGACCTTTCCGAGATGCACCTGTATCCGTGCGCCTACAGCGTGACCTATAACGTCACGCAGCGCCCGCAGGACGATAAGCCCACGCTCAACATGATTCTCAACCAGCGCAGTCAGGACATTTTGGCCGCGAACAACTGGAATGTGTGCCAGTACGCCATCTTGTTGATGATGGTCGCACAGTCGGTCGATATGATTCCCGGTGAGCTGCTGCACGTGATCGCCGACGCCCATATCTATGATCGTCATGTCGATATCGTCCGCGAGCTTATCGAGCGTCCGCAGTTTGCGGCACCCAAGGTAGCGCTCAACCCCGATGTGCATGACTTCTATGCGTTTACGACCGATGACCTGATCGTCGAGGGCTATGAGCACGGCCCGCAGGTCAAGAACATTCCCATTGCGGTGTAGGTGGTGCTCATGACGTGTAAGCTATCTGCTATCGTCGCCGTGTGTGACGATTGGGGCATTGGGTGCGAGGGCGACATGGTGGTGTCCAATCGCGCCGACATGCGCCATTTTGTTGCGTGCACCAAAGGTTGCCCGGTCATTATGGGGCGCAAGACCCTGCTGAGTTTTCCCGGCGGGCGTCCGCTCAAGAACCGACGCAATATCGTGCTCACCCGCGACGAGAGCTTTGCTCCCGAGGGCGTCGACGTGGTGCATAGCATCGACGAGGCGCTCGCCGCGGTTGCCGATGAGCTTGTTGCCTGGGTGATCGGTGGCGGCGATGTCTATCGGCAGCTTTTGCCGTACTGCGTGGAGGCCGAGGTCACTCATAACTACTGCGTCCATCCCGTGGACACGTACTTTCCCGACTTGGACGCCGATCCCGCGTGGGAGATTGCGCAGCGTAGCGGGGTCGCGACGATTGCCGCCGGTGAGGGTGACGAGGGCGTCAATTATGAGTTCGTGACGTATCGTCGCATCGAGGCGTAAATCGTCTGGCGTGAACGGTATCATCGGGTTGATTGAATGCATGGGGCGGCGCTTAGCGTCGCCTCGTTTGGTATAGATGTGCTGTAAAGAAGGGTGCGGGCTGGCTGCTATGACTGATGCCGTTGAGGTTCTGCGAATTGATTCGCTCGAGGACGAGCGGCTCGATGCCTACGTGCGACTGACCGAGCGTGAGCTTCGCTGCGTGCTGGAGCCGCAGAAGGGCATTTTTATCGCTGAGAGTGCCAAGGTCATCGAGCGTGCGGTTCGCGCCGGATATGAGCCGGTGAGCTTTCTTTTGGGCGAGCGCTGGCTCGACCAGATGATGCCGCTGTTTGAGCGTCTGGTTGTGCGCGAGGACGCGGGTCCTGTTCCTGTGTTCGTGGCCTCCATGGAGCTCATGGAGCAGTTGACGGGCTTTAACGTGACGCGTGGTGCGCTCGCGGCGTTCCGTCGCCCACGTCAGATTCCGGTTGATGAGTTCTTGGGCGGCGTCGTCGAGGCGGCGGGGGATCGTTCGGTGCGCGTGTGCGTGCTTGAGGGTATTGTCGATCACACCAATGTTGGCGCGATTTTCCGCTCGGCTGCCGCGCTCAATGTCGACGGAATTCTAGTGAGCCCTACGTGCTGCGATCCGCTGTATCGTCGCTCGGTTCGTGTGAGCATGGGCACCGTGTTTCAGGTGCCGTGGACGCGTATTGGGAGTGAGGCGCACGTGTGGCCGCATGATGGCTTGGCCGCGCTTCATGATGCCGGCTTTTCGTGTGCCGCTATGGCGTTGACGGACGACTCTGTTTCGCTTGATGATCCTGTACTGCAGAAAATTGATCGCTTGGCGATTTTTATGGGTACCGAGGGTGCCGGCTTGGGCGCCAAGACCATTGCCGGCTGTGACCACGCGGTGCGCATTCCGATGGCGCACGGGGTCGATTCGCTTAACGTGGCCGCGGCGAGCGCCGTCGCCTTTTGGCAGCTGTGCCCGCACGTGAGCAATGAGTATCACTACCAGCCGGGTTTGTATCACTAGGCAGTTATTCCGCACTGTGCTCTAATTCGGGGTGTTTCGGTTGCCGCCAGTCGGTGCTAAGCTGGATTTGGCTTTGGTTTTAAATTGCTGTTTTGCTGTTTGACGTATGCGTGTGGGGAGGGCGTGTGGCTAAGAAATCTACGGCGATCGATGTAACGCAGGGTGTCATTTGGCAACAGCTGCTGTCGCTGTGCGTCCCCATCTTCTTTAGTTCGTTTTTTCAGCAGGCCTACACGCTTATCGGTACGTATATCGTTGGCCAGTTTGGCGGCAAGCTCGCGCTGGGCGGCATTCAGGCCACGATGGTCCTCACCGAGCTCTGCATTGGCTTTTGCGTTGGCGTCGGCGCCGGCTGCGCGGTCATTACCGGTCAGTATTTTGGCCAGCACGATGATGAGCGACTGAGTCGTTCGGTCCATACAGCCATGACGCTCGCGCTGGTGGGCGGTATCGCTTTCTCGATTCTTGGCATAGTGTTCGTTGAGCCCATGCTGGTGCTTATGAACACGCCGCATGAACTATTGGCCGAGGGTGTGGCCTATGCTCGCTGTTATTTTGCCGCGATGGTTGCGGCACTGCTGCTGAATATGGGAACCGCACTGCTGCGTGCCGTGGGCGACACGCGCGGGCCCGCCGTGATCATTGCCTCTGGCTGCCTTGTTAACGTGGTGCTGGATATCATCTTTGTCGCTGTGTTGCATATGGAGGCGCTGGGCTGCGGCATCGCAGTGGCGCTGACCATTTGCTCCAATGCAACGATGATCGTGTTGCGCATGATGCGCGCTCCGGGTGCATGGCGTCTTTCGCTGTCTAAGCTCGGTATCGATCGCGGTATTTGCAAGAGTATGATCTCGTGTGGTCTGCCACTCGGTTTTCAATCGGCTGCCTATTCGATCTCGAACGTGCTGATCCAGGTGTCGGTTAATTCGTTTGGCGCCGATGTCACGACTGCTTGGGGTCTATCTGGGCGCCTGGATGGCATTATCTGGATGGTGACCGAGGCGCTCGGCGTATCGATCACTACGTTCTCGGCGCAGAACTTTGGCGCGCGCAACTACGAGCGCATGCGCAAGGGCTACCATACGTCGCTCGTGCTGTCGTTTATGCTCATTGGTGGCCTGTCTGCCGTGCTGCTGGTGTTCTCGGGCCCGCTGTCGCGTTTGTTTGTCGACGATGCTTCGATTTCGGCGTACACCACGACCATCCTCCATTTCATTGCGCCGTTCTATGCGATTTTCTCGATTATCGAGAACGCCTCGGGTTCCATCCGCGGCGCCGGCGTGAGTCTGCAGCCTATGATGCTCACCATCTTTGGCACCGTCGTACTCAGAGTGATTTGGGTGTTTGCGATCATGCCCTTCGATCCGTCGCTCGAGCATCTACTGCTGGTCTACCCCGTAACCTGGCTCATCACCGCAACCATGTTCACCATCTACCATCACAGCGGCAACTGGCTAGGCCGCGCCACCGCCTAGCTCATCCGTCGGATACCCCTGATAAGTTGCGGTGAAATAGTTCCTGAAAAGCCCTTGCGGACCGTCAAACAAGTACTATTCCACCGCAACTTCCTTATGAGCTGTAGGTGTTGGCGGAAAACGAATCAATTAGTATTCGATGCCCTGACGGGCTAGGAGGCCTTCGTCGAAGTAGTGTTTGATGGGACGTATTTCGGTGACTAAGTCCGCGAGGTCGGCCAACGGCAGCAGCCCGCGGCCGGTGAGCACGAGTTCCGTGGTGGCGGGCTTTATCGCGATCAGCGCTTCGACATCCTCGCGTGTCACGAAGCCGCGGCGCATGGCCTCGCCGAGTTCGTCCAAAATCAGAACGTCGACCTGTGATATCTGCTCGCATGCGAGCTCCATGATCTGTGCGGCGCAAGCCTCGGGCGTGTCGCGGTCAGCTTGTACGATGCGCAGCCCCAGGCGCGGCGCGGCATCGTGTTCGGCGCAGTGCAGTTTCTTGGCAAACTGCAGCCTAAGAACGTCGAGCCCGTAGCCCGTCGCGCGCAGCGCGAGCCCCAGCGCAGCCGTCGTCTTGCCCTTGCCGTCGCCTGTATAGATTTGAACCTTGCCGACTTACAGTGATGCCATCTCTGTCCTTTCGTGCCCGGCGTCGGTTTATCGCCGTCCGGGTTGGGTATTCTAGAAAGCATTATCAACCCCAGTAGATGGAGTTCAAGCAGATGGAGATGGATGACAACAAACGTAGACGGAATATGATTCTCTACGTGCTCATCGCCTTCGTCGTCTACCTCGTGCTCTCGACCGTTCTGTTCCCCAACATCGGTCACACGCAGCAGATTACGAAGACCGATTACTCGACGTTTGTCAAAGCGCTCGATAAGAAGAGCGTCGACAAGGTCGAGTACAACACGGACGATTACTCGATTTATTACACCAAGAAGGGCGAGGACGAGAACATCGCCTACAAGACGACCGGTGTGCCGAATGACGCGGGCTTTACCGATCGCGTGCTTGAGTCTGGCGCTTCGCTGGAGTCGGTCGTTCCCGATAAAAACTCGGGTTTGATGACCTACTACCTGCTCACACTCATTCTTCCCATGGCGATTTTCTTCCTCATCGGTTGGTGGCTCAACCGCCGCATGAAGAAGGCTATGGGCGATGACGGCCCGTCGATGAACTTTGGCGGCGGCGGTTTTGGCGGCGGCGGACTGGGTAAGTCCGGCGCGCGCGTGATCGCCTCCAAGGACGTGGGCGTGACCTTTAAGGACGTCGCCGGTCAGGAAGAGGCCAAGGAGTCTCTCAAGGAGGTCGTCGACTTTCTGGAGAAGCCGCAGCGCTACGAGGAGATCGGCGCCAAGCTGCCGCGTGGTGCTCTCCTTGTTGGCCCTCCGGGTACCGGTAAGACCCTGCTTGCCAAGGCTGTTGCCGGCGAGGCCGGTGTTCCGTTCTTTAGCATTTCGGGCTCTGAGTTCGTTGAGATGTTTGTCGGTCGCGGCGCTGCTAAGGTTCGTGACCTGTTTAAGCAGGCCAAGGAAAAGGCACCGTGTATCGTCTTTATCGATGAGATCGATACCATCGGTAAGAAGCGCGATGGCGGCGGCTTTAGCGGCAACGACGAGCGCGAGCAGACGCTCAATCAGTTGCTGACCGAGATGGATGGCTTCGATAACCATAAGGGTATCGTTGTCCTTGCCGCAACCAACCGCCCCGACAGTCTCGATCCCGCTCTACTGCGCCCCGGTCGTTTTGACCGCCGCATCCCCGTCGAGCTGCCCGATCTGACCGGCCGCAAGAACATCCTCGAGCTGCATGCCAAGAGCGTGAAGACCGAGCCGCCGATCGACCTGACCGCGATTGCCCGCGCCACGCCCGGTGCCTCGGGCGCCGACCTGGCCAATATCATCAACGAGGGCGCCCTGCGCGCCGTTCGCGAGGGTCGCAAGCGTGCAACCCAGGACGACTTCGAGGAGTCGGTGGAGGTCGTCATTGCCGGCCAACAGCGTAAGTCCACGGTGCTGTCCGACCACGAGAAGCAGGTCGTTTCTTATCACGAGATCGGCCATGCCATCGTTGCCGCTCGCCAGAAGGGCTCTGCGCCGGTCACGAAGATCACCATCGTGCCGCGCACGAGCGGTGCTCTTGGTTATACCATGCAGGTCGAGGAGGACGAGCGCTTCCTGACGACGCGCCAGGAGGTCTTGGACAAGCTCGCTGTCTATTGCGGTGGCCGCGCAGCCGAGGAGCTCATCTTTGGAGAGATGACGACCGGCGCCGCCAACGACATCGAGCAGGCCACCAAGCTCGCCCGTAATATGGTGACGCGCTTTGGTATGTCCGACGAGTTTGGCATGATGGCGCTCGGTACCGTGCAGAACGCGTATCTCAATCAGGACACGTCGCTCACCTGCGCCCCCGGTACGGCCGAGCGCGTGGACGCGATTGTCGCCAAGCTGATCGAGGATGCGCACGACCGCGCTTTGCAGATTCTGAAGGAGAACAAGTTTAAGCTCCACGAGCTGGCTCGTTATCTGTATAAGAAGGAGACCATCACGGGCGAGGAGTTCATGAACCTCCTCACGCGCGAGAATCCGCTGATGCCCAAGCAGCAGTAAAGCCGCGGCCGAGCCAGTAAACGCCGACGCCCCATTTGAGCAGCTTTCTCAAATGGGGCGTTTTGCTTGAGAGGGATGGAAATGAAGATCGTGGTGAGCGCCTGCTTGATGGGCGAGAGCTGCAAGTATAACGGGCTCGATAACTACCACCGCGCGTTGGTCGAGGCTTGCGAGCGCACGGGGACCGAGGTCCTCCTCGTGTGCCCCGAGGTCTTTGGCGGCCTGCCCACGCCGCGCAAGCCGTCCGAGATTGTGAACGGCGACGTTCGTACCTGCGAGGGCATCTCGGTTGATCGCGAATTTCGCCTGGGTGCCCAACGTGCGCTCGATATGTGCGAGCAGGCGGGCGGCCCGTCCGAGATTGCTGCGTGCGTCTTGCAGGACCGCAGTCCCTCGTGCGGAGCGGGTCGCATCTACGACGGTACCTTTAGCGGTACGCTCACCGCGGGCAACGGCGTCTTCGTTGATCTGTTGCTGCGTCACGGCTATCGCGTTATACCAGCTAGCGAGTTCGACCCCAGCATGCTGGAGCAATAAAAAACCACCACAAGGGCACTGCTCCCTTGTGGTGGTTTTGGGCTAGGCCTAGAGCGTGTGGCCGTAGGCGTTGGCGGCCTTGATGGCGGCGGCGAACTTTTCGTCGGTGAAGGGCTCCGGGTTGCCTTGCTTCCACTCGTTGGTGGCGTGTGCGTACTTGCACAGAGCAGGGATGTCGGCCTCGGAAAGTCCGACCTGCTCAAGCGTTACGGGCAGGCCCATCTGCTTGTTAAAGGCGGCGTAGCGTTCAAGGCTCTCGGTATCGCCCGTATAGGCAAACAGCACGAGCACGCCCAGGCTCACGACCTCACCGTGCAGATAGGTTCCCTCGCGCGGAATGCTGCACGTCGCATTGTAGAACGCGTGCGCCACGCTCGAGTTGTAGTAGTAATCGTTTTGGTTGGTCAGGTTCGAGACATAGCCCGTGTTGACCACGATGTCGAGCGCGATCTGCTTGACGGCCTCGCTCGACAGATTCCGGCGCACGTCCTCAAGACCCTGGACGCCATAAGTAAACAGCGGCTCGGAGCAGGTGTGGGCGAGTGCCAGGCCAAGACCGGCGGTATGCTCCAAATTACCGGCTCTCGTGGCGTATTCGACCTCGGGCTGCTTGGACAGGGCATCGCCCACGCCGGCCCAGAAGTACTCCGCCGGAGCTTCGGCGATAATCTTGGGGTTGATGAAGATATGCGCAGGTCGGTTGGGGTACGAATATCCCTCGAGCGAGCCGTCGTCGTTGTACACGACGGCAATGGCGGTCGCGGCCGAGCAGTTGGAACAGATCGTCGGGACGGTGAAGACGATCTTCTTGAGCTCGATGGCTGCGGTCTTCACGGTGTCGAGTGCCTTGCCGCCGCCACAGGCGATAAGCACGTCTGCCTGCTGGCAAGCGGGGGAGTTCACGACCTTGGCGATATTGGCGCGCGTGCTGTTGGTGCCGGAGACGCGCGTCTCCAGAATCTCGACGTCGGTGCCTGCCAGCGCAGCCTCGATGCCCGGCAGCGCCGCAGCCAGGGCTCGCTTGCCGCCGATGATGGCGACCTTGGTCGCTCCGTACTCTGCCAGCGCGGCGGGCAACTCGGTAAAACAATCCTCGCCAACGGTGTAGTCGCTCATTCCAATCGTGCGCATAGCAACCTTCTTTCGTTCGATAAAGTGCTTTCAGGTATTTTGCTCCAAGAGAAGGTCCACAGCCGCGAGAAATTTCGAACGTATAAAACCAGTGTTGAGGGTTTTTCGCCGGCGCTGAACGTGCTAGCATACTCCGCATAAGCGTTGATGGGGACGAGTAGTCGGCCGTCCGCATGCTACAGAGAGCGGGGAGCGCTGAGAACCCGTGCATGCGACCGATGAAAATCACCCCGGAGCTGCGGTCCCAACGGACGTGCCGCGCAGGTTCGTCTTAGTAGACATCGCCGAGATGGTCGTCGATACAGACCAGCCGAGTAACGGATGCGAGCGCGCGGCGACGCGAGCGAGGGCATCTAAGCTGGGTGGTTAAGCGAAGAGCTTTTACGGACAGACTGTCCGTTTTGTGGCGCTTCGTCCCAGCTTGTAGGGACGGGCGCTTTTTTGGTGCCCAGAGGGCGTGCGCGCCCATGACAAGAAAGGGGTACCGTGGCAAACGAGTACAAGCAGACGATGAATCTGCCCAAGACCGGTTTTCCCATGCGTGCCGGTCTTTCCAAGTCCGAGCCCAAGCGACTCAAGGACTGGCAGGACAACAAGGTCTACGAGCAGGTTCTGAAGAAGAACGAGGGTCACAAGAAGTTCGTGCTGCACGACGGCCCTCCGTACGCCAACGGCCCGATCCACATCGGCCACGCCATGAACAAGATCTCCAAGGACATGATCAACCGTTACTGGATGATGCAGGGCTATGAGGTTCCCTATGTCCCCGGTTGGGACTGCCATGGCCAGCCGATCGAGCATAAGGTCGAGGAGAAGCTCGGCACCGAGAAGTTCAACCAGACCTCCACGGCTAAGATCCGCGAGCTTTGCAACAAGTTTGCTGTCGAGAACATCGAGCTGCAGAAGGCCGGCTTCCGTCGCCTGGGCGTGCTTGGCGACTGGGACAACCCCTACCTGACGCTCTATCACCAGCATGACGCTGCCGACATCGAGGTCTTCAAGGCCATGTTCGATAAGGGTATGATCTATCGCGGTCACAAGCCCGTCCATTGGTGCAAGCACTGCCACACCGCACTCGCTGAGGCCGAGATTGAGTACTCCGACGAGACGAGCCCCTCCATCTTCGTGCGCTTTGAGATGACCTCCAAGCCCGCCGGCCTCGAGAACTTCGACGGCCCGGTCGACTTCATCATCTGGACGACCACCCCGTGGACCATCCCCTCCGACCAGGCCGTTTCCCTCAAGCCCGGCGCCGCCTATGTCGCCGTTGAGCACGATGGCCGTGCCGAGGTCATGCTCGAGGACCTGGCTCCCAAGTGCTGTGAGGAGTTTGGCTGGGAGTACACCCCGGTCATGGTCGACGGCAAGCCCTATGTGGTTCCCGCCGAGACCTTCCACCACATCCACTACAAGCAGCCGATCTTTGACGGTGTTGAGGGCGTGGCGCTGTTGGCCGATTACGTCGGCGTCGATGACGGTACCGGTATCGTCCACAACTCGCCCGGCCACGGCGTCGACGACTACTTTGCCTGCCTCAAGGAGGGCATCACCGACATCTGCATGCCGGTCGATGACGACGGCAAGTTCTACACCGGCGAGGAGTTTGGTACCGGCGGCCCCTTCAGCGGCATGGATACCGACGAGGCCAACCCGCATATCATCGAATTCCTGCGCGAGCGCGGCACCCTGGTCCTCGAGAAGAAGATCACGCACAGCTATCCGCACTGCTGGCGCTGCAAGCACCCGGTGCTCTTCCGTGCTACCGACCAGTGGTTCGTCTCGATGGACAAGACGGGTCTGCGTGAGCAGGCTGGCAAGGAGGTCCGCGAGAACGTCAAGTGGTATCCGGCCCATGCCGCCAACCGCATTGGCGCCATGGTCGAGCAACGCCCTGACTGGTGCATCAGCCGCCAGCGCAACTGGGGCGTGCCTATCCCCAGCTACACTTGCGCCGACTGCGGCGAGAAGGTCATGAACGACGCCACGCTCGACGCCGTCATCAAGCTCTTCCACGAGAAGGGCTCCGACGCCTGGTTCACCGACGCTCCCGAGAGCTACCTGGGTGAGGCCTGCGTCTGCCCCAAGTGTGGCGGCCATCACCTCAAGGCCGATAAGGACATCCTCGACGTGTGGTGGGATTCCGGCGTGTCCTGGAAGGCCGTTTGCGAGTACCGTCCCGAGCTGGAGTACCCGGCGGACGTGTATCTTGAGGGCTCCGACCAGCATCGTGGCTGGTTCCAGAGCTCGCTGCTCACTTCGGTGGGTGCCAACGGCCACGCTCCGTACAAGGCTGTCGTCTCGCAGGGCTTCACGCTCGACGGCCAGGGCCGCAAGATGTCCAAGTCGCTCGGCAACGTCATCGACCCCAATAAGGTCTGTGACGAGATGGGCGCCGACATCATCCGCCTGTGGGTTGCCTCCGTCGACACCAGCTCCGACGTTTCCATCGACCACGAGATTCTCGCTCGTACGTCCGATGCCTACCGTCGTTTCCGCAACACGCTGCGCTTCCTGCTTTCCGAGCTCGAGGGCCAGTTTGAGCCCGAGACCGACGGCGTCGCTTTTGCCGACCTGCTGCCGCTCGACAAGCTCATGGTTGCCCGTCTGACCCAGGTTCAGGCCGAGGTCGACGACGCTTACTCTTGCTACGAGTTCCCGCGCGCTTACCGTGCACTTTACGACTTCGTGGTTACCGAGCTTTCCAACGTGTACCTCGATGCCCTGAAGGATCGCCTGTACTGCGACAAGCCCGGCTCGCTCGAGCGCCGCAGTGCCCAGACCGTGCTTGCCGAGCTCTTCTCGATGCTCATGCGCGATCTGCAGCCGATCCTGTCCTACACGGTCGACGAGGCCATGGCCTATGCGCCCGCCGGTTGCGTCGATCACCAGAAGTACGCCGCGCTGCTCGATTGGTACAAGTCGCCCATCACGGTCGACGAGGCCAATGAGTTTGAGGGCGTGCTCGAGGCTTCGCTCGAGCTCCGTAGCGCCGTGACCAAGGCCCTTGAGGATGCCCGTTCTGCCGGCACCTTCACTAAGAGCCAGCAGGTCCGCGTCAAGGCGGTCGTTCCTGCCGAGATGTACGCGCTGCTGACCGGCGACAAGGCCGTCGACCTGGCCGAGTTCTATATCGTCTCCGATGTTGAGCTGACCCAGGGCGAGGAGCTCTCCGTTGCCATCGAGGCAGCCGAGGGCGAGTGCTGCGACCGTTGCTGGAACTACCGCACCACCGTCGGCGAGTACAACGGCCACGCGCATATTTGCAAGCGCTGCGCCGATGCTTTGTAGGTTACGGCGTTCGTAGAACGCCGTAACCTACCGACGCTGCAAACGCCCCTAAGCGGCAATCTGACGTTCAATCGTCGGTCGCGTACCAAAGTACGCTTCCCTCCTCTTTCACGTCACCTTGCTCGCTTAGGGACGTTTTCGCTGTTGGTGACGATAACGCGGCATTTCCATTGCTGGAGCTAGAGGCTTTCTTTCGACTTGCGTTTTTAGTCGAAAGCTATTAAGCGACATTCCGTTATTCGGAATGTCGCTTTCGTTTTTAGCTGGTTATTTCGCTTGCGTTGGTGGATATGTCGTGCGTTCTGCGTATGGCAATATAAGATAATTCTTTGTATTAAACGTAATTCGATGTTCTTGAGGGTAGGGGATTGATTTGGGTCGTACTGGGGATATGACGCCGTCTTTGCGTTGGCGGTTGGGTGTTGCTGGTGGGGTGGCGCTCGTTGTGCTGCTTGTTGACCAGTTGACCAAGCTTGCGGTTCGTGCCGTGGGCGATGCACTGCATGTGACCGTCATCCCCGGCGTGATCGACTTCCTGTTTGTCCGCAATATCGGCGCTGCCTTTAGCATGGGCGAGGGGCATGGCATCGCGTTTGCCGTGCTGGCGCTGGCGGTCATTGTCGCTATTGCCGTGTACCTCATTCGTGCACCCCAGCTCGCCCATCTTGAGGTTGTGGGCATGGCGATGGTTGCGGGCGGTGCTATCGGCAACGCTATCGATCGTTTGGCCTTTGGCTTCGTGACCGATTTTATTGCCACCACCTTCATCGACTTCCCCGTCTTCAATGTGGCCGATATCGGCATTACCTTGGGCGTCGTGCTCGCCCTCTTCGGATACATGTTCTTGAGCCCCGCGGCCCGCGAGGTTGATGCGACTGCCGAGCTCAATGCCCGTGATGAGGCCCGCGCTAAGCGCAAGGCCAAGCAGCGTGGGGAGCGTGCCCGCAAGATTCGCGAAAGGAATGAGCGTTAATGGCCGACATCCATATTCTTGTTGCCGACGATTCCGCTGGTCAGCGTCTTGACGCCTATTTGGGCGCCAACGATGGCTGTCCCACGCGCTCTGCCTGCGCGCATCTGATCGAGGGAGGCGCCGTTGCCGTCAACGGTGAGACTTGTCTCTCTAAAAAGTGCGCCGTACGCGCCGGCGATCGCATCTCGGTCGACTTGCCCGAGCCGCACGACCCGACCGACGTGATTCCCGAGGCCATTCCCCTCGATATCCGCTACGAGGACGACTACCTTATCGTGCTCTCCAAGCAGCGTGGCCTGGTGTGCCATCCCGCCCGCGGCCACGAGAGCGGCACGCTTGCGAACGCCTTGGTCTACCACTGCGGTATCGATCATCTTGGTACCGTGCAGGGTGAGGACCGCCCCGGCATCGTGCATCGCCTGGATCGCGATACCTCGGGCCTTATGCTCGCGGCAAAAGACGACGACACCCAGCGCGCGCTTCAAAATCTCATTCGCACGCGTACGCTCGACCGCCGCTATATCACGCTTGTCCACGGGCACATCGCCATGGACGAGGGCACCATCAATACCGGTATCGCCCGTTCTACGCGCGACCGCGTCAAGATGGCGGTTTCGGACGACCCCTTTGCCCGTCAGGCCATTACGACCTTTAAAGTCCTCGAGCGCTTTGATTCCACGCGCTTTGACGATGGTTATACGCTCGTTGAGTGCCATCTGTTTACCGGTCGCACGCACCAGATTCGCGTGCATATGCGTCATATCAACCACGCCTGCGTGGGCGATCCACTCTACGGCAAGTGCGATGCGCGCGCCGACCAGGGCCTGACCAGGCAGTTCCTTCATTCCTGGCGCGTGGCGTTCGACCATCCCGTGACGGGGGAGCGCATTGAGTGCCGCGACGAGTTGCCGTGGGATCTCGCTGCGGTTCTCGACGATCTGGCTCCGCGCTCGCTTGGCCGCACCGCCGCCGGCGACGACATCGTCCCGCAGCTTGGCCTTCTCGAAGCCTAGCCGGTATTAGGTGGTTTCTTGAACTCGGTAAGCCTGCGGTATGATATACGGTTGTTTACGTAACGCGTTCTCGGGAGCCTGCATGCTCGCCTTTTTACAAACTAACACGCCCATCGTGATCTTTAACCAGATTGTGGTTACGCTGCTCACGGTCTGCTTTCTGTACCAGGTGGTCTTCTTTGTCATTGGCGCTCTTCGTGGCGAGGTCGCGCCTCCCAAGGCCAAAAAACTCCATCGCTATGCCTTTTTTATCGCGGCGCATAATGAGGAGGCCGTGATCGCCAACCTCGTTCGCTCCATCAAGGACCAGGATTATCCGTCCGAGCTCATCGAGGTTTTCGTGGTCGCCGATGCCTGCACCGACAACACGGCGCAGCTCGCGCGCGAGGCCGGTGCCATTGTTTACGAGCGCAATGACCTGGCCCGCAAGGGCAAGAGCTGGGTCATGGACTTTGGCTTCGACCGCATTCTCAACGAGTATCCCGACACGTTTGAGGGCTACTTTATCTTCGATGCCGATAACGTTATCTCCCGCGATTACGTTTCCAAGATGAATGATGCCTTTGACCAGGGCTTCCATGTGGTCACGAGCTATCGCAATTCCAAGAACTTCGGCAGCTCGTGGATCTCGGCTGCTAATGCCACGTGGTATCTACGCGAGGCGCGCTTCCTCAACAACGCGCGTAATATCTGCAAGACGTCCTGCGCTGTTTCGGGTTCGGGCTACCTCATCTCCGCCAGCGTTATCGAGGGCATGCACGGTTGGCAGTTCCACACGCTGACCGAGGACATTCAGTTCACCACGTTCTGCGCCATTCACGGCATTCGCATTGGCTATGCGCCGGCGGAGTTCTTTGACGAACAACCCGTGACGTTTAAGGCGTCCTGGAAACAGCGCATGCGTTGGACCAAGGGCTTCTACCAGGTGTTCTTTACTTACGGTAAGCACCTGGTCAAGTCGATCTTCCGCTACCATCGCTTTGCCGCCTACGACATGTTCATGACGATCGCCCCGGGTATGCTGCTGTCGCTCATCTCGATGCTCGCCAATGCGACGTTCCTGATCGTGGGTGGACTCTCGCACGGCTTTTTGGCTACCGAAGTCGAGATGCAGGCCTGTGCCGCTTCGCTCATTATGACCTTCGCCATGATGTATCTGACTTTCTTTATCCTGGCGCTGCTCACGACTATCTTTGAGTACAAGCACATTCACTGCGCGCAAAAGTGGCGTCTGGTGACTAACCTGTTTACCTTCCCGATCTTTATGTTCAGCTATATCCCCATCACGGTGGCCGCGCTGTTCCTGAAGGTCGACTGGGTCCCGACGCAGCACGCCGTCAGCGTTACCCTTGACGAGGTCATGCAAGGCGCCAAATAACCACCACCAAAACCACCGCAAAGGGGACAGGCACCTTTGTGGTGGTTTTTGCTTTTGAGCAGCTGCTCAAGGAGGTTTTCGATGATCTATATCCCGTTTTGGATTTGCATCTTTGCCGGCGCGTGGATTGATGCCCGTGAGCGGCGGTTTCCCAATGAGCTTGCCGGCGCATGTGCCGTGGCGGCGTTAGCAGGCGTTTGGCTCGACAGGGGCGTTAACACTGCACTTGATCATGCCGGTCTTGCGGTCATCGTCTACCTTGGCCTTGTGCTTACCGAGTCGCTCTGGCGTAGAGTTCGCCACGCTCCTGGCATTGGCATGGGGGACGTCAAGGCACTCTTTGCCCTTTGTACCTTCGATCCCCTGGGCGGCGTTGTCGCGTTTGCGGTTGCGCTCCTGACCCTTGCCGTCGCTTGCCTCATCGCAAAATCGCGCTCCCTGCCATTGCTCCCGTTTTTAGTGCCGATTTTTGCCATAATCGAGGTCGTGGGCTGCACTTTGTAACCGATTGCGCATCCTTTTTAAGGAGCATGCCATGGAATCTAATCAAGAAACGGCCGTCATTAAGGCGCGCATGGACCGTATTCCCTCGGCGTTGTCGCCCGAGCTTGTCGAGCGCATTGCCGCCGATCGTGCTTCGGGCTATGTCAACCCGTATCGTTGCAACGATGATCAGGTCATTCGTCGTATTGATCGCGCCGCCGACAAAGGCACGCTTATGCGTCCGGCGTTTATGCGCGATACCGAAAAGATACTTCATCTTCCGGCGTACACCCGTTATGCAGGCAAAACGCAGGTCTTTAGCTTCCGTAGCAATGACGATCTGTCACGCCGCGGTTTGCACGTGCAGCTCGTCTCCCGCATTGCGCGCGATATCGGTCGCGCCCTGGGGCTCAATTGCGATCTGATCGAGGCGATTGGCCTGGGTCACGACTTGGGACACACGCCTTTCGGCCATGCCGGCGAGCGCTTCCTCAACGATATCTATCATGAGCGTACGGGGCGTTATTTTTTCCATAACGTGCAGTCGGTTCGCGTGCTCGACGCGTTGTATGGCCGCAACGTGTCGCTCCAGACGCTCGACGGCGTGCTATGCCATAACGGCGAGTACGAGCAGCGTGTGTTTGAGCTCTCGGACATGGGCTCCTTTGACCAGTTTGACCAGACGGTTGAGGATTGTATTGCCACGGGCTATAGCGCAATTGAGCATCTGCGCCCCATGACGCTCGAGGGCTGCGTCGTTCGCATCTCGGATATTCTTGCCTACGTCGGTCGTGACCGTCAGGATGCGATCGCGGCGGGCCTGCTTTCGCCCGACGCTTTTGATGATGGCCGGGGCGGTGCCTACAACAGTTGGATCCTCACGCATGCCTCCATCGATATCGTTGAACACAGCTATGGTAAGCCGCGCATCGAGATGAGCGAGGACCTGTTTGAGGAAATTCGCCGAGCCAAGCGCGAGAACTACGAGAAGATCTATAGCAAGGGCGGTATCGAAGGCGATTCCGAGGCGGAGCTGCGCGAGGCGTTCGTAAAGCTCTACGACCGTTGCCTGCGGGATCTTAACAGTGGCGACGAGTCCTCTTACATCTTTAAGCACCATATTTCGCGCATTGAGCAGCAGCTTTCCTACTATGATCGCACCTATGCCTGGCAGGACGACAAGGATCAAGCCGTGGTGGATTATATCGCGAGCATGACGGACGGTTATTTCTGCGAGCTGACGAGCAAGCTGTTCCCTGGTCTGGAGTTTCCGCACCGTACCTATATTAACGAACGGTAGTTCGTATTAATTGTTCAAGACTTTAGTCCGCTGGCCGCGCAGCGGCCAGCTTTAAACCACCCGCTACGCGGGTGGAGACAAACGGCTTTACAAAGCCACCCCTCCGACC
>JAGZKE010000046.1:0-11825 GCA_018365375.1 Collinsella sp. | reverse complement strand
GCTACTACGTGTCCACCGTCGGCCTGAACGAGGCGACGATCGCCAAGTACATCAGGGAGCAGGAGTCCCACGACATCGCGCTGGACAAGCTGAGCGTGAAGGAGTACGAGGACCCCTTCAAGAGGAGGTGACCCCGCCGGTTTGACCGGCACGCCACGGGTCAAGATGCACTAGGCCTGGACGAAGTCCGGGCCCGCGCCTTTAGACGCGAGCCCGGAGCCCGTGGGTTATACCCTAAGAGCAAACCACCCTTTTTAAGGGTGGTTCTGATTTTTTCGGTCCCTCGACATCGGTAGCTCAAACTGCCATGTTCTGTGATTTGCGTCGTATCGGGCACCCTGCCGTTGGGCAATAAAATTGCACCATTCGAGCAATAATTTGCGTTGACCTGCTGAAGAATTGTCTCTGCCTTGTAGCGACATATAGTTCCAGCGGTAAGATGCTTGGGTATCGCAATTTGGTCTGCGGCTGTGTGCCGCACGCATGGGGCGCTTTTGCGCCTGCGAAAGGATCTTTGAATAACATGAAGGCAATCATCCCCGCCGCCGGTCTTGGCACGCGTTTTCTGCCTGGCACCAAGTGCACGCCCAAAGAGATGCTGCCGGTGCTCGACAAGCCCGTCATTCAGTACGTCGTCGAGGAGGCGCTCGACCCCGAGGAAGTCGACGACGCCATCATCGTTACTTCTCCCGGTAAGCCCGAGCTACTGAACTACTTCCAGCCCGATCGCTCGCTCGAGAACCTGCTGCGCGAGCGCGGCAAGAACGCCTATGCCGATGCCGTCGCCCACGCTGGCGGTATGCCGGTCGACTTCCGCTATCAGTACGAGCCCAAGGGCCTCGGCCATGCTATCCGCTCTGCTGCCGACGCCGTGGCAGGGGAGAACTTCCTGGTTCTTCTGGGCGACTACGTTGTGCCTAATCGCGACATCTGCGACAAGATGCTCGCCGTTTCCAAGGAGCACGGTGGAGCTTCGGTTATCGCCGTCGCTGCTTGCTCGCCCGAGGAAGTCAGCCGCTACGGCGTTATCGCCGGCGAGCGCGTCGGTTCGCTCGAGGGCGCCGAGGACGTTGCCGATGCAGAGCCGGGCGCTGTCTGGCGTATCGGCGGTCTGGTCGAGAAGCCCGCTCCCGAGGCGGCTCCGTCCAACCTGTACATCGTCGGTCGCTACCTGCTGAGCCCGCTGGTCATGGGCCTGCTGGCAGATCAGCAGGCCGGCAAGGGCGGCGAGATCCAGCTCACCGACGCCATGGCCCGTTCGCTCGACCGTGAGGCCATGTATGCCGTCGTCATCGACCCGCTGTCGGGCTACGACACCGGCACTCCCTCTGGCTGGATGGCCACCAACGCCCTCATGGCTGCAAGCGATCCCCGCTTTGCCGATGCCTTCTGGGACGCCATCGACGAGCGCGGCGGATTGATGCGCAAGTAAGCCTTCGGACATCGACATTTACGGGCGCGGACCTCGGTTCGCGCCCGTTTTTTATAAGAGCTGCGATTGCCGGCCCTCTGTTCACAGAAAATATATGAACAGATGTTCGATACACATACATCTACCTGCGTGTTTTCTGTCGAAAAACTTTGCTACTCCAAAAACTCAATCGCGTCAAGGCTTTTCTTGCCCAACGGTCGGTACCTGATAAACTATTAGGTTGCGATAACTGGCGAAGCTATGCCTCGCCAACCCACCGAGCATTTCCGTGAAGGAGGAAAAACCTGGTGACCTACGCATACACTGCCACTGAGCGCAAGCGCGTCAGCTTCGGGAAAATCCCGGAGGCCATGGAGCTCCCCAACCTTATCTCTGTTCAAAGGGAATCCTTTGAGCGTTTTAAGGACGAGGGCCTTCGTGAGGCGTTCAAGGAATCCAGCCCCATCCAGAGCCAGAACCATGTTCTCGAGGTTACCTTCGGCGAGCATCAGTTCGGCGACCCCGCGCACACCGTCGAGGAGTGCCGCGAGAAGGATATGACCTATCAGGCTCCGCTTCTGACCGACGTCCGTCTCACCAACAAGGAGACCGGCGAGATCAAGGAGCAGCTCGTCTTTATGGGCGACTTCCCCATGATGACCGATCAGGGCACCTTCATCATCAACGGTACCGAGCGTATCGTCGTCTCGCAGCTCGTCCGCTCCCCGGGCGTGTACTACAGCTCCGAGATGGATTCGGGCAAGCAGATCTACAAGGCCCAGATCATCCCGTCCCGCGGTGCCTGGCTTGAGTTTGAGGTCGACAAGCGCGACCAGCTCATGGTCTCCATCGACCGTAAGCGCAAGCAGAGCGCCACGATGTTCCTGCGCGCCCTTGGCATTGCCGTCACCAACGACGACATCATCGAGCTGCTCGGCAACTCCGATGTGATCAAGCGCACTCTGGAGCGCGACACCGCCCTCACCCGCGAGGACGCCCTTATCGAGATTTACCGTCGCCTGCGCCCGGGCGAGCCTCCCACCGTGGACGCTTCCCGCAGCCTGCTCGAGGGCCTGCTCTTTAACCCGCAGCGCTACGATCTGGCCCGCGTCGGTCGTTACAAGGTCAACAAGAAGCTCAACCTCACCACCGAGGAAGAGGTCACGGTGCTCACCGACGAGGATATCGTCGCGACGCTGCGCTACCTGCTGTCCCTCGCTGCCGGCGAGCAGGGCTTCAAGGTCGACGACATCGATCACTTTGGCAACCGCCGCATCCGCACCGTCGGCGAGCTCGTCGCCAACCAGTTCCGTATCGGCATGAGCCGTATGGAGCGCGTCGTCCGTGAGCGCATGAGCTCCCAGGACATCGACGAGATCACCCCGCAGTCGCTCATCAACATCCGCCCGATCGTGGCCTCCATCAAGGAGTTCTTCGGTTCCTCGCAGCTCTCGCAGTTCATGGACCAGGCGAACCCCCTGACCGGTCTGACCCACAAGCGCCGTCTGTCCGCACTCGGCCCTGGCGGTCTTGCCGGCCACAAGTCCGGCTCCAGCCGCCGCACCAACGTGCCGACGGCCGTCCGCGACGTTCACAACTCGCACTACAGCCGCATGTGCCCGATCGAGACCCCCGAAGGCCCCAACATCGGCCTGATCGGCTCGCTCGCCCTCTACGCCCGCGTCAACGAGTACGGCTTCATCGAGGCTCCGTTCCGCCGCGTCGAGAACGGCGTTGCCACCGACCAGATCGACTGGATGACCGCTGACGAGGAAGAGAAGCACGTCATCGCGCCGGCTAACACGCCGCTCGATCCCAAGACCAACGAGTTCATCACGACCGATGCCGAGGGCAAGCTTGTCCGCCCGCACACCGTGATCGCCCGTACCCGCGACTTCGACGGCTCCTTCGGCGCTCCCGCCGACGTGCCTGTCGAGGACGTCGACTACATGGACGTCTCGCCGCGTCAGATGCTCTCCGTCGCAGCCACGCTGATCCCGTTCCTCGAGCACGACGACGCCAAGCGTACGCTGATGGGCGCTAACATGCAGCGCCAGGCCGTGCCGCTGGTTCACCCTGCCGCTCCCTATGTCGGTACCGGCATGGAGCGTCGCGCCGCTCTGGACTCCGGCGAGGTCACCCTGGCCAAGAACGCCGGCGAGGTCATCTTTGCCGACGCCGCCAAGATCATCGTCAAGCATGCCGGCGGCATGGACGAGTATCACCTGGCCAAGTACCAGCGCTCCAACCAGTCCACCTGCATCAACCACCGTCCGCTCGTGCGCGTCGGTGACACCGTTGAGCAGGGCGAGCCCCTGGCTGACGGTCCTTCGACCGATCATGGCGAGCTCGCACTGGGTCAGAACCTCACCGTGGCATACATGCCGTGGGAAGGCTTCAACTACGAGGACGGTATCGTCGTGTCCGAGCGCCTGGTGGCCGAGGACCTGCTGACGACCATCAACATCACCCGTCACGAGATCGATGCCCGCGACACCAAGCTCGGCCCCGAGGAGATCACCCGCGAGATCCCGAACCTCTCCGAGGACATGCTTGCCAACCTCGACGAGGACGGCATCATCCGCATTGGCGCCGAGGTCGGCCCTGGCGACATCCTGGTCGGCAAGGTCACGCCTAAGGGCGAGAGCGCTCTGACCGCCGAGGAGCGCCTGCTGCGCGCCATCTTCGGTGCCAAGGCCCACGACGTCCGCGACACCTCCCTTAAGATGCCTCACGGCGCTTACGGCCGCGTCATCGACGTCGTCCGCTTTAGCCGCGAGAACGGCGACGACCTGGCCCCCGGCGTCAACGAGCAGGTGCGCGTCTACGTCGCCCAGCGTCGTAAGATCCAGCAGGGCGATAAGATCGCCGGCCGCCACGGCAACAAGGGTGTTATCTGTAACGTTCTGCCGGTCGAGGACATGCCCTACATGGCTGACGGTACCCCGATCGACGTTATCCTCAACCCGCTGGGCGTTCCTTCGCGTATGAACGTCGGCCAGCTGCTCGAGTGCCACCTTGGCTGGGCTGCTGCCTGCGGTTGGGATACCGAGCAGGCCGACTCCGACAAGTACGTCCCCGGTCCGTTCTTCACCGCCACGCCCGTCTTCGACGGCGCCAAGGAGGACGAGATCGCCGAGGTCATCCGTCGTGCCAACAAGAACATGCTCAACAAGGCCACCGCTGCCTTTGGCGATCACATGCGCCCCGAGTTCGTCACCCAGCTTGACGAGCGCGGCAAGACCCGCCTGTTCGACGGCCGCACCGGCGAGGAGTTCCGCGAGCCCATTACCGTGGGTACGTCCTACATCCTCAAGCTCGGCCACATGGTCGACGACAAGATCCACGCCCGTTCGACCGGCCCTTACAGCCTGGTTACCCAGCAGCCTCTGGGCGGCAAGGCCCAGTTCGGCGGCCAGCGCTTCGGCGAGATGGAGGTTTGGGCACTGTACGCTTACGGTGCTTCCAACGTCCTGCAGGAGATCCTGACCGTCAAGTCCGACGATACCGTGGGCCGCGTTAAGACCTACGAGTCCATCGTCAAGGGCGAGAACGTTCCTGTCCCGGGTATCCCCGAGTCCTTCAAGGTTCTCGTCAAGGAGATCCGCTCCCTCGCGCTGGACATCGAGCCCATGCACGATGCCGGCGAGGATGCCTCCGCCCCTGTGACCGCCGAGGAGACCTCTGCTCTCGACGACCTGGCTGCGCTCGCCGGCGTTGACGCCGACGTCGAGGCCCAGGATGCCGAGACCGCCGAGGCACCCGAGGCTGTCGCCGCCACGACCACTGATAAGGAGTAGTTGACTGTGGCAGATTTCGAAGCTACTGATTTTGACTCGGTAAAGATCTCCCTTGCCTCCGCCGACCAGATCCGTTCCTGGTCGCACGGTGAGGTCAAGAAGCCGGAGACCATCAATTACCGTACCCTCAAGCCCGAGAAGGACGGCCTGTTCTGCGAGAAGATCTTCGGTCCCGCCAAGGACTGGGAGTGCTCCTGCGGCAAGTACAAGGGCATCCGCTTTAAGGGCATCGTCTGCGAGCGCTGCGGCGTCGAGGTCACCTCGGCCAAGGTGCGTCGCGACCGCATGGGCCACATCGAGCTCGCCGCTCCCGTGTCCCACATCTGGTACTTCAAGAGCCCCACGAGCTTCCCGATGAGCCGTATGCTCGACATCAAGTCCAAGGACCTCGAGAAGGTTCTGTACTTTGCCAGCTACATCATCACCGAGGTTGACTACGAGGCTCGCGAGGCCGACGCCGACGACCTGCGCGAGGAGCTCGCCGCCGATCTGGAAGAGATCGATGCCGAGTGCGCCCGCCAGATCGAGTCCCTCAAGGAGCAGGGCGACCCCGAGAACTTTGACGAGTTCTCCGACGAGGAGCCGCTGACCCCCGAGGAGATCGCCTCTGGCATCGTCGACATCGAGGAAGAGTGCAAGGACGAGAAGCAGCTCCGCACGGACGCCTTCAACGCCTTCATGAAGCTCACCGAGCGCGACCTCATCTCCGATGAGCCGCTGTTCCGCGAGATGACCCGTTACTACTCCATGTACTTCAAGGGTGGTATGGGTGCCGAAGCCGTCCGCGACCTGCTCGCTGCCATCGACCTCCCCTCCGAGGCCGAGAAGCTCAAGGCCATCATCGCCGACGAGGATTCCCAGAAGCAGAAGCGCGAGAAGGCCGTCAAGCGCCTCGAGGTCGTTGACGCCTTCCTGAAGGGCGGCAACAGCCCCGCGAACATGATCCTGGACGTCATCCCGGTCATTCCGCCCGATCTGCGCCCGATGGTCCAGCTCGACGGCGGCCGCTTCGCCGCGTCCGACCTCAACGACCTGTATCGTCGCGTGATCAACCGTAACAACCGACTCAAGCGCCTGCTCGACCTGGACGCCCCTGCGATCATCGTGAACAACGAGAAGCGCATGCTCCAGGAGTCCGTGGACGCCCTGTTCGACAACGGCCGTCGTGGTCGCCCGGTCTCTGGCCGTGGCGGTCGCCCGCTCAAGTCGCTCGCCGAGGCCCTCAAGGGCAAGCAGGGCCGTTTCCGTCAGAACCTGCTGGGTAAGCGTGTCGACTACTCCGGCCGTTCGGTTATCGTTACCGACCCCAAGCTGCTGCTGCACCAGTGCGGTCTGCCCAAGACCATGGCGCTGGAGCTCTTCAAGCCCTTCGTCATGAAGCGCCTGGTCGAGCTTGGCAAGGTCGAGAACATCAAGGGCGCCAAGCGCGCTATCGACCGCGGTGCCACCTTTGTGTGGGACATCCTCGAAGAGGTCATCGACGGCCGCGTCGTGCTGCTCAACCGTGCACCGACCCTGCACCGTCTGTCCATCCAGGCCTTTGAGCCGGTGCTGGTCGAGGGCAAGGCTATCCACCTGCATCCGCTGGTCTGCTCGCCCTTCAACGCCGACTTCGACGGCGACCAGATGTCTGTCCACGTGCCGCTGTCCAGCCAGGCTCAGGCCGAGGCTCGCGTGCTCATGCTCTCTGCGAACAACCTGCGCTCGCCGGCATCCGGCAAGCCGGTCAACATCCCCTCGCAGGACATGATCATCGGTGTGTACTACCTCACCCAGGTTCGCGAGGGCCTGCCGGGCGAGAATCACGTGTTCTCGAGCTTCGACGACGCGCTGCACGCCTATGACTGCCGCTCCGAGGTCGACATGCAGGCCAAGATCCAGGTCCGCGTGTCCGCTGCCGACGCCAACGTCATCAACGAGGACGGCACCCGTATCTTCCGCGTCAAGAACGGCAAGAACGAGTTTGTCGACTACGACGTCACCGGCAACAAGACCGCGCGCTTCGAGACCTCTATCGGCCGCATCATCTTCAACCGCCAGTGCCTGCCCGAAGACTATGAGTTCATGAACTACAAGATGGTCAAGGGCGACGTGGCCAAGCTGGTTGCGGACTGCTGCGATCGTTACCCCGAGGCCAAGGTCGGCCCGATCCTCGACGCCATCAAGTACTCCGGCTTCCACTACGCTACCCGCGCCGGCCTTACCATCTCGGTGTGGGACGCTCTCATCCCTGCCGAGAAGCAGGAGCTGCTCGATCGCGCCCAGGCCAACGTCGACCAGATCAACGAGTACTTCGAGGAGGGCTTCATCAACGAGACGGAGCGCCACATCGAAGTCGTTAACGAGTGGACCGCTTGTACCGACAAGGTCGCAGCGCTCATGCTCGACATGTTCGACGAGGAGAACCCGCTGTACATGATGGCCGACTCCGGCGCCCGTGGTTCTAAGACCCAGCTGCGTCAGCTCGGCGGCATGCGTGGTCTGATGGCAGACATGTCCGGCGAGACGATCGACCTTCCCATTAAGGCGAACTTCCGCGAGGGCCTGCTGCCGCTCGAGTACTTCATTTCGACCTACGGCGCCCGTAAGGGCCTGGTCGATACCGCATCCCACACCTCGGACTCTGGTTATCTGACCCGTCGTCTGGTCGACGTGGCCCAGGACGTCATCGTCCGCGAGGAGGACTGCGGTACGCACGAGGGCGTTACCTACAACCTCATCATCCCCGGCACCACCGACCTCAACACCGACCTTGTCGGCCGTTGCTTCATCGAGGACGTCGTGGCTCCCGATGGCACCGTGCTCTTTGAGCAGGACGGCTACATCGAGAAGGTCGCTGACATCCAGAAGATGGTCGATGCCGGCCTCAAGAAGGTCAAGCTTCGCGCGCTGCTTACCTGCCGCTCCAAGTACGGCGTGTGCCAGAAGTGCTACGGCTGGGATCTTTCCACCCGTCGTCCGGTCGCCATCGGTACCGCGGTCGGCATTATTGCCGCCCAGTCCATCGGCGAGCCCGGTACGCAGCTTACGATGCGTACCATTCACTCCGGCGGCGTCGCTGGCGTCGACGATATTACGCAGGGTCTGCCTACGGTCAGCCGTATGTTCGATATCGTCGGCAACGTCAACGAGAAGATTCTGGGTCGCGAGGCCGAGCTGGCTCCGTACTCCGGCCACCTATCGATTAAGCCCGAGAAGTCCGAGTACGTGCTGACGCTCACCGACTCCGAGGATCACACCCGTGTCCTCGATGAGCGTCGCGTCCCTGCTTCGGTGCGCTTTATGCCCGAGATCGAGGACGGCTGCGAGGTTCGCGCCGGCGATCAGATCACCAAGGGCTTCGTCAACTTCCGCAACCTGCGCAAGCTGACCGACATCGAGTCGACGATGCACACCTTCGTCGAGAGCGTCAAGGACGTCTACACCAGCCAGGGCGTCGACCTGAACGACAAGCACATCGAGGTGCTCGCACGTCAGATGCTGCGTCGCGTTCAGATCACCAACCCCGGCGACTCCAAGTACCTGCTTGGTCAGTACGTCGACCGCTACGAGTTCGCTGACGAGGTCGAGCGCGTTGCCCGTCTGGGCGGTCAGGCTCCCGTGGCCGAGCCCGTCATCCTGGGTACGCTCAAGGTCGCGTCCAACATCGACTCCTGGCTGTCGAGCGCTTCGTTCATCCGTACCGCCGGCGTCCTTACCGAGGCTGCCATCGAGGGCAAGGTCGACCACCTGCTCGACCTTAAGTCCAACGTCATCGTCGGTAAGAAGATCCCGGCTGGTACCGGCCTCAAGCCGTACGCCAACGCCAAGCTGACGTATCGCACGGCCGACGGCTACGTGGACATCGACGGCCCGGCTTCGCCCAACGCCAAGTCGCTGCCCGAGTGGGCTCCTGTGGAGCTCAAGGACCTGGACGAGCAGCTCCCGCAGCAGCTCGACTGGGCCGGCTACGACGAGTTCGGTGGTGCTGACGGTTCGTTCACCCGCAACGGCCACACCATCTCCGCCGAGAAGGCTCGTCTGTACCTGTTCGACGACCTGGGCGTGTCGCAGCGCTGGACCAACAAGTTCAGCGAGGTCGGCATCGAGACGGTCGGCGACCTGGTCGGCAAGTCCGAGGAGGATCTGCTGCGCATCGATGGTATCGGTGCCAAGGCGATCGAGGAGCTCCGTGACGGCCTCGAGGCCCACGATCTGCTCTACATCCTCGAGAACAACGACGACGTTGCCGACGAGGAAGACCTCTCGCAGCTGCTGCAGATGGTCTTTAGCCCCGACGGTCCGGACGATATCCTGCTGGGTACCTCCGCTCCGACGCATCACGCCGACGCCGACGAGGAGCTCCTGGGCGCCCCGATCGACGACAAGAAGGCTCCCGCCAACGGCGCGATCAACGAGGATATGGCTTCCCTCGACGAGCTGCTCAACCAGCTCGTGGACACCGATGATGCCGAAGAGGCCAAGGACAACGACGAGGAGTAACTAGTTCCGCCGTTCTAACGAACGGCGGCGACCTCCGTCGCTGCGCGGCCCCCAGAGCTACAATCTGTCATTCAAAAGGCAGGGCATGACCAAAAGGTCAATGCCCTGCCTTTTTCATGCCACCTTGTACGCTCTGGGGGCCGCTCGCTTGCGTATGCTCAACCTGTTGCGTTCCATTGATCCCTTGCCAATAAAGGACAGGTTTATTTTGGTAGGTTATTCCTGCTTGAATTTGAAACATTTCGTTCGGTCAAAGCGTATCTATGGTGAGGGCCTCAGCAAGAATCATTAACGTCACCGGGAGGTGATTATGGAAGAACAAGCATTTAGACAGGCGGTTGAGGATCACCGTGATGTCGTGTTTCGAATCGCATTGACGTACCTGCGCGATCGTGCCGATGCCGACGATATTGCCCAGGATGTCTTTCTTAAGTTGCTTAAAAGCGATGGACACTTTGAAAGTTGGGAACATCTTCGCCGCTGGCTTATCCGGGTCACGATCAATGAATGTAAATCGCTCTTTCGAAAGCCATGGAGGCGTGTGGAGGATATTGAGAACCTGGCCGATTCGCTTTCGGCGGCGCAGGATGAGACCAAGGCGGTCCTGTCAGACGTTATGCGACTTCCGGAGCGATTCCGCGTTCCCATCGTGCTCTATTACTATCTGGGCTTTTCGACCTCAGAGATTGCCGAGTTGTTGCATGTACCAGCCGCGACCGTTCGAACGCGTTTGGCTCGCGGCAGGTCGAAGCTCAAGTTCATCCTAGAGGAGGGCGACCGTGAAATCCAATCAAATCAAGCAGGCCTTCGAGTCCATCCAAGCCGATAGCAATCTTGCAGATCGCGTTCTTAATACTGCTGCGGGTGAGCCGCTTCATCGAAAGGGCCACGCGAAGCCTCTCTATGTTGCCGTAATCGGGTGTCTTGTCGGAGTGTTGGCGACCGGAGGGGTCGCCTACGCAGTTATCAATTCCAGCTATTTTGCCTCAGCCTGGGGAAACCACGGCAACGGGGATTCCATTACCTGGACCAACGGCGGCTCATCGGGGACTCAATATACCTACACCAGAGAGTTCGGTGACGGCATCGCGCCCCAAAGCCTGGAGGGCACAGTCCAGAAGGTTGATCTGTCCGTCGAGGGTAATGGCTATACGCTCGATATCCATGAGATGGCTATTGACCAAAACGGCTGCGGAGCCGTGACGTTTACGTTGTCCAATCCAAATGGCGTTAACTACTACAAGCCGGCAGCAGAGACAGGCGAACTTGTTCTCTATGGTGAAGAAGAACAAGGCATCGGCACGCCCAGCATGAACTTCGGCGAGGAATGGGCTGACACACGCTGCACCATTGATAAGGACACATCAAGCGCCACGGTCATTAATGGCACGATGTACTTTGCCTCTATGGATCGCGAGCGAGGTTTTCAACATGCGGTCACCTGGAATATCTCGTGGACCGAGGGCGAAGGCGAGGATGCGAAGCCGTTCGAGGCATCGACGCCCGAGTTTAGCGTTGGAGCTTACGTCGATACAAAGGAACTCCGCTCCGATGACTCGCCTCTCGAGATCAGCCCGTTTTCTATCCAGACACACATCGATGATCTGGGCATTGATGCAGTTGATAATAAGCTGACCGTCAGCTACAAGGATGGATCGGAGCAGATTATCGAAGATGACGACGCAGGGGTGTTCAACTTATATTTTTCTTATGCGCGCAATAGCGGAGAGAACATCTGGCTGCCAACGAAGTTGATCGATGTCGACCAAGTGGTCTCAGTAACGCTTGAGGGCACGAGGTACACGTCAACAGGAGAGACCGAAACAGAAGTACCCTTTACCATCGTTTATTCGTAAAGTCTGGGCCGCTTCCCAAGGGGGGAAGCGGCCTTTTTAGCGTTATATGGACGAGTGGATTGGACGTTATTCGTCTGATTCTCGGAAGAACGTGGCAAATGGATGCGGATCACCGTGAAGAGTGGCGTTTTCCCAGATAAAACCGACCGAAATAAACCTGTCCCTTTTTGGCAGGGAACGTTGCCCCGACGAGCACGTCGGATTCCCGGGCCGGGCGGCACAGGGGTTAAGTTTGTCGCGAGTTCCGCACGAGCCGGAGGCCACTTAATGTGGCCT
>JAGZKE010000054.1:0-1727 GCA_018365375.1 Collinsella sp. | reverse complement strand
AAAACCGCAGGTAGAAGGCTTGTGCATTTAGTTAAATGCAGGGCATGGACGGCCGGTCTGGGTTGAGCCCCGTAATCCGGCATGGTTTTGAAATGGCACTAATTCACTAACAGGCAAATATGCTTGTTCAAATGCCTTGTCGCAGCTAATTTCCGATTTCTAACCAGTTGCACAAAACATTTGCTCGCAGTCGCGTCTCGGCGGACTTCATTGCTTCAGTTTTGGCTTTATAGCGAATCCCTAAACGGTCGCAGACGCTTCTGGCTATGGTGTCTAGCTGCTTTGAATCGTTGAGCATATCGTGAGTCACCAAGAATACATCGAATCCCATGCTCTGCAACGCAGTCATGCGCTCCGCATCGTGTTCAAGTATTGCACCCGAGCCATGAATGACTTCACCTTGGATTTCGATAATTGCACCTTTCATAAGAATCAGATTTACGATCACGATATCGCCGTAGCAGACCTTTTGACCTGCAATGCTTTGCGCCGATATGGAAAGTGGGGTCAAGTCGTTGGCATAAACGTTCGTGAAGCCCGCGCCGCCAAGACGCCGCGGACGGTTTAGAAGCAAGATTCCTGCAACCTCGAGCGGAGACGCGGCAATGCCGATAACCTGCTGAGCGGCATCATAGAACTGCTTTCCCCACATTTGACTTTTGACCTTGTCGGCGAATTGATGCAAGTCGCTTAATTCGATGAGTGGCTTTCTCATCCAGAGAGAAGTTCCTTTAAGCTTCGTAACCTTTCTACTATCCTCATGCCGGTCCGTTTGTCCTTCGTTTTCCGAGGCCTTTACGGTTACATGGGCATAAACCCGTTTCCAAGGTGCCTGGTCTTCGCCTTCATCAAGTTCGAATAGATCTTGCGTACTGCTCTGGTGAATCTCTTTTGCCGCCATTTTTAATTGCATTTCGGCGGCGGGAGTCGGCTCGAAAACAGAAAAACAACCGCAAAGTTCGTACATAGCTAGTACGAGATCTATTGGGGACACAAAGCGTGTCATAGTAAATAACGTGTTAAGCGGATTAGTGACACTAAAGCCTAAATGAGTGTCGATTGTTGTGCTGGCATCCGATGCCCCTTCCCAGCGAATAGTGGAGCGCAATCCCGAGTGGTGATTACAACAACCTGGTGAAGCAACTTCGGTAATCGGGGTCTTGAGGACGTCGGTTACGAAGGGTGATCGGGACAGGGCACGCCAGCCGTCATCGGAGTTGGGCAGGCGCGGGTAGAGGTCGCGCACCTGCGGTGGGCAGCGCCAGTAGCGGAATGCGGTGTTTGCGCAGATGATCTCGTCCATATGGGCCTCCCCTAGTATCGGGCGTGAGCCATGCGGCTTGCGAGTCCGATTATCTAGGTGCACTTCATGCGGGTAAGTACCGGGAGCTGACCAAATACTGACCAAAAGCTTGACGGGTTTTGCTAAATAGATGAAGTGTGCAGTAAAACCGCAGGTGTTTGCTCAGAGCTTGAGGGTCCCTGTCTCCATAATTGCTCGCTAATAGAGTGAATAATTCAACGAATGAACGTAATCATTTTGGGGAAAACGTTCGATGACGTCTGCAGGGTGGATATGCGTTAAAAGTTGGATGTAGCCAACGAGTCGTTGCGAATGGTCACGAATTGGTTGATTTCCGATCTCAGCCGAACACATTAGGCGGACAGGCCGTTCCCGCAGCTAGCCGAACGCCCCCGAGGCCCCATCCGGGCCCCGGGGGCGCCGT
>JAGZKE010000013.1:0-56067 GCA_018365375.1 Collinsella sp. | reverse complement strand
GCGGGTCGCAGTAGAACAGCCTCGTCTCGCCGGGCCCCTCGCCGAGGAGCGCGGCGATCGCGCCCTCGTCGGAGAACTCGGCGCCGTTGTCGGTGAGCACGGCGCGGAACACGCGGCGCGTCCCGTCTGCGCCGAGGACCGCCCGGACGCCCTCCAGGGCGGCCGCGACGCACCCGGAGGTCTTCTCCCCGAGCAGGAGCGCCAGCTGGAGCCTGCTGGGGCGGTGGAGCAGCGTGAGCAGGCAGGCCGAGTCCTCCCGGGCGCCCTCGACGGTGTCCATCTCCCAGGCCGCGGCGCACGCGTCCTCCCCGAGGGCGAGGAACGCGGCGTATGACCTGCGGGCGGAGTGGCGCGTGGCCGCCCGGACGGCGGCGCGCCTCCTCGGCCTGTAGCCGACCTTGCGCCTGAGCTCCATGTTGGTCATGCCGTCGTAGCCCGCCGCGACCCAGCGGTAAATGGTCGACGGCGACAGGTCCACCGGCCCTCCGTTGCATGCGGCCATCTGCTCGGGCGAGAGCCCCCGGCGCAGGCAGTCCCTGATGGCCTCCAGCCTGGCCGCCGCGGCCGGCTCGTCGGCGTCGATCCCGCGCCTGGACGAGACGAGCACCGAGTCGGCGCACAGCTGCGCGGCGCGGGCCTCGTAGAAGACGTGCGGGCGGCGCTTGCAGCCCATCGCGCGGTAGCGGCCGCACCCGTTGCAGCAGCGCGGCCACGCCGCCAGGCGCGGGCAGGCCGACGACAGGTCGGTGTCGGCGCCCACGCGCTCGCCGCGCCTGGGCTTCGGCGCCGTCACGAACCTGTGCGACGCCACCTCGGCGCTCACCGTCGAGGGCGACCTGCCCAGCTCCGCCGGCCGGTCCGGCCCTCAGGGTATCGGGTTCCCACATTCATCCGTACATGTACGGATGAATGTGGGAGGTGTTCGGATGAAGTCGATAATCAAGGCAAAGCCTTTACAGAATGCCGTGGCCTCAAAGCTCACCCGCATCGACGCTTCGCCTGCGCTAAACTGGAAGGCACGTACGCGATTACGAGAGGAGCCCGCATGGAGGCTTACAAGCAAGAGTTCATCAAGTTTATGGTCGAGTCCGACGTCCTTAAGTTCGGCAGCTTTACGCTCAAGAGCGGCCGTCAGTCCCCGTTCTTTATGAACGCCGGCGCTTACGTGACGGGCTATCAGCTCAAGAAGCTGGGAGAGTATTACGCCCAGGCCATCCACGATAACTTTGGCGACGACTTTGATGTGCTGTTTGGACCGGCCTACAAGGGTATTCCGCTGGCCGTCGTGACCGCAATTGCCTACCACGAGCTGTACGGTAAGGAGGTCAAGTACTGCTGCGACCGCAAGGAGGCCAAGGACCACGGTGCCGACAAGGGCAACCTGCTGGGCTATGAGCCTCAAGACGGCGACCGCGTGGTCATGGTCGAGGACGTCACCACCAGCGGCAAGTCCATCGACGAGACCTATCCCAAGGTTAAGGCTGCTGCCGACGTCGAAATCAAGGGCCTGATCGTGTCCCTCAACCGCATGGAGGTCGGCAAGGGCGGCGTGACTACCGCGCAGAAGGAGATCGAGGCCAAGTACGGCTTCCCTGTCGCGAGCATCGTTTCCATGGCCGAGGTCGTCGAGACCCTCTACAACCACGAGATCGACGGCAAGGTCGTCATCGATGACGAGCTCAAGGCCGCCATCGACGCCTACTACGAGCAGTACGGAGCTCAGGAGTAGTTACGGCGTTTTACCAAACGCCGTAACCGACCGACGCTGCGCGCCGCCCAGGGCGACAATTTGTCATTCAAAAGGCGAGGCATGACCAGAAGGCCAATGCCTCGCCTTTTTCATGCCAACTTGTTCGCCCTGGGCGGCGCTCGCTGTCCGTCCTCTACTTGCGGCGTTGTCTTGCTCCGGATGGGTAGTCATTGGGGACGTTCTTAAATGACTAGTCGTGAATGAGCGTGGATAATCTCCCGTTTTTGGCTCGGTGACGGCCTCAAAGTGGGAGATTATCCACGCTCGTTAGACAAGCGTCCGAAAATCCACGCTCGTCGCTACTTGAGCCCCGGGAGGCGGGTGTAGGGGAACGAGCGCTCCAGGAACTCGGAGCAGCGGGCGTAGTCTTTGGCGAAGTAGCTGCTGTAGAGCGAATCGAGCACGTATTGCACGGCGATGTGGCTCGCGAACTGCGTGATGCGATGCGTCATGCTCTCGTGGTCACTCACCGTAAGGTAGGCAGCAAAGCCGGGATGAATGCGCGCGCAATAAGGCGTACCGATAACGATGACCGGGACATGCCGGCTGCTGAGGATCGGCAAGATGTCCTTGAGATTGGGGGCAAGGCCGCTGTAGGAGATGACGATTGCCGCATGGTCGGGACCCGAGGCGAGTGCCGTGCGCACCTGGGCCTCGACACCGTCGTGGCACGTCGCGCTTTTACCGGCGGAGAGCAGGCGGTCGCGGAACATTCCCGCTGGATAGAGGTTGTGCGAGCCCGTGTAGATGTCGACCTGTCGGGCGTTCGCGATGAGCTTGGCGGCGTGGTCAAGCTGCGTGGGGTCGAGCAGCTCCTGCGTTTCGGCCAGCGTGGTCTGGTAGAGCCCCTCCATGCGCTCCATAACCTGCGCGGGGCTGGACGTAGCATCAAAGGGAAAGTTGATGTCCACGTCGCGGCGGTTTCCCGCCTCGGTTGCCAAGCGAATAAGCTCGACCTTGAGATCCTTGAAGCCCTCGAGACCGAGCTTTTTGCAAAAACGGTGTACGCTCGCGACCGAAACGTTGGTTTGCGCGGCAAATTCCTTAATAGAAAGTCCGCGGATGTCCTGACCGATGGCAAGGGCTGCAATGCCGAGCTGTTGCTCGGTGGGGGTGAGGCCCTGCGCTTCGGTGATCTTGCGTTTGATATCCATGCGAACTCCCACACTCGCCAAACCTGCCAAAAAGGGACAGGTTTATTTTGGCAGGTTTTGCCCGCAAAGGGTAACGGGGCCGAGGATGCCGCTGGGGGCGACGGGCTCGGTGAGACCGAAGATGTCGGGGATCGCATGGTCGAGCGTGTTGATGACGTCGATCGCGAGCTCATGCGCACCGGCGGAAAGTGAGCCGGCGGCAAAACGATAGGGCGGGCAGATGCGTGTGCCGAGCGAGCGTCCATCGAGCGTGAGCGTTGCGGTTTCGTAGACGTCTCCCAGGTCGATCGTGGCGTCGGTGCAATCGTTGGCCAGCTCAAACGACGCATGATATCGGTAGGTGCCGCAGGTGCCGGTGAACAGATCGGCCGTAAGGTCGCCCAGGTGTTTGAGCTCTTGTGCTTCACCAAAGGCGCCATTGCTGCCGGCAGGGGAGAGGGCAACGGTCCATGGGCCTTCGATGCGCAGGCCGAGCGATGTATCAGCGTCGATTACGCCGTCTCCGGGCGCATCCTCGTTGCTCGCTTGCAAAACAACGATGCAGCTCTCGAAGGGTGCGAGCTCCAGCGCACCGTCAAACGCAACGGGCTCGGCACCGTTTAGCAGGTCGAGCCGCGTGCCGCAAAGGCGCTCGCCTGTCGCAAGTGCAACCGTGCAGTCGATGTGCTCGCGTGGGTGCTCGTTGACGAGCATAACGTAGGTCTCGCCTGCTCGCTCGTAGCGAAGTGCGCGTAGCCAGGGTTGCGGTGTGTCAGGCACAACGGTCTGCAGTCCCGCGCTTGCAAGCGCGCGGGCGACATCGGCGAGCGGCGTTGCGACGAGTCCTCCCAGCTCGACCGCGCCATCGGAATCGTAGAATGCGCCGGGCACCTCGTCGACGGCAAGCACCATAACGCCTGCATCCGTCATGTATCTCGCCGCCTTTGCCGTCTCCGCGCCAATAAACGTAGCACCGGGCATAACAAATGCCTGGTAGTGGCAGTTGTTAACACCAAGCAATCCATCGGCAATCGAAACCTTGTAGCGGCTCTTGTCCTCAAAAGCCTCGGCGGGCACAAAATCAAAGTCGATCTGCGCGCGCGTGAGCTCTGCCGCCACGCGCTCGATAGGCATGGCGCTACCGGCCCATTCGGCATCGGCATGGTACAGGATGGCGACGGGGCGCGTGGCACAGCCTTCCGAAAGCAGCGTTGCCGTACGGTTCATATAGCTCATGAGCTGGCCAAAGTGCGGCCACTGCGGGTTATTGCCGTGCGCGTAAAAGTGCGGCGGGCAGTCCCAATCGGGGAAGGGCGCCATGCTAAACGCGTGCGGCGTAAACCAATTGACGCCGCGGACGAGCATGTGGTCGGCAATCCATTTCATCTCGCGCAAGCCCTCGTGCCAGCCAAAGGCGCCAAAGACCTCGGCCATGCAGCGCCCTTGCTTTTTGGGGTCGAGGCGCGCGGCCGAAGAGCCCAGTTTGGCAAGCGCGTAGGTAAAGAACTCCATGTTCCATGCGCCATGGAAGTAGCTGTAAGGGCCGTGGTCGATGCCGGGGGCGAGCTGGTTAATAACCACATCGATGCCCGCCATGTCCTGACCGGCGACAGCGCGGAAGTAGTGCCCAGCGCCCTGGCCCAAGCGTGTGTGGCAGCTCTTGTCCTCGATTACATGGCCAATGTGCATAACGCCGCGCTCGCGGCACCAGTCACCAATCTGCTCGTCAAAGCACGCACGGTAGAGTTGCGTGGCGATGTCCATGTAGGTGTGGCGGACCCGAGCGCCGGCGGGGTCGCGCGTCCAAAGCCCGCGGAGCTCACTCAGCCAATTTGTGCCCAGTGCCTCGTGCAGGCGTCGCGCAAGTTCGTCCGACCATGGCAGCGCCATGTCACCGCGTCCGATAAAGCTGCTGGTAGAAGCGTCTTCGAGGGTCGCACCCTTCTCGTTCATAAAGCCAGGCTCATCGGTAAAGAACCCCAGAATGGTCTTGCCGAACTCGTCGCCCAGATGCGTGAATGTGGGTTCGTAGACGGCGTTGATGAGCATGCGGCACGAATCGGCGTCGACCATGTTGATGTATTCATCGCGAAAGCCGGTCTTTTGGCTGGTGACGTAGAGCTCGAGGGTGGTGACGCCGGCGGGAGCGTCAAAGCGCAGGCAGGCGGGAGTGCCGCCCTCGGTTTGCTCAACGGCGAGCTCAAGGTCGAGCGATGCGCCGGCAGCGTCAAAACCCGCCGCGCCCACAAAGTGCTCCGTGGGATCCATGAGGTTGCCGAGCTTGATGGTCGTGGACGGCTGGGGTCCAACGACCGTTACCGTGTGATGCTTAAGCACAGTCTTCTTGAGCGCGGGGTCTACATCCTCGCCTGCAAGCGCGCCGTTGGCGTAGCCCGTGGGAAAGTGGGCATCATCGAGCAGCCAGATCTTAAGGCCCAGGCGCTTGCACTCGCCAATGATAAAACGCAGGTCGGACCACCAGCCGTCGCGGCAAAATTCGGGATGCGTGCGCGACTCAAGGCAGACCTCATGGATGTCTGCGCCGGCAATCTGCTCTAAGTATTCGGTAATCGTCTCGCGTTCTTCGCCCTTGAGCCACAAGAACGGAAGCACATGGTTGCCGTATGCTGCCATATCCACTCCTCTAAAACCAACCTTTTAAATCGATTGAAGTCAGGGTACGTCGTCCGCGCTGCCCTGCTAATATCAAAACCACGGCAGAATATGACTAAATCAACGATGGTGGAGCTATGGATATCGCACGTTTAGACAATCTTTTGCTCGAGCTGACCGATAGCGAGCGCGCATACCGCGCGGGTGCCCGCTATGACTGGTGCGATGCGTTCGACTGGGATTTTCAGCCGGAAATCGACGATAATCACGTCCATAAGATCGGCAATCGAATGCGCGCTCTGCATCAAAAAGGTATGCCCGAGGGCCTGTCAATTGTGCGCAACTCGCGTTTCAATCCCGTACCGGAGCACGTGCACGACTATGTCGAAATCAGCTATGTCTATTGCGGAAACGCGCCGCAGATTGTCAACGGCGCACAACTCACACTCGCCCAAAATGAGGTGCTCCTGCTCGATGCGGCATGTCCGCACGCCATAGGCGAGCTGGGTGAGCATGACATTATGCTGAGCATTGTCATCTCGCGGCCGATGTTGCGCCGCAGCCTGGATCAGAGCCTTTCGTCCGCAGGTACTGTCTCGCGATTTCTACTCAACGCCCTCAATGACGAAACCGACCACCGCGGTCACGTGCATTTCCGCACGGGTGGCAGCCGTCGCGTGCGCCGGTACATGCAGGAGATGCTCTGCGAACTCCTGGAGCCGACAGCGGCGAGTCCTCAGATTGCCTCGAGGCTGTTCGAGCTGCTGCTGGTCGAGCTTATGCAAAGCTACGAGGCCGCGCTGCTGCAAACGGACGCGCCCGCACTTCCCTCGGCGCAGGTTGCGGCGGCGATGAGCTACATCGAGCGGCATGCTTGCGATTGCACACTCGACGACTTAGCCCACCACCTGCACCTGAGTCCCAACTACGCGAGCGCGCTGCTCAAGCGGCAGACGGGCCGCACGTTTATGCAGCTCGTGCAGGAGAGCCGCCTGACACGCGCGGCGGCTCTACTCGACACCGGTGCTACTGCAGAGGCCGCAGCGCGCGAGGTGGGCTATGCCAATATGAGCTTCTTCTACAAAAAATTTGCCGAGCGCTATGGCTGCACGCCGGCCGCCTACCGCCGGCGTTTGCCCAGATAAAACCTTCCAAAATGAACCTGTCCCTTTGTTGGTCGGTATCAGGAAGTGTCAGGGACGGGGCGGCGGCGGTCCGTGGGCGCGAAAAGAAGTGTCGGGTTTGGCGCGCCCGCTTCTGCCCGTCCCGTGCGCAGGCGATACTCGGATTATCGACCCGCGATGCAAAGGAGATGCTCATGGCAAACATCAAGTTCCCCAAGGGTTTCTATTGGGGTGGCGCCACCGCCGCCAACCAGTTTGAGGGCGCTTGGAACGTGGACGGCCGCGGTCCTTCCGTCGACGACCATTTCTTGGGCGGCAGCTACAAGGAGCCACGTCAGATTACGATCGACATCGACCCCAACCGCTTCTACCCCAATCATGATGGTATCGATTTCTACCATCACTACGAGGAGGACATCGCGCTGTTCGCCGAGATGGGCTTCAATATGTTCCGCATGTCCATCTCCTGGAGCCGTATCTTCCCCAACGGCGACGACGCTGAGCCCAATGAGGCCGGTCTCGCCTTCTACGACCGCGTCTTCGACTGCCTGCGCGCCCACAATATCGAGCCGCTCGTGACCCTCTCGCACTACGAGATGCCCTATCACCTGGTCGAGAAATACAACGGCTGGGCGAGCCGCGAGCTCATCAGCTTCTTTGAGAAGTACTGCCAGACCGTCTTCGACCGCTATCAGGACAAGGTCAAGTTCTGGCTCACCTTCAACGAGATCAACTGCGGTACTCAGGACATGGGCAACCTCTTTGAGACCAGCATGATTCAGGGCTTTGAGGGTCCGGCATCGGCGGTCCATACCACGCCGCAGGCTCGTATGCAGGCGCTGCATCACCAGTTTGTCGCCAGCGGCCGCGTCGTGCGCTATGCCCACGAGCATTACCCGCAGTTTAAGATGGGCAACATGGACTGCTTCATCCTCTCCTATGCCGCCACGTGCGATCCGGCCGACGTGTTCGCCACGCAGCAGGAGATGAACACCATGAACTGGTATTGCTCCGACGTACAGGTGCGCGGCAAGTACCCGTTCTATGCCAAGCGCTTCTGGGCCGAGAACGATGTTGAGCTCGTGATGGAGGACGGCGACCTGCAGGATATCGCCGACGGCAAGGTTGATTTCTACACCTTTAGCTACTACATGTCCGGCACCGTGGGCACCCACAAGGACCACGAGATGACCGAGGGCAACATGACCTTTGGCGGCAAGAATCCCTATCTGGAGTCCACCGACTGGGGCTGGCAGATCGATCCGCTGGGCCTGCGCATCGCCCTCAACGAGATTTACGCCCGCTACGAGATTCCGCTGATGGTGGTCGAGAACGGCATGGGTGCCTACGACGAGGTCGAGGAGGACGGCTCCATCCACGACCCGTACCGCATCGCCTATCTGCAGAGCCACATCAAGGCTATGGGCGAGGCCATCGCCGACGGCGTTGACCTGATCGCCTACACCTGGTGGGGTCCCATCGACCTGGTTTCCGCCGGCACTGGCGAGATGCGCAAGCGCTACGGCTTCATCCACGTCGATAAGTACGACGACGGCACCGGTACCTACGAGCGCCGCCGCAAGGACAGCTTCTTCGCATATCAGAAGATCATCAAGTCCAACGGCACCGAGGGCTTGGAGTAATCGACAATATGAGTGCCACTGGTAAAAGGTTTTGGGAAGGGCTTGGAAGGGCTTGCGATTCGAGCCCTCACCTTAGCAATTTGATCATTTGGCACTATAATCACCATAGGCATGCGCATAACGTTGCGCTTAATCAAAAGGAGAAAACGTATGGGTCTGTTTGATATGTTCAAGAAGAAGGCTGAGCCCGCGGCTGCCGCTGCTCCGGCCTCCATCTCTGCTTCTGCCGGCGCCGACGTGCTGTGCTCGCCCGTCAAGGGCAAGGTCATCAAGATGGCCGACGTGCCCGATCCCGTCTTTGGTGGCGAGGTTCTGGGCAAGGGCTGTGCCGTGTGGCCCGAGGACGATCTGGTCTACGCTCCCTGCGACGGTAAGGTGACCGTCACCATGGGTCACGCCGTGGGTCTGCAGTCCGATAGCGGCATCGAGGTTCTGGTGCACGTTGGCGTCGATACCGTCAACATGAACGGTGACGGCTTCGAGGGCTTCGTCAAGGCCGACGACGTCGTGAAGGCCGGCCAGCCCATCCTCAAGATTGACCGCGCCAAGATTGCTGCCGCCGGTTACAAGGACTGCGTCGTCGTGGCCGTGTCCAACACCGCCGAGTTTGCCGATGTCGAACTCGCCGTCGAGGCCGACTCCGCTGTCGCCGCCGGTGACGCCATCGTTAAGGTCGTCCGCAAGTAAATTGCGGCATCCAAAGGATGTGCAAGGGTGGTCGGGTTTTCCGGCCACCTTTTTTATTGCACCGCGGGAAAGCGTTTTATTGCACGTTGGGCGGGCTTGCAAACCGTTCGGACGCTAAAACGAACCGACCGTGCCTTCGCGTTGCCGAGGGTGTTCATAAGCGGATAGTATGGGCTTACTTATTACAACGTGCGCCGCGTCTGGGAAGCGCGGTGGCGCTCATCGGGAGGAACAACATGAAAAAGAAGCTGCTGCTTGCGCCCCTCATGGCCGTCTTGGTTGCATGCGTGGTCCTGCTTTCCGGTTGCGGAGGCCCTTCGGTCGAGGAACTCATCACCGAGGATCTTACGACTCAGTTTGACGAGGTCAAGAACGGTGGCGACGACTTCCTCTCTGGTCTGGAGGAGGCTTCGGGCGACGAGTTCGAGCAGCTGGGTATCGATCCCAAGGAGTATGCCAAGACCTATCTCGAGGGCTTTGACTACAAGATCGGCGACGTGACGGTCGACGAAGACAAGGGTGTCGCGACCGCCGAGGTCTCCATCACCTGCAAGTCTATGAACAAGATCGTCGAGGACTTCTCCACCCAGTATCAGGAGAAGGTCGCCGCGCTTGACACGGTTCCTTCCGATGACGAGCTGTACAAGATGGCCGGTCAGGTTATGGTCGATGTGACCAAGGCCACCGAGCCCAGAAAGACCACGGTTATCTTCAAGTACACCTGCAACGACGATGGCGAGTGGTCTGCCGACGACTCCGTCAACTCCGAGATGATGGATGCAATGCTGAGCTAGGGGGTTACGCGGTTCTACGAACCGCGTAACCAGTTGACGCTGCGCGCCGCCCAGGACGACAATTTGTCATTCAAAAGGCGAGGCATGACCAGAAGGTCTATGCCTCGCCTTTTTCATGCCAACTTGTTCGCTCTGGACGTCGCTCGCTGTCCGTCCTCTACCTGCGGCGTTGCCATGGTGGTCATTGGGGCGGCAGTTGGGGACGTTCCTTTTCTGCCGGTAGTTGGGGACACTCCTTGTGCCAGCGTTGCATCGAGTGCTTGGGAAACCGCGACCCGGTTTTTGGCCGAATAGTGGGTCGCATTTTCCGGATGGGGTGGGTTGCGGAAAGTGCGACCCGGAATATTGCTCTGAAACGGGATGCGGTTTCCCTGATGCGCCTCAAACGGAAAGCGCATCCCATTCCGGAGCTCCAAAACGGGACGCGCTTTCCGCGCGGAAGAATTGTCGCAGCTGCGTTAAGCAGTGTCGCTCGTTACTCGCCCAGGATTAGCGCTGCGAGCTCGCCCTGGGTGTCCACCACGTAGTCGGCGCCGGCGGCTTCCAGCTCTGCGCGGCCGCGGAAGCCCCAGCTGACGCCTGCACTCTTAAGGCCGGCGTTGTGACCGGTCAGGATATCGACATTGGAATCGCCCACATAGAGCGTGGTCGACGGATCGGCGCCCAGCTCCTCCATCACATGCAGCGTAACAGGCGCCTCGGGCTTGGGCGGAAACGCATCGACGCGGCCCTGCACCAGCGCAAAGCGCTCGGAACCAAAATACTTCTCGATAAGCGGAGCCGCCGAGACGTGGTCCTTGTTGGTGAGCACGGCAAGCTGAACGCCCGCGGCGCGTAGGCGGTCGAGCGTCTCGATCGTGCCGGCATAGGGGGCGGTGTGGTCTTCCTTGTGCTCGCCGTAGTAAGCCCTAAACTCGGCAAGCGCCTGCTCAAACATGCGGCCGTCGCCCGCATACTCGGCGGGCATAAAGCGCTCAACCAGCTTGAGCATGCCGTTTCCCACCTTGTAGCGGTACTCGTCTACGGCAAACGTGGGCCAGCCGTGCATCTCGCAGGTATGGTTGCCGGCGGCCGCCAGGTCCTCGAGTGTGTTGAGGATGGTGCCGTCCAGGTCAAAGATCACATGGGAAAAAGCTGCTGCCATGAAAACTCCCGTCATTGGGTTTAAAACGCACCCCATAATACTGGGCTTCCGCGTTGGGCGTGCTTGGAATCTGAACATCTCCAGGGGTATCAGGCCGCATCGCGCCGACCGTGTGGTTTCGCCCTAGCAAATCCTCGGCAGCTGTTCTCCCACGAGCATGTCGAGGATGCGGGTCGAGCCCCAGCCGGTGCGCACGCGCACGGCGGGGCGGGCGCCCTCGGCAAGTGGCAGCACGCGACCGATGATGGCGGCGTTCTCGCCGTAGTGGGCGGCGCGCATGGCGCTCAGTGCGGCATCGGCTTGCTCGGCCGGTACGACGGCGACCATCTTGCCCTCGTTTGCCACCTGCAACACATCGTAGCCGAGCATCTCGCAGGCGGCCTGCACGTCGGGACGCACGGGCACGGCATCCTCGTCGACCTCCATGGCGACATTGCTGGCCTGGGCAAACTCGTTGAGTGTGGACGCTAGGCCACCGCGCGTGGGGTCGCGAAAGCAACGCGTGCCGGGCGCTGCGGCCAGAACGTCGGCAATCAGGTGGTTAAGCGGCGCGGCATCGCTTTCGATCGTGCTCGAAAACGCCAGGCCCTCGCGTTGGCTCATGATGGCGATGCCGTGGTCGCCCAGCGTACCCGAGACCAGGATGACATCGCCGGGGCGGCAGTTGGCGCCGCTGAGCGCCACGCCCGTGGGAACCTCGCCCACGCCGGCGGTATTGATGTAGACGCCGTCGGCCCCGCCGCGCTCGACCACCTTGGTGTCGCCCGTGATTATGGACACGCCCGCCTCATGCGCCGTTTCGGCCATCGTCTGCACAATCTGGCGGAGCCTATCCATGGGATAGGCCTCTTCGAGGATAAAGCCGCACGATAGGTAGCGCACGTTGGCGCCCGAGGTCGCGACGTCGTTGACGGTTCCGCACACGGCGAGACGGCCGATGTTGCCACCGGGGAAGAACTGCGGCGAGACTACAAAGCTGTCGGTCGACATGGCGATGCGCCCGCTCGCGGGCAGCGCGGCGACGCCGGCATCGTTGCCCTCGAGCAACTCGGGCGACCCAAAGGCATCCAAAAAGACCTCATCGATGATGCGTTTCATCATCTGTCCGCCGGAGCCGTGGCCCAGCAAGACAGTGCTATCGGAGACACTATGGGACATATCGAAAACTCCAATCGTGGGTGGAATTATATGGGTGAGGCGCGCCGTCGACTCGTCCGCCGTTCGTTAGAACGGCGGAACCTATTAGCCTCGGTAGCGGAAATATGCTGCGCAGCTGCCCTCGGAGCTCACCATGCAGGGGCCGACGGGATGCTCGGGCGTACAAGCGTGGCCGAGCAGGGGGCAGTCGCTCGGCGTAATGGCCCCGCGCAGCACGTCGCCGCAGCGGCACCCGCGTGGCTCGACCGTCGGCTCGATGGGCACGTCAAAGCGCATGCTGGCATCAAAGTGCGAAAACTCGGGACGAATGGCGAGTCCCGAAGCCGCAATCGATCCCAGCCCGCGCCATGTGGTATCGCACGGCTCAAATACCTGCTCGATCAGCTGGCGCGCCACGGGATTGCCGTCGGCATTGACGCCGCGACGGTAGGCGTTGTCGATCGCGGGCTGCCCCTCAACAACCATCTGGACCAGCATGCAGATACCCTGCAAGATGTCGACCGGCTCAAATCCCGTTACCACGCCTGGAGTCTTAAACTCGTCGACCAAAAAGCTAAAGGGCGCCAAGCCCGTGATGGTGGCGACGTGGCCCGGCAGGATAAAGCCGTCGATGGCGGTCTCGGGGTCGTTGGCGATGGCGCGCAACGCCGGCGGCGTGGTCTTGTGGGCGCAATAGACCGAGAAGTTCAAAAGCCCGCGCGCCTCGGCCTCCAAAATGGCGGCGGCGATGGTGGGCGTTGTGGTCTCAAAGCCCACGCCCATAAAAATGACCGGGCGATCAGGGTTTTGCTCGGCGATATCGAGTGCATCGAGCGGGGAGTAGACGATGCGAATATCGCGCCCCGCCGCCTTTTGCGCAGCGAGCGAGGTGGATGATCCGGGCACGCGCATCATGTCGCCAAAGGTGGTGATGATGGCGCCGTCTATGTTGGCGAGCGCGATTGCGTGGTCGATGTCGCGGTTGGCGGTGACGCAGACGGGGCAGCCCGGGCCGCTCAGCAGCTTGAGCCCGGCCGGCATAATGGAGCGAAAGCCATAGCGCCCGATGCTCACGGTATGCGTGCCGCAGACTTCCATAAGGTTGATGGCGCGGTCGCCGACAAGCTCATGAATGCGCTCGATGAGCTCGCGAGCCAGCTTGGAATCGCGAAATGCCGAAAAGTCGATACCGGAGCGCGCCGGCTGTCCGGCCGCCACTAGTATGCCTCGGCCGGGTTGCTGGCCAGTTGGTCTTCTTCGGCCAGTTCGGTCATGGCATTAACGAGCTCGAGCGTTTCTTGCGCTTCCTGCTCGTCGACGATCTGGATGCCAAAGCCGGCGTGTACGAGAATATAGTCGCCTACCTGCGCCGTCGGCACGAGTCTCAGCGACACGGGGCGCTCGATGCCCATCATGTCGACGGTGGCCTTGAGGTCGTCGTCGCGTTTGACTACTTTGCCGGGAACGGCAAGGCACATATTGTTCCCCTTTTATACGCTTTGCGCTGGATGGGCGCTTAATAATCCATCAGTTGATGGTAGCGCTCGCGGGGTTCGCGGGCAAACGCGTTACGCCTGTGAGACGGCTGGGCGCGGCGGCGTGCGAGGGCGAGCTACTGTGATGCAATCTGCGCGAGGCGAGCGCGTGCGACTGCCGCCTGACCGTAGGCGATGCAGCCGTCGTTAACGGGCACGGTTTGGGGGACGAGGACAGTAAGGCCTGCGCTTTTGAGCTCGCGGGTGAGGAGTTGAAGCAGAAGTCGGTTCATGAACACGCCGCCCGAGAGCGCGACGGTGTCGATGCCCTCGTGCACGCAGATATCGCTGGCGATGCGCGCCGAGGAGCGCGCGACGGCGACATGGAAGTCGAGTGCGAGCCTGTCGGCGGGCGCTCCGGCTTCAGTTCCTCCCAAAAGTGTCTCAAAGAGTGCTTTCTGATCCAGAACATGGGGGCCGTTCAGCCACGATGGGCCAGATGCGAAATGGCCGGCGTTGTCGTCGGGAAAATGGGCGATTTCGTTGTCGAGCGCGCGCCAGGCGGCAGCCTCAAGCTCGATGGCGGGTTCGCCCTCGTAGGTTGCCTTGTCGCAGATGCCCAGAATTGCTGCCGCGGCATCAAAGAGACGCCCCATGCTGCTGGTGCGCGGGCTGTTGATGCCGCGCTCGATCATGGTGGCTGTCACGCTGCGCGTTTGCTCGCCGAGGCTGTCCAAAAGCCGAGCGGTACCTGGGTGCTCGAGCAGGCCGAGCTCACTGAGCAGGGCGAAGGCGTTGCGGCGGGCGTCGCGCACGGAGGCCGCCCCACCGGGGAGCGCCCAGGTGCGCAAATGCGCGGCGCGCTCAAAGCCGCCAAGGCTGGCAACAAGAAACTCGCCGCCCCAAATGGTCCCATCGGTGCCGGCGCCGGTGCCGTCAAAGGCGATGCCAAGGACGCGCGCGTCGGTTGTAAGCTGGCCCGCGGCGATGGCTTCGGCCATTACGCTCGCGATATGCGCATGATGGTGCTGCACCTCGACGAGCGGCAGATTGCATTTTCGCGCCTGCTCGCGCGCCCACTGGCCCGATAGATAACTGGGGTGTACATCGCAAGCCAAGGCGGCGGGCGCCAAATCAAAGAGATCTTCCAAGCGCGTGCGCGCAGCGTTCCAGGCATCGAAGGTCCCGCCGTTTTCAACATCGCCGATATGCTGCGACACAAAACAGGTTGCCTCGCCGTTCGTCCCTTCACGCGTGAGCGCAATCGTGGCCTTTTGTTGTGGCCCGCAGGCGAGCACGCAGGACGGAGCGCGGTCGAGCGCCGGCAACGGCAGCGGCTGGGGTGCATATCCGCGAGCGCGGCGAACGGGCATAACGGCGCCGTTGACCACGCGCACCACGGAATCGTCATAGCGCGAGAGAATCGCTCGATCGTTGCCGAGCAGCGCGTCGGCAATGCCGGCGGCAACGAGGCGCTCCCAGGCAAGATCGTCATCGGTCTCGATGGGCTCTTCGCTCAGGTTGCCGCTGGTCATGACGAGCGCGTGCATACCGCGGGCTTCTGCCGCGGCAAGCAACAGATGCTGAAGCGGGGTGTAGGGGAGCATGACGCCGAGCTCGGGAAGGTCGTGCGCGACGGATGGCGCGAGTGTAAGGGCGTCGGGGGAATCTCCCTCGCCAACAGCACGCCGGCGCAACAGCACGATGGGGCGGATGCTACCGGTTAGCAAGTCGCGCTCGGCATCATCGACATGGCACAGGCGTTCAGTATCGGCAAGGCTGCGCACCATAACGGCAAGCGGCTTGTTGCTGCGGCGCTTGCGACGGCGCAGCTCGACCACTGCCTGCTCGTTGGCGGCGTTGCAAGCCAGATGGAATCCGCCCAGGCCCTTGATGGCGACAATACCGCCGCTGGCCAGCAATTCGACACAGCGGTCAATAATGGCATCGCTGGTTTCGCGCGTGCTGCCGACGGTCGGTGTCGCGGACGAATTCCCGCACGCATCGCCGTTTACAGCCTCGCGCCACGTAATATGCGGCCCGCAATCAAAGCAGGCATCGGGCTGCGCGTGAAAACGCCGGTCGAGTGGGTCGACATACTCCGCAGCGCACTTGGGACACATGGGAAAACAATCCATCGATGTGGCCGCTCGGTCATAAGGCAGCGATCGGATGATGGTAAAGCGTGGGCCGCAGTTAGTGCAGTTGATAAAGGGGTAGTGATAGCGTCGGTCGGCGGGATCGAACAATTCGCGCAGGCAATCGTCACAGGTAGCGATGTCGGGCGAGACGAGCGTCGTGTGTGCGGTCTGGTCCTGCGATGCTACGATGCGAAAGCCCTGTTCATCGGCGGCATCCCAACCGTTGGCTGCCAGGTCCACAACCTCGACATACTCTATGCGGGCTGCTGCAGGTGCATGCTCAGAAAGCGCGGCAACAAAAGCATCGAGCGCATCGGCCGGAGCGTGCGCCTCGATATGCACGCCGTCGCCCGCATTGAGCACCCATCCGCAAATGCCATGCGCCATGGCCTCGCGATACACAAACGGTCGCATGCCAACGCCCTGCACAATGCCCGTCACATGAATATGCACATGCCGCATGCGGCACCCCTCATCAAAACCGACCAAAAAAGGACAGGTTTGTTTTGGTAGGTAAAACGCTAAACCTGCCAAAACAAACCTGTCCCTTTTTGGCAGGTGCGCTGCGGGAAATCCCGCTACAGCCCCAGGCTCTGCTTGGTGGCGGCGCACGTGAGCTCGCCGTGCTTAACGCCGCGCAGGCCCAGCAGGCGATCGGCTAGTTCGTAGACGCGCTCGCCGCGACCCTTGAGCGCCAGAATCTCCAAGCAGTTGTGGTGATCCAGATGCACGTGCATGGTCGATACGATCTCGTTGGTGTAGTCGTGCTGCACCTCGTCCAGACGGCGCGTCAGATCGCCGGTGTGATGGTCGTAGATCATGGTGAGCGACCCGATAACGTGCTCATCGGGCGTGCGCATCTGCTCCTTGGCGATCGAGGCGCGAATCAGGTCGCGCACGGCCTCGGATCGGTTGGCCACGTCGCCGCGGCGTGCGATCTGCTCGTCAAAACGGCGCAGCAGATCGTCGGGTGCGGTAACCGAAAAACGGACCAGCTCGGAGCCGGAACCACTACAGTGGCAGCCCGCGTCACCGTCCGCCCCGTGCGGATGCTCGTGCTCGTACCCGCAGCTGTGCTCGTGTTCGGCCACCTTACACCAGCTTCACGGAGCCGACGGAGTTGTGGTCGGCCTCGATGGCCTCCTCGTAGCCCTCGAGCGCGTCATGCGCCTCGTGCAGCGCGGCCATGGCGGCCTCGAGCTTGGCGCCGATGCGCTCCATGTCAAAATTCTCGGTCGCATGCAGCAGCTGATGGCTCCACTCGTGAGCGAGCTCGATGGTGTCGTCGACCTGTTTGACGCTCATGGCAAGCTGGCTCATGTTCATTCCAACATCATGCATGGAAAATCTCCTTTTGTATGGGGTAGTTTAGTGGTTCAGATTTTACTACGCCCGCTCTGTGCGCAGCTGCATAAGAAAACGGGTACGAGTCTGTGCGACCCGCACCCGTTCACTGGGGGCTGTTTGTGACTACCATACTATCCGTGGTTGCACTCGGTGCATCCAGAAGTCCGGCGAGCGGTGCAAAAGCGCTCATAGACGGCGGGTAAGTAACAAGCGTATTACAGATGCTTCTCCAGCAGCGCCTGCAGCCTCGCCTTGGGCAGAGCGCCAACCGAGCGGTCAATCTCCTCGCCGTTCTTAAACACAATCAGCGTGGGGATGCTCATGACGCCATACTTCATGGCCAGATCCTGGTTGTCGTCGACGTTGCATTTGGCAACGGCAAGCTTGCCCGCCAGCTCATCGGCAACCTCGTCAACGATGGGCGAGAGGGATCGACAGGGCCCGCACCACGGTGCCCAAAAATCGACCAGCACGGGCAGGCTGTCGTTAACGATGGAATCGAAGTTCTCGGGGGTAATCTGATTAATGTCAGCCATGGTGACCTCCATAATGCGACGCGGCTCGGCCGCGTAAAACTCAGTACGACCGTGCTTATACCCAGCCGCCCGCAAAGCAACCACTCGCGGGCAGCTCTTTTATATAATGGTGGGCACGCAAACGATTGGAGAGCGCATGCCCACGTCACAAAGCCAGAAAAAAGAAGCCATCGCCCAGGCGGCCGAGCAAGAGCTCGCATCGCTTGCGGGTCGTGGCGTGCGTATCGCGGGCAACGCGTGCTCGCCGATCGTGCTGGTCAAAGGCGATTTGGACGAGGTCGAGCGTTCGGGTGGCGAGCTTGCCGCCGGCCCGGATGGCGCGGCGTTGCGCAAGGCGCTTGGGGCCATCGGCTACGCGCCCGAGGATTTTTGCGTGCTGGCAAGCGTCGCCGGCGTGGGTGACGGAGCGGTCGCGGTGGGCGAGACTCTGCCGTGCGAGCTGTTCCGTGAGGCGCTTGAGGCTTTGGACCCCGAGGCGGTTCTGCTGCTGGACGATCGCGCGGCCGATACCATGCGCGAGACCTATGCCGACATGCTTGTGGCAATCGACGACTTCGATACCGCTATGCTCAAGCCCGGCCTGGTCGCCCATGTGCAGGGCCGCCGCGTGCTCGCGCTCGACGGCTTTGAGGCGGCACTCACCGACAAGGCCGCCAAGCAGCGCATGTGGGCATACATCAAGCAGCTGACCCCGGCAGCCGCTCCGCTGTAGCGGATTGGCGCCGGCGAGCGATTGTCTGGCGGGCAAGGCGCGCCTCGAGATCGGCGCCGCACTTCTACATCACAGCGCGCAGCTCAAACCGATCGCCGTTAATGCGGAACTGGCAGTTGCCGTTCATGCGTTCGACGGCAAGCTTAATGCTCTTGGTTCCAAAGCCGTGTCCGGTGTGCCCGGCTACGGGCATGCCGTCGACCATGCGCGGCGCGCGGTCAAACGTGTTGGAAACTAACAGCAGCAGCTGGCCGTCCTCTAATCGCAGGTCAAAGTCGACGAATCGCTTTCCTTGGGGTGCGGTGCTTGCGGCGGTGATAGCGTTTTCCAAGGCATTTGAGAGCACGCTAAACAGGTCGGCTTCACCTACGTGGATGGTTTCGGGTACGGCGGCGCGCAGGTTGGCGGTAATGCCGTTTCTATTGATATCCGAGTTAAATGACGAAAGCGCGATGTTTACGGTCTCGTTGGCGCAGAAGCGGCGTACGGCGGTGCGGTCGCCGGCTTCGCAGAGTTCGTCGATGCGATCGAGCGCCTCGTCGGTGTGGCCCTCCTCAATTAAAGCGGCCAGGCCGCGTAGGAAGTGGCGCATGTCGTGGCGAAGAATCGACAGCTCGCGCCCAGATTGACGCCAAGCCTCGAGCTCTTTGATGGCGGCGCTGTCGCGGGTTTCGAGCATCCAGCGCTCTCGCTCGGCGGTTTCCTTTTCTTCGTATTCGCGCAGGTAAACGGCAAGAAACATAAGATAGAAGGCACAGAGCGCAAATGCCAAAAACTCAACCGTTACCACCGAGCCCGAGTGGAACAGCGTGGTGTAGACGTTGGTGGCATAGTCAAAGACGTAATAGACGAGCGGCAGGATTAAAAGGATGCCCAGCTCGGTGGTGCTTTTAATCGCCAAGCGCGGACCGATGTCGCCGGCCCAATGCAACAGGACGGCAAAGACGGCGAGTGTGGTCGCGATGCGCGCCAGATAGTACGCGATCTGAGAATCGGTTGCGGCAAATGCGGCGATGCCCATCCAATTGCTGAACTGGCAGCTCAGATAGGCACTCGTAATGCCGAGCACGGCAAGCAGCGGGCTCAGGCGGTAGCGCGCGCACAAATAGATGACGAGCGGCAGATGCACGACGATCGGATATACCTGGCGGGCGAAAAGCTCGCCGCCGACGGCATTGGCGAGGCCAAATGCGCATCCGGTTACGGCACCGACCAGCACCAGTTCAAGCGCATGACGCCGGTTGATCTCGACACCGCACAGCGCCGCCGAGGCAAAGACGCCAAAGAGCAGCGTCGTGGCGTGGTGGATTGCCCAAAGGACCATTTCGACCGAGGAGACCATCAGCGCCTCCCGCCCTCAAAGCGCGCCGCAAAGTAGGCGTCTTGGAATCCCTGCTTGCAGCTGCGCGAAAGCGGGATGCACGCGCCCGAGCGCATGACGATGTCCGTGCGGTCAAAGTGATCGATATTGCGCAGGTTGACCTGGTAGCTGCGGTGGCATTTAAAGAAGACCGCGTTTTGCTCCAAGCGGTCCTCGACGCTGCGGAACGACTCGAGTGCCTCGATATCGCGTCCGTCGCGCAGGTGGAAGACCACGTGCTTGTTGCGCGCCTCGGCATATTCGATGTCGGACAGGCGCAGGGCGTGGTAGCCAAAGGAAGTTTTGATCACGAGCTCGTCGGTTGCCGCCGGGCGCATGCTCGAAAGCTCGTCGAGTAATCGCGCCAGGCGTTCGTAAGTCACGGGCTTGAGCAGATAGTCGAAGGCGCGGACCTCGTAGGATTCCAGCGCGAACTCGGGCGACGAGGTGAGGAACACCAGGCGCACGGCGGTGTCGGCCTGGCGCAGTTCGCGTGCGGTGTCCATGCCGTTGACGAGCGGCATGATCATGTCGAGCAGAATGATGTCGGCGCGCGATGCGGCATGGCGGGCCAGCAGGTCCTCGCCGCGCGTGACGAGCGCAACATCGACCGCCGTGCCCGTCTCGGTCGACCAACGGTCGATCATCCGGTGCAGTCTATCTAGAAAAGCGACATCATCGTCGCAGGCAATAATCTTGAGCATTCGGCCCCCTTAAGTAGTTCGATTTTGCCACATCGGGCACGCGCCGCTTGCGGGGGTGCGGACCGTTTGCGCCCCACGGCGTGCAGCTCGCGCCAAGCGGTGTTGCGGTGGCGAAAGATGCCTCCTGCGCCATCGAGAGCTCAGCTATCCTCAGCTTGCCAGTTCGAAAATGGACCTGCCACATGATTGAATCTTTATTTCAACTTTACACCTAGGTTTACAGCTGTCTTGTCAGCTGTAAACCTAGGTGTCATACTAAAGCCCCAAGATTCGCCAAAAGAGAGGGGCCTTGATGGCACAGAGCGCGAACATGGATGCATCGGAGCTTGCACGCGATATTGCGGCCGGCCTGGCATCGGCAACGACGGCAACGGAGCGCGCGGCGCTGGTGCCCGCAGAGCTCGTCGAGGCCATTCAGCAACTAAAAACCCAACGTGACGCGGTGATCCTAGCGCACTATTACGTGGCGCCCGAGGTGCAGGCCGTGGCTGATTACGTCGGCGACAGCTTCTACCTGGCTAAGCTCGCTAAAAGCCTGCCGCAGCAGACCATCGTGCTGTGCGGCGTGGAGTTTATGGGCGAGAGCGCCAAACTGCTCAATCCCACTAAGACCGTGCTGCTGCCCGAGCCGGGCGCGGACTGTCCCATGGCGCACATGGTCAAGCGCGAGACGGTCGACGCGGCGCGCGCCGAGTACGGCGACGACCTGGCTGTCGTCTGCTACGTCAACTCCACGGTCGAGATCAAGAGCTGGAGCGACGTGTGCGTCACCAGCTCCAACGCCGTCAAGATCGTGTCCGAGCTGCCGCAGCAGCATATCCTGTTCATTCCCGACCAAAACCTCGGTCGCTTCGTAGCCGAGCAGGTGCCGCAAAAGCACGTCATCCTCAACAACGGCTACTGCCCGCGCCATCACATCATCACCGTCGAGCAGATCGTCGACGCGACGGAGGCCCACCCCGACGCGCTCGTGCTGGCGCATCCTGAGTGCAAGGCCGACGTCCTGGCCGAGGCCGACTACATCGGCTCCACCGCCGGCATCATCAAGTATGCCGAGGAGTCGGACGCCAACGAGTTCATCATCGTGACGGTCCGCGGCGTGCTCTACGAACTCGAGCGCCGCTGCCAGGGCACCGGCAAGAAGTTCTACTTCCCTGCGGTGCAGCCCACCTGCGTCAACATGGATCTCATCACGCTCGAAAAGCTCGTGCACTGCCTGGAGACGGGCGAGGGCGAGGTGCAGATTGGCGTGTCGGACGAGGCCGCCGATCAGGCCAAGCTCACGCTTGACCGCATGCTCGAGTACGCGGCGCGCTAAGCCAATGTGACATGAGGGACCATCCCTTATGCCACATTACAAGGGAGAGGATTCCTGTGGAAACCAAACAATACCCCGATATGGAGTGTGACGTCGTCATTGCCGGTTGCGGCGTGGCGGGCCTGTATGCGGCCCTCAATCTGCCGACGAGCACGCGCGTAATCATGCTCTCCAAGGGCGCCGTCGATGAGTGCGATTCGATGCTCGCGCAGGGCGGCATCTGCGTGCTGCCCGAAGGCTCTGACTACGATGCCTTCTTTGAGGACACCATGCACGCCGGCCATTACGAGAACCGCCGCGAGAGTGTTGACATCATGATTCGCTCGAGCCGTTCGGTCATCAACGACCTGCTGGCCATGGGCGTGGACTTTGAGCGCAAGGCCGACGGCAGCCTCGACTTTACCCGCGAGGGCGCGCACAGCCGCCCGCGCATCGCCTTCCATGCCGATGTTACGGGCAAGGAGATTACGACCAAGTTGCTCCAGGCTGTCCGCAAGCTGGACAACGTGCAGATTCTCGAACACGTTGCCATGACCGACATCCTGACCGCCGAGCGCGATGACGCCACGGTGTGCACCGGCGTCGTCGCCGTCGCCGTGGATGAGGACAACTCGGTTCGTCCCGCCGACGAGCTGGCAAACGCCGCCGAGGGCGTGCATGCCGGCGAGCCGTTTAAGATCCATGCCCGCCACACGCTGTGGGCTACGGGCGGTATCGGCGGCGTGTACGACCATTCGACTAACTACCCGCAGCTCACGGGCGATGCCTGCTACATCGCGCAGGAGCATGGCATTAAGATGGAGCACCTGGACTACGTGCAGATTCACCCCACGGGTCTGTTCTCGCCGCAGCCGGGCCGCACCTTCCTGATCAGCGAGAGCTGCCGCGGTGAGGGCGCGATTCTGCTCAATGCCGCCGGCAAGCGTTTTACCGACGAGCTGCAGCCGCGCGACGTTGTCGCCGCCGCCATCCGCGAGCAGATGAAGCAGGACGGCACCGAGCACGAGTGGCTGAGCTTTGCCCCCGTCGAGCGCGACGTGGTGACCGGGCACTTTGCCAATATCCGCGCGCGCTGCCTGGAGGACGGCCGCGACATCCTGGACGAGCCCATTCCCGTCACACCCACGCAGCACTACTTTATGGGCGGCGTATGGGTCGACAAGGACGGCCGCACCTCGATGCCCGAGCTCTACGCCGCCGGCGAGACGGCCTGCAATGGCGTGCACGGCAAGAACCGCCTGGCTTCTAACAGCCTGCTCGAGTCTCTGGTTTGGGGCCGCCGCGCCGCGTGGTACATGCGCACCGGCGAGTCGCTGGCCGTGGAGCAGGCCGGTGAGCCCGCGCTTGACGGGCGTCACCGCGCCCTGAGCGCCGACCCCCTGGCAATCGATGATTTGGCCCGTGCCGCCGGCACGCAGGCCGTGGAGGAGTAGACCATGAATCCCATTACCATGAAGCTCGTCGTCGATGATCTGATTTTGCAGGCTCTGCGCGAGGACATCACGTTTGAGGACGTGAGTACGGCGAGCGTGTGCCCCACGGCGCGCCCCGCTACCGTTGAGCTCATCGCCAAGGCCGACGGCATTATCGCCGGCCTGGACGTATTCGCCCGCACCTTTGAGCTGCTGGATCCGCAGAGCTCCGTGTTGTTCGATGTCTCGGATGGCGACGAGGTGCACGCCGGCGATCACGTGGGCCAGGTGCGCGGCGACGCGCGCGTGCTGCTTTCGGGCGAGCGCGTGGCGCTCAACTACCTGCAGCGCATGAGCGGTATCGCTACTTACACGCATCGGATGGCGGCTGCGCTCGTGGGCACCAAGACCGTGCTTGTCGACACGCGCAAGACCACGCCGGGCATGCGCGTCTTCGAGAAGGCCGCGGTCGAGATCGGCGGTGGCAGCAACCACCGCTATAACCTGTCGACTGCCGTCATGCTCAAGGACAACCACATCGACGCCGCCGGTGGCGTGGCACGCGCGATTGAGATGGCGCGCGCCCATGCGTCGTTTACCACGACGGTCGAGATTGAGTGCGAGAACCTGGATATGGTGCGCGAGGCAGTTGAGGCCGGCGCCGATATCATCATGTTCGACAACATGACCCACGACGACATGGCTGCCGCGATTGAGCTTATCGCCGGCCGTGCCAAGACCGAGTGCTCGGGCAATGTGGACGCCAGCAATATCCGCGCGCTTGCCGACCTGGGCGTTGACTTTATCAGCTCGGGGGCGCTGACGCATTCTGCGCCGATTCTCGACCTCTCGCTCAAGCACCTGCGTCTGCTGGACGGTAAATAATGGACGCCCGCGAGCGTCGCCGTGCCATCATGGCCGTGCTCGAGAGCGCCAAAGATCCTGTCTCGGGCAGTGCGCTTGCCCGCGAGGTGGGCGTGAGCCGTCAGGTCGTGGTGCAGGACATCGCCCTGCTGCGCGCCGACGGGCACGATATCGTCGCCACCAATCGCGGCTATGTACTACAGGAGGCGGCGAGCAGCCCGGCTGTGCCCACGCGTCTGGTCAAGGTTCGCCACGGCGTGGAGCAAGCGGGCGATGAGCTCACGAGCATCGTCGACGCGGGCGGCGCCGTGCTCAACGTGATCGTCAACCACCGCGTGTACGGCAAGATCACGGCCGACCTGGACATCCGCAATCGTCGCGATGTTGAGCGCTACCTGCACGATATCGAGAGCGGTAAGAGCTTTCCGCTGCTGACGGTAACCAGCGGCTATCACTTCCACCGCATTGCGGCAGAAGACGAGCAAACCCTCGACGAGATCGAGGCCATGCTCAAGGAGAAGGGCTATCTGGCAGACCTAATGCCCTACGAAGATGACCTGTCCTAGTAACGACGAATGCAAAAGGAGGCCTCCGCGGCGATGCGGAGGCCTCCTTTTTTGTGCACGGTGTACTTGTGAGTGTGCAAGTGGGGGAGTTGTTACTCCTCGACGATCTCGGTGATCGCGCCGGCGGGGCAAGCGTCCTGGCAAGCGCCACAGGCGACGCAGGAATCCTCGTCAGCGACGGTAGCGACGTCCTGGAGCTCCAGAACGCCAGCGGGGCAGGAGTCGACGCAAACGCCACAAGCGATGCACTCGTCGGCATCAATTACGGGATGAGCCATGGTAGTTTCCTCTCTGTTGACCGACGCTACAGGCGATGCGCGTCGGTTTGATTCGGGCAAAAACATACCACGGGAGCGACCGTTTGCAATACCCTCTGACCGGCATCTTCATACCGTTCGCCGAGTATGCTACGGCTTACTAAAAAACATGCAGGTGAGGCCGTTGAGCTGCGCAAATGTTAGCTATAGGTGACTTGTAATATAGAGCGATTGAGCGCGCCTGCGGAAAGGGCATCCCGTTATTTGGCCGAAAACCGGGTCGCAGTTTCCGGTTGGGCCGCTAGAGGAAACTGCGACCCGGTATCAGCTCTCAAAACGGGATACGGTTTCCGGTTGAGCCTTCAGACGGAAACTGCGACCCGGAATCCACGCTCAAACCGGGACGAGCTTTCCGCAAGGCAGCCCCAGGCGCCCTCGGATCCAAACCTCAGCCATCTCTACATAGATCTCAATAGATTTGACCAGAACTCAAGCAGGGCGTCTACCTGCGTATTTGCGAACCTAAACTCTCGGCAATAAGAAATCTTATATGAATTGACTTAGATTTTGTATATTCCGGCTCATAAGGGGATACACTACATCCTGAAAGACAAGCCGAAACACCGCTCGGCAGACCGCCGAGTCGGTGCAAACGCACAAGAGAGAGGGAATTTCTAATGGGCAAGATTCTTGGTATCGACCTTGGTACTACTAACTCCGCAATGGCCGTTCTCGAGGGCGGTTCTCCGACCATTATCGTGAACGCCGAGGGCGACCGCACCACCCCGTCCGTCGTGGGCTTCCGTGCCGACGGCGACCGCGTCGTGGGTAAGGCCGCTAAGAACCAGGCTGTCACCAACCCCAAGAACACCGTGTTCTCCATCAAGCGCTTCATGGGCCGCAAGTACTCCGAGTGCACCTCCGAGATCAAGACCGTGCCGTATGAGGTCAAGGAGGGCCAGGGTGGCCGTGCCGTCGTCGACATCGAGGGCAAGGATTACACCGCTGAGCAGGTGAGCGCCATGACGCTCGCCAAGATGAAGGCCGACGCCGAGAAGTATCTGGGCGAGACCGTCACCGACGCCGTCATCACCGTCCCGGCCTACTTCAACGACGCCCAGCGTCAGGCCACCAAGGACGCCGGTAAGATCGCTGGCCTCAACGTCAAGCGTATCGTCAACGAGCCGACCGCTGCTGCTCTTGCCTATGGCCTGGACAAGCAGGGCACCGACCAGCGCATCCTGGTCTTCGACCTGGGCGGCGGCACCTTCGACGTCTCCATCCTCGACCTCGCCGACGGCGTGTTTGAGGTTCTGTCCACCTCGGGCGATAACCACCTGGGCGGCGACGACTGGGATCAGCGCGTCATCGACTGGATGGCCGATAAGTTCCAGCAGGAGAACGGTGTCGATCTGCGTCAGGACCCCATGGCCCTGCAGCGTCTGAAGGAGGCCGCCGAGAACGCCAAGAAGGAGCTCTCCGCCGCCCAGCAGACCACCATCAACCTACCGTTCATCACCATGAACCAGTCCGGCCCGCTGCACCTCAACTACACGCTGACCCGCGCCGAGTTCGAGAAGATCACCCGCGACCTTCTCGAGCGCTGCAAGCAGCCTGTCACCAACGCCCTGCGCGACGCCAAGCTTAAGCTCTCCGATCTGACCGAGGTCATCCTCGTCGGCGGTTCCACCCGTATGCCCGCCGTCCAAGAGCTCGTCAAGACCATGACCGGCAAGCAGCCCAACATGTCCGTGAACCCCGACGAGGTCGTTGCCGATGGCGCTGCCGTCCAGGGCGGCGTGCTTACCGGCGACGTCGAGGGCATCCTGCTGCTCGACGTTACCCCGCTGTCGCTGGGCGTCGAGACCATGGGCGGCATCATGACCAAGATGATCGACCGCAACACCACGATCCCGACCTCCAAGACCGAGGTCTACTCCACCGCTGCCGACAACCAGACCAGCGTCGAGATCAACGTGCTCCAGGGCGAGCGCGAGCTTGCTCGCGACAACAAGTCGCTCGGTAAGTTCCAGCTGACCGGCATCCCGGCTGCCCGCCGCGGCGTGCCGCAGATCGAGGTTACCTTCGACATCGACGCCAACGGCATCGTCAAGGTCTCCGCTAAGGACAAGGGCACCGGCAAGGAGCAGCAGATCACCATTTCCGGCTCCACCGCGCTTTCCGACGACGAAGTCGATCGTATGGTCAAGGACGCCGAGGCTCATGCCGAGGAGGACAAGAAGCAGAAGGAAGAGGTCGAGGTCCGCAACCAGACCGACAGCCTGTGCTACTCCACCGAGCAGACCCTCAACGAGCTGGGCGACAAGGTTTCCGCCGACGTGAAGTCCAAGGCCGAGACCGCTATCGCCGACGCCAAGAAGGCGCTCGAGGGCTCTGACGTCGAGGCTATCAAGGCCGCCGGCGAGTCCCTGCAGTCCGTGGCCTACGAGCTGGCCCAGGTTGTCTACGCCGACGCTCAGCAGCAGACCGACGGTGCCGCTGGTGCCCAGCCTGCCGACGATGACGTTGTCGACGCCGACTACGAGGTTGTGGACGACGAGGACAAATAATCATGTCCGCCCGTAAAGCTCGCACGGAGGCGGCCGCCGCTGGCGCCGCCCCCGTTGACTCTGAGGAGAAGGACGTGAAGATTCCCGTAGAGGCCGCAGACGTTACCGAGGCCAACGAGGCCGAGGCCGCCGAGGCTGCCGAGAACCAGGTAGAGGATTCCAACAAGGAGGCGACGATGACCGAGGACGAGATGGTGGAAGCTGCTATCCGCGCCGGTGAGGAAGCCGCCGACAACGACTTTAAGCTCAAGTTCGAGCAGGCCCAAAAGGAGCTTGCCGACGTGCGCAATGAGCTCGATGCTGCGGCAGAGGCTCAGAAGGCCGCCGAGGACAAGGCAAAGGACGCCACCGAGCGTACCGCCCGTCTGCAGGCCGACTGGGAGAACTTCCGTCGCCGCACCGCCAATGAGCGTATCGCCGAGCGCGAGCGCGCGACCGAGAAGCTCGTCACCGCGCTGTTGCCGGTGATCGACGATATTGAGCGCGCGATCGACCATGCCCGCAGTCAAGAGCTTTCCGACGACTTTAAGCAGTTCGTCGATGGCGTTGACGCGGTGCATGCCAAGCTGCTCGATGTGTTTGCGCATGAGGGCGTTGAGCCCATCGACCCCAAGGGCGAGGCGTTCGATCCGCTCGAGCATCAGGCTGTGGGTCGCGTCGAGGACGCATCGCAGTACGACGAGACCGTCAACGATGTGTACCAGAAGGGCTACCGCATGGCGGATCGCATCCTGCGTTCCGCGATGGTGACGGTGACCTACGGTGGCGAGAAGCGCCCCGCACCGGAGCCCGAAGCGGCGCCCGAGGATGCTACGGCCGATACGGCCGAGAGCACCGAGGAGTAATTGAGAAGGGCCCCGGGGCAACACCCGGGGCCCTTTCTGACCTAGTGCCATATGACAGCATGAGCCGCCGTCCGCAGGGGCGGCGGATGTAACAGGAGAGGAGCTACGATGGCTGCAGGCAAAACCTTCTATGACATCCTGGGCGTATCCAAGAGCGCCTCCGACAAAGAGATCAAGAGCGCGTTTCGCAAGCTCGCGCAAAAATATCACCCCGATGCCGGCGGTGACGAGGCCAAGTTCAAGGAGATCAGCGAGGCCTACGAGACGCTTTCGGACGAGAAGAAGCGCAAAGAGTACGACCAGATGCTCATGTTTGGCGGCATGCCGGGCGCGGGCGGCGCGTATGGCGGCGGCTACGGTGCCGGCGCGGGTGCCAGCGGCTGGGGCGACATCTTCGACAGCATCTTTAGCGGCAACGGCGCCTGGGGCAGCGATTGGGGCTCGGGCTTTGCCGGGGCTGCGGGCGCTGCCGGTGCCGGCGCGGGTCGCAGCCGTGCTCGCAAGGGCGGCGACCTGTCGCTGACCGTCGATGTGACGGCCGAGGACGCGTTTCGCGGCGTGACGCACAAGGTCACCTATCGCATTCCCTCGACAGGCGAGCAGCAGACCATTACGGTCTCGGTGCCCGCGGGCGCGGTCGACGGCGGCAAGCTACGCTACAAGCGTCGCGGCGAGTATGGCGTTGCCGGCGGCGAGCGCGGCGACCTGGTCGTGACCACGCATGTGGAGGAGCACCCGCTGTTTAAGCGCAAGGGTGCCGATGTGACCATGGAGGTGCCGATCTCGGTCTACGAGGCGGCGCTCGGCTGCACGGTTGATGTGCCCACGCCCGGCGGCGCGACGGTTCGTCTGAAGGTGCCCGCTGGCACCCAGACGGGCAAGAAGTTCCGCTTTAAGGAGATGGGTGCGCCCGACGTTAAGCACCGTGGCCGCACAGGCGCGCTGCTCGTCGAAATCAAGGTACAGGTCCCCACGAACCTGTCCGATGACGAGCGCGATGCTATGACCAAGCTGCGCGAGGCCGACACGCGCGATTATCGCGAGAAGGTCAACCGTTACAAGGCGACGTACTAGGGCGGTCGTGGCGCACACCCGCGCCCGCGGGCTTATGATGGACGATAACGAGACGGAAAGGGGTCAGGTAGCATGGCCGAGGACAATAGGAATAAACCGCTGTACATGATCAGCGTGGCGGCCGAGTTGACCGGCATGCATCCGCAGACTCTGCGCGTCTACGAGTCCAAGGGCCTGGTGAACCCCCAGCGCTCGGGCGGCAACACGCGTCTGTATTCGCGTGCCGATATCGAGCGCCTGGAGCTCATCAACCAGCTGACCGACGAGGGCATCAACCTTGCCGGCGTGGTGCGCATCCTCGATATGAAGGAGCGTGCCGAGGAGCGCGAGCGCGAGAACGAAAAGCTCCGCGCCCGCGTGCGCCAGCTCGAGGACGAGCTGCACGAGTACAAGATGCAGAAGAAGATCACCGCCCTGGTCCCGCGCGACGGCTCGGTTAACCCCGAACAGGTCATGCGCAAGCTGCTGGGCGCGGGGACCGATTTGTAGTTACGCGGGCCGCATTCGGACAATCTGGCATTCAACTTCATGATCCCTTGGGGACGGAGGAAAACGGATCACTGGGTCAGGCCGACCCCCTCAGTGATCCGTTTTCCTCCGTCCCCAAGGGATCATTTTGCCGGCTCACACTGGGCTCGTCCTTTACTTTACCGAGATAAAGTGAATGCGCAGATTCGTAACCCACTCGCAACCGTTCTATGGCACGATATTGAACGAATGTATGCTATGCGCCCAAATCTTTTGGGCAGAGTGGGAGACAGTATGGTCAAGCTGTACGAGGACGGCATCTACCTGCGCGGTGGCAGCGAGGTTGTGCCTGCGGCCGAGGCTGCCGAGCGCGGTATTACGCAGACGCCTGAGGATGCCAAGCGCGGCACCATCGCGTATTCGATCCTCCGGGCACACAATACGTCCGGAGATCCCGAGGCGCTCAAGATTCGCTTCGATGCCATGGCGAGCCACGACATCACCTTCGTCGGCATCATCCAGACGGCGCGCGCCTCGGGCATGGAGCAGTTCCCGCTGCCCTACGTGCTCACCAACTGCCACAACTCGCTGTGCGCCGTGGGCGGCACCATCAACGAGGACGACCACGTCTTTGGCCTTTCCGCGGCCAAGAAGTACGGCGGCATCTTCGTTCCGCCGCACATTGCCGTCATCCACTCCTTTATGCGTGAGAACTTCGCCGGCTGCGGCAAGATGATCCTGGGCTCCGACTCGCACACCCGCTACGGCGCTCTGGGCACCATGGCCGTGGGCGAGGGCGGCGGCGAGCTGGCAAAGCAGCTGCTGCGCGACACCTACGACGTTGCCTATCCCGGCGTCGTTGCCATCTACCTCACGGGCGCCCCGCGTCCCGGCATCGGCCCGCACGACGTGGCGCTCGCCATCATCCGCGCCGTCTTTGCCAAGGGCTACGTCAAGAACAAGGTCATGGAGTTTGTGGGCCCGGGCATCGCGAGCATGACGACCGATTACCGCAACGGCGTCGACGTCATGACCACCGAGACCACCTGCCTGTCGAGTATCTGGGCTACCGACGAGGACACGCACGCATTCTTGACCATGCACGGCCGCGGCGACGACTACCGCGAGCTCAAGCCCGCCGATGTCGCCTACTATGACGGCTGCGTCGAGGTCGACCTGTCGAGCATCAAGCCCATGATCGCGCTGCCGTTCCATCCTTCTAACGGCTTTGAGATTGACGAGCTCAATGAGAACCTCGAGGACATCCTGCATGAGGTCGAGCTCGAGGCCGCCAAGATCGGCGAGGGTAAGACGCACTTTAGCCTGCTCGACAAGATCGTCGACGGCAAGCTGCACGTGCAGCAGGGCGTCATCGCCGGCTGCTCGGGCGGCAACTACGACTCCGTGGTCCAGGCTGCCCGCGTGCTTAAGGGCGCCAACACCGACTGCGGCGAGTTCTCGCTGTCGGTCTATCCTACAAGCCAGCCCGTGGCGCTCGAACTTACGCGCCGTGGCTATATCTACGACCTCATGGAGGCCGGCGCGATCGTGCGCACGGCGTTCTGCGGTCCGTGCTTTGGCGCCGGCGACACGCCCGCCAACAACGGCCTTTCGATCCGCCACACCACGCGCAACTTCCCCAATCGCGAGGGTTCCAAGCCGGGCAACGGTCAGCTGAGCGCCGTGGCCCTGATGGACGCCCGCTCCATTGCGGCGACGGCTGCCAACGGCGGCGTCCTGACGCCGGCGACCGACCTGCCCGAGGAGACTTGGGACGAGGCCTGCGAATACACCTTTGACGACGCGCCGTACAAGAAGCGCGTGTACTGGGGCTTTGGCAAGGCTGAGCCGGCCGACGAGCTGGTCGAGGGCCCCAACATCAAGCCGTGGCCCGCGATGGAGCCTCTCGGCGACGACATCCTGCTCAAGGTGTGCTCCAAGATCATGGACCCGGTCACTACGACCGACGAGCTCATTCCCTCGGGCGAGACGAGCTCCTTCCGCTCCAACCCGCTGGGCCTGGCCGAGTTTACGCTCAGCCGCCGTGACCCGGCTTACGTGGGCCGTTCCAAGGAGGTCGACGCCGTGGAGAAGCGCCGCGTGGCTGGTGAGTCCGCGGGCGACTTGGCCGCGCTCGATGCCGAGCTTGCTGGTGTGTTTGAGGCGCTGGCCGGCGCGGGTGTCGCTGCCGATGCCAAAACGACTGAGTACGGCTCCATGCTCTATGCCAAGAAGCCCGGTGACGGTTCTGCCCGCGAGCAGGCCGCGAGCTGCCAGCGCGTAATTGGCGGCCTGGCCAACATCGTCCACGAGTACGCCACCAAGCGCTATCGCTCCAACGTGATGAACTGGGGCATGGTGCCCTTCCAGATGGAGGCCGAGCCCAACTTTGAGGTGGGCGACTACGTCTTTGTGCCGGGTATCCGCGCCGCGCTCGACGGCGACCTGAAGGACATCGCCGCCTACGTTGTGCGCGCCGACGGTGCGGTCGAGCAGATTGAGCTCTACATTGCCGATATGACGGCAGAGGAGCGTGCCATCGTCAAGGCCGGCTGCCTGATCAACTACAACAAGTTCAAGGCCGCTGCCGAGTAACGCACTTAATTGTCCGCCCGGGGCTTATCCTTTCCCGCCCGCTCACGCGCTTCGCGAGGGTCGCGTTCGGGAAAGGGTAAGCCCCGGGCTACATTTCTGCGTTCTCGTTGGGTCTTGAGGGACGCTAATAAATAGACTTGCTTGATGCCGCCTCTGTTAATGGGGCGGCTTCTTTTTGTCGAGAACCACCGCAAAGGGGCCTGTCCCATTCGTGGTGGTGGGGGCGAGCTCGATGATGCCGTGCTCGTTAAGCGGCAATTTAATGGTCGGTTCTACAGAATTTCATCCGAGCTGGCGGGTTTGGTTGTTTTGGGGATGCCGAGTTTGGATGACGCGAAATCGTCAACATTGTCCTTAATTCCGTCTTTGGTGTAGACGGTGACCATATAGGTGCTGTGTCCGAATTCGCCCTTGTCGCGTGTTGCCCAGGCATCCCAGTAGGCGGCCCTGTTTCGCCCTTTGATTTTTCCGACACGGCGGAGTTCTGTTCGCTTTAATTTCTGGTTGCTATAGATGGTTCGACCGGCCTCCTCGGTGAGCCCGCACTGTCCAAGCATCTTGTCGAGGACTTGGTTCATGTGGCGCTCATCGGTGTTTGGTGCGTAGTCGTAGGCGAGGGTGATGGAGTTGAGTGGCTGGTCGTCGATTAGATAGTTTAGCGCCTGAGGTCCAAGGCAGAAATAGGGGGAGCATCCGTCGATCTGACCGAGCAGTGGCAACTTTGACTGCCAAATTCCGGTGGGAATTCTATATTCGTAGAACGCGCCACGACAAATAAAGGAGAGCGAGGTGGCACGCGAGCCGGCGTCGACCATTCCGCATAAATCGAAGGGCGAGGCGATACCGAGGGAAAAGGGCGTGACGACGATAAAGAAGAACATCGCGATGGGTATGGCGAAAATGGTAATGACGTTGCGACCGGTGGAATGAGACGGCTTCATATGCGCTCCTCGAGACAAAGATCTGTTGAGGATAGGCAGAAATGGATATGTTCAGAGAACAATTCAAGTTTAATCTCATGGCGCGAGATGGTCGACCGTTAGCGTCGAAAACCACCACAAAGGTGCCTGTCCCCTTTGTGGTGGTGAGGAGCGCGCGGCTTCTTTTGGTAATAGTGTTAGCTGGCGGTATCATTAGTGCAGGTGGCGAAGGTTTGCATTGTGGGGTGTTTTGCCGTGAGCCGTTCTGCCCGTATTGGATTGATTGTCTTGGCGCTTGCGATCGCTGTGGTTGGCGCGGGCGCTGTCGGTATGGCATTTCTACCTGCTGCGGTGACGGAGCCGGTGGTCAAGCCTGTGACTCAATCTGTCGAACTTCTGACCGGCGACGACAAGCCCGAGACCATTACCGTTGATTTTGATGAGCAGCCGGCTGTGCTGGGTATTAGCAATTATCCGCGTATTCAGCTTGGGGCCATGCGCTATACCACGGATGCAAGCCTGATCGATAGGGCGTCCGAGCTACTCAAGGGCAAAACATTTAAGCGTTGGTACGGATATGCGTCCTATCGGGCAAAAGCGAACGACATGGTTGGCGGATGCCACTCTTCCATCGAGCTGGACACTGCAAACGGCGCAAAGTTATGTGATGTCTCGTACGATCCGGGCTACGAGGGCAATGAGGGTCCGGGCATCTACATCATGGACGGCGATGTCGCCTATGTCATGGAGGGCGACCAGACCGAGCTCAACGATTTTATGGGTCAGTGTATCCAAGATGCCTATAAACAGACCTGCTTGCCTGACCCGCAGACTGCACGCGATAGTGGGTCTGCCCGTACATGGCTGTTCGAGGATGAGATGCCCTGGACCGTCGAATCGGGAAGTACGGGTTCGGCGAAGGAGTAGAGACCGCGACCACCACAAAGGTGCCTGTCCTCTTTGTGGTGGTTTTCGGTCTGTCTCGATCTGTAACATCTTGGCCGCTAAAAGTGGGCCTGGTGTTACAGATTTAGATTTTTGATCCGGGTGTTTTCTGTTCGTCTCGATCTGTAACAGTTAGACCCTAATTTGCCGAGTAGATGTTACAGATCGAGACAAACGGTTGCCGCTGGTCATTTTCTCTCGATCTGTAACATCTAGGATCAAAAATGGCTGATAGATGTTACAGATCGAGACGGTAGCGCGCCTGGGCAGCGGCGGGCTGACATCTCAGTACCCTATCCATCAATCACTCAGAAAATCTTATATATAGAGACTTAGATTTGTGTATAAGATCGTACAAAGCTGGCAACAATACTTCTCGAACAACGTGAAGCCGCCCCGTAGGGCGGCCGCCCCAAGAGAGGTGATTCCATGAGAATCGATAAGCTAGCAATGACGTCGCGTGAGGCGCTACAGACCGCCATGAGCACGGCTGCCGACGCGCAGGCCGGCGCGGTGGAGCCGATTCACCTGCTGTCTGCCCTGCTCGGTGCCGGCGAGCGCAATATCTCCGTGATCATCGAGCGCATCGGTGCCGACCCGGCTCAGCTCGCACGCTCCACGCAGGATGTCATCGACCACGCGCCCAAGGTTTCGGGCGAGGGCCAGCAGATGGGCCTGTCCAACGAGCTTGTCCGCGTCATCGAGAAGGCCGAGAAAAAGGCCACCAAGATGGGAGACAGCTTTGTGGTGACCGAGCATCTGCTGATGGCGCTTGCCGAGGACAAGGGCGAGGCCGGTCGTGTGCTGCGCGACGCCGGCGTCACCAAGGAGCGCATCGAGCAGGTCTACGAGGAACTGCGCGGCGATGACCGCGTGACGTCTGCCGAGGACAAGACCCAGTTTGAGGCGCTGGAACAGTACGGCCGCAACATCTGCGACCTTGCCCGCGCCGGCAAGCTCGACCCTGTCATCGGCCGTACGGACGAGATCCGTCGTACCATCCAGGTCCTGTCCCGTCGCACCAAGAACAACCCCGTGCTCATCGGTGAGCCGGGCGTCGGTAAAACGGCTATCGTCGAGGGCATCGCTCAGCGTGTCGTGGCCGGCGACGTGCCGAGCACCCTGCGCGACCGCGACCTCATCGAGCTCGACATGAGCGCGCTGGTCGCCGGCGCCAAGTATCGCGGCGAGTTCGAGGACCGCTTGAAGGCCGTGCTCAAAGAAGTGCAAAAGTCCGAGGGCAAGGTCATCCTGTTCATCGATGAGCTCCACACCATCGTGGGCGCGGGTGCCACCGAGGGTTCTATGGACGCCGGCAATATCCTCAAGCCGGCGCTCGCCCGTGGCGACCTGCATGCGATTGGCGCGACCACGCTCGACGAGTACCGCAAGTACATCGAGAAGGACGCGGCGCTCGCGCGTCGTTTCCAGACCGTGATGGTCTCCGAGCCCACCGTCGAGGACACTATCTCGATCCTGCGTGGCCTCAAGGAGAAGTACGAGATCTTCCACGGCGTACACATCACCGATAGCGCGCTCGTGGCAGCTGCCGACCTCTCCGATCGCTACATCGCCGACCGCTTCCTGCCCGACAAGGCCATCGACTTGGTCGATGAGGCCGCAAGCCGCCTGCGCATGGAGCTCGACAGCATGCCGGTCGAGATCGACGCCACCACGCGTCAGCTCACCCAGCTGCAGATCGAGGAACAGGCGCTCATGAAGGAGACCGATGACGCCTCCAAGGAGCGTTTGGAGGCTCTGCGCCAAGAGATTGCCGAGGTCCAAGAAAAGCTCAACGTGCAAAAGGCCGGCTGGCTCAACCAGAAGAACGCCATCGACCACGTGCAGGAGCTCAAGGGACAGCTTGACGAGGCCAAGAGCGAAGAGGAGCGTGCGACGCGCAACGGCGACCTGGGGCGTGCGTCCGAGCTGCGCTACTCCGTGATTCCTGGTCTGCAGCAGCAGATTCAGGATTCCGAGGCTGCGCTCGAGGCGCAAAAGCAACAGGACGGCGAGGGCCTCAACGAGCAAGTGACCTCCGATGAGATCGCCGAGGTCGTGAGCGCTTGGACCGGTGTGCCCGTCTCCAAGATGATGCAGGGTGAGCTCGACAAGCTGAAGGGCCTGGAGGGCGAGCTGCATAAGCGCGTCATCGGCCAGGACGAGGCCGTCTCAGCCGTCGCCGCAGCTGTGCGCCGCAGCCGTGCGGGCCTCTCCGATCCGGACAAGCCCATCGGCAGCTTCTTCTTCCTGGGCCCCACCGGCGTGGGCAAGACAGAGCTCGCCAAGGCGCTTGCCGAGTGCCTGTTCGATGACGAGCGCGCGCTCGTGCGTATCGACATGTCCGAGTACATGGAGAAGTTCAGCGTCCAGCGTCTGATCGGTGCGCCCCCGGGATACGTGGGCTACGACGAGGGCGGCCAGCTCACCGAGGCCGTGCGCCGTCGTCCGTACTCCGTGATCTTGCTCGACGAGATGGAGAAGGCCCATCCGGATGTCTTTAACGTGCTACTACAGGTGCTTGACGACGGCCGTCTGACCGACGGTCAGGGTCGCCAGGTGTCCTTCAAGAACACGATCATTATCATGACGTCTAATGTGGGCTCCAAGGCTATCGCCGAGCTTTCCGGCAAGGACGAGGAGGAGATGCGCCATCAGGTCGACGCGGCCATGGCTCAGACCTTCCGCCCCGAGTTCCTCAACCGTATCGACGATATCGTGGTGTTCCATCCGCTCGGCATGGCGCAGATCGAGAAGATCGTCGACATTCAGCTCGCCGACGTCCGCGCGCGTCTGGCCAAGGAGCGCATGACGCTTGCCATCACCCCGGCGGCCAAGCAGATGCTCGCCGTGGGCGGCCTGGATCCGGTCTTTGGCGCCCGTCCGCTCAAGCGTCTGGTGCAACGCGAGGTCGTGGATGCCATCGCGGTCGCCATCATCGACGGTACGGTGCGCGAGGGCGATCAGGTGACGGTCGATGTCGACAAGGACGGCGGCTTTACCGTCGTGTGCGACAACACGCCGGCGGCCACCTACGAGGTCCCCGACGCCGAGTAGATTTTGGGCCATGCCTTAAAAACTACTAGCCGTCTCTAAACGCCAAGGGCGGCGGATCCAATTGGGTCCGCCGCCCTTTTTCGTGCGACAATCGATGGTGTTGAACACAATTGCACGGCAAGGAGATATGCAGATGAAAGACGAGAACAAGACGAACGCACCGGCGACTGAGGCGGCGCCCGCCGCACCCGCCGCACCCAAGCCTGCGCCTAAGCCGGCACCCAAGCCGCGCGACCCCTATATCCGCGCCGAGAACGAGGACGATGACGGCTACGATCCCTACAGCGATCGCCGCCCCGAGCGCGAGCCACTGTTCGAAGCCGATCCGTGGCGCTGAGTGCCATCCAAAAGGCCACCAATAAGTTGCGGTGAAATAGGGACTATTTTGCGATTTGACCAGCAAAAACAGCCCTATTTCACCGCAACTGCGTTAGGGATTTTTCTACAGGGGGAGGGTAGTCAAAAAAGCCCCGTCCCAAATTGACTGCTCGGGGAGTCGCATTCGAGCTCGGTTGTCCTCTTAGCCACTCGATATCCTTCGGAGCAATAACGGTGATAAAACTTGCTTAAGTGTTAATCAAGCTACACACAATCTTGCTCTCTAATTAATCAAGAATCGCTATAATTTTGATTAGCTAGAGAGCAAGATTGGAGAATCATGGCATTCAACGACTTGATCGCCCAGAAAATAAAGGACTTTGAACGGCAGGGGGTTCCGCAGGTCTTTGAGCGAGACCTTGATCTAGGAAACCCACAGGAGCCAAAGCGCGACAACATCGTAAATGTGATTGTGGGGGCCCGCCGTTGTGGAAAGACGTATCGCCTGTATCAGGAGATGCGGCGGCTTCAGAGCCGGGGCGTCGAGCTTGACCGGATGCTTTACTTCAATTTTGAGGATGAGCGCTTGCGCCCGTATGAGCCATCGCTGCTGGCGGACGTGCTCGACACGTTCTATGCGCTGTATCCTGTTGCTCGAACCGAGGGCGCTTACATTTTCTTTGACGAGATCCAGGAAATCCCCGAATGGGGTGCGTTTCTGCGGCGTGTAGTCGATACGGAGAAAGCGACCGTCTATGTGACGGGATCTTCTTCTAAGATGCTGTCCTCAGAACTTAAGAGCGAGTTCAGGGGTCGTTCCCTTGTGCGAGAGCTTTTTCCGTTGAGTTTTTCGGAATACGTTCGATATAAGACGGGGAGCGTTCCCGAGCCAGATGCGACCTTTTCTCCGAGCGATGCGGCGCTGCTTCGGCATCATCTGATCGGGTATCTTGAACGAGGGGGATTCATCGCGACGCTTGAGCAGACGCCTGCAGACGCGATTCAGCTGCTACAGGAATATGCTTCGCGAACGGTCGCCATGGACGTCGTTGAACGTTACGACGTCAAGAACCCTCGCCTGGCATCGCTGTTCTTGACGCGGTGTATGGCATCTTCGGGACGAGAGCTGTCAGTGAACAAAGTGTACAACGAGTTCAAGGGCAGACAGATACCCGTCAGTCGTAATTCGCTCAGCGATTTACTTGAGTATTATGAGGACGCCTACCTGTTATTTTCTGTGCCGGAGTTCACGCGTTCACTGGCAAATAACATGCGGTCTGCGTCTAAGGTCTACGCTGTCGACCCTGCGATGTTTGGAGCATTCTCTCCGGCATCGGCATTGGACCAGGGCCAGAGGCTCGAGACCGCAGTGTTCAATGCGCTAAGAAGAAAGACTCCCGCGGTGAGGACCGGCTCGGTCTGCCGCCTGCTGATCAAAGAGAAGAGCAAAAGCCATGAGGTGGACTTTGTGGCTGGGGACGCGCTTCTCATGCGGGCTTATAGCCTGATTCAGGTGAGTGCGGATATGGCACGTGAGAAAACGCGCGAGCGCGAAATTGCCGCGCTTGATGCCTCGATGGCCCAGTTCGATCTTGGCGAGTCGGCAATCGTTACCATGGATGAACAGACCGATATTTCATGCGAGCACGGTGTGGTCCACGTTGTGCCCGCATGGAAGTGGCTCCTTGCCTAATCATCTATGGACCTGTGGGGTCAGGACCTCCTGGCTCCCTCATCACGGTTGGGGAGCACCTTGCTGCGCCAGGCTAGTCCTGGGCTTTGATACTCGGCATCAGAATCTGGGCGAGGTAGTCGGTCTCGAGTTTGGCGGCGGCGTCGGCCTTGCCGTCTTTGCCGACCAGCACGTTCTTGATCTGGCTATAGGTATAGCGGTTGCCGGTCGTAAGCTCGACAAGCTCAATGGCCGTGTCCATGGGGTAGGTTGACACGGGGTTCTGCGTCTGTCCGTTGATGGTCTGGGGCACCACGTACGGATAGACGGGGCCGCTGGCGTAGACGGTATAACCGTTGCCTAGATTGGCCGCGCCCAAAACCGTATCGCCTTCATCGGGCGTAAAGCTCTCGCCCTCGCGCACCGCGACGAGCGTCACGAGCGGCGTATTGGCGTCGTCGCCCAGATAGATGCATAGCGTGCTTCCGTTTTGCCAAGTTGCGACCTTGCCGTACCACTCGACGGGAATATCGAGCTGGTAGAGGTCGGTTGCCTTGTGGCGAGCGTCAGCATCACGGGACGCCTGTGCCTTTTGCGCGCTCACGGCATTGACGGCGGCGTCGCGCCGCGCGGTTGCTGCCTGCTGGAGCACTTTGGCAGCCGCGGCGGAGCTCGCACCGCCCTCCTCGGCATACTTGGCGGCGGCATCGATCTGGTCGTCAGTCACCGTGTCGGCCGAAGGCACCTTGAGCTTAAAGGTGGCCTGGGCACTTAAATCCTGTCCATCGCTCTTAACGGTGACCTGCGTCTTGGTGGTCGGGACGGTATAGATGGTGCCGTCGGCCGCGATGGGGGAGGCAGCGATGGAGAGCGTGTAATCGCCGGGCAGCAGTTTGATGCCGCGGCCGTGCTCGTCAACGTAGAGCGTTTCGCTCACGGAAGAACCGTCGGAATCTTGTCCGCTCACCTGCACGGGAATCTTGGAGCCAGTTGAGCAGTCGAGGCCCGCGGCATGCACGCCAATCTGCACCGACATCATGGTATGGGCGTTTGCGGCAAGCACGGCAGCCTGCTCTTGTTGATATCCGTTCCAGGCAGCATAGCCTGCGCCGCCGGCAACAAGCGCGACGGCTACGACGCCGGCAACCATCAGATTGCGGCGCTTGGGCGACATTTTGCGATGGCGAACCTCGGCCTCGCGTGCCGAGGGAACGGACGGCAGGGGAATATCGCCCATGGCGATGGTCTCGTCCACGGCAGGCGCAGAGCCTAAGCCAGGGAGCTCGCGGGTCAGCGAATCTTCGGCCGGCAAGTTGTCGAGCAAGATGGTTTCCTCGCTCGTGTCGGATTCGGGCTGGTCGTCGGCCTCGCATTCGGTGTCTTCGTGATCTGCCTCATCTTCGGCAGGCTCAACGTCGCCTGCATCCTGATCATCGGATTGCGCCTCGGTTTCCGGCTCATCCTGCACATCAACGCCCGAATCGTCAAACGCAATCTCATCGAGTGAAATCCGGTCTAAGCTCTCCAAGGCCTCAGCGCAAGCTTCTGCATCTTGGGCCGCATCCTCTTGGCCCATCGTCTCATCTTTCATATATCCCCCAAGCTCAATATCGGGACAACACTGTACCCAAAAATGGAGCCATATAAAGCGCATACGAAATATAAGATCCGATTTAACCTGAGCGCATCGTTCGGCCGCATCCCCCTCAACAACAAAAAGCCCCCGGAAAGCGGACAAATCGCTTTCCGGGGGCATGCAATACGTTGCATAGCGCGGAGTCGGCCAGGCGGCTTCACATTCAAGCGGTGCTTGCGTCAGGCGCGTTACTCGGCGTGCGCGTAATCAACCTTGGCGCGGCGAGCAGTAGCCTTCTCCCAATCGCTGGTGCCCTCAAAGACATCCTGCTTGTAGGGATTGCGGCCGAGCTTCTTGGCGCGGTAGGCGATGTAGATGATCGCGGCGACGTTGGCGACCAGTGCGGCGATCGAGACCGCGGTAGCGGCGCCGGGGTCGAGCGTGGAGTGGGTCACAAAGATGGACTCCTCCTGGAAGTACGGGAACACCTGGGCAAACATGCACCAAATGGCCAGCGTAAAGGCGCGGTTCTGGATCCAGCCGCCCTTGTTCCAGATAAAGGCGGCGACGGTGGGCGCCAGCAGCAGTGCAAAGCCGCAGAACCAGGAGTGGGTGGGCAGGCAGTTGTAGGTGTAGCAGAAGTTCCAGATATCGTAGGCGATGATGTAGACCCAGGTCATATCGGGCCACAGCATGTCGGTCTTGTCCTCGGAGGCGTAGACGCTCCACCAACCGGTCATGCAGAAGATGTTGATGATACCGGCGATGCCGTTGAACACGTTGTTCCAGCCGGCCAGCTGCGTAGCACCTTCGGAGGTGACCCAGGTGGACTCGCCCAGGACAAAGAAGTGATAGGCGCTCTCAAAGTCGGACACGACGGCAATCATGATGTTGATGGCGACGATCACAAACGGCCATGCGCGGAACCAATGCGCCTTGCCGATCTTTCCCCACTGGTACTTAATGGCAATGAAGCCCCAGCAACCGGCGAGCGCCGCGTATACCTTGGCGTAGTGGAACCAGCTGTTCTGGTACACATGGGTGGGGTTGGTGAGCGCCCACTCAGCACCCTGCGAAACGCCCACGGCGATGGCGACGCAGTAGATGGTCATGGCCAGCGGAGCCACGCCAAAGATGATTGCCGCGCCGAGCTTGGTGCGGCGGCCGACCTCGTTGAGCACGATCAGGCCGATAAAGACCATGGCCCAGCCGGCCCAGTGGATAAGGGTATCGCTACCCCAAACATCGAACAGCATGCTGCTCTCCTTTCACACGCCCGCGGCCCCTCTTCTGATCGCGGGCAGTTTGGCCAAATGTCGTCAGTTCTGAAGCTTGCGCTCCGGATACTTGGCGGTATAGCCCTCGATGTGGAGTGTCGAGGCGATGATTTCCTTGACCGTCTCGTCGGGCACATCGGGGTGCGTGCGGATATACATCAACAACCCCATGATGAGGGTGTAGAACGTCTCGTAGACATGGTCGATGCGTAGCTCATGATGGGCGACAAAATCCACCACGGTGGTGTCGCAGATATACTGCGCCACGCGCTGGACCACGTTGTGCAAAAAGCCGCCGTAGAGCGCGCCGCTGCTTGAGGTGAGCGTACTCGGCAGCTCGTGGCCGCTGGCGACCAGGCGCTTAAAGAGCGGGGCGACGGTGTCGAGCGCGCCCTCGATATCGCCGACGGTGCGGTCGGCGTTCCACTGCTCGAGTTCGGAGATAAAGCCGTCGATCGCCTCGTCCATAACAGCGGTGACGGCGGCGTCCATATCGGCAAAGTAGTGGTAGAACAATGAACGCGTGCAGCCGGCTCGCTTGGTCACGGCCGATACCGATAGGTGGGACACGCCCAGCTCGGAGCTTACGGTGCGCACGGCATCGAGGATCTCGCGACGGCGTTCGTCGCCCGTCAGGCGCTTTGCCGCGCTATCGGATGCGGGGACGGCATCGACCACAGAGGTATCTGCTGTGTTGTTGCCCATGTTTTTGCCGCCTTTCATCCTCTTTTGCCTGACCGTTCGCCTAACAGTCTTGAATATTGTTGACGGTTCGTCAATACTATTTTTGACACAATGTCAACAATGGCGGGTGAACGGCATGGGGCATGCCCGGCCTGCAAAAAAGAGGGGCGCCGCGGTCTCGCCGGGCTGTGGCAAGAGAAGGGACAACCATGATTCTCAACGGACCGGGAATTAGCTACACCGAGCCCGATATCGGCGCGGAGTTTGTGCCGCCGCTGCCGGAGCATCCGCGAGAGGCAATCGTCAAGCTGTGCGAGCATTGCACCAACCGTCTACTGCATCGCGATGAGCTGCTGGGCTACGAGTACTGGTCGTTTGCCGAGGCCGCAACCGACGAGCAGGCCGAAGTGCTCTGCAAGATGAAGATGCGCCGTCCCTATACGCTGCCCGAGATGGTCAAGCTCACCGGCATGCCCGAAGCCGATATCGAGAAGATGCTCGACGACATGAGCTACACGGGTCTGCTCGAGTACAACTGGGAAAACCCCGAGCGCGCCAAGCAGTGGGTGCTGCCCATGCTGGTGCCGGGTTCCGCCGAGTTCCTCAACATGCGCGTGAGCCAGCTCGAGGAGCACCCGGTCTATGCTAAGTTCTTTGAGCAGGCGTCCAAGGGACCGCTGTCCAAGGCCACGCCGATGGTGCCGCCCGGTGGTGCCGGCATCGGCATGCATGTCATTCCGGTCGAGAAGGCTATCGATGCCGCGAGCACGTCGGTGCCGATCGAGCATATTGAGCATTGGCTCGACAAATACGATGGCAAATATGCCGCCAGCACCTGCAGCTGCCGCGCGAGCCGTCGCGTGATGGGTGAGGGCTGCGCCGACGACCCGGCCGATTGGTGCATCGCCGTGGGCGATATGGCCGACTACGTGGTTGAGACCGATCGTGGCCATTACGTGACCCGCGACGAGGTTTACGACATCTTGCGCCAGGCCGAGGACAACGGCTTTGTGCACCAGATCACTAATATCGACGGCGAGAACAAGATCTTCGCCATCTGCAACTGCAACGTCAACGTGTGCTACGCCCTGCGCACCTCGCAGCTGTTCAACACGCCCAACCTGTCGCGCTCGGCCTATGTCGCTAAGGTCGAGAAGGACAAGTGCGTGGCCTGCGGTCGCTGCGTCGAGGTGTGTCCGGCCGGCGCCGCCAAGCTGGGCCAGAAGCTCTGCAGCAAAAAGGCCGGCGGACAGGTGCCCGAGTATCCGCGCCAGGAGCTGCCCGATGCCACCAAGTGGGACCACACCAAGTGGTCGCCCAACTACCGCAACGACAACCGCATCGAGACGCATGAGTCCGGCACCGCTCCCTGCAAGACGGCCTGCCCCGCGCACGTTGCCGTTCAGGGCTATTTGAAGCTCGCGGCTCAGGGTCGCTATGACGAGGCACTGGCGCTCATCAAGCGTGAGAACCCGCTGCCCGCCATCTGCGGCCGCGTGTGTAACCGCCGCTGCGAGGATGCCTGCACTCGCGGCCGTGTGGACGCCGCCGTGGCTATCGACGAGGTCAAGAAGTTTATCGCTCAGCGCGATCTGGATGCCGCGACCCGCTATGTCCCACCTGTGGTGACGCCGACGCGCGCTGGCGGCTTCGATCAGAAGATTGCCATTATCGGTGCCGGTCCGGCCGGCCTGTCCTGTGCCTTCTATCTGGCCGAGAAGGGCTACAAGCCCGTCGTATTCGAGAAGAACGAGCGCCCGGGCGGCATGCTCACCTACGGTATTCCCAGCTTTAAGCTGCAGAAGGATGTTATCGAGGCCGAGGTCGAGATCATTCGCCTGATGGGTGCCGAGTTCCGCTATGGCGTTGAGGTCGGTCGCGATGTGACGCTCGACGAGCTGCGCGAGCAGGGCTTTAAGGCCTTCTACGTTGCCATTGGCTGCCAGGGCGGCCGCCTTGCCGGTATTCCGGGCGAGGATGCCGAGGACGTGACCGTGGCCGTCGACTTCCTTCGCGAGGTTAACAGCGGCAAGATCGATACCCTGTCCGGCCGCACCATTGTGGTGGGCGGCGGTAACGTGGCCATCGACGTTGCCCGCAACGCCTGCCGTCTGGGCTCTGAGCACGTTGAGATGTTCTGCCTGGAGAGCGAGGCCCAGATGCCCGCCAGCGAGGAGGAACGTCGCGAGGCCGTTGAGGACGGCGCTCACATCAGCTGCGGCTGGGGCCCCAAGGAGATTCACCTGGACGAGGCCGGTCGTGTGTGCGGTATCACCTTCAAGCGCTGCACGCGTGTCTTTGACGACGAGGGCCGTTTTGCGCCCGAGTACGACGAGAACGATCTGCGCCGTGTCGATGCCGACCGTGTCGTCATGTCGATTGGCCAGTCCATTGTGTGGGGCGACCTGCTGGCTGGCTCCAAGGTGGAGCTCGGCCGCGGCCAGGGCGCCCTTGCCGATCCCCAGACCTATCAGACCGCCGAGCCCGACATCTTTGTGGGCGGCGACGTTTATACCGGTCCGAGCTTTGCCATCGATGCCATCGCCGCCGGCCACGAGGCTGCCGTGTCCATCCATCGCTTTGTGCAGCCGGGCTCCACGCTCACCATCGGCCGCAACCAGCGCCGCTACACCGCGCTCGACCGCGACGATGTCGTGATCGAGAGCTACGACAACGCGAGCCGCGAGGTTGCGCATGTGGACCGCGAACGCGAGAAGGCTGCGCCGTTTAGCGAGTATGTTGAGACCTTTACCGAGGAGCAGGTGCGCGCCGAGACCGCCCGCTGCCTGGGCTGCGGCGCCTCGATCGTCGACCCCAACAAGTGCATCGGCTGCGGCCTGTGCACCACCAAGTGCGCGTTCGACGCCATCCATCTGGATCGCGACCGCCCCGAGTGCTCCACGATGGTCAAATACGAGCAAAAGCTTCCAAGCCTGGGCAAGTACGCGCTCAAGCGCGCCATCAAGATTAAGTTCGGTCGCAAGTAAGTAGCCATAACGGGAACGGCGGAAGAAAAAGTGCATGAATTGGGGATCGTTTACCACATCATTCGCGATGTCGAGAATGTAGCGCGCGCTCATGGCGTGCGTCGCGTTTCGAGCGTAACGTTGCTGTTGGGCGAGGTCTCGGGCGTCGTTCCCGACTTGCTGCTCGACGCTTGGCGCTGGGCAGCAGATAAAAAGCCTATCGCGCAGGGCGCGGAGCTTGTTGTGGAGCCCGTCAAGGCTGTGACGCATTGCGAGGCATGTGGCCGCGACTACGCGACGGTCGAGCACGGCAAGACCTGTCCCCATTGCGGTAGCGGCGAGACATACCTGCTGCAGGGCCAAGAGGTCATGATCAAACAGATCGAGACCCCCGAAGAGGATCCGGCAGACGCTGCTCCTGACGGCCTCTCCGACGCCCCCGATGCCGTCGACGCCGCCAACCCACTCCACATCGCCTAGGATTCCCTATAAGTTGCGGTGAAATAGTTCCTAAATCCAGCCTTCTGGCTCTTAAGCAAGAACTATTCCACCGCAACTATTTTGAGTGGTTTCATAGACCATAAGTCACGAAAATAGTCAAGCCATGTCTGTTTAAACAAAATAGCGGCAGTACAAGCGCATTCGCGCTTGCCTAAAATCGATATTAATGAACAGCCTGCTTGTATCTGTAAAATGCATGGCTTGATGAGCGACGCCTTGTCGTGTAATGAGTCAAAAAGCAGTAACGTAATCAACTTGTAACAAACCTAGACGTTTAAACAAATAATCCAACCTTTTGCGGATTTAGCTATAATTCCACAAACCAAACAGCTATACTCCTTTCATGTCGTGTAGGAAATACGTAGACAAAAAGGAGGTTATGTGATGGTAAGTATTGTTCTTGCTAGCCACGGGGACTTGGCAGCTGGAATCAAGCAGACGGGCTCGATGGTCTTTGGCGATCAACCGTCTGTTGCCGTGGTCTCGCTCGAGCCGAGCATGGGCCCCGACGATTTCCGTGCCAAGGTCGAGGAAGCAGTCGCTTCCTTCGAGGACCAGGAGCAGGTGCTCTTCCTCGTTGATCTGTGGGGCGGCACGCCGTTCAACCAGATCAGCGGGCTCATCGAGGGCCACGATTCCTGGGCTATCGTCACCGGTGTCAACCTGCCTATGCTCATCGAGGCATATTCGCAGCGCTTTGACGCAAAGAATACTGCACATGCGATCGCAAAACATCTCGTGACTGAGGCTAAGGCTGGCGTGCGCGTCAAGCCCGAGTCTCTGGAGCCCGAGGAGAAGAAGCCGGCTGCGGCCGCCGCTGCTCCTGCAGGCGCCATCCCTCCGGGAACGGTCATCGGCGACGGGCACATCAAGATTGCCCATGTCCGTATCGACACCCGTCTGCTGCATGGTCAGGTGGCCACCACGTGGACCAAGCAGATCAACCCCAACCGCATCATCGTGGTTTCCGACGGCGTCGCTCACGACGAGCTCCGCAAGACCATGATCGAGCAGGCTGCCCCTCCGGGAGTCCATGCCAACGTCGTGCCTATCAAGAAGATGGCCGAGGTCGTCAAGGACACGCGTTTTGGTGACACCAAGGCCATGCTGCTCTTCGAGAACCCGCAGGATCTGCTCAAGGCCATCGAGGCCGGCGTCGACATCAAGGAAGTCAACATCGGTTCCATGGCTCACTCCAAGGGCAAGGTCGTCGTCACCAACGCCGTTGCTATGGGCGATGACGACGTCAAGACTCTCGAGGCCCTCAAGGCCAAGGGCGTCAAGTTCGAGGTCCGCAAGGTTCCTTCGGATTCCTCCGAGGATCTCGACGCCATGTTGAAGAAAGCTAAGGCCGAACTGGCCGCTCAAGCATAGTAAAGGAGGGTCCGATACATGTCTGCAATCACTATTCTGCTTGTTGCGATTGTCGCGTTGCTTGCCGGTATGGAAGGCATTCTGGATGAGTTCCAGTTCCATCAGCCGCTCGTGGCATGCACGCTTATCGGTCTCGTAACCGGTCACCTTCAGGAGGGCATCCTCCTGGGCGGTTCGCTCCAGATGATGGCCCTTGGCTGGGCTAACGTCGGCGCCGCTGTCGCGCCTGACGCCGCTCTGGCCTCGGTCGCTTCTTCGATCATCATGGTGCTCGCCCTCAACGGTGGCGCCACCGATTCGGCCAAGGCCGTTACCACCGCTATCGCCGTCGCCGTCCCGCTGTCGGTCGCTGGTCTGTTCCTGACCATGATCTGCCGTACCATTGCTACCGCTATCGCTCACGCCATGGACGGTTGCGCCGAGAAGGGCGACTTCTCCGGCATCGAGCGCTGGCAGTATGCTGCCATCCTCATGCAGGGCCTTCGTATCGCCATCCCGGCAGTGCTTCTGTGCGTCATCCCGGCCGAGGCCGTTACCAACGCGCTTAACGCTATGCCCGACTGGCTGTCCGGCGGCATGGCTGTCGGCGGCGGCATGGTCGCTTCCGTCGGTTACGCCATGGTCATCAACATGATGGCCACCAAGGAGACCTGGCCGTTCTTCGTCCTCGGCTTCGTCCTTGCTGCCATCCCTCAGCTCACGCTGATCGCCCTTGGTCTCATTGGCATCTCCCTTGCCCTCATCTACCTTGGCCTTAAGGATCTGGCCAAGCAGGGTGGCGGCATGGGCGGTGGCTCCGGCGACCCGCTCGGCGACATTCTGAACGATTACGAGTAGGAGGGGAGTGATACATATGGCAGAGAACAAGATTCAGCTCACCAAGGCTGACCGCAAGAAGGTTTGCTTCCGTCATCAGTTCCTTCAGGGCTCGTGGAACTACGAGCGTATGCAGAACGGCGGCTGGTGCTTCGCAATGATCCCTGCGATCAAGAAGCTCTACACCAGCAAGGATGACCAGATTGCCGCTCTTAGGCGCCACCTGGAGTTCTATAACACCCACCCCTATGTTTCCGCCCCCGTCATTGGCGTTACCCTCGCCCTCGAGGAGGAGCGCGCCAACGGTGCTCCGATCGATGATGTCGCCATCCAGGGCGTCAAGGTCGGTATGATGGGCCCGCTCGCCGGCGTCGGTGACCCCGTCTTCTGGTTCACCCTTCGCCCGATTCTGGGCGCTCTGGGCGCTTCCCTGGCCATGTCCGGCAGCATCGTCGGTCCGCTGCTGTTCTTCTTCGCGTGGAACATCATCCGTTACGCTTTCCTGTGGTACACGCAGGAGTTTGGCTACAAGGTCGGCTCCTCCATCGCCAAGGACCTCTCCGGTGGTCTGATGGGCAAGGTCACCGAGGGCGCTTCCATCCTGGGTATGTTCATCATCGGCGCCCTGGTCGAGCGCTGGGTGTCCATTTCCTTCACCCCGATCGTCTCCACGGTCAAGCAGTCTGCTGGCGCCTTTATCGACTGGGCTAGCCTGCCCTCCGGTTCCGAGGGTATCAAGGAAGCGCTGACGATGTACAACTCCGTCGGTGCTACCGCCCTTGATCAGATGAAGGTCACCACGCTTCAGGCCAACCTCGATCAGCTCATCCCCGGCCTTGCCGCCGTGTGCCTGACCCTGCTGGTCTGCAAGCTCCTCAAGAAGAAGGTCAGCCCGATCGTCATCATCCTGGCTCTCTTCGCCGTCGGCATCATCGGTCGCTTCTGCGGCTTCATGTAAGCACGCTTCGGCTTAAGACCGAGAGTTGCTAGGTAAGGGCTTTTGAGCCATTGAAACGGACCGCACCCGGTGGGTACACTGGATGCGGTCCGATTGTTTTTATTGGAGGGCGAGGCGCGTATGGCGCAATCTCAGAACAGCACGGTCGATCTGGCAACGCCGGCAACCTGCCTGATGGGGCTTACCAGCCACGGTAACGTGATGGTGGGCAATAAGGCGTTCGAGTATTACAACGAGCGCAATCCCGAGGATTATATTCAAATCCCGTGGGACGAGGTCGACTATATTGCCGCCGAGGTTTTACGCGGCACCAAGAAGATCACGCGTTTTGCCATCTTCACCAAGGACAACGGTCACTTTACGTTTTCGACGCGCGACGACAAAGAGACGCTTCGTGCTGTCCGCAAGTACGTCGACGAGGATAAGCTTGTGCGTTCGCCCGACTTTATCGATGTGACGGCCAAGGGCGCCAAGAGCATCCCCTCCGTTATCAAAAACCTCTTCCACAAAGGTAACTAGTCATTAAAGAGCGCCCCCCAAAGTGGGACGCAGTTTCCCATGGGGCTCGATTGGGAAAGTGCATCCCAGTTCGAGCGCCGATTCCGGGATGTAGTTTCCGGAACGGGGTCGTTTGGGAAACCGTGTCCCGTTTCGAGCCGAAATTCTGGGACACAGTTTCCAGCGAGGTCCCATTGGGAAAGTTTGACCCAGAATTTGCCTGGATAGTGGGACACACTTTCCGGAGGGCTGTTCCACCGCAACTTCGAAGAGTGGCTATACGCTGTATTACAACGGCGTAAATCTGCTACACTAGTACAACATGCCTCCGTAGCTCAGGGGATAGAGCACCGCTCTCCTAAAGCGGGTGTCGACGGTTCGAATCCGCCCGGGGGCACCAGAAGTAAATGCAGGTCAGACGGTATAAATCGTCTGACCTGCTTTCTTATATAAGGGCATCGTTAACGTCAGTTGGGTAGAATTTGGGTAGAAAGTTTTTTTGTGAAGGGCTATGCCCAAAGTCCGGTTTCCAACCCTTCCCACAGCCTACGGGCTTATAAGAAGCCCTTCGGCCATGGAAAGCGTTGAAAACCTAGGGTGACGTTGCTGTGAGATGGGCGAGTTTCCAACAGCCCCCGGCGTCTTCGGGTTTCGCCTGGGACCCTGCGACACCGTGGACCGTTGAAAACTCGCCCTTCCGCTTGGAAGAGGGCTTTTACCCCTTAAAATTGTCCGAAAGTGACAACGACGCAGGAGGTCCGGTATGCCTGCCAGCAAGAAAGAGGCAAAAGAGTTCGTCAAGCGGTGGCAGAAGCGCCTTGCCGCCATCCCCGCGGGCTCCAACAACGAGCAGCAGGACACGCAAAAGTTCTGGGTAGATCTGCTCATCAACGTCCTGGGCATCCCGTCCAACACCATAGACAGCTTCGTCGACTTCGAGCGGAAGGTGAGAGGCCGCCGCATCGACGTGTTCGTCTCCGACCACAACTTCCTGTGCGAGCAGAAGTCGTGGGGTATCGACCTCGACAAGCCAGAACCCAGGAACGGCGGCATGGAGACGCCGCTCCAGCAGGCCATGTGGTACGCGCGGCACCTGCCGTACTCCGAGCGCCCCCGCTGGGTGATGACGTGCAACTTCGGGACCTTTCGCCTTTACGACCTCGACAACGAGCGGCCCGAGGATACCGTGCAGGAGTTCTCCCTCGAAGAGCTCCCGGACAGCCTGTATCTTCTGTCCTTCCTGACCTCCAACGAGACGAGCCGCCTGCACAAGGAGCAGCAGCTTTCCATCGAGGCTGGGGCCTACGTTTCCAGGCTCTACGATGCCCTCGCCAAGCAGTACCACCACATTGAGGAGAAGGATGATCGGGCGCAAGAGGAGCAGCGCTCCCTCAACGTGCTCATCACCCGAATCATCTTCCTGCTCTACGCCGAGGACGCCGACCTCCTGCAATCGCACCAGGCGTTCGGCAGGTACTGCGAGGGAGACCCCGCGAAGCTCCGCCGAAAACTGGTCGATTTGTTTGAGACGATCGACACGCCCCTAGAGCAGAGGGACGAGTACATGGACGAGGACCTCGCGGCCTTCCCCTACGTGAACGGCGGTCTGTTCGCCGACTCCTCCATCATCGTCCCGCAGATGACCTCGGAGATTCTCGAGGCCATCACTGACGCGTCCCAGGACTTCGACTGGCGCGAGATCTCGGGCGTCATCTTCGGCGGCGTGTTCGAGGGCACGCTGAACCCCGAGACGCGCCATGCCGGGGGCATGCACTACACGAGCGTCGAGAACATCGAGCGCTGCCTCAGGCCACTCTTCCTCGACGAGCTGTGGGATAAGCTGCACGAGGCCGAGGGCGAGAAGACAGCTGCCAAGCGCAAGCAGGCCCTGGCGAGGCTGCACGACAAGGTGGCCTCCATCACCATCGGCGACCCGGCATGCGGCTCGGGCAACTTCCTTACCGAGGCGTACCGGCAGCTGCGCACCATCGAGAACCGAATCATCGAGGACGAGCTCAGCGAGGAGACCGGCAACGCGGGACAGACGTCCCTCGTCGTCGCGCAGGACAGCCCTGTCCGCGTGTCCCTAGACCAGCTGTACGGCATCGAGATAAACGACTTCGCCGTCTCGGTCGCCAAGACCGCCCTTTGGATCACCGAGGAGCAGATGCTCCGAAAGACGCAGGAGATATACGTCGACTACGACTTCGACTTCCTGCCGCTCAGGAGCCTCAGCAACCTCCATGAGGGCAACGCCCTCAAGACCGATTGGTCCGAGGTGTTCCCCGATGACCTCACGTACCTCGTGGGCAATCCGCCCTTCCTTGGGGCCCGTAACCAGTCCAAGGAGCAGAAGGCGGAGCTCCTTGAGGTCTTCGACGGAGCGAAGAATGCAGGCAACATCGACTACTGCGGGGCCTGGTACATGAAGGCCGCGAGGTTCACGCAGGGAAAGCGCACGCGCTGCGCCCTGGTCTCTACCAACTCGATATGTCAGGGCGAGCAGGTCGCCAACCTCTGGAAACCCCTGTACGACCTGGGTATCCACATCGACTTCGCGCACAACACGTTCAGGTGGGACAACGAGGCTGCGGACAAGGCACACGTGTTCTGTGTCATCGTCGGGTTCTCCCGCGAGTCGGGGACCAAGACGCTCTTCTACCACGCGACCCCGGACAGCGACGAAGAACAGATTCCCACGGCTCGAATCAATGCGTATCTGAAAGACGCTCCGGACGTTTTTGTCTACAGCAGAAGTAAGCCATTATCAGATGTTCCAGAAATGGGAATAGGCTCCCAGCCTATAGACGACGGCAATTACCTTTTCACTGATGAGCAGAAAATCGAATTCTTGCAAAGTGAACCTGGTGCAGAGAAATTCTTTCACAAGTGGCTTGGATCACAAGAATTTATCCGTGGCAAAAGCCGTTGGTGTTTATGGCTTGGGAACGCAAATTGGGATGAGCTAAAGAATCTGCCTAAATGCAGGGAAAGGGTTGAAGCGGTACGCCGGTATCGGCTCAAGAGCAAGAGAAGTCAGACCGTTAAGGCTGCGGAGTGCCCTGCCCATTTTGGAACTGAAATCCTGTCGGATACAGATTCAATCTTGATACCAGAGGTTTCATCAAGCCGAAGGCGATACATCCCAATGGGGTTCGTCGATGCTGAGGTCTTTTGTAGCAATAAAGTTCGTCTTATCCCAAATGCAACTCTCTATCAATATGGGGTGTTGCAGTCCCAATTTCATAATGCATGGGTTAGGGTCGTGACCGGAAGACTGAAAGATGATTATCAGTACTCGGCTGGTATTGACTACAACAACTTCGTCTGGCCCGAGCCCACGGAATCCCAACGCGAGGAAGTCGAGCGCTGCGCCCAGGCCGTGCTCGATGCCCGTGACGCCCAAGAAGGTGCGACGCTCGCGGACATGTACGATCCCAAGAACGAGACGTTCTTCCCCGAGCTGATGGCGGCGCACAAGGCGCTCGACACTGCCGTTGAGGCCGCCTATGGCGTTGATTTCGGCGGAGACGAGGAGAAGATTGTCGCCCACCTCTTCAACTTGTACGCCGAGAGGGTCGGGGTGTAGCAATCGGCCTTGCGGCCGATGGGTCCCGCTTATGGGCGGGACCCCCGCGACGCACGGCGTCGCTCTCGCTGCGGCTCCCTGGCAACGCTCCCCAGGGTCGCGTTTCGTCCGCCTCCGCTCACGCCGGCCCCACCCGGCGAACGGCTGCGCTCGATGGCTTCCAGAAGTCGCCATCGCTCCGCCGTGGTCGCCGGGCTGGGCCTCTCGCGCCGGGTCGCCGAGCGCCGTCGTGCGACGCTCCCCAGGGTCGCGTCTCCTCGGCGTCGGCTCAACCGGCGCTCACCTGCCCGGGCTCGCGTTGCCTTGGGCAACCGGCTCGCTCCGTGCAGGCAAGATATGGATTCCGTTGCACGGAATCATCTTGCCGCCTGCGGCGGGGGCGAACCGCTTCTAAGTCGCTCTCGCCAAAAAGGCCGGAACGCCTGTTGCGTCCCGGCCCAAGTGCTTAGTCCCCGCGCCCGTTCTGGTTCTCGTGCGCCTTGCGCTCAAGTTCCCAGAACGCCCTCATCGCCGTCGCTATCCCGCGCAGCGTGAAGCGGACGACGAGGCCGGTCGAGCGGTCGACCGCGAAGCCGAGCCTGCCGCCGTTGACCTTCCGCACGGCCCCGAGGGTCTTCGAGAAGAATCGGTACTGGAGGCTCCCGCCCTTCGACCTCGCGAGCTCGATGCCGTCTCGCCTGAGCCGCCGGTCGAGCTCGGCCATGCGGTCGGGGCAGTCCCTCATTCGCCCGACCTCCTCGACGCGGCGGGCGACCGCCACGCGGACGCGTGCGTTCTCGGAGCGCTCGGCCTGCCCCTTGCGGGCCATCTCGCGTTCCTCTCTGCCCGGTTGTCTCGCGTGAACGCGCGAGTTGGCCTTGCCGCGTTCAAGCTGCCTGAGCCCATACTTCTCGTCCAAGGCGCGGACGGTCTTCACCCTCGCGGTTGCGGCCTTGCGTGCGGGACCCTCGTCGAGCCTTCGGCCGGTTTCCAGATCACTGCGGTTGATGCCGAGGTGCACGGCGTAACGGTCGGTGGCGTCCGCGCGGCAGCGCTCGCGGTGCAGCACCATCACGACTTCCTGGTTGGGGTAGCGCTCGGCCACGTACTCCCTCGCATAGCGCATGCACAGCTCCGGCGTCATCTTCCCGCCGTTGAGGTCGCACTCGTCTGGGAGGAACCCGAGTATCTGGTGCTGCATGTAGGTACACTTGGCACCGGCCTTGCCGGGCATGTCGTGACCCATGGCTGCTCTCGTGTCTGCCATCTCCTGAAACCAGCGGCCTTCGTCGATGATGTTCTGCGTGCCGTGGGCAAGCGCCTTGTCGCGGTCCCAGGAGAGGTAATCCCTGAGTCTCGCGAGGTGCTTCTCGCTGCAGACGCTTGTCTGCTTTATCGCCGTCATGGTCGCCTCCCTAGTCGAGCGAGAGCCCGCTGAATTTGCCGCCCGGCTTGCTCCCGTTCTTCTTCTCCGGCTCGGGCCACTTTGGGCACCAGGTCGAGGCCTCCTCGCGCATCTTCCCAGCAGCTGACTCGTCGAGGCGGCGCTGGTAGGCGCGACGGTTCTCCGCCTCGTGCTCGGGGGTCCCGAGGTCGAAGTGCTCCCTTGTGGGCGTGTTGGTGCAGTCGGTGACGGGGGAGCGGAAGACGCCGGCTCGACATGCGGGCATACCGTTGTCCGCGTGCTTCACGACGATGATCCCGTCCCGGTCCGGGGCCATGTCGCGCCACTCCCAGGGGTGTATCACGTCGTCGGCGCTCTCGCTGTAGGACGTCGAGGAGGACGTGCCTGACGCGGCCCTGCCGTTGCTCGTGCCCTGCGTGTGGCGCGTGGTCTTGCCGATGAGCTCGGTGAAGTACCGGCGATCCTCCTCCTCTGCGAGCTTCATGGCGACCTTCACACCGCAGTTCGCGAGGATCTTCCTGCGGCCGTCTCTCTCGCCATACTTATTGAGCTGGGATACGTCCTGCGTCGCTCCGACCCAGAACGTCCCGTAACTGCGCCCGAGACTGAGGAGGGCGGGCAGGCACTCGACGCGGGGCAGGTTGCCCCACTCGTCGCCGAGTATCTGCACGGGGCGGGGGAGCCTGCCGCCGTTCACGTCCGCGACCGCCTGGACCGAAGCCCAGAGCTGCGAGAGAAATATCGCCGCGATGCAGTTGTAGGGTGAGCCCTCGTCGAGCACGTGGAGGAAGACGGCGCTCTTCTCCGTGAGTACCGTGCGCGGGTCGATGTCGGAGCCGGAGGTCATCCAGGCGACCGGGGCGGACGAGAACGGGCGGAGTGCCACCTTGAGCGTCGAGAGGATGCTCCTGAGCTCGTTGCCGCCCGAGGAGATGAACTGCGACGCCCTTCCCTTGGCGGGGTGGCCGCTCGGCAGGGAGCGGAAGCCGGCCTTCAGGGGCTCGGATGGGTCGTCGCCCTCTGCCTCGGTACCGCGGTCCAGGACTTCGCAGACGGTCGCGAGGTGCTTTGATCCCTCCGGGCACTCGTCGGACATTGAGACCAGCAGGACCAGGGCCGAGAGCAGGCCCCTGGCCGATGCCGTCCAGTGCGAACCCTTGCCCCTTGTTAGCGCTACTGTAAAAACAACCAATTTCGCCATCGCACTTTAGCCGATTCCGCCAACGCAATTTCCCCAATCACGCCAACGCATTTTCACCATTT
>JAGZKE010000045.1:0-12992 GCA_018365375.1 Collinsella sp. | reverse complement strand
GCCTGGACGAAGTCCGGGCCCGCGCCTTTAGACGCGAGCCCGGGGCCCGTGGGTTATACCCTAAGAGCAAACCACCCTTTTTAAGGGTGGTTCTGATTTACATATTTGTAACAGAGTCAAAATATCCTCATATACTTCGCCCAACTAAAGAAAATCTCGACCGTTAACCGGAATTAGCCCCAAATCGTGCATAAAATGCGCTACTGTATTGCAATACGTTGGCCCGCTTTGTATAACCAGCCAAAACGGCGGACCGCGTTTGAATGGTTCGATTGGGCTGTCTTGACGTTGCCCGACCGAACTTACTTTGTCCTATCTCATAAGGAGGATGGCATGGCTGATTCTATGTTCCACCAGCCCGTTATGGGTCGTCGCGCCTTTGTCGGCGGTACCCTTGCTGCGAGCTCCATGGCTTTTCTTGCCGCATGCGGCAAGAAGGGCGGCGACGCTTCCGGTTCTGAGTCCGGTTCGACGCTGAACTTCTACATCAACAACCCGGTCTGCATCGACCCCTACAATGTCCAGGAGGACCAGGGCACTCAGGTCGAGTACCAGCTCTTTGACGCTCTGACCTCTTATGACGCCGAGAAGGGCGAGATCGTTCCGCTGGCTTGCGAGTCCTTTGAGGCCAACGACGACGCCACCGAGTTTACCTTCAAGATCAAGAAGGCCAAGTTCCACAACGGTGACGACGTTACCTCCAAGTCCTTCAAGCTCGGTTGGGAGCGTCTGGTCAACACCAAGTCGGCCATCGCTACCGAGTACGGCCCTTCCGAGGTCTCCTATCACCTTTCCATGGTCGAGGGCTATGACGACCTGCTTGCCGGTAACGCTACCGAGCTCAGCGGTGTTACTTGCCCCGACGATGAGACCCTCGTCGTCAAGCTGTCTTCTGCTTACGCCGACTTCCCCTTCGTCGCCTCTCACCCGGCCCTGGCCCCGGTTCCCGAGTGCGCCGAGTCCGATGTCAAGAGCTTCTACCTTGCACCGGTCGGTAACGGCCCGTTCATGATGGACGGCAAGTGGGAGGATGGTCAGGAGATCAACCTCAAGAAGTTCGACGATTACTATGGCGACAAGGCCAAGATCGATGGCATCCACTTCCAGGTCATCAAGGACATGGAGACCGCTTACAAGGAGTTCCAGGCCGGTAACCTCGATGTCTGCGACGTTCCCGTTGCTCAGATTGACGCCGCCAAGAAGGATCGCGGCGTGTCCAAGGACGGCTACACCATGGGTGACGGCGAGCGCATGCTGCTCGGCTCCGAGCCTTCCACCTACTACCTGACCTGCAACAACACGGCCGAGCCGTTCAACAACGCCGACCTGCGTAGGGGCATCTCCCTGGCCATCAACCGTGAGGCCATCTGCAAGACCATCTTCAAGGGTACCCGTACCCCTGCCGACGGCATTGTTCCTCCGGGCATCGATGGCTACAAGGAGGGCGCATGGGAGTTCTGCGCCTACGATGTCGACAAGGCTAACGAGTACCTCGACAAGGTTGCTCCCGCTGGCGCTAACGGCGATCGTGGCATTAACGTGACCCTTTCCTACAACCAGGATGGTGGCCACAAGGAGATCATGGAGTCCATCATCGGCGACCTCGCCAAGGTTGGCGTTACCGCTGTCTCCGATACCCCTGAGTGGTCTGCCCTGCTCGAGCAGTATCAGAACTTTAACTATCAGTTCGGTCGTCTGGGTTGGATTGCCGACTACCCGATCATGGACAACTTCCTGTATCCGCTGTTCCATTCCGACTCCCTCGGTGGCGACAACCGCTCTGGTTACAGCAACCCCGAGTTCGACGCCAAGGTCGACGAGGCTCGTACTATTGTTGACGACAAGGAGCGCGTCGCTAAGATGCAGGAGGCCGACGCAATGGTCGCTGCCGACTGCCCGGTCATCCCTGTGATGTTCTACACGCACACCATCGTCGGTTCCGATCGCATCAAGCACCTCTATGTCGATCCGCAGAAGCATGCCGAGCTGGGTACCGCTGAGCTCGCCTAAGAGTTTGCAGCTTCCGTGAGGGTCAAGTATTTACGTAGACCTCATGGGAAACATACAGTTCTCCCTAACCTGGGGTAAACTGGCTGATGGTAATTTTGGGATGCCGGTCTGGCGATCGGCATCCCATTTAGGTTAATCCCTAGATAGGGGAGTGGTATGGGTAAGTACATCGTTAAACGTGTGCTTCAGTTCATCCCGGTGTTTTTGGGCGTTACGCTGATTCTGTTCGCCCTCCAGAATATCGTGCCGGGAGATCCGATCAAGCTGATCGGTGGAGACAAGGCTCTGTCCCCCGAGGTGGAGCTTCAGCTTCGCGTCCGCTATCACCTAGTCCAGTCGGACGAGGACGGCAACGCGATTCTTGACGAGAACGGCGATCCCGTTCAAACGTCGCTCGTGGACCGTTACTTGTATTACATGAACGGCCTGCTTCATGGCGATCTGGGCAATTCGTATCAGCGCAAGCTGCCGGTTACGGAAATCTTTGCCCAGAAGTATCCGTATACGGTCAAACTTGCCGCGTGCGCCATCGTGCTCGAGGCAATTATGGGTATCGGTGCGGGTATCATTTCGGCGGTAAAGCGGTATTCCTTCTGGGATATTTTGGTAACGCTTACCACGTCGATCCTCGTTGCGGTCCCGGCCTTCTGGCTCGGTATGTTGCTGCAGCTGTTCTTTGGCGTCATCCTCAAGGACGCCACGGGCGGTGCAATCTCCATGCCGATCTCGGGTGCCGGCGGTTCCAGCTCTCAGTATCAGGATTGGATGCACTATGTGCTTCCGACCATTACGCTGGCTTCGGTTTCGACCGCTTACGCCGCCCGCATTATGCGCTCGCAGCTGCTTGACGTCATGAACCAGGATTACATCCGTACGGCAAAGGCCAAGGGTCTCTCCAATCGCGCGATCATCGTCAAGCATGCGCTTAAGAATGCACTCATCCCCGTCGTTACCTATATTGGTGTCGACTTTGGCGGCATGCTTTCGGGCGCCATCCTGACCGAGACGGTCTTTAACTGGCCCGGTATCGGCTATGAGGTCTATCGCGCCATTAGCATGCGTGACTGGCCCATCGTTATGGGCGGCGTTACGCTCATCGTTGTCGTCGTCATGGTGATCAACCTGCTCGTCGACATTAGCTATGCATTCCTCGACCCGCGCATCCGCCTTGGCGGTCCGTCGGATAAGGCCTAAGGGAGGTACGTCTCATGCAGGAAACTGATTCTCAGTCTCAGGAGCAGGCTACCGCCACCAAGGCCGCATCTGCTCCCGCCAAGTCCCGCACGCTGTGGGGCGACGCTTTTAAGCGTCTTCGTAAGAACAAACTCGCCGTTATCGGTGTCTGTTGGATCATCATCGTCGTTGTGGTTGCCCTGACCGCAGATCTGTGGGCTAAGCCCTGGCTCGGTTCTCCGACGGCTTCCGACTCGACCACCATGGCCGAGACTTCTCTGCTGGCTCCGTGTGCCGAGCACCCGTTTGGCACCGACGCCCTTGGTCGTGACATTCTCGTCCGCGTTATCTACGGTGCACGTGTTTCGCTGTCCGTCGGCATTATGGCCACCGCGATCTCCACGCTGATCGGTCTGGTCATGGGTGCTCTGGCGGGTTTCTACGGCGGCATCTGGGATACGATCATCATGCGCTGTGCGGACATTTTCCTGGCGTTCCCGTACGTGCTGTTCGTTGTCGCCATGATCGCCGTTATCGGCCGTGGCCTTCAGAACGTCTTTATCGCCATCGGTATTCTCGGCTGGCCTTCGATTGCGCGCGTCTTCCGCTCTGCAATCTTGACGGTCAAGGAAAACGACTATGTTGACGCTGCGCGCGCGATGGGTGCATCCGATGCTCGTATCGTCGTGCGTCACATCTTCCCGAACTCCGTCGCCTCTATCGTGGTCTACGCAACCATGAACATTGGTGGCGCCATTCTGACCGAGTCCGCTCTGTCCTTCCTCGGCATGGGCGTTATTCCGCCTACGCCTTCGTGGGGCTCCATGATTCAGGACGGTCAGCAGTATCTTCTGACCGCTCCCTGGATGATGATCATGCCCGGTCTGGCAATTCTCTCGACGGTGCTCGCCTTCACCCTGCTGGGTGACGGTCTGCGCGACGCCCTCGACGTCAAGATGAAGGACGCATAAGGATGAAGAAGAACAAGAACTATGTGGACCTGAAGGACCAGCCGGTTCCCGAGGGCCAGCATCTGCTCGAGGTCGATGACCTTAAGATGTATTTCCACACCGAGGATGGCGTCGTTCGCGCTGTCGACGGTGTCTCCTACACGCTCGATCGCGGCGAGACCCTGGGAGTCGTCGGTGAATCCGGCTCCGGTAAGTCCGTGACCGCCATGACCATCATGGGCCTTATCTCGATGCCTCCGGGAAAGATTGAGGGCGGTGACGTTCGCTATCGCGGCCGCTCCATCCTCGAGATGACCGAGGAAGAGATGCAGCACATTCGTGGCAACGATATCGCGATGATCTTCCAGGATCCTATGACCTCCTTGAACCCGGTTTATAAGATCGGCAAGCAGGTGGGCGAGGGCCTTCGTCTGCACCGTGGCTACTCCAAGCAGGAGGCGCTCAAGCGTGCCACCGAGCTTTTGGACCTCGTTGGTATTCCCGAGCCCGAGAAGCGCGTCAATGAGTATCCGCACCAGTTCTCTGGCGGTATGCGTCAGCGCGTCATGATTGCCATGGCTCTTGCCTGCGATCCCGATATTCTGATTGCCGACGAGCCCACGACGGCTCTGGACGTTACCATTCAGGCTCAGATTATCGAGCTCATGCAGGAAATGCAGGAGAAGAACGGCAACGCCATCATCATGATTACCCATGACCTGGGCGTCGTCGCCGACATGGCCGACAAGATCATGGTTATGTACGCCGGCCGTCCCGTCGAGTTCGGTACTGCTGAGGAAATCTTCTACGAGAGCCGCCACCCCTACACCTGGGGCCTTATCCGCTCCATCCCGGAGCAGGCCATCGAAGAGAAGAAGCCGCTTACGCCGATTCACGGCAACCCGCCTTCGCTCATGAACCTGCCCGAGGGCTGCGTGTTCTCGCCTCGTTGTCCCTATGCGACCGATAAGTGCCGCAAGCAGCGCCCCGAGCGCGTTGTCACCGAGTCTGGTCATTACTCTGCGTGCCACTACTCCGGTGACCCCGAGTTTCTCAAGAACGCTCCTGAGACGTCCCGTACGCGCAAGGATTCCAAGAAGGGAGGCGAGGCGTAATGGCAGATACCAACGAGCGTACTCCGTTGCTGAAGGTCGAGCACCTCTCTAAGGAGTTCCCCGCTGAGTCCGGCATGTTCGCCAAGCGTTTTTCCAAGCGTGTCGTCTCTGCTGTAAATGACATCTCTTTTGAGATTTATCCTGGCGAGACCTTTGGTCTGGTTGGTGAGTCTGGTTGCGGTAAGTCCACGACGGGTCGCACCATCATGCGCCTCACCAAGCCGACGGCCGGCAAGGTCTTCTTCCAGGGCAAAGATGTCTCCGAGATGAACAAGCATGAGATCAAGGACATGCGTCGCGAGATGCAGTTCATCTTCCAGGACCCCTATGCTTCGCTCAACCCTCGTATGACCATCGGTGAGATTGTCTCTGAGCCCATGACCATTCATGGCGTGGGCACCAAGGAGGAGCGCATTGAGCGCGTGCGCGAGCTTCTCGACGTCGTCGGTCTGAATCCCGAGCACATTAACCGCTATCCTCATGAGTTCTCCGGCGGTCAGCGTCAGCGTGTCGGCATTGCCCGTGCATTTGCGCTGAAGCCTAAGCTGATTATCTGCGACGAGCCGGTTTCCGCTCTGGATGTGTCCATTCAGGCCCAGGTTCTGAACCTGCTCAAGGAACTGCAGGACAAGTTCGGTACCGCGTATCTGTTTATCGCTCACGACCTGTCCGTCGTGCAGCACATTTCCGATCGCGTTGCCGTTATGTATCTGGGTAAGATGGTTGAGGTTTCGGACTGGAAGACGCTCTATAGCGAGCCTCACCATCCGTACACGCAGTCGCTGCTGTCTGCCGTGCCGGTTCCCGATCCGGATATCCAGAAGACCCGTAAGCGCATCATCCTCGCCGGCGATCCGCCGTCACCGCTGGATCCGCCGACCGGCTGCCGTTTCCACACTCGCTGCCCGATCGCGCAGGGCATCTGCTCTGAGAAGCTTCCCGAGTTTAAGGAAGTCGCACTGGGTCACTGCTGCGCGTGCCACTTCGCGGAGCCGTTCCCGATCAAGGAATCGCACATCGACCTGTAGCCGGTTGTTATCGTCCGGGCCCGTGCTGGACTTAGTTTTCAGAACGTCCTCGACCATGGAAACCCCCTTATCCTGCTCCTTCGGAGCTGCGGATAAGGGGGTTTCCTGGTCTGCGGAATGTTCTGAAAACTAAGTCCGGCACGGGCCCTGTGCTACCGCTGCAGGGGGGGGTGCGATTCCTCGATCGCTCACTTAATCTAATGGGAAAGATAGTGAGGCCGGGGCTTTAGCTCCGGCCTCCCCATATAAGGGCTCGGCTTTGCCGAGCCACCAAATTTGCATCAGCCCCCAGAACATGTTTGAGAACTGTGCCTGAAGCATGTGTCCCTAGGGCAGGAATGAGGTTGCTTTCCAACGCATTCCGCAGGGGGCGGCATTATTTTGTAGCGCGAAGCGCAGATCAAAATAATGCCGCATGCCCGAGGACGCGTTGGAAAGCAACCTCATTCCTGCCCGAACAGGTCAGTCTATCTGCGCATTTACAAATTCGTAAACTTTTTTGAAAAAAGTGCTTGCACAGTTCTCGAATCATAGGTTATTATCTTCCTCGTTGAACGCGCGGGTCCAACAAAACGAACTGCGAATCAACAACATAGCATGTCGGAGTGGCGGAATTGGCAGACGCGCTAGCTTGAGGTGCTAGTGACCGCTTTTTGGTCATGCGGGTTCAAGTCCCGCCTCCGACACCATCGCATTTGAGAAGCCTCTTCGGAGGCTTTTTTGTTACCGATAGACGGTGGGGTCCACGATGGAAACGCTTGAACGCAACGAGTGGGCAGACGTTGCCCAACTAGTCGAGATCACGAGCGATGCTGTCATCATCTGCGAGCTCGACGGAACCATTCTGCATGTGAATAATCGCTTACTTGGGTTGATGTGCGAGGAACGCGCCGATGTCATCGGTGGAGATGTTAAAGACGTCCTGTACTCGTCCGCTTTTGAACGTGCGACGGAACATCGTCTGCCATTTGAAACTGATGGCTCCGAGAACGAACTGATGCTCAAGCTGAGTGACGGCTCTTTTATCCCCGTCTTGGTTCGCGCGGGCTCCGTAACGCCTCCACGCATCTTTGGGCGCCGCGCACCACGTGTCCTAGTGGCGCTTCACAGTATCGAGGAACAGTATTCTCACGACCGTCAACTTAAGCGTGCGTTATCGGAGCTTAGAGTTGCGAACAAGCGTCTCTCTGGCACTCTCTCGGTCATTATGAGCACTGTGGGCTCCGATGAGCTGCCCAGCCTACTTGATACCGTTTTGAACCAGCTTGTAGGAACGCTCGATGCTTCGGGTGCCGCTATCTATTTTTCTGAGAGCGGCGGTTTTAAACTTCGCGGTGTTTCCAAGGAGCTGTACGACAGCTACCTGCCTGAGTTTTTGCCGTATGGCGCTGGCATTCCGACGTATGTTCTTCGTGAGTCGCGTGCCTGTCGCTTGTCGATTCAACAGGACCTTGAGGGTGATAAGGCCGCCTCCGGTATGTTCATGGACCTGGACAATCGTTCTAAGCACCTGTTGCGCATGCAGGATATGCCTCCGTACCGCAGCGAGATCTGTCTTCCCGTTTTTTACGGTACGCAGATTCTTGGCGTGCTGGAAGTTGGTTGGAAACGCCCTCAGGCACCGATCGCCTATGACGTTAATGTGCTCGAGGTCATTTGCGATTACCTGTCTATCCAGCTGGTCGGCATGGCATCGAGCCTTCGCTCCCGTCGCACGGCCGAGCTTGGCCGCTCGCTCAATGTCTTGCGTGATGAGTTGTTTACCTTTCTAGACGATTCTGCCGCGGCTACCCAGGCGGTATCGTCCGAGATCTGCAATATGCTCAACTGCCATTTTTGCCCTGTTGAGTATGACGCCAGTCTGGATTCCTACGTCATAGATTTTGAAGGTGGCAGTCGCGTTGCTTTGCCGGACGATCCCGAGAAGCTTTTCTTTTCCACGACGGCGCCAGCGGCACGTCTGGGGGCTGGCCCTGATGGCTTTGAGGCATCTGTTTTGGGCGGTACGAGTGCCGAGGACCTTAAACACGTCCGTATAACTCGCGTTGACGAATCGATGCCTATGGGAGGCTGGCTTAGGGCGCATGGTCTGCCTTGTCAAGGTCTCTACGTCGACTCCGGCATCGAGGCGGGGCGACCACGCTCTAAGGGTGATGGCAAGCACAGTAACGACGCAATTGTTCCTGCTTCTGTTGCGAAGAGCCCGACGACGCGCGCGCTGCTGCTTCGTGATGGTAGCCAAGAGCCGATTGATGATCTTGAATATGACTACTTGGTGCACTTGGCGCATGACTTTGAACTGATCTACGAAGGCGAATCTCAAAAGCGCGAGGAGCGCCATATCGCTCAGACCCTTCAGATCGGCATGAGAAATTCCCTGGGGGATGTTCCGGGTATCGCAACCGATTCGGTGTACCTGTCAGCCACGAACTCGGCGTTGGTCGGCGGCGATTTCTATACGCTCATCCGTCTTCCCGACGACTGCGCCGTCATGATTCTGGGTGATGTGTCTGGCAAAGGCATTGAGGCCGCATCGATGTCCGCGCTCGTCAAGACGGCCCTGACGGCATATGCGTGGGAGGGCGCTGGACCGGCCCGCATGGCACGCTCTCTTAACAGTATGCTCATGGGCTTTTCGAGGGTCGAGACGTTCGTGACGGCCTTTATCGCCAAGATTGACCTTAAAGCCGGACGCGCAACGTATTGTTCGGCGGGCCATCCTCCGACCATGGTCATTAGGCCAGAGTCGATGCCGCTGGGTGGCGGCGAGGCCCGTGGGGGAGAGGTCGAGCTGCTTGGATGCCAATCGGGCGTAATCGGTGCCTTTGAGAGCATGGTGTACGAGACAGGCGTGTTTACGTTCGCTCCTGGCGACATGCTCTTCATGTATACGGACGGAACGATTGAGGCCCGCGACCGCACCGGAGCGTTCTTTGGCGAGCAGCGTTTGCGCGATCTTCTGCTTTCTGTTTCGGGGGAGGGCGTATCGGGAATCTGCGGCAAGGTCTTGGGCGAGCTTGACCGATTTACCGAATCGGCGCTGGACGATGACATTGCATTGGTGTCCCTTGAGTTTTTACGGGGTCGTTCATAGACGACGCTGGGCGGGCTGAATCCGTACGGTTGGGGAAACGAATGCATTGAGTGGGCTTTTTTGGGGAACCATGGTCGTATGAATGAGTGGAATGACATAGCGGTTTTGACGCCACCAGGCGATATCGACATCGCCACGGTGCCTGCGCTGCGTCGGCGGTTGGATGCTCTGATTGGCCGCGGCGTGCGTCGCGTCGTCATCAACTGTCAGGCTGTTAGCTTTATCGATTCGACGGGCTTGGCATTCCTGCTTACGCGCGCTCGTGAGCTCATGAGGCGAGAAGGCCTGCTTTCGCTCGTCAATGCATCAGGTGAAGTTGTTCGCTTTTTGGAGATTGCTCGTCTTGTCGATATCCTTCATGTCGCGGGGCCGGCACGGGAGTCTATTCCCGCCATTCCGGTGGGGGAGCTGCCTCGCTGGAGTAAGAGCGTCGAGGTCCGTCAGGGTATCGAGAATCTTCCATACTACCGACATCGCATCGCCGAACTCCTTGAATCGCTCCCGTTGCGCCGTGACGAGCGCTACGATGTCGCATTGGCGTCGGGGGAGGCGCTGGGTAATGCCTATGACCATGCGGGCGGTATCGGGTGCGTCCTGACGGTTCAGGCCTATGGCGATCGCGTTGTGGTTGAGGTGCTTGATCGAGGTGCCGGCTATTCTATCGATGAAACGAGCGAGCCGGTTGCATCTGAGGAACGCGGCCGTGGTATCAAGCTTATGCGTATGCTCGTCGATAACGTGGAGGTTGCTCGTCGTACGGACGGCGCCGGCACGCGCGTGCAGATGGTGAAGCTGTTTAGCGGAGCGCTGGAATCGTGTGCCTAGCCAATCGCTTTAGCGCGTTTGGCTATTAAGAACATGCGGCAGACAAGTTTTTTGAAAAAAGTACTTGCGTCTTTTGGACAACTCGCGTAAATTAATAACCCGCAAGCGGACATGGCTCAGTTGGTAGAGCACAACCTTGCCAAGGTTGGGGTCGCGGGTTCGAGCCCCGTTGTCCGCTCCATTGCATTTCCGGACCGTTTAGGCGGTCCTTTTTCGGCGAAGTGGCCAAGTGGTAAGGCAGAGGCCTGCAAAGCCTTTACCCCCGGTTCGAATCCGGGCTTCGCCTCCAGGCAACATCCGGGCGCTCCGGCGCCCGTTTTGTTTTTACATATGCGGACATGGCTCAGTTGGTAGAGCACAACCTTGCCAAGGTTGGGGTCGCGGGTTCGAGCCCCGTTGTCCGCTCCAACTATCTTACGCGGTTCTAACGAACCGCGTTTTTTGTTGACGCTGCGCGAGCCCCGGGCACCCCATCTTGCCCCTCAATCGTCGGTCGCGTACATAAAGTACGCTTCCCTCCTCTTTCGCGGCAACCTGGGGCACCCGGAGCCCGCTCGCTGTCGTGGCCGGGAAAGTGGGTCTTCCGTTCTTTTCACTAATCGGTCGATTCGTCCCAGGAGGCTTGAACCCGAGAGGGGGCGAGCGTTTTGGGGCGTGGCTGTGGCGTTGTTTGTCGCGAATGTCCGCTTTGGGCGTATCATCGTGGGCATCTCGCATAACCTCGTTGCAAGGGAGATACGCCCCATGGCTACAGAAAAGTCTTCTTCGCGCTCATGGATGTCCGATGCCGCGATCTATCAGATCTACCCGCGCTCGTTTAAGGATTCGACTGGTTCGGGTCTGGGCGATATCGCGGGCATTACCCAGCAGATGGACTATCTTGAGCGACTGGGTATCGAGGCCATCTGGCTGAGCCCGTTTTATCCATCGCCTCTTGTCGATGGCGGCTATGATGTGGCGGACTACTGCGATGTCGACCCGCGTCTCGGCTCGCTTGACGACTTCGATGACATGATCGCTGCGGCTCACGCGCGCGGCATCAAGGTCATCGTCGACATCGTGCCCAACCATTCATCCAACCAGCACCCCTGGTTCAAAGCCGCTCTTGCCGCCGGCCCCGGATCGCCCGAGCGCGCCCGTTATATCTTCCGCGATGGTCGCGGCGAGCATGGCGAGCTGCCTCCCACCAATTGGAATGCCAACTTTGGCGGCCCCGCATGGACGCGTGTTGCGGACGGTCAGTGGTATCTGCACATGTTTACGCCCGAGCAACCGGACTTTGACTGGTCATGCCCTGAGGTTCACGCGCTCTTTTGCGACGTCCTGGCGTTTTGGAGCGATCGAGGCGTCGACGGCTTTCGCATTGATGTGGCGCAGGGTCTCGCCAAGGATCTCGACCGCGATGACCTCGACCGGTGGCATCTCGCCGAGGGCGATGACATGGTTGACGACGGCACCCATCCGCTGTGGGACCGCAATGAGGTCCACGAGATCTATCGCGAGTGGCGCCGCGTGTTCGACCGCTATAATCCGCCGCGCAGTGCCGTTGCCGAGGCGTGGGTGCTGCCCGAGCGCCAGTATCTCTATGCGCGTCCCAGCGAGCTTGGCCAGACATTCAACTTTGAGTTTGCCAAGGCCACTTGGACCTATGATGACATGCACACTGCAATCGAGAAGGGCTTGAAGGCAGCCGTCGAATCCGATTCCGCCTCGACCTGGGTACTCTCCAACCACGACGTGCCGCGCGTGGCGACACGCTATGCCCTGCCGCAAATCAAGGCGACGCGCTACCACCAGATTGCGCTCGACTGGCTCTTACGCGACGGGTCGTCTTATGACGAGGACCGTGAACTCGGCGAGCGCCGCGCGCGGGCGGCCCTTTTGCTTGAACTGGCGCTTCCGGGCTCGGCATACGTGTATCAGGGTGAGGAGCTCGGCCTTTTTGAGGTGGCTGACATCCCGTGGGCTGCACTCGAAGATCCTACTGCGACCAATACGCGCGGACCGAAGCGTGAGAAGGGGCGCGACGGCTGCCGTGTGCCCCTGCCGTGGGTGGCGGCGGACGATCCCGCGCAGGGCGGATCGTTTGGGTTTTCGCCGGCGGACGCCGATGCGGCGCCCCATCTGCCGCAACCTGCATGGTTTTCCGATTACGCTGCCGATAGGGAAGAAGCGGACCCGACATCGATGCTTGCGCTCTATCGTGACGCCCTCTGGCTTCGGCGCAAGCTGCGCGGTTGCGCCAACGATCTTGCGTGGCTCGATCTTGACGGGCGCACCGGTCTTGCGGATGGTGCCGAGGGCGCCGAGGGCGGCGTTATTGCCTATCGCCGCGACAACGGCTGGGCGTGTGTGACGAACTTCGGCGCAGCACCCGTGGAGCTGCCGGCGGGCAGGGTCCTGCTCACCTCATCACCGCTTGCAGACGGCAGGCTCGCGCAGGACAGCTCTGCCTGGATCATGCTCGGTGAGATGTAGGGGTCTCTTGCGGCGAGATTGCGTTTGCCCGCGCCTTCCGTGGTGGCTGATGTCTTCGCGAGGTTCGCGAGGGCGTTGCAAAACTTTTTAAAAAAAGTTCTTGCATAGGATGCGGGCATCACGTAAGATTAATCCTCGTAAGCGGACATGGCTCAGTTGGTAGAGCACAACCTTGCCAAGGTTGGGGTCGCGGGTTCGAGCCCCGTTGTCCGCTCCATTTGGGCGTTTAGCTCAGGGGGAGAGCGCTTCCCTGACACGGAAGAGGTCAGAAGTTCAAATCTTCTAACGCCCACCAAATGTTCGCAGCTCAGAGGCTATG
>JAGZKE010000012.1:0-56376 GCA_018365375.1 Collinsella sp. | reverse complement strand
AGCGGCACATCCGCGTTGGCGAATCCGGCGTATCCGCGTTGGCGCGATTGGCGAAAATGCGTTGGTGGAAATGGTGAAAATTATATTGACGCTAACACCGCACCCGTACATCGCCAGCAGCGCGGGGCAGTTCTCCTCCAGGGACGCCTCGATCGCGCGCTCCATGTCGAGCGCCGCGTCGCGCGCCGCCGCCCACAGGTCCGCCAGCGCGCCGAGCGCGGCGCCCAGCGCGCCCTCGGCGCGCACGGAGGGGAGCTCCTCCATCAGCCTCGGCCCTCCCATGCCGCGGAACCTCGACCTGAGCCCTTCCGGCGCGGTGGTGAGCAGCGACCTCGCGGTGTTGATCGCCGAGGTCCGCGCCTTCACCGCCCCGGAGCGCGCCGCGAGCATGCAGCGCACCCCGTCGACCCACCCGTCCTGGCTCTTGGGGGTCCCGAGCCTTGAGCCGGACATCGCCGCGCGGGCGGCCCTCTCCGCGTCCGCCTCGTCGCACTTTCCCTGCCCCGGGCGCCTCCTCTGCACCCTCGCCGGGGAGAGCGCCTCGCGCACGGGCATCCCCAGCGACGCGAGGTGCCTGGTGAGGCCCGCCCCGTAGGACGACGTCCCCTCCATCGCGATGCAGGCCGGCTCCCCGGCCGCGGCGATCGCCCCGGCGAGCGCCTCGTAGCCCGCCGCGTCGGCGGGGAACTGGCGGGACAGGACCTTGCGGCCCCTCCAGTCCAGGACGTACAGCCAGTGCGAGTCGGCGTGGGTGTCGACCCCGCAGAAGACCGGCCCGCGGGCGTCGGGTATCGATTCGTTTTGCATGTCTCGCTCCGTTCTTTCCGTGCTCGCCTGGACCGGGCAGACGGCACACTGACGGGGCGCGATAGAATGCGGTTGTTCGGGTCCGCGGTATCGCTCCATGCTCCTATTAGGTCATGCGGCGGTCTCGGCTCGCCGCGGCCCGCGCGGGACATGTCAGGAAACGAGGGCAGCCCTGTGGGCGCCAGCGGAATGTGGGGTCACCGCGCGGTCCGCATCTGATGGTGTCGACGTCAATGGTATACGGGTGCATCATCGACGTCTTCAATACAGAAAATATCAGTGCGGAATGTTCCGGAGAGAAACCCCGTCACGCCCCCGGATCCCCTGCGTTTACGGCCTTGAGGTCGGCTCGCGGAGAAGGACGTGGTTGATGGGAATACGTGTCCCTTTCGCTGTTTCGCGCTTTGCGCGAAAGACGCGCTACTTTGGAGCGAACGGAGAACGTGGTTGTTGCGTCAACTTGTCCCGGGCGTATTTCTGGAGCGTTTCCCCGCCAGAAATTACCCTTGGCATACTTGCGCGAAAGCCTACTGGTGCTACACTTGCAATTGCTGTTTCAGGGCGGGGTGAAATTCCCCACTGGCGGTAAATCGGGCGGTGCCAAAGGGGTACCGTGGCGCAGGTAAAGTGCCTGCGACCGAGCCGATGAGTCCGCGACCCGTGTGTGCGTTGGTTCGCATGCCGGCTGAACTGGTGAGATCCCAGTACCAACGGTTAGAGTCCGGATGAAAGAGGCAGGTGATCTTATGTCTGAACAGTCGCAGCATATCCATTTTGAGAACACGAATAGGTGGAGCACCAAACAGCTCGTTACCATGGCGCTGATGTGCGCCTTGGGCGCCCTGTTTATGTATGTGCAGCTGCCCATCCTTCCTTCGGCGCCGTTTTTGACGTATGACCCGTCGCTGGTGCCGGCGATGGTGTGTGGATTTGCGTATGGCCCTGGTGCCGGCACAGCTGTTGCCGCTATGGCGATCGTTATCCATGCGCTTACCACGGGCGATTGGGTCGGTGCGCTTATGAACTTGGTTGCCACGCTGGGCTATATTCTGCCTGCGGCTATCGTCTATCAGAAGATGCACACCTACAAGGGTGCCGTGATTGGCCTGGTGCTCGGCGTCATTGCCGCTACAGCGCTGTCTATGGTCGCAAACCTTACTATTGGCGTATGGTTCTGGTATGGCTCGGCCGATGTGATTCTGCCGCTCATGCTTCCCGCTGTTTTGCCGTTTAACCTCATCAAGACTGTGCTTAACTCGGTACTCACGCTGGCGGTGTACAAGGCGGTCTCTAATCTCATCACGCCCAAGAAGGACCAGGTCAAAGGCCGCGCATGATTGAGTGTCGGGGCGTTTCCTTTAGCTATGACGGTGCCGTGTCGGCACTCGACGGTGTCGATCTGAACATCGAGGACGGGGAGTTTTTCTGCATCCTCGGTGGCAATGGGTCGGGCAAGTCGACGTTTGCCAAGCATCTGAATGCACTGTTGCAGCCCGATGCGGGCACGGTACGCATCAACGGCATGGATGCGTCCGACCCCGAGCTGGTCTACGACATTCGTTCGACCGCGGGCATGGTGTTCCAGAATCCCGATGATCAGCTGGTGGCAACGCTTGTCGAAGATGACGTTGCGTTCGGTCCCGAAAACCTTGGCGTGCCATCGGCACAAATTGCGCAGCGCGTACGCGAGGCGCTGAAGGGCGTGGGCCTGGTGGGCTTTGAGCGCCACGAGACCCATGCGCTTTCGGGTGGCCAAAAGCAACGCGTGGCGCTTGCCGGCGTGCTTGCCATGGAACCGCGCGTTCTCATTTTGGACGAGGCTTCCTCGATGCTCGATCCGCGTGGACGTAAGGGCCTCATGAAGGCTTGCCGCGCGTTGCACGCTCGCGGTATGACCATCGTGATGATTACGCACTTTATGGAAGAAGCCGCCGAGGCCGATCGTGTCGCGGTGTTTCGGGCGGGGCACGTTGCCATGCTCGGTACGCCCGAGGAAATTTTGACGCGGGCGGATGAGCTTGCGCAGCTCAACCTGGATATGCCGGAGTCGTGTCGTCTGGGCATGGCGCTTCGTACGAAGGGCGTGCCTGTTCATGCGCAGGTGCGCGAGGTGGATATGGTCGCTGAGATTGCGCAGGCTTATGCCGAGCGAAGTGGGGCAGACACCGCGGGACAGTCTTCCGCATCCCAGTTGGAAATCGCTGACGGCACTGTTCCGGTAGACAACGAGGACAACGCGTCGGAGCCCGTCATCGAACTATCCCATGTTTCGTACAGTTATTCGCTCAGTCCGCGCGAGCGCCACCGCTGGCACAAGCGCTCGGCCACTGCGGGCAAATCGAACAAACAAGCCCTTTGGGGAAACGACCCCAGCAGCCCGTGGGCGCTGCGCGATGTATCGCTGACGGTGCGTCGCGGCGAGTTCCTGGGCTTGGCAGGTCATACCGGTTCGGGTAAGTCGACGCTGGTCCAGCATCTCAACGGTTTGATTCGCCCCCAGGAGGGATCCGTTCGCGCGCTGGAGCTCGATCTATCAAACAAGAAAGACGCCGCCGCGGTTAAGGCCAAGGTCGGCGTGGTGTTTCAATATCCCGAGCGTCAGCTGTTTGCCGAAACCGTGGCACAGGACGTGGCGTTTGGTCCGCACAACCTTGGCTTGCCGCAAGATGAAGTCGACCGTCGTGTCGAGTCGTCGCTCTCGCGCGTGGGCCTCGACCTTTCCACGGTCGGCGACAAGAGTCCCTTTGAGCTTTCGGGCGGTCAGCAACGGCGTGTGGCATTCGCCGGCGTGCTCGCCATGGAGCCCGAAGTCCTGGTGCTCGATGAACCCATGGCGGGGCTCGACCCGGCTGCGCGCAGGGATTTCTTAGGGCTCATCGATCGACTCCATCGCGAGGGCCTGACCGTTGTCATGGTTTCGCACAGCATGGATGACCTGGCCAATTGCTGCGACCGCATCGTCGTAATGACCGAAGGCGCGGTGTTTGCCGAGGGAACCCCCGCGCAGGTGTTTGCGCATGCCGATGAGCTCAAGTCGATCGGCTTGGGCGTTCCCGCCGCCCAGCGTATGGCGCTGGCGCTTACGGAGGTGGGCGTGCCGCTGCGCTTTGACGGCCTCTATACGGTTGAGTCGCTGGCAGACGAGTTGGTGGACCTGCTAATCGGTCGCTCGGGCGGTCCTTCTAACGTCGCGGACATTGCTAATTCCAAGACGGTCGCGCGAGAGGAGGGCTGCTGATGGAGGCGTTTTCGTTTGGCAGTTACTATCCCGGCGATAGTGCAATCCACCGCCTGGACCCGCGAACCAAGTTGCTCTTGGGCTTTGTGTTTCTGATCACGACGCTCACGGTCAGTGGCTTCCGCGGACTGGTCCCGGTCGCAATTATCGTTGTGCTGACCTATGCCGTGTCTCGGGTGCCGGTTCGTCGCGTTCTGTCGTCGATGGCGCCGCTGCTGGCAATCGTCGTCGTGGTCGCGGTGCTCAACTTGTTTACCGATCAGAGTGGGCGCATCCTGTGGCAGCTTGGCTTTTTGCAGGTGAGCGAGGGCTCGCTGCGTTCTGCGGCGTTTATGGCGTGCCGTCTGACGTTGATGATGGCCGGCATGAGCGCCATTACACTCACCACGCCGACGCTCGACCTCACCGCGGGCTTTGAGCGTCTGCTCGCACCGTTTGCACACGTGGGGCTCCCCGCGCATGAGCTCGGCATGATCATGGGCATCGCGTTGCGCTTTATGCCGCAGTTCGCCACAGAGATGAAACAGACGGCCGATGCGCAGGCAAGTCGCGGAGCGCGCGTGACGGGCGGTCCGCTCGGTGGCGTACGCATGCTCGGCAGTGTGGCGATCCCGCTGTTCACCGGCGTGTTCCGCCATGCCGAGACGCTGTCTGCTGCCATGGATGCACGCTGCTATCATGGCGAGCAGGGCCGCACGCGCCTGCATGCGCTTACGTTTGGCCGCGGCGATGCGTTGGCGGCGGTGGTGACGGCGTTGCTGCTCATCTGCGTCATCGTCATCAACCTTCAACTTGTTTAGGCGCGATTCGAGCGCAAGAAAGGGGTCCCTATGACCGACAACGACCGCACGGCTCAGCTTGAGCGCGCCTGTTCGTATCTCAGGCGCATTCCGGCGTGGTATCTGGCCACGACCGATGTGGCCGACGGGCATCAGCCCCGCGTGAGGCCGTTTTCGTTTGCCATGGTCGATGACGGTAAGTTGTGGTTTTGCACGTCGCGCGACAAGGATGTGTGGGCGGAGCTGAGCGCGAATCCCAAGTTTGAGCTCTCGGGCTGGAAGCCGGGGGAATGTTGGATCGTATTGACCGGCGAAGCCGCACTTGAGGACGACGCAGTTGCGAGCGACAAGGTGCGTCAAGCGGGTTTTAAGCACATGGTGGGCATTGGCGAGGAACACGAGAGTGCCAACGACGGCCGCCTTGCTTTCTTTTCGGTCCGCAACATTGCTGCGCGCTTCTGTGATATCGACGGCAGCGAGGAGCGCCTGGAGCTCTAGCTCGCACAAACCAGGTTCCCAAACTAGCTAGTACAGGAGGAAACGTGGACGGATTGAATACGGTGTTGGAGTATCTGACGTCGGTGCCGGCATGGTATTTGGCGACGAGCGTTGACGGACAGCCTCATGTGCGTCCGTTTTCGTTTGCGCAGATCCAGGATGGCAAGCTGTGGTTTGTAACAGCGCGCACCAAAGATGTGTGGCAAGAGCTGCTGCAAAACCAGCGCTTTGAGGCCACGAGTTGGTGGCCGGGCCATGGCTGGCTCATCTTGCGCGGGCGTGCCGGCTTGGATGACCGGGCTTTAGACGAAATGCGCGAAGCCGGGTGGAAGCATCTAGAGCACCTGGGCGAGCACTATGAGGGGCCTAACGACCCCACGCTCGTCTTCTTTAGCGTCGAGGATCCCGAGGCTTTTATCTGCAATCACGACGAATGGGTGCCGGTCGAGCTCTAGCCGGCTGGCTCATCCTAACAACTTGGTTTTCGCATGGGCGGGCCCCGTATTGCCCGGTGCCGTTAGGAGCGCCGGTCAATACGGGGCCCGCTCCATTTGTCAATTCCTTCAAGCGAATGTGTCGGGATTGTTTCAATGCATGAATATGCAAGCCATTTACGTGTTCATGCATCTTTTGGTGCTAAAGTTTCAACCCACTTCATAACGACCACTGCGAAATGCGCATCGGTGCATAAATCGCAGACAAGGAGTCTGATATGTCATTGAAGGTTGGAATCGTCGGCGCGGCTGGATATGCCGGAGCCGAGCTCATTCGCCTCGTGCTTGGCCATCCCGAGTTTGAACTTGTTGCCATTACGTCCAACGCCGATGCCGGCCAGCCGCTGTCCGCGGCGTATCCGAGCTTTGCTGGCGTGAGCGACCTGGTTTTCACCACGCATGACGCCCCCGAGCTCAAGAGCTGCGACGCCGTCTTCTTGGCCGTGCCGCACACGGCTGCCATGGCACAGGTGCCCGCACTGCTTGCATCTGGCGTCTCCTGCTTTGATCTTTCGGCCGATTACCGTCTGAGCGACGCGTCCGTCTTTGAGACATGGTATGCCGACGAGCACACGAGCCCCGAGCTGCTCAAGACCCGCGCTTTTGGCCTGCCCGAGCTGTTCTGCCAGGACTTGGAGACCGCCGCATCCGATTATGCTGACGGCAAGTCCGTGCTGGTCGCCTGCGCCGGCTGCTATCCCACCGCAACGAGCCTTGCTGCCGCTCCTGCCGAGCGTGCCGGCTGGGTTGCCCAGAGTGGCCCTGTGATCGTCGATGCCATCAGCGGTGTGACGGGTGCCGGCAAGTCCTGCAACGCCCGCACCCACTTTTGCAGTGCGGACGAGAACCTAGAAGCCTATGGCGTGGGTAAACATCGCCACACGCCCGAGATTGAGCAAATCCTTGGCTTAACCGATCGCGTCGTCTTTACCCCGCATCTGGCACCGCTCAAGCGCGGCCTGCTCTCCACGGTGACGATGCCGCTTACGCCGCAGGCTATCGATACCTTGACCCTTGAGGACGTTGTCGACTATTACAAGCAGTTCTACGCTGGTCGCACCTTCGTGCGCGTGCTCGATGCCGGTCAGCAGCCCAAGACGGCTTCGGTCGTCGGCACCAACGCCGCCCAGATTGGCCTCGCGCTCAACAAGCGCGCGGGCGTGCTGGTGGCGACGGGCGCCATCGACAATCTGTGCAAGGGCGCTGCGGGCCAAGCAGTCCAGTGCGCCAATATCGTCTTTGGCTTTGACGAGCGACGAGGCTTGCCCACAGTGGCGTGCCCGGTGTAGCACATTCGATTGTTAACGATTTGGTAGTCGGGCATCGAGTGGGGCGCCACTCTTAAGCTGGTCTCATGATTACGACTGGCATGGCGCACCAACCGATGTCCGTTTTTTGTTTGACATAAGGAGTCATAAAGACGATGAATACCGAGCTGTTTGATATCAAGATTCGCGCCGTCGAGGGTGGCGTTACGGCTGCGGCTGGTTTTAAAGCTGCGGGCATCCACGCTGGGTTCCGCAAGAACCCCGAGCGTCTGGATTACGCGCTCGTCGTGCCCGATAAACCCTGTCCCGGTGCCGGCGTGTTTACCACCAATCGCTTTTGCGCGGCGCCCGTGCAGGTGAGCCGTGCCAACCTGGGCGGTGCCGACAAGGGCTATGGCGTCATCGCCGGCGTTTCGGTCAACTCTGGCAATGCCAACGCCGCCACGGGTGAGACCGGCCTTGCATGCGCGCGCGAGACGTGCAGCATCGCATCGCAGGTCATCGGCTGCGAACCCCAGCAGATTCTGGTTGCCTCCACGGGTGTGATTGGCCAGATTCTGCCGATCGACACGTTTGAGACCGCCATTCCTGCTGCCTACGAGGCGCTCTCCGCCCACGGTGGCGCCGATGCCGCTCGCGCCATCATGACGACTGACACGCACTCCAAGGAGTACGCCGTGTCCTATGTCAGCGAGGCTGCGGGTCATGCGGGCAATGTCTATACGGTAGGCGGAATGTGCAAGGGCTCGGGCATGATCATGCCCAACATGGCCACCATGATCGCAGTTATCACCACCGATGCCCCCGTCGAGCCTGCGGCACTTCATGCCCTGCTGCTCTCGACCGTCAAGCAGACCTTTAACAAGGTAACGGTCGATTCCGACACCTCGACCAACGACACCTGCATCATGCTTGCCTCCGGCGCCGCTGCCGCAGATGCCGAGCCTATCGTCGAGGGCTCCGATGCCTTCGACGAGTTGGCATTTGCCGTGCACGAGGTGTGCGAGAGCCTGGCGCGCAATATCGCCGCCGATGGCGAGGGCGCATCCAAGTTTGTTACGGTCAACGTTACCGGCGCCGTGAACGACGAGGAGGCCGATATCGCCGCTCGCGCCGTTGCCAACTCGCCGCTCGTTAAGACCTGCATCGCCGGCCACGACTGCAACTGGGGCCGCGTCGCCATGGCACTCGGTAAGTGCGGCGTGAAGTTTAATCAGGAAGACGTTTCCATCGACATGATGGGCATGCCTGTCTGTCGCGACGGTCTGACTGTTCCCTTTGATGAGGACGAGGCTCTACGACGTTTCGAGGCGCCCGAGATCGTGATCTCGGCCGACCTGGGCGCAGGCGACGCGGCAACGACCGTGTGGACCTGCGACCTCACGCATGAGTACATCTCCATTAACGGTGACTACCGTTCCTAGATTCCGGGCACGCTGCGCATCTTGCCGCGATTGCGGACAGCGGAGCACGGCGCGATAACGATACGAAAGACGAGGCAGATTATGAAATTCGCACGCGATTGTCGTTCGAGCGAATCCAACGAAGCAACCGCGCAGCTGCTGTTCGAAGCGCTGCCGTGGATTAAGAACCTGACCGGCAAGACGGTTGTTATCAAATATGGCGGAGCCGCCATGGTTGATGAGCAGCTGCGCCGCGACGTGATGAGCGACATCGTTTTGCTCAAGATCATCGGTATGCGCCCCGTCATCGTGCACGGCGGCGGCAAGGCTATCAACGAGGCGCTCAGCCACTACGACATCCCCGTCGAGTTTAAGAACGGCCAGCGCGTGACCACGCCGGCGACTATGGATATCGTGCGCGAGGTGCTGGGCGGCAAGGTTAACCAGGAGCTGGTTGCTGCCATCAACCACCACGGCAACCTGGCCGTGGGCGTGTCGGGCAGCGATGCCGGCACGCTCATCGCCGAGCCGCTCGACCCCGAGCTCGGTCGCGTGGGCAAAGTGACGCACGTCAACACCGACTATATCGAGCGCTTACTCGATAGCGAGTACATCCCCGTCATCGCTACCGTCGCGGCGGGGGAGGACGGCGGTTTCTTCAACATCAACGCCGACACCGCCGCCGGTGCCGTTGCCGCGGCGCTCCACGCGCATAAGGCGATCTTTTTGACCGATGTCGATGGCCTGTACAAGGACTTTAGCGACAAGGACTCGCTTATCTCCAACCTAACGCTCGACGAGGTTAACGAAATGCTCTACGGCGGCGAGGTCGATAAGGGCATGATTCCCAAGCTGCGTGCGGCCGTCGATGCGCTTACCGGCGGCGTATTTCGTGCCCACATCATTAACGGTACTACGCCGCATTCGCTGCTCCTGGAGCTGCTGACCGATGCCGGCGTCGGCACCGTGATCCATTCCACCGAGACGGCTTACGAGTTCGATACGCATCCGCATCCGCTTTCGACGTTTGCTGCGCGTCTGACCGAGAACCTTGACGAGGTCGAGAAGCTTCAGACGGTCTAGCTGACCCGCAGCCGCCCCATTCCTGCACCCATAGCCCCGCGCCGTCTGGCGCCCAACGAAAGGCATCCCATGTCACTTGCAGCTCAGCAATCGCTTGAATCCCATTACGTTATGCATACCTTTGGCCGCTCTCCGGTCGAGTTTGTCGAGGGTCACGGCATGAAGCTCACCGGCGACGATGGCCGTGAGTACCTCGACTTTCTTGCCGGCATCGGCGTGTGCAGCCTAGGTCATGGCAACCCGGCTGTGCTCTCGGCGCTCGAGGCACAGACCAAAAAGCTCATGCATGTCTCCAATTACTTTTACATCGAGCAGCGCGGACAGGTCGCGGCGCTGCTGTCCAAGCTTGCTAACGACGACGTAGATGGTGCGCGCGTGCTTGCCGATGCCATTGTCGCCGGCGATGAGACCACGGCAGCTGCTCTTGGTGCCCCGGCTGCGGATGAGCAGGTTTGGGAGACCTTCTTTGCCAACTCTGGCGCCGAGGCCAACGAAGGCTCGATGAAGCTCGCGCGCCTGTACGCCAAGCGTGCCGGTAATGGCGGCAACACCATCGTGTGCATGCGCGGCGGCTTCCACGGCCGTACGCTCGAGACCATTGCCGCCACCATGCAGGATTGGCTGCAGGACAGCTTCCGCCCGCTGCCGGGTGGCTTTGTGGCCTGCACGCCCAACGATGTGGATGAGCTGCGTGCGATCTTTAAGCAGCTGGGGAGCGAAATTTGTGCCGTGATGCTCGAGCCGATCCAGGGTGAGAGCGGTGTGCATCCCATGACCGAGGAGTTTATGGCTACGGCGCGCGACCTGGCACACGAAGTGGGCGCCGTGCTTATCGCCGACGAGGTCCAGTGCGGCATCTTCCGCTCCGGCAAGCCGTTTGCGTTCCAGACCTATGGCGTGGAGCCCGACATCATGAGCCTTGCCAAGGGCATTGCTGATGGCGTGCCCATGGGTGCCGTCGTGGCGAAGAAGGAGATTGCCGACGTGTTTAAGCCGGGCGACCACGGCTCGACCTTTGGCGGTAGCTGCTTGGCCATCGCGGCGTGTGCCGCGACGCTCTCCGCGCTTGTGCGTGGCGATTATGCCGAGCATGCTGCCAAGGTGGGTGCCTATATGGAGGCAAAGCTCGCCAAGCTGCCGCACGTGACCGAGGTACGTGGTCGCGGCTTGATGCTCGGCTGTGATTTGGATGATGCCGCGGGCGACGCGCATGGTGTTGTTGCCCGCGCGCTGGCCGCCGGTGCCGTGATCAACGCTACGGGTGCGCATACGCTGCGTTTCCTGCCGCCACTCGTCTGCGAGGAAGCCGACGTGGACAGTCTGATCGAGATCCTGTCGGGTGTTTTGGGCTAACGCGGCGCAATAACTCAATTTGGACCGAGTTCCGGACTGCGGACGTGCCCTATGCGGCATGATTCAGCGGTCTGGAGCCCGTTTTGCCTTAGATTTGCTAAGGCAGGGAGACCTGCTGGTCAAAAAACATCAAATATGAGTACTGTTACCGATTTGGTAGCAGCAGTTTTGGACTAATAAGGCCAGATATCAAGTCGAAATGGCGATGAATACACGATTTTGATCTAACTGTTAGTCCTTATAATGGACATATGTTGCGTAACTTAAGCAAATACTGTCTTTTTATATGTTGCAAACAAAGTAGCAGTACTCATTTTTGCCATTTTTTGACCACGGCCTTTGTGACAGACGTGCTGGCGGGTTCGAATCCCATGCGCTGGGCATGAAAAAGGAAAGGCCTCCATCGCTGGAGGCCTATCAAATCAGTGGTGGGCGATGAGGGATGTCCGCGTGCGGCTCCGCCGCCCGCATCCGCTTCGTCGCTTCGCTCCTCGCGTGCTGCGCTGGAAAACGCTTCGCGTTTCCTCAGCTCCGCACCCTTGCGGGTTCGAATCCCATGAAATGGGCCCAAACAAAAACGGTCCCCTTTCGAGGACCGTTTCCAATTCAATGGTGGGCGATGAGGGATTCGAACCCCCAGCCTTGTGCGTGTAAAGCACCTGCGCTAACCGTTGCGCCAATCGCCCGTGCGGAGAGAGTATAGCAAAACAATCGCCCCATTCACCTCATATCCATTAAAGGTAACCGGCGCGTGTCACAGCGGAGCTGATTCAGTTGAGATTGCCTGAACATTCCGCCCCTCTTTACGCCCTCGGGTATACTCAAAAGCTACTGATTCGATTTGATGCCCAGCAACAGCAGAGGGGATAGTATATGTGCGGTTTTGTCGGTTTTGTCGGTGGGACGGATAACCAATCCGAGGTGCTCACCAAGATGATGGACCGCATCGTCCATCGCGGTCCCGACATGGGCGGTCAGTTTATCGACGGCCGCGTTGCCCTGGGCTTCCGCCGCCTGTCGATCCTCGACCTGACCGAGGCCGGCGCTCAGCCCATGGCCAATGAGGACGGCAGCGTCGTCATTGTCTTCAACGGCGAGATCTACAACTTCCAAGAACTCCGTTCCGAGCTCGAGGCCAAGGGCTACAAGTTCCACTGCGGTGCCGACACCGAGAGCCTCCTGCACGGCTACGAGGAGTGGGGCGAGGCCGTACTCGATCGTCTGCGCGGTATGTACGCCTTCGTCATCTGGGACAAAAAGAAGAACAAGCTTTTTGGCGCCCGCGACATCTTTGGCATCAAGCCGCTCTACTACTATCCCATGGCCGATGCGGGCGACGGCGCTCCGGGCGTGCTCTTTGGTTCCGAGATCAAGAGCTTCCTGGACTACCCGCACTTCCACAAGGCGGTCAACAAAAAGGCTCTGCGTCCGTACATGACGCTGCAGTATTCGGCGACTGAGGAGACCTTCTTCGAGGGTGTCTACAAGCTGCCGCCGGCGCACTACTTTACCGTCGATATCCCGACCGGCAAGATGAACATCGAGCGCTACTGGGATTGCGATTACTCTGCCGTCGAGAAGCCGTTCGAAGAGTATGTCGATGAGCTGGACGAGGTCGTGCACGAGAGTGTCGAGGCCCATCGCATCGCCGACGTCAAGGTCGCGTCGTTCCTCTCCGGTGGCGTCGACTCCAGCTACATCGCCGCTTGCCTCATGCCCGACAAGACCTTCTCGGTGGGCTTTGACTACAAGAACTTCAACGAGACCAACTACGCCAAGGAGCTTTCCGATAAGCTCGGCGTCGAGAACGTTCGCAAGATGATTACCGCCGATGAGTTCTTCGGTGCACTCGAGGACATCCAGTATCACATGGACGAGCCGCAGTCCAACCTGTCTTCCGTGCCGCTGTGGTTCTTGGCCGAGATGGCTCGCAAGGACGTCACCGTCGTGCTTTCGGGCGAAGGTGCCGACGAGCTTTTTGGCGGCTACGCCTACTACGAGGACACGGTTCCGGTGCGCAAGTACAAAAAGATGGTGCCGCTGCCCATCCGTCGCGCGCTCGGTAACCTGGCGCTGCATATGCCGTACTTCAAGGGACATAACTTCCTGGTCAAGGGTGCCGAGATCCCCGAGAAGTCGTTCCTGGGACAGGCTCTGGTATGGCCGGAGCGCGAGGTCGACGGCGTGCTCAAGCCCGAGTACAACACCGGCGACGGCGCCTTCGAGCTTGCCGCTCCCATCTATGCGCGCGTGAAGGGTCAGCCCGAGCTGGTCAAGAAACAGTACCTGGACATGAACATGTGGCTCCCGGGCGACATTCTGCTCAAGGCCGACAAGATGTGCATGGCACACTCGCTGGAGCTGCGCGTGCCCTTCCTGGACCGCAAAGTCATGGAGTTCGCCGAGCACATTCCCGACCGCTACCGCATCAACGAGAACGGCAACAAACAGGTACTCCGCCACGCTGCTAACAAATCGCTGCCCGATGAGTGGGCCACCCGTCCCAAGGTGGGCTTCCCGGTGCCGATTGTCTACTGGCTGCGCGAGCAAAAGTGGTACGACTATGTCAAGGAGTACTTCACCGCGCCGTGGGCAAGCGAGTTCTTCGATACCGACGAGCTCATGCACCTGCTCGATCTGCACTTTGCGGGCAAGGGCGATTTCCAGCGCAAGATCTATACGCCGCTCGTGTTCCTGGTGTGGTACAAGCGCTTCTTTATCGACGAGGACCAGCCCGCTGTTCAGGCTGCCTAGCCTCGGCTTACGAACGCCTGCGCGTAACGGCTCCTCCGGGAGCCGTTTTTGCGTGGGTGCGTTTCAGTTACTATAAAAACCGTCCCTGCCAAATGGCTGAGAAAGGTGAAAGATGCACCATTCGGATTCCGCGACCGTGACCACGGTCGATACGCTTGCCAAGCTGCTCGATGTGTGCGGCGAGCTACGCGCATCAGAGCAGGTTGACGAGCGTGCCGTGACCGGCTGCTCGTTTGATTCGCGCGCGGTCTCGGCAGGTGACGTGTTCTTCTGCAAAGGTGCTGCCTTTAAGCCCGCGTTTTTGAGCATGGCGCTCGATGCGGGCGCCGTCGCATTTGTGTGCGAGGAGTCGCTGGTCGAGTCTCTGGAGCCGCTGGCGCAGGAGAGCGGTGCTGCGATGCTGGTTGTTGATAGCGTGCGCACGGCCATGGCCCTATTGCCGCCGGAGGTCTACGACCGTCCCGACCACGACGTCAAGATCGTGGGCATCACCGGTACCAAGGGAAAGACCACGGCCGCTTTTATGCTCCAGTCGATTATCAAAGCGGCGGGCGAGTCCTGCGGCATGATCGGCTCGGTGAGTACCGACGATGGCATCGAGTGCTATGAGAGCACCAATACTACGCCCGAGGCCCCCGAGGTCTGGCGCCATATCGCCAACTGCCGCACGTCCGGTCGCCAGTCCATGGTCATGGAGGTCTCGAGCCAGGCACTCAAGTACCAACGCGTCGAGAATCTGCCGTTTGACGTGGCGTGCTTCCTCAACATCGGCCGCGACCACATCTCGCCGATCGAACACCCCACGTTTGAGGATTATTTTGAGAGCAAACTCAGGATCTTTGACCAGGCAAAGACCGCCGTGGTGAATCTGGGCACCGAAGAGGTCGACCGTGTGCTGGAGGCAGCGTCGACGGCCGAGCGCTTGGTGACCGTTGGCGTCGAGCATCCCGAGGCAAGCCTGTGGGCGAGCGACGTACGCATGGTCGGCTTTAGCATCGAGTTCAACTTGCATGGCCTGTGTGCCGACGAGTCCGAGGCGGGGGAGAAGGTCCTGCTGGGCATCGCGGGCGACTTTAACGTGGAGAACGCGCTGGTCGCTATCGCCGCCGCGCGCGAGATCGGCATCGGTATCGATGCCATCAAGAAGGGCCTCTCCAAGCTGCGTGTGCCGGGCCGCATGGAGGTCGTGGAGTCGAAGGACGGCCGCGTGATTTGCGTCGTCGACTACGCGCACAACCAGCTTTCGTTCCGTTCGCTTTTCTCGTCGGTCAAGCGCGCGTTTCCCGCCAGCCTCGTCATTGCGCTGTTTGGCGCCGCCGGCGGCAAGGCTCAGGAGCGCCGCGAGCAATTGCCACGCGAGGCCGCACCATATTCCGACCTGATGATCTTTGCCAACGAGGACCCGGCTCACGAGGACCCGATGAAGATCTGCCGCGAGCTTGCCGAACATGTTCCCGACGATACGCCGAACAAGATCATCCTCGATCGCGAAGCCGCTGTGCATGCGGCGTTCAAGGCGGCGCGCGAGGAGTACGTCAACCCCGATGCTCCCACCATTGTCTTGCTGCTGGCAAAGGGTGACGAGGAGCTCATGCACGTGGGCGACGAGTTCGTGCCCATCGAGAGCGACCTTTCGCTGGCCAATCGCCTGATCGATGTTACCCAGTTTGACTAATGAACCATGATGGCGGCGGCGCCCCGAATGCGCTGTCGCCATAAGCGTGTTCCCTCAATCAAAACATGCCGTCCAAGTCCAAACCCTTCTACGTAAACGGAGTAACCATGTCCCACAACACCCTGCCGACCGTTGCCGAGCTTTCGGGCGAGATGCACGAACGCTTGGCCAAGGTCAAGTACGTCTTTACCGACCTGGATGCCACGATGCTCGCGCCCGGCTCGTGCGTGCTGCGCGACAACGACGGCAACCCCTCGACCAAGCTCGTCGAGGCTGTCGTGGCACTTGCCCGCGCCGGCATCCAGGTGGTCCCCACCTCGGGCCGCAACCGCACCATGATCCACGAGGATGCGCGCGTGCTCGGCCTCAACTCCTACATCGGCGAGATGGGCGGCCTGGTCATGTATGATCTCAAGGCCAACGATTGGGAGTATCTGACCGGCGATATGCCCTACGACCCCGCCTGCGGCCTTACGCCGCACCAGGTGATCGAGCAGACCGGCGTGTGCGAGAAGATCCTTGCCCGCTGGCCGCACAAGATCGAGTACCACAACGACATGTCGACCGGCTACAAATACCGTGAGGTCACCGTCGGCATGCGCGGCGATGTGCCCGACGATGAGGTCCAGGCCATCCTGGACGAGGCCGGCTGCGGTCTGATCTGGGCTTGCAACGGCCATCTGACTCACCTGTCCAAGCCGACGACGCTCGAGCTCGATCGCATCGAGGACGGTCGCGCATTCAACATCAACCCCGCGGGCCTCAACAAAGGCGTCGCCATTGCGCGCTTCTGCGAGCACCTGGGGATCGAGCGCGAGGAGACGTTGGCGCTCGGCGATTCCGAGTCCGACTTCTACATGGCCGATCACGTGGGCACGTTCTGCCTGGTCGAGAATGGCCTGACGAGCGCCGGCGCGCTCGAGTTCCTGGCTGCTTGCGAGAACGCTTTCGTTACGCGCGGCAAAATTGTCGACGGTTGGGCGGCGACGGCAGAGCTGCTGGTCGCGGCGCGTTCGTAGCGCGGCGTCGCCGCACGTGGACATGTCTTTTCGAGAGAGACTGGTGAGGTAATGTCCGATATCGAGAATCCGGCAGGCGACACGCGCCCGATTGGCGTGTTCGATTCTGGTTTGGGCGGTCTGACGGTTGCGCGCGCGATTGCGACGGCGTTGCCGCACGAGTCCGTCTACTACTTTGGCGACACCAAGCGCTGCCCCTACGGCACGCGCACCGAGGATGAGGTGCGCTCGTTTGCGCTGCAGGCGGGTCGTTGGCTTTCGAAGCACGACGTCAAGATTATGGTCATCGCCTGCAACACGGCGACCGCTGCGGCCTTGCGTTTGGCCCAGCAGGTGCTCGACGTTCCCGTGATCGGCGTGATTGCGCCGGGTGCCCGTGCAGCAATCAACAGCACGCGTACGCGTCGCGTGGGCGTGCTCGCCACCAACCTCACCATTCGCTCGGGCGCCTACACGCGCGCCATTCAGGATCTAGATGCCGGCGTCGATGTATACGGCTGTCCTGCCTCGAGCTTTGTCGAGGTTGTCGAACACGAGCTCGCCTCGGGTGCACATCTGCAGGAACAGTGGCTTGAGAACGAGGATATCTTCGATACGCCTGCCGTGCGCGCGCTGGTGGGTGCCACGGTTGAGCCGCTGCGCGACCACGGTATCGATACCGTGGTGCTCGGCTGTACGCATTTCCCGCTGTTGGTGGGACCTATCCGCCATACGCTGGGGCCTGGGGTGCGCGTCGTGAGTTCCGCCGAGGAGACCACGCGCGAGCTGACCGATATCCTCACGCGCCGCGAGCAGCTGGCGGGCGACGCCGCCGAGCCGCAGCATCGTTTTGCCACGACGGCTGATAACATTGCCGAGTTTGCGGTGGCGGGCAGCTTTATCTTTGGTCAGCCGCTCAAGAGCATTGAGCATATCGATATCGACGAACTGAAATAGATATAGGGTCGCCGACCAAAGGCTCACGTTCACCTTTTGCCGAAAGGATTTTTCCATGGAGTATATGCAGGTCAACCGCGCCAACGGCCGCGCCGCCGATGAGCTGCGCCCCATCAAACTGACTCGCGGCGTCATGAAGCACGCCCACGGCTCGTGTTTGGCCGAGTTCGGTGACACGCGCGTGCTGTGCGCCGCCACTATCGAGGAGGGCGTGCCGGGCTGGCGAAAGGGAGCTAAGGCCGGCTGGGTGACCGCGGAATACGCCATGCTGCCGGCGTCGACCGGCAAGCGCTGCAAGCGCGAACACGCCAACCGCAAGGGTCGCTCCATGGAGATCGAGCGCCTCATTGGCCGCAGCCTGCGTACCGTCGTCAACATGAAGGCGCTCGGCGAGTACACCGTCACCGTCGACTGCGATGTGATTCAGGCCGATGGCGGCACGCGTACAGCGAGCATCACCGGCGCCTGGGTGGCGCTGCACGACGCCCTCGCCATGTGGGTCGAGGCGGGCAAGATCGAACGCATCCCGCTTATCGGCCAGGTGGCTGCCATCTCCATGGGCGTTGTCGACGGCAATACGCTGCTTGACCTCGATTATTCGGAGGACAGCCATGCCGAGGTCGACATGAACTTCGTCGCCACCGACACCGGCGAGATGATCGAGCTCCAGGGCACCGGCGAGCAGGCGCCCTTTGACCGCAAACGCCTCAACGCCCTGCTCGACCTGGGCGACAAGGGTATCGCCGAGCTCATCGAGCTTCAGCGCCAAGCCATCGCCTAACCTGCCAAAAGGGACGGGTTTATTTTGGTAGGTTTTATCTGCGGAGACGTCTAGACACAAGACTGCCGTTGATTGAGAGGGGAGAGGCAGAGGCCCTCGTCGCCCTCGGCGCGGCATTGCTATAGAGACAAGGAGGCCACTCATGGCACTTGAGAAGATCGACATTGACACTCTCGACCCGGCGGCGACCATCGTCGTGGCAACGGGCAACGCCCATAAGCTCACCGAGATCGAGGCCATTTTGGGCAAGGTCATGCCCGAGGTGCGCTTTGTGGCGCTCGGCCAGCTGGGCGATTTTGAGGACCCCGAGGAAAACGGCACGACGTTTTTGGAGAACGCCATCATCAAGGCGCAGGCTGCGGTCGAGGAGACGGGGCTTATGGCCATCGCCGACGATTCCGGCCTGGTCGTCGACGCGCTGAACGGCGAGCCCGGTGTGTATAGTGCGCGCTATGCGGGCGTGCACGGCGACGATGCCGCCAACAATGCAAAGCTGCTCGTTAACCTGGAAGGCGTGGCGGACGAGGATCGCACCGCGCGCTTTATGAGCGTCGTTGCGCTCATCGACACGGATGGTCTGGTTACCTATGGCGAGGGCGCCTGCGAGGGCGTTATCGCGCACGAGGGCCGCGGCGACCATGGTTTTGGCTACGACCCGCTGTTCCTGCCGGTCGACACGCCGGGCAAGACCATGGCCGAGCTGACGGCGGACGAGAAGAACGCCATCAGCCATCGTTTCCACGCGCTCGAGCATCTGTCCGCCAAGCTGACGGGCGAGGAGTAGACCGTGCGTGCGGTGGTGCAGCGCGTGCTCAACGCCGGCGTGACGGTCGACGGCGAGTGCGTGGGCCGCATTGGACGCGGCTACCTGGTGCTGCTGGGTGTGGGCCATGGCGATACGCGTGCCGAGGCCGACAAGCTGTGGGGCAAGCTCCGCGGGCTGCGTATCAACGAGGACGAGAACGGCAAGACCAACCTGGCACTTGCCGATGTCGACGGCGAGGTGCTCGTGGTGTCGCAGTTCACGCTGTTTGCCGACTGCCGCCACGGCCGCCGTCCGTCGTTTACGGATGCCGGCGCCCCCGATGTCGCCAACGAGCTCTACGAGTACTTCTTGACGCTTGTGCGCGAGGACGTCGAGCAAGTAGCACATGGCATCTTCGGCGCCGATATGAAAGTCGATCTTGTCAACGACGGTCCGTTCACCATCGTCTTGGACACCGATAGTCTGTAAGTAGTCAATTTGGGACCGGGCTTTTTAAGCTACTTGCGTATGACGGCAGCAGGGTGCTATAGTATTAGAGTTTTGTCTATCTTAGGGGTATTATCCCCTTTTTGAATTGCACCTTCTGGAGGCCCTGTTCATGGAAGAGATGGAAGTCAATCACGTCGACGACATCCACGAGAAGCTGACCGATATGGTGGGCGATCGCGTTAAGGTGAAGGCCAACATGGGCCGCACCCGCGTCGTCGAGCGCATGGGCACCATCAAGAGCGTGCACCCCGCCGTCTTTATCGTCGAGGTTGACGAGCGTCGTGGCCGCAAGTCGCGTCAGTCCTACCAGTACATCGATGTCCTCACCGGTCAGGTCGAGCTGTTCGACCCCGAGAGCGGCGAGCACATTTTTACCCCGCTCGGCAATCAGCTCGAGGAGCACTAGCGGTGACCGATCGGTCCCTGACTCTTTCCGCGCCGGCAAAGATTAACCTCTACCTGGGGGTTCATACCGAGCGCGATGACCGCGGCTACCACAGGGTCGATTCCCTGATGGCAGCCGTCGGTCTTTCCGATACCGTGACGGTCACGCCGGCGCAGGCGCTGACCGTCCAGACGGTTCCAGCATCAGATTTTCCCATGCAAAAGAATACGGCGTATCGGGCTGCGGTTGCTATGGCCGAGCATTATGGTCGCGAGGCAAACATCTGCGTGACGATTGAGAAGCGCATTCCATTGTGCGCTGGCTTGGGCGGCCCCTCGACGGATGCGGCCGCGGTCATTGTCGCCTTGGCGGAGCTCTGGGGCATTGATCGCACCGACCCAGCGCTCGACGATATTGCGCGGGGCATTGGTGCCGACGTCCCGTTCTTTTTGCACGCGAGTCCTGCGTTCTACGTAGGTGGGGGAGACGTGCTGGCAACTGAGTACCCCGCGCTGCCCGCGACGCCCGTCGTGCTGGTCAAGCCGCGCGAGGCAAGCGTTTCGACAATTGAAGCCTATCGACGTTTTGACGAGGCCCCGGTGCCTGCGGACAAGCCCGGCGCGATAGCTTCTGCCTTGCGTGCTGGTGATGCCGAGACGGCATATGCACTCATCCATAACAACCTTGGTGTCATTTCCGCACAGATGGAGTCGCAGATTCAAACGGTCCTCGACTGGCTGCGTAAACAGGACGGAACCGTTGCTGTAGATGTGTGCGGATCGGGTGCCTGCTCGTTTGCCATTTGCGACACCGCTGCCACGGCCGAAAGGCTTGCCGATGCTGCCCAGCAAAATGGCTGGTGGGCCTGCGCGACTGAGCTTATTTCCAACACGGTTCAAATCGACGCGCCAAAGAAATAAAAATTTCTCTAGCACGCGGCGAAAATCTTTGTTACTATAGTCGAGCTAACGGGTTGTGGCTCAGTTTGGTAGAGCACTGCGTTCGGGACGCAGGGGTCGCTGGTTCAAATCCAGTCAACCCGACCAGAGCATGAGGAGGGACCGCTTCTTGCGGTCCCTTTTTTTAGCTAGTGTTGTGATACCGCGATACCCGCGGTATACTCATTCGAGCTTGTCTCGCTGTATTGTGGAGGTCTACATGTTTGGACTGAGGGCTCCTGAGCTCATCATTATTCTCGTCGTTGTCCTGATTATCTTCGGGCCCAAGAACCTGCCGAAGCTCGGCAAGTCCCTCGGCTCTACCGTCAAGAATATCCGTGAGGGTATGGAGGGCGACGATAAGGCCGAGACCAAGCAGGCCGAGGAGGTCGTGGTCGAGCAGTCCGAGGAGGACAAGGAGATCGCTGAGCTCGAGGCCAAGCTCGCTGCTGCCAAGAAGAAGCAGGCAGAGGACAGCGACGCGGACGCAGAGTAGTCCCATCCCTTTGGGGTGAGCACCTGACCGGCTTGCCCGCAGGCTAGCCGGTCTTTTTCGTTTTGTTGACAGTTGATTGTTTGATCAGAGTTGGGGAGATATCCGTATGGACGCAAGCCAGATCGTACTGACCGCTGAGGGCCGCCAGAAGCTCGTCGAGGAGCTCGCTTGGCGTGAGGGCGATTACGCCAAGGAGATCGTCGAGGACATCAAGGAAGCCCGCGCGTTCGGCGACCTTTCGGAGAACTCCGAGTACGACGCCGCTAAGGACAAGCAGGCCCAGAACGCCGCTCGTATTGCCGAGATCCAGGCCATCCTCGCCAACGCTCAGGTTGCTGCCACCACGGGCGACCTGACCGTCTCCATCGGTTCCACCGTTTCGCTGATTGATCCCAACGGCGAGGTCATGGAAGTCACGCTCGTCGGTACCACCGAGACCAACTCGCTCGAGCACAAGATTTCCAACGAGTCTCCGGTCGGTCACGCCATCATCGGTCACGGCGAGGGCGACTCCGTCGAGGTCGTTACGCCTTCCGGCAAGACTCGCGTCTACACCATCGCCAAGATCGCACGCTAGACCACGGTCCCGCGTAAAGGTATGTTTTCGCTCCCTGGGACCGAATCCTGGGGAGCGTTTTAGTTTGAGGAGCTAACTTATGGCAGAGAACCAGAACGCCGCCGATCAGGCATCGACGCTCAACGACGAGCGCGCCACCCGCCTGGCCAAGCGCGCCGCCCTGTTCGAGGCGGGCCAGAACCCCTATCCCGAGCACTCTGAGCTTGAGGACTACGTCGCCGATATCGAGACTAAGTACGCCGAGCTTGCCGATGGCGAGGACACCGAGGACGTCGTGAAGATCGCCGGCCGCGTGGTCGCCAAGCGCGGCCAGGGCAAGATAATGTTCATCGTCGTGCGCGATGCGACTGCCGAGATTCAGCTGTTCTGCCGCATCAACGACATGGACGAGGCTGCCTGGAATACGCTCAAGGCCCTCGACCTGGGCGACATCCTGGGCGTGACCGGCGTGGTCGTGCGCACCCAGCGCGGCCAGCTTTCCGTTGCCCCTAAGAGCGCGACCCTGCTTTCCAAGGCCGTTCGTCCACTGCCCGAGAAGTTCCACGGTCTTTCCGACAAGGAGACCCGCTATCGCCAGCGCTATGTCGACCTGATCGCCAACGACGACGTTCGCGAGACCTTCCGTAAGCGTTCGCAGATTCTCTCTACCTTCCGTCGCTTTATGGAGTCCGACGGTTACATGGAGGTCGAGACCCCCATCCTGCAGACCATCCAGGGCGGCGCTACCGCCAAGCCGTTCATTACCCACTTCAACGCGCTCGATCAGGAGTGCTACCTGCGTATTGCCACCGAGCTCCATCTCAAGCGCTGCATCGTCGGTGGTTTTGAGCGCGTGTTCGAGATCGGCCGCATCTTCCGTAACGAGGGCATGGACCTTACCCACAACCCCGAGTTCACCACGATGGAGGCCTACCGTGCCTTCTCAGACCTCGAGGGCATGAAGGCGCTCGCCCAGGGTGTCATTAAGGCGGCTAACAAGGCCATCGGCAACCCCGAGGTCATCGAGTACCAGGGCCAGACCATCGACCTTTCTGGTGAGTGGGCCAGCCGTCCCATGACCGACATCGTCTCCGACGTGCTCGGCAAGCAGGTCACCATCGACACGCCGGTCGAGGAGCTTGCTGCCGCCGCGCGCGAGAAGGGCCTGGAGATCAAGCCCGAGTGGACTGCCGGCAAGATCATCGCCGAGATTTACGATGAGCTGGGCGAGGACACCATCGTCAACCCGACCTTCGTGTGCGATTACCCCATCGAGGTCAGCCCGCTCGCTAAGCGTTCTGAGGACGACCCGCGTTTGACTCACCGCTTTGAGCTGGTCATCGCCGGCCACGAGTACGCCAACGCATTCTCCGAGCTCAACGACCCGGTCGACCAGGCTGAGCGCTTTGCTGCCCAGATGGCCGAGAAGGCCGGCGGCGACGATGAGGCTATGGAGTATGACGAGGACTACGTGCGCGCCCTCGAGTACGGTATGCCTCCCGCGGGCGGCATTGGCATTGGTATCGACCGCGTGGTCATGCTGCTTACTAACCAGGCTTCTATCCGCGACGTCCTGCTGTTCCCGCACATGAAGCCCGAGAAGGGTTTCCAGTCCGGTGCCGCTGCCGCCAAGGCTGCAGAGGCCGGCAACGCCGCGAGCCCATTCGTTACGTCGCTTAAGCCCACGCTCGATTACTCCAAGATCGCCGTTGAGCCGCTGTTTGAGGAGTTCGTCGACTTTGATACCTTCTCCAAGAGCGATTTCCGCGCTGTGAAGGTCAAGGCATGCGAGGCCGTCAAGAAGTCCAAGAAGCTGCTGAACTTTACGCTCGACGACGGTACCGGTACCGACCGCACCATCCTCTCCGGTATTCACGCTTATTACGAGCCCGAGGACCTGGTCGGCAAGACCTTGCTCGCCATCACCAACCTGCCTCCGCGCAAGATGATGGGCATCCCCAGCTGCGGCATGCTCATCAGTGCCATCCACGAGGAGGATGGTGAGGAGCGCCTCAACCTGATCCAGCTCGACGCCTCCATCCCCGCCGGCGCAAAGATGTACTAGGGGGTTACGCGGTTCTACGAACCGCGTAACCAGTTGACGCTGCGCGCCGCCCAGGGCGACAATTTGTCATTCAAAAGGCAAGGCATGACCAGAAGGTCTATGCCTTGCCTTTTTCATGCCAACTTGTTCGCCCTGGACGTCGCTCGCTGTCCGTCCTCTACCTGCGGCGTTGACTTGATTGATACTTAGAACATCGATGTAGTCATTAGGGACGCTCTTAAACGACTATCCAACGGCTATTGCGCGCATGGCTCGCATGACAGCCGTCTCTTTTATGTTTCCTTTAGCCGTTGCTGCCTAGGATGGGGGTTAGTCGGTAGGAAGGGAGCGTCTATATGGACGACGCGAGCGAGCGTGCAATCGAAGAGGACATGCTCGATCAGTTCAATTACTTTGATGATGAGGATGAGGAGCTAATCGATCGTCGCGAGCCGGCATCGCTTGACTCATTTGATCTGGTCGATGAAGAGCCCGACGAGGACGAGGGCGAATTAACGGAGCCCCCACAGCCTTCGCGCCTTGACTCGCTGCTTTCGAGAGCCCCCATGCACCACGGTGTTCGTGCCGGCGCGCTCCATATGAAAACTGACTGGCACCAGATCGTGACGGCAGGCGATGAGCTTGCCGTCGATGCGCCGCTCACCGATAAATCATCCATCATCTGCCGCACCGGCATGCTTATGCTGGCAAGCGGAACGGGTGCCTGGCGCGTGCGCGATACCATGAATCGTGTTGCCGCCGTACTCGGTGTCACCATCCACGTTGACTTAAGTCTTCTGTCGTTTGAGTGCACCTGCATCGAAGATGGTCACTGCTTTAATGAGGTCGTCAGCTTGCCCACAACGGGCGTCAATACCCATCGCATTTGGATGATGGAGAGTTTCCTCAAGGAAATCGAGACCTATGGTCGTCGCTTCACGGTGCACGAGTATCACGAGATGCTCAAGACCGTTGAGAGTTCAAAACCTGATTACGCGCCTTGGCAACAGGGCCTTGCGGCGGCCTGCGCCTGTGGCGCCTTCGTTTTTTTGCTCGGCGGCGGCACTATCGAGATGGCCTGCGCGTTCGTGGGCGCGGGTGTCGGCAACTTTGCCCGCTCCCATATTCTCAAGCAAGGCCTTGGTCAGTTCAGCGCGCTGACGACCGGCGTTGCGCTCGCTTGCGTTTCGTATCTGCTGGCATTGCTCGGCCTTGGCCAGGTCATACCGGGGGCAATGTCGCACCAAGAAGGCTATATCGGCGCCATGCTCTTTGTGATTCCCGGCTTTCCACTCATTACGGCAGGCCTCGACATCGCTAAGCTCGACATGCGAAGCGGTATCGAGCGCCTTTCATATGCCGTATCGATTATTGTGATGGCGACCCTCGTAGGTTGGATGGTTGCCGAGTGTGTTGGCCTGGCGCCGGACGACTTTGCCCCACTGGGCCTTTCGCCGCTTGCCCTTACGCTCCTGCGCGTGGTGATGAGCTTCGTTGGCGTATTCGGCTTCTCGGTGATGTTCAACAGCCCGGTAAAGATGGCCGCGGCAGCTGGGTTGATCGGCGCCGTGTCCAATACCCTGCGTCTGACCCTTGTCGATGCGCCGACGATGATTCCCTTCCTGGGCCTCAGCACGGGAATGCCTCCCGAGGCAGCAGCGTTTATCGGCGCGCTGGTATCGGGTCTGCTGGCAAGCTTGGCCGAAGTCAAGCTCACCTACCCGCGCATCGCCCTCACGGTGCCTTCGATTGTCATTATGGTGCCCGGTCTGTATCTCTATCGCTCTATGTATTACATGTGCACCTTCGACACGGTCAACATGCTCGGCTGGTTTGTGCGCGCAGTGCTCATCGTGGCGTTTCTGCCCGTTGGCTTGGGCGTGGCGAGAACCCTCACCGACCCTCGCTGGCGCCATACCAGCTAATTGGTGCAAGGGGGACAGGTTACTTTGCACCAAATGAGTTGCGGTGAAATAGGGACTGAATTGTTGCTTAAAGGGTCAAAACAGTCCGTATTCCACCGCAACTTATGGGGTCGGGGGGTTTGGTGCCCTGCATCTCCACAAACTCAACGCTTACGAAGCGCGCGCCGTTCGTGTTAGGGTAGTTCCACCACATAAGTAGTCGCAGACGCGCGTAACACGGGCGGGCGAGATGAAGTTCCAACAGCTCCATCTTGCCCGCCCGTTTTTGTTGCGTGGTGCCGCGGCGTAACACAGAAAGGAATCTGCCCTTCATGCCTATCAACAAACGAGAGAGCCTGCTGTTCACCTTTATCATGTGCTTTTGCATGGTGCTCTGGATGAGCATCTACAACGTTGCCCTGCAGCACGGGGCCATCAACGGCGAGGTCGTTGCCGCTGCGTGGCTCGGCTTCCCCGTTGCCTATATCTTTGCCGTGTGCTGCGACCGGTTCGTCGCCAGCCCGCTTGCCAAGGGTTTCGCCTTTAAGTACTTGGTCACTCCGGGCAAGAGCTCGCCGCTCGCCATGACGCTCGCCGTCAGCTCCTGCATGGTCGTTCCCATGGTCATCATCATGTCGCTGTACGGTGCCTGCGAGGGTCTGACGCACATGCCCGGCGGCATCCTTGCGAACCTGTATTCCGTGCCCGCGATCTGGATGATCAACATCCCGCATAATTTTGTGATGGCGCTGCCGTGGAACCTTTTGGTAGCCGGTCCGATTTCCCACTTCGTCTTCCGTCGCGCCTTCCCTGTGGGGACGGTTTTCGAGGAGGAGCATGCCGAGCTCTTGGAGCAGGCTATGGCTCCTGAGTGCGAGTAGCTCGCTTAGGGATCTGCTGAGCGCGGGCGACTTGCTTGGTTGGAGCCCTAAGCGTGGATAGCTCTCTCGGCGACATCGCGGGCGTGAGCGGTGCGCATGACCGGAGGGCCCGTGCTGCTCCGTTGCCCGACGTGCTAGCGCGCAGAACAATCTGTTGGTGCATTCGGCGGCTGCTGAAGCGTTTCGGCAGCCGCTTTTTATACGGAGTTTAAATACAACAGTCTGTTGTATTACGTAGAGTGGTATATCTCTAGCGGGAAAAATGCGAGAGACGGAGCATTATGGCGTTGCTAGTAGGACTGGACGTAGGGTCGACGACGACCAAAGTTTACGCGATGCACGAGGATATGACCGAGGCGTGGTGGGGATATCGCCGCCACGGGGCGTGTCAGACAGCGAGCGTGCGCGCCATGCTCGGCGAGCTCGCCGAGCGCTTTCCCCATGAGTCACTGCGCGTTGCGGTGACCGGCTCGGGTGCGCGCGATATCGCGACCGCGCTGGGCGCCTCGTACGTTCAGGAGGTGGTCGCCAACGCGCTCGCGATCAGCAGGTTCTATCCGCAGACGCGCTGCGCCATCGAGCTGGGCGGCCAAGACGCCAAGATGATCTTCTTCCGCACCAACGATAAGGGAGACATCGAGGTTGCCGACATGCGCATGAACGGCTCGTGCGCAGGCGGTACCGGTGCATTTATCGACGAGATGGCAAAGCTCATGGGGGTCGGCACCGAATCGGGCGAGTTCGAGCAGCTCGCAAGCCGGGGAACGACCGTCCACGAGGTCTCGGGCCGCTGCGGCGTGTACGCAAAGACCGATATCCAGCCGCTGCTCAACGAGGGCATTCCTACCACCGACCTGGCGCTTTCGGCGCTTCACGCGGTCGCCCGCCAAACGATCGGCGGTCTGGCCCAGGGTATCGACATCGAGCCGCCGGTAATCTTCGAGGGCGGTACGCTCGCCTACAACCCCACACTGGTCCGCGTGTTCCGGGAGCAACTGAATCTATCGGACGATCAGGTTATCGTCCCGCGCGATCCGCAGATCATGGTCGCGCGCGGTGCCGCCCTGTCGCTGACCGACATGTTCGCATCGTCCCAACCGATCGACCTTCCCGACGCTTTTGTCCGGCTGGATAAGCTCGAGACGGTCGCGCCCGCAAGCGGGGAGGGACGTCTTGCCCAGCCCTTTTTTGCCACACCTGCCGAGCAGGCGGATTTTACGGCACGCCATGGCAAAGAGACGCCGGCAAAGGGTCCGGATGCGTATGCGCCCGGAGAGACGGTGCGTATGGCGCTCGGTATCGATTCGGGGAGCACGACGACCAAGTTCGCCCTGGTCGATGAGGCGGGTGAGCTTGTCGATTCGTTCTACGCGTCTAATAACGGCAGACCGCTCGACGTCGCCCAACAGGGTCTTGTCAGCTTGAAGAACCGCTGGGAGACAGCGGGAGTCACGCTTGCGATCGATGCCGTGGGCACCACGGGATACGGCGAGGAGCTTTTCGCGCGCGCGTTCCACGCCGACTACCATACGGTCGAGACGGTCGCGCACGCCCGCGCCGCGTGCGCATGCGTTCCCGATGCGACCTTCGTGCTCGACATCGGCGGACAGGATATGAAGGCCATCTGGCTCAACCACGGCGTGCTGACCGATATCGTCGTCAACGAGGCGTGCTCTGCGGGCTGCGGCTCGTTCCTCGAGGGTTTTGCCAAAAACCTCGGAATAGCCGTTGAGGATATCGCGACCGAGGCATTTTCGTCCAAAGCCCCCGCCGTTCTCGGCAGCCGCTGCACGGTGTTCATGAACAGCAGCGTCGTTTCCGAGCAGCGGCGCGGTAAGGGTCCGGGCGACATCATGGCCGGTCTCTGCCGTTCGATTATCGAGAACGTGTTCACCAAGGTCATTCGCGTTTCAAATCTCAACCGTCTGGGCGAGAAAGTCGTCGTCCAGGGCGGCACGTTCCGAAACGACGCGGTGCTGCGCGCATTCGAGCAGTATCTGGGCAAACCCGTCACGCGTGCGCCCCACCCGGGGCTGATGGGCGCTATCGGTATCGCCCTGCTCGCGCGCGAGGAATGCCGCAAGGGCGACGCCGGCACGTCGTTTATCGGGCTCGATGCCGTGGAGCGCTTCGAGCATCGCGAGTTCGGCGGCGTTACCTGCCGTCGGTGCAACAACCGCTGCCAGCGCGCGGTCGTGGCATTTGGCGACGGCTTGCTTTACGTCACGGGCAATCGCTGCCCGCGCGGCGGCGCCATCTCATGGGATGAGCTCGTGCGCGAGGTTCCCGCGGCGGAGGAGCTGCGTCCGCAGGGTGCTTGCGAGGCACAGGCACCCGGCACGGGGCGCGACCGGACCGCGGCTGCCCCCAATCTCTTTGTCGACCGCGAGAAGCTGCTGTTCGAGTCGTGCCCCACGGTTCCCGTCTGCGGGGGGCGCGATGTCACGATCGGCATTCCCCGTGTGCTCGAGTTCTGGGACACCATGCCGTTCTGGTCGACGTTCTTCAGCACGCTCGGCTTTAAGGTGCGCGTCTCGGGACGCAGCACCAAGGCGATGTACGAGCGCGGTCTGGCGCACGTCACATCCGACACCGTGTGCTTCCCGGCCAAGCTCGTCCACGGGCACATCCGCAATCTCGTCGACGCCGGCGTCGACCGCATCTTCATGCCCATCATCACGACGGTGCCCACCGAAAACACCGCCTCTACCAGCGAGTGGATGTGTGCCGTCGTAAAGGGATACCCCTACGTGATGCGCAATTCCGATAACCCGGAGGAGCGTTTCGGCGTTCCGTTCGATACGCCGCTGTTCCACTGGTACGACGAGGGCGACCGAAACCGCCAGCTCAAGGCGTGGTGCAAGGAGACCTTCGATATCGATGCCGACCTGGTTGCCAAGGCGATCGAGCAGGCGGACCGCGCGCAGCAGACGTTTGAGAACCAGCTGCAGCTGCGCGGCAGGCAGGTGCTCGAGAACGTGCGCGAGGACGGCGGCTACGCGGTGGTGATCGCTTCGCGCCCGTACCACAACGACCCGCTGGTCAACCACGGGCTGCCCAAGCTCTTCTCTGAGCGCGGCATCCCCGTGCTGACGCCCGATGCGGTGCCGGGGGTCTGCAACGTCGATCTTTCCAACAGCCGCATCGACATCGTGAACAACTACCATGCGCGCATGCTGTCGTGCGCGGTCATCGTCGCATCGACGCCCGAGCTCGAGCTCGTGCAGATGGGCAGCTTCGGCTGCGGCCACGATGCGTATCTCACCGACGAGATCGCGCGCATGATGGGCGAGATGGGCTCCAAGGTTCCGATGATGATCAAGCTCGATGAGAGCGACGTCGCCGGTCCCATGGGCATTCGCGTGCGTTCGTTTATCGAGTCGGTCAACCGTCGTCGCGCGGAGGAGCGTGCCGAGGGCGCCCGGGTGCACGCGGTCCATCCGCTCGACGACCCGTATAAGGTCAAGTACACCAAGCGCGACCGGCACGACAAGATCGCGCTGGTCCCCAACACCTCCCATGCGTTCTGCAGGCTCATGACCGCGGCGATGCGCAATCAGGGCGTGCGCGCCGAGGCCCTTGATATCGGGCGCGAGGATGCCATCCGCCTGGGCAAACGCTATGTGCACAACGACATCTGCTTCCCCGCGCAAATCGTGATCGGCGAGGCGCTCGCGGCACTCGAGAGCGGTAAGTACGACCCGCACGACGTCGCCGTGGTGACTGGCAAGTATATCGGCGACTGCCGCCTGACGCACTACATGCCCCTGCTGCGCCGCGCGCTCGACGACGCGGGATACGACTATGTCCCGGTGCTCACCAACGACGACGTCGATGCCCACAATGCGCATCCGGGCTTCAAGCTCGGCCTTGGCCCGAGCATCCAGATCGCCTACGGTCTTCCCATGATCGATGCCCTCGAGGCCATGCTTAGGCGCATCCGCCCCTACGAGCTCGAGAAGGGCGCGGCGGACGCTGCGTTCGACCGCGCGCTCGATGAGGTTATCGAGGGCATGGAGCGCTCCGGGCTGAGAGGCCAGGCGACGGGCTTCAAACGCGCGCTTGCGATCATGGACGCCGTTCCGTACGACCGCTCGAACCCGCATCCGACCGTTCTCATCGTGGGCGAGTACCTGCTCAATTTCCATCTCGGCGCCAACCACGAGATCGAGCGCTACCTCGAGGACAACGGGCTCGAGGTCATCGAGGCGCGCATGACCGACGTGATCCGCAAGACCTATTTCTACAAGCATGCGCAGTCGCGCGAGTTCCACGTCGACCTGTCGCTGCCCGAAAAGGCCTGGTACGCCACGGCGGACAACCTGTTCGAGCTCGCGCACGACCGTTGCGACCGCCTGGGCGCGGCGAGCCCGCTCTACGAGCCGCCGACGCGCATGCCCGAGCTCGTGCGCGCGAGCGATAAGATCCTGCACCATACGTTCGATGCGGGCGAGGGCGTGCTGATTCCAGCGGAGATCCTCGAGCACGCCAAGCGCGGCTGCCGCAACTTCGTGATCCTGCAGCCGTTCGGGTGTCTGCCCAACCATGTCGTGGGGCGCGGGCTCATCCATGCGCTCAAGGAGCAGTATCCCACGGCGCAGTTCCTGCCGCTCGACTACGATCCCGACGTGAGCTTCGCCAACGTGGAGAACCGTCTTCAGATGCTCATCATGAACGCCAAGGCGCAGGGGTGCGGTGAGGCGCATGGCGAGACCGCGTAAGGACGCCGATGCGCCCGATGCACGCACCCGTATCATCGAGGCGTTTTGGGAGCTCATCGAGAACAACAGCATCTTCGAGCTGTCGGTTGGCGAGGTGACCCGCGCCGCCCAGTGCAATCGCGGAACGTTTTACTACTATTTTCACGATTTCGATGAACTCGTCGCCATCGCCATAGCCCAGCTGCTGCAGGATAACGAGCTCATCACCGATGCCCTCTGGCATTTTTCGAGCGAGGGCGACCTTTCGGCGTTCGACCGGCGCGACGTCCGCTGCCTGCTGCGGCGCATCGTCATCACCATGAGGGCGGGTGCCGCCGAGCAGGTCGTGCAGGGCATCCATACGATCATCATCGACCGCGTGAGAGAGATCGTCCACCCCGACGGAGAAGAGCTCAAGGCAGATTCGAGCTTTGCGGTGGGCTTTCTGGTCTCGGGCATCATGGGCTTTGTGATGGCGGTCGGCTTTGCCCGGGAGGGCGGCGAGGAGATAGACCTCGAGCAGCTGGGGGACAGCGCATGCGCGTACCTGAGGGCGGTCGCCATGCAGACGGTGGAAACGGTCGCGCAAGTCGAGGGCGTCGATACATCCGAGCTGCTCGAACGCGTCTCCAAGGAGGCCGATGCCTATCGCGCATCGCGTGCGACGAGTCCCGACGTGGTGAAAGACGCCTAGGGTTTCTCTTGCGGGGCGCCTGTCGCGCATCGCGCGGTGAGTCCCGCGATGCGGTCATAACCTGCATTCATGTGAGCCGGGTTTATAGATATTCCTCCAGCTGTTAACATAGACAACCTGTGGGTAAAGAGACAAAAGCGCCGCCGACGGGCGGGCGTTTTGATTTCGATGAACTCATGTAAGGAAACGAGCATGTTAGATAGATTTACCGATCGAGCGCGCAAGGTCATGTCGATGGCCAAACAGGAGGCGCTCGACCTGCATACCAACAAGGTGGGTACCGAGCATCTGCTTCTGGCGCTTGCCAAGGAGGATGAGGGCATTGCCGCCGAGGCGCTGCGTTCGCTCGACATCTCCTACGATGACATCATGGATACTCTCAAAGAGGTCCAGACCACGGTTCCCGAGCCCAGTGAGGAGACCGAGGCGGCCAAGCTCGCCTTTACGCCGCTCGTCATTAGCGTGATGGAGCGTTCATTCCGCGTGGCGCGTGAGAACAACCAGACCTACGTGTCGACCGAGCACCTGCTCATCGGTATCGTCGAAGAGGGCAACGGCATGGCCATGGACATCCTCATGCGCCTGGGTGTGTCGTCCGCCTCCATCAAAAAGGCTATCGAGAAACTCACCGCCAAGGACCAGGACAAGAAGCGTCCGCTCGCCGGCGCCGGTGCTGGTCGTCCCGGTGCGGGCCTGCCGTTCTTTAGCGGCTCGGATGCCTCTCAGCAAAAGGGGAGCGGCACCGACACGCTCAAGCAGTTCGCCACCAACCTCACTCAAAAGGCGCGCGACGGCGAGCTCGATCCCGTGATTGGCCGCGAAAAGGAAGTCCAGCGCATGATGGAGATCCTTTCGCGCCGCACCAAGAACAACCCGCTTATCCTGGGCGATCCCGGCGTGGGCAAAACGGCCATCGTCGAGGGCCTGGCGCAGCAGATCGCTGCCGGCAACGTGCCCGAGAACCTCATGAACCAGAACATCTGGACGCTCGACCTGCCGGGCCTCGTTGCGGGCGCCAAGTATCGCGGTGAGTTTGAGGAGCGCCTCAAGAACGTGATCCAGGAGGCCACCGAGGCTGACGACGTCATCCTGTTTATTGACGAGATGCACACCATCATCGGTGCCGGTTCTGCCGAGGGCTCCATCGACGCGAGCTCCATGCTCAAGCCCGTGCTTGCACGCGGTGCCTTCCAGATTATTGGCGCCACCACGGCCGAGGAATTCCGCAAGTACCTCACCAAAGACCCAGCCTTCGAGCGTCGCTTCCAGACTATCGATGTCGAGGAGCCGAGCGTCGAGGACACCGTCAAGATCCTGACCGCGCTTAAGCCGCGCTACGAGGAGCACCACCATGTGCGCTACACGCAGGGCGCTATCGAGGCTGCCGCGAACCTTTCCAACCGCTACATCCAGGATCGCTTCCTGCCCGATAAGGCCATCGACCTCATCGACGAGGCCGGTGCCCGCGCTCGCATCGCCGCGAATCGTGCGCCCGAGCCGGTGCGCGAGGCCGAGCATCGCATAGAGGAGCTCAAGGCCGCCGCGCAGGAGGCCACCGAGAGCGACGACATGAACAAGGCCGCCGAGATCACCGAGCAGCAGAAGGCCGCCGAGATTGAGCTCGCCGAGGCCAAGGCCGCCTGGACCGCCGAGCTCGACGCCAGCCCGCTCACCATCGATGTCTCCCAGATTGCCGACATCGTGTCCGTGACCTCGGGCGTGCCGGTGTCCTCGCTCACCGAGAGCGAGAGCCGCCGCCTGCTGCAGGCCGAAAGCGTGCTCAAGACGCGCATCATCGGTCAGGACGAGGCCGTCGAGGCCGTTGCCAAGGCCGTGCGCCGCAGCCGCTCGCCGCTCAAGGACCCGCGTCGCCCCGGCGGCAGCTTTATCTTCCTGGGCCCCACCGGCACGGGCAAAACCGAGCTCGCCAAGACGCTCGCCGAGTATCTCTTTGGCAGCAAGGACGCGCTCATCAGCTTCGATATGTCGGAGTTTGGCAGTGAGTTCGAGGTCTCCAAGCTCATCGGTAGCCCCCCGGGCTATGTGGGCCACGACGAGGGCGGCCAGCTCACCAAGGCCGTTCGTCGCCATCCGTACTCGGTCGTGCTGTTCGACGAGATCGAGAAGGCGCACCCCGATATCTTCAACATCTTGCTGCAGGTGCTGGAGGAGGGTCGTCTGACCGATAGCCAGGGCAAGACGGTTGACTTCCGCAACACCGTGATCATCATGACGTCCAACGTGGGCGCCCGTGAGATTGCGCAGGATGCGAGCGTGGGCTTTGGCACCACCGGCGAGCAGGGTCTCACGTCGAGTGAGATCCGTGGCCGTGCGATGGGCGAGCTCAAGCGCCTGTTCCGCCCCGAGCTGCTCAACCGTATCGACGACATTGTGGTGTTCCAGAAGCTCTCGGGCGAGAATCTCACCAAGATCGCGCACCTGCTGGTGGACGACCTGCGTCAGCGTTTGATTGCCAACGGCATGAACATCAAGCTCACCGACGCGGCCTATGACAAGATCGTGGCCGAGGGCACCGACCTCACCAACGGTGCGCGTCCGCTGCGCCGTGCTATTCAAAAACTCATCGAGGACCCGCTGTCCGAGGAGCTTCTGGCCGGCGAGTGGGGCGAGGGCGATACCGTCCTGTGCGACGTGGCCGATGGCAAGTTTGTCTTTAGCCACGGCACGGGCGAGATCCCGGCGCCGCGTCCGGCGGGTGCGCTCGGGGGCGATACCGCTCCGGCGGCGCCGCACACCGGAAACGCCGCGCCTGTGAGCAGCGGCGTGAGCTCGGGCCCCGGTGGCATGATGCAAGCCGGCTCTGGCGCGCTGTAGGGCGTGGCGACAATTTGATACGCGCAATCGAGGCGCTCCGGAAAGGGCGCCTCGATTTGTAGAGCTGCGGAAGTTGTGACCGTTACGCTATGCGGTCCACCGTTAGCCGATGATGCGAGGGCGCTCGGCGTTTTCGACTGGTTTATGCACGCAAAGTCTGGGAATATACAAGTCGCATGTCTTACTGTCTAACCAGTTGCGCCAAGGAGGCACCATGGACTACAAGATTACCGGTTACGAGCCCGCCCAGCTGTTCCATTTCTTTGAGGAGGTCAGCGCGATCCCCCGTGGGTCTGGCAACGAGAAGGGCATCAGCGATTTCCTGGTCGCGTTTGCCAAGGAGCGCGGTCTCGATGTGTATCAGGATGAGGTCTACAACGTCATCATTCGCAAGCCCGCATCTGCCGGCGCCGAGAATGCCCCGACCGTGATGCTGCAGGGCCACATCGACATGGTGTGCGACAAGTTGGGCTCCGTTGAGCACGACTTTACGACTGATGGTATCGACCTGGTCGTCAAGGACGGCGTCCTCACCGCTAACGGCACCACTCTGGGCGCCGACAACGGTATTGCCGTCGCTCTGATGCTCACTGTTCTCGATGACGATTCGATCGTTCACCCCGCCCTCGAGTGCGTATTCACCACCGACGAGGAGACTGGCCTGGTCGGCGCCGAGACGCTCGACAAGTCCCAGATCAGCGCCCGCACCATGATCAACCTCGATTCCGAGGAGGAGGGCGTGGCCACCGTCAGCTGCGCCGGCGGCGTCGTCGTTACCTACACCTGCCCGATCGTGCGCGAGCACAAGACCGGCAGCACCCTTACGCTCGACATCTCCGGCCTGCTGGGCGGTCACTCCGGCTCCGACATCAACCTGGAGCGCGGCAACGGCAACCTCATCATGGCCCGCATCATCGACCGCTTGATGGTAGCCGGCGAGCCCGCCGTCGTCAGCTTTAACGGCGGCACTAAGGACAACGCCATCAACCGTGAGTGCAAGGCCGAGCTGGTTTACGCCGACCACGCTGCCGCCGAGGCAGCGGTCGAGATCGCAAAGGGCATCATCGCCGACGTCACTGCCGAGCTCGAGGTCTTCGACCCCGGCTTTACCTGCACCGTCGAGATTGCCGACGACGCCGAGGTCGAGGCCATGGACCAGAAGTCCGCGCTTGCCCTCATCCGCGCCCTGCGTCTTGCCCCTAACGGCGTGATTCGCCGCAACGTCGCCACCGACGGCTCCGTCGAGGTTTCCTCCAACATCGGTGTGGTTGCCACCTCTGACGACCAGGTCAAGATCATGCTGTCCCCGCGCTCCTCGATCACTTCGCTGCAGAACGAGTTCAAGGACCGCCTGCAGACGCTGGCCGATGTCTTGGGCTTCGACGCCAAGTTTGAGTTCGAGTATCCCGGCTGGAGCTATGCCGAGCATTCGCCGGTCCGCGACATCTTTGTCGAGAGCTATCGCGAGCTCTTTGGCTCCGAGCTGCGCATCGAGTCCATTCACGCCGGCCTTGAGTGCGGCCTGTTTGCCGAGGCCCTGCACGGCCTGGACGCCATCGCCGTGGGCCCGACGCTCTCCGATGTCCACACCCCGGACGAGAGCATGGAGCTCGCTTCTGCCGAGCGCTTCTACGAGCTGCTCATCGACGTTCTCAAGCGCCTCGCTGCGTAAAGATTGCGCTAGCAGCAGTCCGAGCCACGTGCTAGCGGATTGCAAATGACATTATGAGAGGGGACACCCGGTCTTTTGCGACAGGTGCCCCCTCTCTTCTTTTGGGAAATGGCAAATTACGGACACCTAGCCTATATCCGCCTTGATGAGGTCGAGGGTGCGCTGGCAGTTTTCGCGGACGGGGCCGAGCATATGCTCGCGCAGGTCCGCCATGCCGGGCAGGTCGGCGTATTCGTCCATGACCTCTTTCATGCAAATGGGTACCTCGTAGGCGAGGTCCATCATGGTCGCAAAGCAAAACTTCTCGGATAGCCCGGCATCGGTGAGCGCCGCTTCCAGCACGGGGTCGCCTTCGCCATGGTATCGGCGGATGGCGTTGGGTCCGATACGCCCAACACGATTCTCGCCGCCAACGCTCATGGCAAGGCGTGCCCGACGTCGTATGCGCTCGTATGCCAAGCCCGACGCGACATCGTACATGGGTGCGAGCGCCGCGTTTGTGCCTTTGCCAAGGATGAGCGAGTAGTTTTTAGCGTGTGCGTCAGGCGCTCCGATAATGGCGTTATAGAACAACATATAGGTAAAAAGCACAAGATTCATGTGGTGGGGGACTGTGTTAATCAGTCGTTCTTGGATGTCTCGTGTAGTTGGTCCTCCGTCGGCGGTGTATTTCTGGCTTGGCAATACACCGAGCGCCTGGCAAAAGTCCTCCTGATGCAGCCTTTCGATATTTCCGCTGCTATTGACCATTCTGTCGTACCGTTCAACGACGAGCGCGGCTTCGTCTTCAAATGTGTAATAGGAGACGTTGGCAGTTGGAATGCCAACACGCCAAGCCGTTTTCATGCAGACGAATTCGTTTAAGGCCTGATGTTTGAACCCAACGACACCATTTTTGAAGATATGGGTAGTGGGGGATGACCCTAGACATTCGCACCATTGGCCATCATGCCAAGCTAGTGCAAATTTGCCTTGATTGCCGCCCAGGGACCAGCTTTCGTTGGAGCCCATCCATGTCTCTCTTTCGTCATCGCGAATTGCTTTGAGCTTGTGAGCGATTTGAGAATTGGTAAGCGGGCGGTATGCCGAGACCCTGCCGCGGGCGGCGTCTAATTGATCGGCTCGACAAAACTGAACGGCCCCCGCGCAGTCAAGACCGATATGGCACAAGAGGGCGACGGGGTTGTTGGATGCAACATCATGCTCGGTGGCAATAGCGCGACGCTGCTCTTGACTGTCGGGCAAAAGGCCAAATAGGAACGGGCGGACGATGTTATGGCCATACGTGCGATTGGAAAGCGGCATTGTTAGCGATAACGGTGCTCCGCGATAGGTTGGGGCGTATGCAAAGCTGCAGAGTCCATGCTCGTCTTGCCGGAGAGTGCCGGCGATTTCGCCACAAATGAGGGTCACGAGCTCCATCTCTGCCATTTATTTCACAACCTTGCAGCCAAAGGAGAGGTTTGAAGTGCCGGAAAGGCCTTGCTCAGCTGCGATTTGGGCCAGTAAGGCACCATAGGAAGATGGCGTTCCTTGTCGAGTGGGTCGTCTGCCTACGCTTGGCTTTGGCAGAGTATTCGAGTTCGCGATAGGGAGGTTCACTATCGTCTTCGGATGTTCGGAGGGCGATGCGATGGAGTCGTTATCGCTTTGCGCGAAGAGACCTATGCCGAGTGCGTTAAAGACGGTCAGCAACTTGTCGAGTCGAATGCCGGTGGCGTCTCCTAGCTCGAGCGATGCGAGCAGGCGCTCCGAAACACCGGCTTTTTTAGCGAGGACGGCACGGGTGATCCCTTGCGCCTCGCGTGCCTGGCGCACGTAGATGCCAGCTTGGCGCGGTGTGGTGATGGGAAGGGTATCCACGGCGATCTCCTAACGTGCAGACTTTTGCATACTAGTATGACATGCAAAAGTCTGCACGAAAAGACCTCATGCAAAACTCTGCATGAGGCCTTGCACGGACGTTTAGTTTTGAAGGGTGTTTTACAGCGCCAAAAACCCCAAGTGTTCCAGCAGAATCTTGAGGCCGATAAGGATAAGCACGATGCCGCCCACGATGGTGGCAGGCTTTTCGTAGCGCGCGCCAAAGGTGTGGCCGATCGCTACGCCGGCAACGGAGAAGATAAACGTCGTGATGCCGATAAGCGACACGGCGGGAACGATGTCGACCGAGAGCGCGGCAAACGAGATACCCACGGCGAGCGCGTCAATTGAGGTGGCGATGGCGAGGATCAGGTACTCGCCCAGGTCAATCTTTTCGGCATCCTTGTCGTCGCCTTCATCCTCGTCCTCGGTATAGGCCTCCCACAGCATTTTGCCGCCGATGAAGGCGAGCAGGATAAAGGCGATCCAGTGGTCGATGGGGCCGATGATGCCCATAAACTGGCTGCCAAGCGCCCATCCGATCACGGGCATGCCGGCCTGGAAGCCGCCAAAGAACAGGCCGAGCACTACGGCGACCTTAAGGTTGACCTTTTTCATGCCGAGACCCTTGCAGATGGAAACGGCAAAGGCGTCCATTGAAAGGCCAACGGCGAGCAGCACGAGCTCGGTGAGTCCCATAGTCTGGCTCCCTCTCTGCGGGCGAACCCGCGTGTACTTCTGGCAGGGGAGCAACAAAAAAGACCCGTGGCGTACGCGTTGTGCGCACAGCCACGAGTCTCGTTCATTAAGGCAAGCCAGGCCGCATCGGCCAGTGTGTTGACTTGCCGCGTCACCGGAGGCGAACCCGATCACGCGACTACTCCCTCATTTATGCGAATCCCGATGCTACCACATAAGCAGCTCATTTGGATTGGGGCTCTCAGCTGTGTTCGCTCATTCTGTAAGCATCGGATTTCGCAAGCGCCGCAGGGACAAACCGTGAGAAACTATTTAGCGTTTATGGAGCGTATACGATGGGAGCGATGCCTTGGATAAGAACGAGCTGCAAAAGCGTATGGAACAGGCCATCCGCCTGACGGCACCTGGTCAGCCGATCCGCACCGCCCTCGACATGATTATCGCCGGTCACCTGGGCGCCCTTATCTGCGTCGGCGACACCGAAAACGTGCTCGCTGCCGGTAACGACGGCTTCCCGCTCAATATTTCGTTCACCTCGAACCGCCTGTTCGAGCTTTCCAAGATGGACGGCGCCATCGTCATCGACGGTGACCTCACCCAGATTCTGCGCGCCAACTTCCACCTCAATCCCGATCCCTCGCTCGCCACGAGTGAGACAGGCATGCGTCACCGCACCGCCGCTCGCATGTCGGTGCTCACCGATGCCATCGTGATCTCGGTCTCGGCCCGTCGTGCCGTCGTCAACGTGTACGTTCACGGCAAGAGCTACGAGATCCAGCCCGTCACTACCATCATGAGCTCGGTCAACCAGCTCGTCGCCACGCTCCAGACTACCCGTCAGTCGCTCGATCGCTCCTTGCTGCGCCTGACGGCCCTCGAGCTCGACGACTACGTCACGCTCGCCGACATTACCGGTATTTTTTCGAGCTTCGAGATCATGCAGCAGGCAAAGACCGAGCTTAAGGATTGCATCGTCAAGCTGGGCAACCAGGGCAAGCTCGTGCAGATGCAGCTCGAGCAGCTCGCCGGCTCCAGCATGGATACCGAGTATGACCTGATGATTCGCGACTACGCGAGTGATTCCTCCGAGGCAAACGCCGAGAAGATCCGCGCAGAGCTTGCCCGTATGACGCCCAAGGACCTGTCCGACCCACAGCATGTGGCGGCGGTTCTGGGTTACGACGACCTGGACGAGGACTCCGTCATGACGCCGCTGGGCCTGCGCACGCTTTCGCGCGTGTCCGTCGTGCGCGACGGCGTGGCCGAGAAGATCGTCGACGAGTATGGCTCGCTGCAGGAGCTCATGGACGACATCAGCGAGGATCCGGAGCGCCTGGGCGACTTTGGCGTTAACAACCCTGCCATTCTTGCGGACTCCCTGTACCGCATGAAGGGCACCAAACAGGGGAACGCATAATGGCGCCCGTATGCGCCGTGGTCGTTGCCGGCGGCAGCGGCCAGCGCTTTGGAAATCCCGGCGGCAAGCAGCTCGTTAACGTGGCGGGCCGTCCGCTCATGAGCTGGTCCATCCGCGCGTTCGATCGGAGCGACAAGGTCGGCCACATCGTCGTGGTTTGCCCTGCCGAGCGCCGTGCCGAGATGCGCCGCCTGGCCATCGACCCGTTTGACTATGACACGCCCATCAGCTTTGCCGATGCCGGCGATACCCGTCAGGATTCCACCCGTGCCGGCGTGCATGCGGTTCCGGCGGGTTTCGAATATGTCGCCATCCACGACGGCGCCCGTCCGCTCATCACGACCGAGGCCATCGATCACGCTATCGATGTGCTCGTGAGCGACCGCGCCCTCGACGGTGTCGTGTGCGGTCAGCCCGCGATCGACACGCTCAAAATCGTCGACGGCGATAATATCGTCGAGACGCCGCCGCGCGAGCTCTATTGGGCCGCGCAGACGCCGCAGATCTTTAGCGTCGACGCCATGAAGCGCGCTCACGCCGCTGCCATCGCCGAGGACTTTATCGGTACCGACGATTCATCGCTGGTCGAGCGCATGGGTGGGCGCGTCCGCTGTGTCCAGAGCCCGCGCGATAACCTTAAGGTGACGGTGCCCGAGGACCTGCGTCCCGTAACTGCGATTCTGCTTGGCCGCATGGCCGAGGGAGAGGACCTTCCCCATGTTCAGTAACCTGCGCATTGGCCACGGCTACGACGTCCACCGTTTGGTGGAGGGGCGTCGATGTATCATCGGCGGGGTCGACATTCCCTACGAGCGCGGCCTGCTGGGCCACTCAGATGCCGATGTGCTCGCGCACGCCTTGGCTGACGCCATTCTGGGCGCCTGCCGCGGGGGAGACATCGGCAAGCTATTCCCCGACACCGATCCCGCCTACGAGGGCGCCGATTCGATGGTGCTGCTCGCTCGCGTGATGGACTATGCGCGCGAGCTGGGCTTTGAGTTTGTCGATGCCGACTGCACCATTGCCTGTCAGCAACCCAAGATCACCCCGCACCGCGATGCCATGCGCGCCAACCTTGCCCATGCCCTGGGCGTTGACGTCGAAAACGTGGGCGTCGCCGCCACCACGACCGAAAAACTCGGTTGGGAAGGCCAGGGCGAGGGAATCGGCGCCTGGGCCGTCTGCCTGCTACAGAAAACCGTTAAGGAGTAACGAATGCGTATCTACAACAGCGCTACCCATAAAAAGGAAGAGTTCCAGCCCATTGAGTCCGGCAAGGTCCGCATGTACGTGTGCGGCCCCACGGTCTACGACAACATCCACATCGGCAATGCCCGCACGTTCATCAGCTTCGATGTGATTCGTCGCTGGCTCATCGCGAGCGGCTACGAGGTCACGTTCGCCCAGAACCTCACCGATGTCGATGACAAGATCATCAAGCGCGCCAACGAGCAGGGCCGTACGGCTGCCGAGGTCGCGACGGAGTTCTCCGACAAGTTCATCGGCGTCATGCGCGCCGCCAACGTGCTCGATCCCGATGTGCGCCCCCGCGCCACCAAGGAGATCGGCCCCATGATCGCCATGATCAAGACGCTCATCGAGCAGGGCCACGCTTACGCAGCCGATAACGGCGACGTGTACTTTGCCGTGCGCAGCGATCCCAACTATGGTCAGGTCTCGGGCCGCAACATCGACGACCTTATGGTTGGCGCGCGCATCGAGGAGAACGAGGATAAGAACGACCCGCTCGACTTTGCCCTGTGGAAGGCCGCCAAGCCCGGCGAGCCCAGCTGGCCGAGCCCCTGGGGCGAGGGCCGTCCCGGTTGGCACACCGAGTGCGCCGCTATGGTGCATCGCTACCTGGGCACTCCGATCGACATCCACGGCGGCGGCTCCGACCTTTCCTTCCCGCATCACGAGAACGAGTGCGCCCAGGCCACCTGCGCCTGGCACCAGGGCTTCTCTAACACCTGGATGCACACGGGCATGCTGCTGGTAGACGGCGAGAAGATGTCCAAGTCGCTCGGCAACTTCTTTACGCTGGCCGAGGTCCTGGAGCAGCACTCCGCTGCCGCCCTGCGCCTGCTGATGCTGCAGACGAGCTATCGCTCGCCGCTCGACTTTTCTTGGGAGCGCCTGGAGGGTGCCGAGAACTCGCTTACGCGTATCGCCGGTACGGTCGAGAACCTGCGCTGGGCCGCGAATCACGCAACGGCCGACGCCGATGAGGCAGCATCCGAGGCGTTTGCCGCCAAGGCCGCCGAGACCCGTGCCGCCTTTAAGGAGTGCATGGACGACGACTTTAACACCGCTGGTGCCATGGGTGCCGTCTTTGGCTTTGTCACCGAGTGCAACCAGTATCTGGAGCAGGCGGGCGACGCTGCCGACAAGGCCGCCGCGCTTGCCGCCGCTGACACGCTGGCCGAGCTGCTCGATACGCTTGGCGTCGAGCTTCCCGAGCCCAAGGTCGAGCTGCCGCTGGGTCTGCTGGGCGTTGCCGCCGGTTTGGTCGCCTATACGGGTGACGACGTGGACGAGGCCGCTGCCGAGATTCTCGAGGCCCGCGCCGAAGCCCGCGCCGCCAAGAACTGGGATCTGGCCGACGCCATCCGCGACCAGCTCAAGGACCTGGGCCTCACCATTGAGGATACTGCCGCCGGCACCCGTATCAAATCTCTCTAATCCCCGCGGGTTTCCCAAGCACCCGACCTTGCCGTTCAAACCGTCGCTCGCGTACCCAAGTACGTGTCGCTCCTCTTTCACGGTAATCTCGGGCACTTGGAAAACCCGTACCGACCGCCCGAGCCACGGCACCTTGCCTTTCAATCGTCGGGCATGACCTCAAGGTCTATGCCCTCCTCTTTCAAGGCAATCTGCCGCACCTCGGGCGGTCGGTCTATTTGTTTCGTTTGATAGTTGTATTTAGGAGGTCGCTTTATGGCCGACAATCGCAAGCGTGCATCGCGCGGAGGCAAGCAGGCTGCTTCTGGCTCGCGTCCGATTCGCCGCAACGACCGCGCTGCCGCTCCCAAGGGCCAGCGCGAGCGCTCACAGGCTGCTCGCCCGCAGCGCGAGCGTAGCCGCGATAACGTCCAGGTTCCCAAGGGCGAGTTTATCGAAGGTCGCCGTGCTGCCGCCGAGGCGCTGCGTACCGGCTTTCCCGTCAAGTGCGCGCTCATCGCTGAGGGCGGGGAGCGCGATGCCGCCTTGTCGCGCCTGGTCGACGACCTCAACGCCGCAGGCGTCCGCATTAAGTATGTGCCGCGCGCGCAGCTCGATGCGCTGTCGAGCCATGGCGCTCACCAGGGCATTGCGCTCGAGGTGGGTAATTTCCCCTATGCCGATGTTGCCGATATCCTCGATCGCGCGGGTGACGGACCGGCGCTTGTCGTCGTGCTCGACCATGTGACCGACGACGGCAACTTTGGCGCCATCGTGCGCTCCGCCGAGGTCGTGGGCGCGGCCGGCGTCATCATTGCCAACAAGCGCGCCGCCGGCGTGACCGTGGGCAGCTACAAGACTTCTGCCGGCGCCGTCATGCATCTGCCCATCGCGCAGGTGCCCAATATCGCCCGTGCACTCGATGACCTCAAGGCCGCTGGCTTTTGGGTGGGCGGTGCTTCCGAGCACGCCGAGGGCAGCTGCTGGGATGCTCCCTTCGAGGGCCGCGTGGCGCTCGTCATGGGTTCCGAGGGCGATGGCATCTCGCGTCTGGTGCTCGAGAAATGCGACTTTTTGACCAAGCTTCCCCAGCGCGGCATGACCGAGAGTCTCAACGTGGCCCAGGCGACCACTGCGCTGTGCTTTGAGTGGCTGCGCCGCAATGTCGGCGAGCTCATGGGGGAGGAGTAGCGCATGTCCAAGAAGAACCGCGCCAAGTCCAAGGCCAAGCGCTTTGGCGAGGGCTCGGCCAAGCCAATTGTTTCGGCCGCGACCTACGGCGTGGGCGGCAATGCGTTTGCGCAGGCTATCGCCGACCCAGTCTCGACGGTGCACTCCAATAAGCCCGAGCTGCTGGTGGTCGACGGTTACAACGTGATCCATTGCACGCCGCGCTACGAAAAGCTCGTGTACGACCATTCCGACGATCCGTATTCCAGCGACGTTCACGATATGGCGCGCACCGCGCTCATCAACGACGTGGCGGCGTTTGCCCAGGGCCGCTACGAGGCTGTGATTGTGTTTGACGGCGCGGGCAATATCTCCAGCGAGCGCCCCAACCTGCCGGCCCGCGGCGTGCGCATTGAGTTTTCGCCGACGGGTGTTTCGGCCGATACCGTGGTGCAGAAGCTCTGCATCGAGGCGCGCGAGGAAGGCCGCGCGTGCTCCGTGGTATCGAGCGACGGCACGATCCAGGCCGTCGTCATGGGCAAGGGCGTCACGCGCATCTCGAGCCGCATGCTGGTGGACGAGATCAAACAGATCGACAACGACGTTCACGAGGCCGAGGAAGCCCCGCAGATTAAGATGACCCTGGGCAGTCGCCTGAGCCCCGATGCCCTGGCCAAGCTCAAGGCCCTGCGCGGGAGGTAGGGGAGTTGGCGGGGCAATGCTGCCTCGCTAACTCCATTCAGCGATGTCGATCATTCTTTCGAGGCGCCACGTTAGCGCCTCTTTTAGATAAGGCAGTCTCGCTGCTAGGGCATCGTTTTTAGACAGAATCTCGATCGCCTCGTCAACGAAGCCTTCGAGTTTGTCGCCGTCAAACCAGCCCATGTCCTCGACGAGCAACATTTGTTTGGCGGGGCTTGAATGAAATTGTGCGCTGGTAAAACTGTGCTCTCCCGCCCTAAGCTCCTCTAGTGATATGTTGCACCAGAGTGATGAGCCCGAATCGAAGATGGGGGCTGGTCTGCAGAACAGTGAGTTGACGTTTCGCACGAGGCCGAAGTTGCGCCAATGACGATCGTAGTTGGCAATGATGTCGTCACATACGATCATGCGGTCAAGGGCGTCTTTTATATCTGTTGCTCCAAGCTCCTCGCAGTTTGCTACATACCGTTCGTAATCGGTTAGTCGCTCGTCTGCATTTGCCTGCTGGTTTACATAGAACGCAGGGACATACTCTTCTTCATCAGTTAAGAAGACATCGCATATGCTCAGGGCGGAAGTGCCCGTGCCCTCGAGCGAGTAAGGCACATAATCGTAAGCGTTTAGGATGCGACGGTGGAGCGCGGTCGCCACCAGCTCGTTATAAGGTTCCTGGTTCAGGTGCGCTCCTGCTTTATGCAGAATTCGACGCCCGCCCTCGCATGTCCAGTACTTTTGAAGATTGCCGTCCGACGTGTTATCGGGCTTTGCGGCAGCCGCTTTTCCCTCTGGGGCAAAGGGCGCAATGGACAGTGAGACGTCATCAAAGGCGTTATTGAAGAAGTTAATGTCCTCCCAGGCGAGACCGGAACTTTGGGGCCTTATCCAATACTGGTCGGATAAGGAGAGGCCAAGATTTCGCTGTACGAGTTCATCGGGAACATCGACTGCGGCTTCTGCAAGCAGGGAGGCTAGCCCAATGCGTGCGAGCGGGATACCGCGGCCGCGCCACCAGATGCGGAAGGAGTCGAGCGATATGGGGCTATTAGGGCCAAATACTCCAATAGGGGCGTGGGCGTAATCGATGTCGGCACCGATGTGGGTAAAGTCTTTTCGCGATGTGCTGTAGACCAGCTGAACGACTTCGTGTGTGCGGTTCATGAGGGTGAACGCGATCTCGCTCTTACCGTGGCCGCGGCGGGGACGTCCCCCCGTTTTGGTCACGGAACGGAGTCGCGTGTCGACGCTGCCTTTGTCGATGAGCCATACACCAGAAGCCTTGCGGGCCTCAAGTGCTCCGTTTTTTATGAGCTCCTGCACCCTGCGCGGGGTGATGTCGAGTAGCTCTGCAGCTTCCTTCGTGGTCAACATCGCGAAACCCTTCGCCAGAACGAATAGTTTTATCTATTCCATTGTAATTAAAACTATTCGGTCTGACGAATAGTTTTAAGATTGAGGGCGAACTGATAGAAATGAACGGGCCTGGTACCTGTTGTTGCTGGATTTTGCATATTTGTATAACGCCGTGCGGTCTGTTGCGCCTCGTCCGCAATTCCATTATTCTTAACTGGCTTCGCGCGAAAGCGCCAAGTGTGCCAGTGTGGCGCAACGGTAGCGCAACTGATTTGTAATCAGTGGGTTGCAGGTTCGATTCCTGTCACTGGCTCCATGAGAGTTTCGGGCTCTGTCTCTATATGGGACAGAGCCCGTTTCTATTTAGGTGGTGCGCCATCGGGTTAGCGCCCATCCCGTTTTTGGTTTGTCTCGTCCTCCAGTTTGTCTAAATCTGTAACACCAAGACCGATATTTGGCATCTAACTGTTACAGATTGAGATGAAACTTAGGGTGTTTTAGGAATATCTTGATCTGTAACATGTAGAAGAGGAATAGGCCTCTTGCTGTTACAGATCGAGACAAGGGCGGGTGCGGACCTGGATGTTCTGCTCGAGCGTGGATTTCTGGACACGCGAGAGAAGAAAATCTTCCGACCGGAGAACGAGCGTGGATAATTAACTTGGATAGGGAGCTAAGGTAAACACCGATTGTCTATCGAAGGCTTTAGAAACAACGACCCCGATTTCATTGTGGAATCGGGGTCGTTTGTGCCTGAGGAATCCGAATGGATTAATCGAGCTCCTAAGGGACTTCTTGGGTTCTTGCTAATGGTCTGCCGAGGATGTCCCCAATGCAAGCAGCGGGCATCTACTCAATATAGTTGGGATTCTTCTTGATGATCACGCGTGCAGCGATGAACGAGACAACGATGGCGATGACGGCGACAACGCACGCCAGTACGAAGTTGCCCATGGATCCATCGGGAGCGATAAAGATCAGCGCAGAAAGAAGACCGGGGCATGCTCCCGCAACATACTCCTTCAGGACGAAGATGCCTGCAGGGAGTCCCGCGCAGAGGGCGCCGATTGCTGTGCCGACAAGCAGGCGGGGACGCTCGATGAGGCAGCCGTAAAATGCGGGCTCAGTTACGCCACAGAGTGCGGTGACGGCAACCGTGGTGACCATACCTCTCTTCTCCTTGTTGCCTTTCATTGCAGTTGCCAAGGCGAGACTCGTGCCGCCAATGCAGAGGTTTGAGATGAAGCCAAAGATGATGGGCGCCCAGCCGAGCTGCGCCAAGCTCGTAACTTCGATCGCGATGTAGGCCTTATCAAGACCGAGCATGACAAAATAGGGGTTAAGGGCTGCAAGGATTGGAGTAGCGATAAATGCCACGTTATCCATGAGCCACGTGGCGGCATCACTCAGCGCGTAGCCCATCATGCTGCCGGCGGGGCCGAGGATAATCAGCTCAACAGGCACGACGATGATCATGGTGAGCAGCGGCTTCAAGAACAGTTTGGTAATGTCGGGGATGATTTTCTGAAGACCGCGATCAACAAAGTACATGAACACAACGCCCAGTACGATTGGCACCACCGTGCTCGAGTAGTCATTCGTCGGGATGGGGATGCCAAGAAAGTCGAGACCCTCAGCACCGCTAATAGACGAGCTAATCATGATTGCGCCCAGCAGTGCGCCCATGATAGGCTGCATCTTCATGACGGCGGCGAGCTGATAGCCGAGGTAAACGGGCAGGAAGCTAAATGAGGCGCTGAAGATCGCCAGCAGAACCTGGGCGGTTCCGCTATCGGTGCTCAATCCACAATAATTGACCAGGAGATTCTTGATCGAAAGAATGAGTCCGCCAACGATGAGCGCCGGGACGATGGGCATGAATACCTGTGCAGAGACGTTCCCGAATTTCTCAATCAAGCCCATGGCGGTGTTACCGCTTTTAATGCCTTCTGCAAGGTCTTTGGCGGTTTGGGCATCGTCGGCAACCGTGCCACCGCCGACTTCGATTCCCGCGAAGTCGAGGAAGTCGTTGTAGGCCTCGGTGACGTTGGGGCCGATGATCACCTGAAGCTGGCCACCGCTGACTACTGCCCCGAGCGCCTGGTCAGCCGATTTGGCGAGCTGGAGATCGATGATCGAGGTGTCTCGTGCGTCGATGCGAAGGCGCGTCGCACAATGAGTTACCGATGTAATGTTCTCTTTGCCGCCAACAGCCTTTAGGACTGTTTCGGACATTGCCTGATATTTCATCTCTTTCTCCTAACCTTCCTGCTCCTGATACTTCGAGATAAGGTCTCGGTACCAATACCAGCTCTTTTTGGGGGTGCGCTCCAGATTGTTCTCGAAGTCGATATGGACAAGTCCGTATCGTTTTTCGTAGCCGTTGATCCAGCTATACAGATCCATCGTCGACCAGAGGTAGTAGCCCTCAACGCGCGCGCCGTCGCGCTTAGCCCTCATCATGTGCTCGATGAACTGGCCCAGAAGCTCGATGCGGTCATCATCGTGGATTATTCCGTCTGCGTCTGGTTGCTCATAGGCGCCATGTCCGTTTTCCGTAATAAAGATGCGGGGCGCGTCATAGCGCTCGTGGACATCCATGATGGTTGAATACATGCAACTTGGGAGTATTTCGCGGCCCCATTTATTGCGGGGAACATTGCTGTCGCGGGCGCTTTCAAACAAGGGCGCAATGCATTTTCCTTCGACCTTTTTGCTCGAACCGCCCTTATTGTTCGCCGAAACGGCAAGCTCTCCACCGTGCCAGTCGGTTACATACTCTCGGCAATACACGTTGAGTCCAATAAAATCGACTTTACCGTCTCTGAATTCTTCTACGTCATTTGGGGATCGATAGAGCGAGACGCCAAGTTTATCAAGGATTTCGTCCATTTCTGGCGGCAGTTGACCCTGAAGTGCTGGTGCCAGAATCATGCGATTGGCGAAAAAGTCTGCGTATCGAAATACGTCATCGGGGTGCTCGGTTGCCGGGTCGAGTTCGACAACGCCGCCATCGTGGACGGCGCCGATGATGCCGTCGTAGCCCATTTGACGATATGCTCGGACTGCGAGTGCGCTTGCGCGCATCAGGTTGTACTGAAACTGCATGTACGACTGAACGTCGAGCGATCGATTGGGGGGATAGTTGCCCAACATGTTTACGCAGTAGCTGTAGAAATGCGGCTCGTTAACGGTAGCCCAGATTTTGACGCGGTCTCCAAAGCGCTCAAAGCAAATCTTGGCGTATTTGCAGAACCACTCTGCCATATCGTTGTTCAGCCATCCGCCTTTGCAAGCAAGCGTGAATGGCAGATCGTAATGGAACAGCGTAACGTTGGGCTCTATGCCATTTTCGAGGCAGCAATCAATGACCCGATTATAAAAATCGATACCCTTTTCATTCACTTCACCGATACCCGTGGGGATGATTCGACTCCATGAAAGAGAGAAGCGATAGGTGTTTTGTCCGCCTTCTTTCATCATGCGGATATCTTCTTCATAGCGATGGTAGAAGTCGCAAGATACATCACCGTCAACATGGTTGATGTTCTTATTGCTTGTGTGGTTAAAGAAATCCCACTCGCCAAGGCCTTTGCCGTCTTCGTTCCAGGCACCCTCGCACTGATAAGACGCCGTGGCGGAACCCCAGAGAAACGGGATGTTGTTCACGTTGCCCATGAATCCCCTTTCCATCATTCAACACGGTGGATACGTGTGGCGGAATTACGATTAAGATGACGTCAACTGATTTGAATCATAGGAGAACGACCAAAGCTGTTTGATTCAATAAATGAACTATGATTTCGAGGAGAGCGGAAAGAGGGATCACGTGAATATCAATGACTTCGATGTGCTCAATCGCATTAGCTCCATCATCAACAGCGAGTTTGGGTCAAACGATGCCGCCATCGCTCGATATCTCATCGCTCACATTAGGCGTTCGAGCGAAATCAATGTTGCCACAATAACCCGCGATGCATTCGTGACCCGTTCCGCTGTTCGTCGTTTCTGCAATCGATTGGGCTACCAGTCTCTTAGCGATTTGAAAGAATCATTTACTCAATCAGTCTTTCCAAGCGACTTAAGCCATCGAGAGGAGGAATTTGGCTACGAGGAGTACAGGGCAGAGCTCGACGTTCGCATGATCGAGATGTTCGCTGAGGTTGAAAGCGGCGTGTCCGATATCGCTATTAAGCACCTTGCCGACGAAATTGATGGCCATAAAAACGTTGAAATCTGGTGCACCAATAATGTGAGCGCCAATCTCGTACGATTTCAGCAGGAAATGTTTTATGCGGGCAAGATAGTTCGCATAGTTGCTGGGGCTAACGTCGCGGAATTGAAAAACATGGGAGACGCTTCGCAGTCATTGATAATTCTCGTATCGGTCTCCGGGCTATTTGCGTCCCAGGCGCGTGAGTATCTTGATTGCCGTTCGGGCAGGAAGATTCTAATTACTGCGTTTAGCAACGATGACAAATCGAGGTCTTTTGACCGTGTATATCGTCTTGGTAATGCGGGAAACGGAATTGACCGACTCGGCGTTTATTCGAAATACGCCATGACCTATTTCTTCGACTTGCTATCGTCGTGTTACTTGAGTCGCTACCCCTGCACCAAGGGGGAGCCGCTCTATGGGTCTACTTTGGTCTGGCCCGAGCAGTAGCGGCTCTATAGTTCTCCCGTCTGGAGAATGAGCGTGGATAATCTCCGCTTTGGGCTTAGAGCCGCGCTAAAAGCGGGAGATTATCCACGCTTGAACGTGCCGTGGAAGCACGATCGTGACCTATGTAATAGTGCAAGAGGGTCGGTATCGAAGGTCGATGCTGCAGATGTACTCCACCGTGACAAAGTGTTCCCTCGTGAAATGTCACAAGCGTAGCCAAATCCACCGTCCTTCATATCCAAACTCAATAAAACCGCAGGTCACGGCTATATAGATACGCCCGGCACCGTGTATCTAGAGGTTTTCGTTGACAGCCCCCAAGGTGGCATCGTATTATCTTCTTCGTTCGCGGGGGCGGCGGTCCAAAAGACCAAAGGACCTGCGGATACTTGAACGATTGGGAGTTTGCCCGAGTGGTTAATGGGGACGGGCTGTAAACCCGTTGGCTCTGCCTACATAGGTTCGAATCCTATAGCTCCCACCCGTCAAGTGCCTGTATAGCTCAGTCGGTAGAGCACTTCGTTGGTAACGAAGAGGTCACCAGTTCAAGTCTGGTTGCAGGCTCCATCCGGCGGTGTAGCTCAGTTGGTTAGAGCACACGGTTCATACCCGTGGCGTCACTGGTTCGAATCCAGTCACCGCTACCATAGGTAACACGGTGGCTTCTCAATAGTATGTTGAGAGGCCACTATGGTATAAAGGCAAAGTCCCGTCCGGGGACGACCTGTTAAGAGGAGGGCTTTATGGCCAAAGAGAAGTTTGAGCGCACTAAGCCGCATGTTAACATCGGCACCATTGGTCACGTCGACCACGGCAAGACCACGCTGACCGCTGCCATCACCAAGGTTCTCTCCGAGACCGAGGGCTGCAAGGCTGACTTCACTGCGTTCGAGAACATCGACAAGGCTCCCGAGGAGCGCGAGCGCGGCATTACGATCTCCGTCTCCCACGTCGAGTACGAGACTGCTGCCCGTCACTACGCTCACGTTGACTGCCCGGGCCACGCTGACTACGTCAAGAACATGATCTCCGGTGCTGCTCAGATGGACGGCGCTATCCTGGTCATCGCCGCTACCGACGGCCCCATGGCTCAGACCCGCGAGCACATCCTGCTCGCCCGTCAGGTCGGCGTTCCTTACATCGTCGTCTTCCTGAACAAGTGCGACATGGTCGACGATGACGAGCTCATCGACCTCGTCGAGATGGAGACCCGTGAGCTCCTCTCCGAGTACGATTTCCCCGGCGACGACATCCCCGTCATCCGTGGTTCCGCTCTGGGCGCTCTCGAGGGCGACGCCAAGTGGATGGACGCTATCCGCGAGCTCATGAAGGCCGTCGACGAGTACATCCCGACGCCTGCTCGTAACAACGACCTCCCGTTCCTGATGGCCGTTGAGGACGTTATGACCATCTCCGGCCGTGGTACCGTTGCTACCGGCCGTGTCGAGCGCGGTGAGCTCAAGCTCAACGAGCCCGTCGAGATCGTCGGCATCAAGGATACCCAGAACACCGTCGTTACCGGTATCGAGATGTTCCGTAAGTCCATGGACTTCTGCGAGGCTGGCGACAACGTCGGTCTGCTGCTCCGCGGCATCAAGCGCGAGGACATCGAGCGCGGCCAGGTTCTCTGCAAGCCCGGTTCGGTTACCCCGCACACCAAGTTCACCGGCGAGATCTACGTTCTGACCAAGGAGGAGGGCGGCCGTCACACCCCGTTCTTCGATGGTTATCGTCCTCAGTTCTACTTCCGTACCACCGACGTTACCGGTACGGTCAAGCTCCCCGAGGGCACCGAGATGGCTATGCCTGGTGACCACATCACCATCGAGGGCGACCTCATCCACCCGATCGCCATGGAGGAGGGCCTGCGCTTCGCTATCCGCGAGGGTGGCCACACCGTCGGTTCGGGCATCGTCTCCACGATCATTGAGTAAATTAGCTCTTTGATATAGCTGACTTAGAGAACCCGGCACTTATAGGGGTGCCGGGTTCTTTTCTGCAATGGATATTGAGCCGTTGCTGGTGTCGAGAGGATTGATAATGGTCCTGGATGCACCGTCGATTAGATCTCGATGGCTTCATTGATGTGTTCCAAATATGAATGGATCCACCGAGAACCAATTGACTCGAGGTTTTCATTGACAGCACTTACGTGGAGCTGATAAAGTAACAACTCGTGCCCGTACGGGGCGGAAATGAAAGGTTCAGGATACATGCGTACTCTAGTTACTCTTGCGTGCACTGAGTGCAAGCGCCGCAACTATACGACCACCAAGAACAAGTCGACCATGCCTGATCGTATGGAGATCAAGAAGTATTGCCCCTGGTGCCGTCACCACACGCTGCACAAAGAGACTCGCTAGTCTCTAGTCACATACGCCAGTAGTTCAATTGGTAGAGCATCGGTCTCCAAAACCGAGTGTTGAGGGTTCGAGTCCTTCCTGGCGTGCCAGTCATTATTCCGTAAGCTCCCACTTGGGGGCTTACGGTTTACTCATGTATAAGCGCATTGCGCGGAGGTAACCCAAATGGCCAACAAGAAGAACAAGAAGAAGGCTCAGCAGCCGGCACCTGCCAACAAAGCTGCCGCCAACTCCAAGGTTGAGGCCAAGAAGGCCGTTGCCAAGAAGAACGAGAAGGCTGCGAAGTCCAAGAAGAACGAGAAGCCTGGTTTCTTCGCCCGCACCAAGAAGTATTTCGCTTCGGTCAAGTCCGAGATGAAGCGTGTCACGTGGCCCGATAAGAAGGAGCTCGTGAACTACTCGGTCGTCGTTTGCGCTTCTCTGATCGTCGTCGGCGTCGTCATCGCTCTGCTCGATGCTGGCTTTGGCGAGGCTCTTGCTCTGTTCTCTGGATTGAGGGGCTAAACCATGTCTAAGCGTTGGTACGTCGTTCACACTTACTCTGGATACGAGAACCGCGTTAAGTCCGATCTCGAGCATCGCATCGAGACTATGGGCATGCAGGACCGTATCTTTGATATCGAGATTCCTATGGAGCGCGTCACCGAGATTAAAGAGGGTGGCAAGCGTGAGACCAAGGATTCCAAGATCTTCCCGGGTTATGTCCTGGTCCGCATGGAGATGGATGACGATGCTTGGACGTGTGTTCGTAACACGCCCGGCGTCACCGGTTTCCTAGGCGGCAACGGCAAGCCCGCTCCGCTTTCCCGCGACGAGTACAACAAGATGACTCGTCGTCCCGGTAAGGGCGATTCGCCCAAGCGCACCTCGGTTGATATTGAGGTCGGTACGTCCGTCCGCGTCACCGATGGCCCGCTTACCGACTTTGATGGCAAGGTCTCCGAGGTTAACACCGAGGCTGGCAAGCTCAAGGTCACGCTGATGATCTTTGGCCGCGAGACGCCGGTCGAGCTCGACTTTAACCAGGTCGCTGTCATCGCTTAAGTTTTCGTCCGTTCGCGCGAGCGTGCTTCTTCTGTGACTGCTCATCTCAGGAGTGCTTCTAACACGTGCGTGCTTACGATATAGCAAGTACTTCACACTCGTGATTCGAAAGGAATGACCATGGCTGAGAAGAAGGTTGCCAACGTCATTAAGCTCCAGATTCCTGCTGGTGCAGCTAACCCCGCTCCTCCCGTCGGCCCCGCCCTGGGCGCTGCTGGCGTGAACATCATGCAGTTCTGCCAGGCCTTTAACGCCGAGACGCAGGACAAGAAGGGCGACATCATCCCCGTTGAGATCTCTGTCTACGAGGACAAGTCCTTCTCCTTCATCACCAAGACCCCGCCGGCGGCTCACCTCATCAAGAAGGAGCTGAACCTCAAGTCTGGTTCCGCTAAGCCCCAGGCCGACAAGGTTGGTCAGCTCTCCCAGGAGCAGCTCACCAAGATCGCCGAGATCAAGATGCCGGACCTCAATGCCAACGACATTGACGCCGCCAAGAAGATCATCGCCGGTACCGCCCGTTCCATGGGTGTCACCATCGCTGAGTAGCGATTTCTTATGGTAACAACGGATGCTCCGACCGGGGTGCCCGTTAAATGTGTGCAATAGGGCACACGATACGATGTGGGAGGGCTCACGCCCGTTTAACCACAGGAGGTAATGCACATGGCTAAGCATGGTAAGAGCTATAACGCCGCTGCCGAGAAGATCGACCGCGCCACGCTCTACACCCCCCTTCAGGCTGCCAAGCTCATCAAGGAGCTCGACACCGCCAAGTTCGACGAGACCGTCGAGGCCCACTTCCGTCTGGGCATCGATACTCGTAAGGCTGACCAGAACATCCGTGGTTCCATCTCCCTGCCCCACGGCACCGGCAAGACCGTTCGTGTTGCCGTCTTCGCCGAGGGCGAGAAGGCCCGCGAGGCTGAGGCTGCCGGCGCCGACATCATCGGTTCCGACGAGCTCGTCGCCCAGATTCAGAAGGGCGAGATCAACTTCGACGCCGCTATCGCTACGCCGAACATGATGGCCAAGGTTGGCCGCATCGGTAAGATCCTTGGTCCCCGTGGCCTCATGCCGAACCCCAAGCTCGGCACTGTGACCATGGACGTCGCCAAGATGGTCTCCGAGCTCAAGGCTGGCCGCGTTGAGTACCGCGCCGACCGCTACGGCATCTGCCACGTGCCCCTGGGCAAGAAGTCCTTCTCTGAGCAGCAGCTCGTCGAGAACTACGCTGCCCTGTACACCGAGATCCTGCGCGTCAAGCCCTCTTCTGCTAAGGGCAAGTATGTCAAGTCCATCTCCGTGTCTTCCACCATGGGCCCTGGCGTCAAGGTCGATCCCGCTGTCCAGCGTGACTTCCTGGCTGAGTAACTAACAGTTACTGCCTGAGCAAAGCAAGCATTGCTAAAGAAACCCGGTTCTGCCCCGTGCAGGACCGGGTTTCTTGCTATCTCGGGTCAAAACCACCACAAAGGGGACAGTCATATGACCCAATCCGCTGTCAAGAGCCACAATGGCCCCGCCGACCGCTTGCAATCGGTCGGCGGGGCCTGCCGTTAACCCGTCCCGGTCCGCCCCCGGCATGTCATCGACGCCTTCGGCTCAGTCTCATATCCGCGGATACCGTTCTGTCGGCCCGCACTCCATTCCTTCGGCGGGGTTCCCCAACTCTGTCTAGGCGCATACGGAGGGCTCCGCGCGCACAGCGAAATAGGGGGTGTCCCCGAAGGCCGCCCGGCTCGCCGGGACGGGGGCCATGTCTATTCCGCGCCCTCCCGGCACATCGTGCCGAGGGCCCAGAGCCACCTCACGAGCTCGGCCGCGGTGGCCGCGTTGGCCTTCGCCGCGGGCACGCCGCGGGCGAGCATCTCCTCGCGCCGCCGCAGGAGCCGCTTGTTAGCGTCAATATAATTTTCACCATTTCCACCAACGCATTTTCGCCAATCGCGCCAACGCGGATACGCCGGATTCGCCAACGCGGATGTGCCGC
>JAGZKE010000044.1:0-15030 GCA_018365375.1 Collinsella sp. | reverse complement strand
AAATGGTGAAAATGCGTTGGCGTGATTGGGGAAATTGCGTTGGCGGAATCGGCTAAAGTGCGATGGCGAAATTGGTTGTTTTTACAGTAGCGCTAACAACGGGGCGGGGCGCCCTGTCGAGGGGGCGCGCCATGGACGTGCTGAGGGGCCGCATCGCATCCGGCTCCGTCGTCGCGACCGACAGGGCGGCCGTCTACGTCAACGTCCTCGCGGAACTCGAGGTCGCCGCGCACGAGGCCTACGACCCCAAGGACCGCTCCGGGGGGACCATCAACCGGGTCAACGCCGTCCACTCGCTCCTCGGCGCCTTCATGGAGCCGTTCCGGGGCGTGTCGACGAAGCACCTGGGCGCCTACCTCGCCTGGTTCAGGTGGTGCCGGACCTTCATGGCGGCCGGCCCCGGCGCCGCCGAGCGCACGGTCGCGCGGCAGCTCGCGCACGGCGCCTGCGGGATCCGCGTCCGCGACATGTTCAACGTGGAGCCGCCCTACATGGACTACTGGGCCGCGCCCGCCGCGCAGGGGCGGTAGAATGGACGCAACGAGATACAAGAGGAGGGGCTCAGCCATGCCGTCGAACATACCTGCCACGACAATCCGCATCGACCCGGAGGTCAAGAGGGAGGCCACGGCCATCCTGGACGAGCTCGGCCTGTCCATGTCCACCGCCGTCAACGCGTTCCTCAGGGCGCCCGTCCGGGAGGGCGGGATGCCGTTCGAGATGAGGGTCAAGGCGCCGGCGCCCGACGGGAAGACGGCGAGATAGCCGGCAAATCGACTTGGGGCGATGGGGCCCTCACGATTGACCCGACAGATCTTGAGCACATCGCCCCCTTGCCGGATTCAAACCCGGCAAGGGGGCGATTTTCTTGCAATTTCAAAAAGATGATTGGGGCAGAATGTCAATCAATCATGGTCTAACAGAGCCAAATCAATCCAACAGTTTAGATAACGGTTAATGATTCGGGAACAGGGCGTTCGGCCGGATGGGACAAATAGATCTGGAAAGAACGAACCCCTTCGGGGCACACAAGTAGAGACAAACAATGGGGTCGCTTCGAGAAGCGATGCTTTCGAAGCGACCCCATTGTTTGCACAATTGAATTAGGCGCTGAGACCAAGTTGAGTCAATCTTAGACTAACAGAGAGAAGCGCCGCCCAAGTCATGTACTATCCGCTCCAACTCGACAATGTAGGACTCAACCGAATCATCCGATGGCGAGACTTCTGCTCGAATAATGTGGTCCCATTTATACAGGAAATTTTCAACCTGTCGATCTGGGTCATTCTTCCACAGTGGAGCAAGTGCAATCAACGCCGCATCAAAAGGATTGAAGGAAAAATTGTCAGCATCAATATAGCCACCCATACCGCCCCTGTCGCAGTCATATACACTTCTAACTATTCTCTCCAATTCAATGGCCTGATTATGATTCATAAAATCACCTCCCTTTCTACTCTTGATACCCCAAAATAGAGAGGAAAAGAGTTTCGATAACATTTATCCGGTTGAAAATCATACACAATCGCTAAACATCGGTTGATTTCCGATCTCAGCCGATCACATTAAACCGATAGGCCGTTCCGGCAGTTATCCGAACACCCCCGCGGACCCCGTTGAACTGCCTCCCATTTCTTGGACATGAGAAATGGGAGGCTTTTTATGCGAGTCGACTTGAGGATGAAACACGACATCGAGGCCAGGAGGGCGGCGATCGGGCTCTTCGAGCGAGGGAACGGCTTCAAGTCGGCGGCGAAGGCGCTGTCGGTCCCGCGCAACACCGTGAGACAATGGCTCTACGTATACCGGTCGTTCGGAAGCGAGGTGCTGCTATCCATGGACGGCAAGCAGACCAGGTACACATACGAGCGGAAGGTCGCCGCCGCCTCGGCCGTGGTCGACGGCGGCATGGGCAAGCGGGACGCCATGGAGGCGTTCGGGGTCATGTCCCTGGCGCCGCTCAAGAGATGGTGCGCGCTCTACCGCGAGGGCGGCGCCGGGGCGCTCAGGCCCAAGCCCAGGGGCAGGCCGAGGGGGTCCGGTCCCAAATCGCGCGAGCTCACATAGTGGAGCACGAGTGGGGCAAGAGGAGGTAGCTGGATATGTCGAAGCTGGAGGAGATGGACGAGCTGAAGGGAAAGGCGGAGGGCTAGAAGAGGACGGGATCGAGGACGACTAAGTCCATTTGCGAAAGAGTCTTGACGGTACCGGCGAGGTAACGCATAGCTTCTTTCGTAAATTGATAACCATAGGTCGGTAAAATCTATTCTGTTTTTTCCACAATCTGAGCAGTTAAAGAACTAACGGACAATTCGACATTCTCGTCAATTATCTCATACCCAAGCACGTCATCGTCTGTTTCTATCATTTCCTCCCCGTATTTCGGCTTATAGGAAATTTGAATTTCGGCCTGTTGCGCAAAAGGGCACCCAACGATGTTCTCATATCTGAATAATAGCAGTACGACTCTTTTTTTTCTTAAGCTTGCCAACGAAGCTGTAAATGTATAAATCCCGTCCCGAGGAACGCATAGACGATGCTGATCCATAGACGAAGCCTTGCCAAAAGCCGAATCATCCCTCAGGCGAAGTCGACAGGCCGGCCCATCCCCAACATTGCGAATTTCGATAGAGAGACGCACGGCCTCATTTACCGTGCTTGTCCAGATACCCTTATCTCCATCGATGTCGACAGGTTTATCGTCAACCAACACCTTATCGATTATAAAAAACGGACGCTTAGTATTTTCCCTTTTAAACTCATCTTGCTGCCTCTGCAGATTACGATCAAGCTTATTCAGTTTCTCGGTCTGATAGACCGAATACAGCGCCAGAGAAATGGAACCGACGCCAACAGCGGCAGAGCCGATATATCCAAGCAAATCCCCTGAGTCAAAACGCGCTTCAAAGACAGCACAAGGCGCCTTATACATAAATAGTACATTCATAGTACATTCACCAACAAAGGAGCACATAATAGAAACATCACTATAGAAATAAAGATAAAAAGAAGTGTATGAATTGTCATTTTCATTAGCAAAAATGCTCCCGTACGATAAGCTGCTTAAGAAGCTCAAGCATTTCAATCTGTCGTTTCGCGTCAAATCGTAGAATTATATTCCTATCATAAGTTATATCGAGATCTATCGGTATATATAAACATGTATAAGCTTATCGCGGAATATCGTTTGTTTCGATCCGCTAAATTCAACATATGGAGACAGGCAATTACCGCATGATAGAAAGTTGTTACACCTGTAAAAGTCATCGGTTCGTTCTAACAGACATGTTGATTGACCCGTTACCCACTGCTTGAGGGAAATCGACCCCAACATGGTAAAGTAGTCGCAACAGGCAACCATGGAGGAACAATGCTCAGCATTCACTACGGCGACAGAGACGATGTGATTTATGACACGTCGACATTCTTTGATTACAGCTACTCTCCCTCTTGGCTGCAAGATCCCCTGTCACAGCGCATTATCAAATCTATTGATAATGGCACTGTTCTTGGCGCAAACGCAATTGACACCAAGGTGCTTGGCGTTATTCCGCCAGAAAAACTATCAACGGGCACCAAAACACTTCTACTGATGCTCTTTATGCCACAAAACCTCTACAACGCCTCAACCTGCGGAGATAATTGCGCCTATTGGATCTTGCGCATCGCCTCCAAACATGACATCACCATCAACCTCTACCATATGATGGATTTTGGCAAAGCGCGTTTTACAGCCCGTGTCATCAATTCCGGACAGATTGTTCATACCATGGATGAGCTTGTCCTTATCTCGGCAAAATGTCTGAGGGAGGCTCGAGCATGAGAGGGGAATACCAGCTGACCGTAAGGACCAATAAAGTTCAGGTCAAACTCACTATTCGCCGAAACCTCACCATCATCCAAGGCAAAAGCGCAACAGGCAAAACCACCCTGTTGGACAGCCTCCGTGCATACGAAAACCTAGGAGCCCAAAGCGGGATAATCGTTAATTGCGCAGCCCCCTGCCGCGTCATCGGCGGCAAAGATTGGGAAGCGCAACTCGGCCGCATCGATAACAGCATAGTGTTTGTGGACGATACGCAAAAATTCGTAAGGAGCCATGCATTCCAGCATGCAGCTCGACACAGTTCCAACTATTACGTCATCGTTGCGAGGGACGAATTGCCCCAGCTCCCCTATAGCGTGGATGAGATCTATGGTCTCAAAAACACCAACAGGGCCACAACAAAATATCCTGTCTACACACGCACGTACACTTCTACCTACCGCATTTACGGAGACGAGCTCTACGATGGAGATCGGCCAGAAGAAGTCATTGTCGAAGACAGCAATGCCGGCTATGAGTTCTTTAAAGTCCTGTGCGCCAAAAGTAAAATTCGCTGCGTAAGTGCCGGTGGCAAATCAAACATATACGAAACCGCCCTGAACTCCCCAGCCCAAAAATTGCTCGTAATTGCAGATGGGGCCGCTTTTGGGCCCGAGATGCCCTATGTCTATTCGCTCAGAAGATTTAAGGAGATCGAGCTCTTTTTGCCGGAATCGTTTGAATGGCTTGTGCTGAGATCGGGACTCTTCAACGATGTCGAAACGCAAAACATACTCCTTCATCCTGCCGATTTCATCGACTGCGAGAAGTTCTTCAGTTGGGAACAGTTCTTTACTAAACAGCTTAGGGAGCTGACCAGAGACAGCTACCTAGCCTATAGAAAAGAAGCTCTCAATCCCGCCTACCTACAGCAACATGAGCTCAACACGATCGCTGAATCGCTACCCAAACTCGGAATCACTTCGCGCTAGATCGAGAGATACTCGCTCTCGCTGCTAAGATTCGGTCCCAACCATGGATCGCCCGTCAAGAAGAACTCAGGCCAGCGCTGCATGAACAGTGCTTGCTCGCGCTTCCAGCGGCGCAGCTTTTCCTCGTTGGCCTCTTCCCTGCCGCGCGAGGTGAACTCGTAGTGGTACAGCTCTGCATAGGGCGTAAAGATGGTGCGGTAGCCGGCCTCCCACACGCGCAGGCAAAAGTCAGCGTCGTTAAAACCGACGGCGAATTCCTCGTTGTAGCCGCCGACCCGCTCAAATACGTCGCGTCGGACCATCTGGCAGGCACCCGTTACGGCGCTGAAGTTACCGGGGCGCACAGCGCGGGCAAGATAGCCCTCGCGCTTTGCCGAGAAGTCCTGGTTGGCATGGGCAAGTGCGCCACGCACGCCAACCAAAATGCCGGCATGCTGCACCAGATGATCGGCAAAGTAGAGTTTGGCGCCCACCACGCCCGCATCGGGACGCTGCAGATAGCTCATCATCTCTTCGATAAAGTCGGGGCTTATGACCTCGGTATCGTTGTTGAGCAGCAGCAGATAGTCGCCCTTGGCATGCTCCACGCCAAAGTTAATGATCTGGGAGTAATTGAACTCACCCGGCCAGTACACAACGCGCGCGATACCCTTGCCTTCGGATGCCGCAGCCACGCGTTCCGGCAGGGTTTCGTAATACGCAAACGTCTCCGGGTCTTCGCTGTTGTTCTCCACCAAAACGATCTCGTAGTTGGTATACGTTGCCTTCTGGGCAATCGACATCACGCAGGCGTCGAGCGTCTCAATGTGATCCTTGGTCGGAATCACAATGCTCACCAGCGGCGCAGGCTTCGACAGCGCATAGTGCATGCGGTAGACAAACGGCGTCTCGGTCTCCTCGACCGTTCCGCAAATGCCCAGCGCGTTAAAGTGACGCTGAAGCGCAAGGCGCCCGGCTTCAATAGCATACGGCTTGCTATCAGCAGAACCGTCGGCGGTCGATCCCGGATGCACGCGCCAGTGATACAGCACATGCGCAACGTGCTCAAACCGCGCGCCGGCTGCAAGGCAGCGAAGCGTCAGGTCGTAATCCTGGGCACCCGCAACGTCTTCTGGAGACGTGCCAATGTGATCGATGAGCGCCTTCTCCACCATCAGAAAATGCGTCACGCAGTTATGGCTATAGAGCAGATCGACATTGAGCCGCATCTTAAAGACCGGCTGACCCCACTCCCCCGTTTTCTGAAACATGTCCTCGTCGCAGAACAGGATCTGGGGGCGCTCGCCCTCGGCCGCCTTATTCAGCGCGGAAACATAGTGGAATAACGCGTCCGGTTCCAGAATGTCGTCATGGTCCAAGAACGCGATGTAGTCGCCCATCGCCTGCTCAATACCTGCGTTGGTGTTGAGCACAATGCCGCCGTTGCCAGGCAGCTCAATACGACGAACCCGCTCGTCGTTGACACCTGCCGCAAGATTGGCCACCGCGTCCCATTCGGGCGAGGCGTCCATAAGGAGCAGTTCCCAGTTGTCATAGCTCTGGGCTTGCACCGAGTCCAGCAGCTCGCGCAGGTAGACCCGATCAGTCTTGTAGCACGGCACCACAATGCTCACGAGCGGTCTATAGGCAAAGGCCGCCGAAGCGACACGCTGGCACGCCAAATCGCCCGGCTTTGCGCGATGTTGCTCAAACCAACGTCGATAAGCTGCGTCGTCTGCACGCGCGTCCTTCATGCGGTTCCAGCTGTCATCGAACATGCCGTTGTACAGGCGACCATCCATGGCGCAAAACCCGCTCTGGATCTGCTCCGTGGGATCGCTCACAATCGCGACAAAATCTCGTATATCCTGAGGCATCTCAACGCTCAGATACGTTTTATTGACGCGGCAACCGTTGCGCTGCGGCACATCGACCTGCGATTCAAACACATGCACAGTGACATCGATGGCATTCATATGCGTATCGAAGATCTGGAGCTCAGGCGCGCACTGGAGGTCTCCCGCCCAAGTAACCTCATAGCGCCACACCGCGCCGGCGTCTGCCGGCAAATAGCGAGTGGCATCGATCTCGTAGAAGCCGCAGTGTTCGCCACGCTGAGCATCGCGGATAAGCGCGCACAGTGCAGGCTTTGCTTTGTAGTTAACCTTGGATTCCAGCTTGGTCACGCGACTATCGAGGCGAATGGAGCCCAACCTTTGGCCACCGGATGCAAAAACGACATCCATCGACGAGCCATCCAAAAACGGAAGCACCAAAACGGCGAGCTCGCGCTCGTAATCGGAAACAGAAGGGCATAGCGCCAGCACACGGCCATGATCGACCGGGAGCACCAGTGACGGCAAACAAGAACCGCTCGTAGTCGCATGGGCAAACGCCTGAGAGGCCTCCCGCTCAATAAGCGCGGCGACATCCTGACCGGCAAAACGAAGCAGCACAAAAAGACGGCCCTGGCTGCGGCAAAGTGCCAAACGCTTGATACTCATCTACACTTCTCGCTTTCCCAGGGCGTTCGCTGCCACGCGCTTGCAGGCACCCAGGCGCCCAAACCTCAAGACATCGTAATCGAACATGAGCTTTTTGCACGCACGGACATTGGGGGCCTTGCTGGTAAGCGCCGCACGCACCATAGCAGCAACAGAAGGAGCGCATTGTGCGAGCGCAGCATCGCTGCCCACGGCAGAACCGGCAAGCGCCGTGGCAACGGCAGCAAACACCTTGCCGCAATCCGTACTCAACAGCCTGAGCGCATCGTACAGCACCAGATCGCAGAGGAAGTACGCCAGGTCATCGGCATGCTGAGCATCGAGACCGTCGCGCTGCCAGTCAGCCAGCACCGCAGAGTAAATCTTCACGTGCTCCAGCAGACGCGTCTCGTCGTCGTAGCGCATGGTGTCCATGAGCGAACCCTTGCGCGCCACGCGGTAATCATACAGCTTGTTCGAGATAAGCGCGGTCTTGTGCGAACGACCGTACACGGCAAAATCGAAGACCTGGTCCTCGCCATACTTAACGGTTTCGTCGAACACGATCCCGTTGCCCAGCAAAAACTCACGCTTGCAGGCGGTGCGCCATGCAAACGGGCGAGATGCTTCCTTAAACAGTAGGTCGGAGCTATAGCCTTCAAACGACACATCGCGCGGGCTCAGCACATAGTTAAGCCACGGATACCCCGCCTCAAGCGGATACGGATTCGCGCCAAAGGTCAAAACGTCGCAGTCCTCGCGCTCAAAGGCATCGACGATCACGCGGCATGCATCGGGCGTAAATCGGTCGTCGGAATCCAAAAACGCAACGATAGGCGCCGTGGACGCGGCGATGCCTGCATTACGCGCACTCGACAGGCCGCCGTTCTCCTTATCGACCAGCGTAAAGCGCGCGTCCTTTTCGCAATAGGCAGCCGCAATATCGCGCGAGCCGTCCGGCGAGCCATCGTTGACCAGCACGCCTTCCCAATCGGGCATGTCCTGCGCAAGCAGGGAGTCCAGGCACCAGGCCAGGCACTCCTCCACTTTATAGATGGGAACGACAACGGAAATCTTGGGGGTAGCCATAGTCACTCGCTCCTACTGTGCGGCCGGAACGTCATCGGGGTGCGGGTTGTCGCCGTAGGTGCACTGATACGTCAGCACACGCCAGACCAGCGGCAGGCCGCCAATCTTAAAGTAATGCTTAAACGTATTGAGCTTGCCCGGCTTCTTAAAGTCAAAGCGCGAATCGATATAGGCGCGGGGCGACTTGACCATCAGGCGCAAGTCGGTCTCGCCACGCGGATCAAACAGCGACAGATCAAAGCGACCGGCATCCCAGTCGGCCTTGAGCTCGGACGAGGCTTTCTTCCAAAACTGTTCGCGCAGTTCATCGACCAGGCGCTCATCGTTCCAACGGTACGTATCGACCTTCATGCGCATTAAAATACCCTGAAGCTGAGCCTTAAGCTCGGGGCGTTCATCCAAAAAGCGCTGCATCTCGGCGTATTCGTCGCACACGCAAAATACCTTGTTGGGCGAATTAACGGAGCTCTTCTCGTTGTCTTGGCGATAGCACAAAATGGGGTCCGCGATAAACGCAGCACGCTCGGCGCATGCCCAGACCTTAAAGTTAAAACCCGCATCCTGATACGAGGCACCCGGCGTGGGAAGGAAGCGAATCTGATTGTCGTTGAGGAACGCGCGCCGATAGATAGCCGACCAAATGGAAGGTTTGCGGTAGAAGATGCCCGGGCGATCGACGGGGCGATACGCGGCGCCCGTCATATGCTCGTCGATAATCCCAAACAGCTCACGTCGCTCGCTGGGCGTGGACCAATACAGATAAAAGTCGCCCTTTACCGCATCGGCATGCTCAGCATCGGCCTTGGCGACCAGCTTTTGAAGCGAATCCTCAAACATAAAGTCGTCGGACTCAAGGATGCCCACGTACTCACCGCGCGCCATCTCCAGGCCACGGTTCATCGAGTCGCCGTAGCCGCTGTTGGCCTTGTCGATCATCTTTACACGGGGGTCGTGCTCCATGTACTCGCGGATGATATCCGGCGAGCTATCGGTGGAGCCGTCGTTGATGCAGATGATCTCGATGTCATTGAGCGTCTGCGCCACGGCGGAATCGAGGCACACGCGCAGATAGCGCTCGACATTGCAAATGGGGACAAGCAGCGAAACTTTAGGGGTATCAGAGTTCTGCAAGAGAACCTCCCGTTGAATAGCGTGTAACAGGGTTATTTTAGCAGCCGAGTTGCGGCGGGCGGCAGCGCTTGGAATTATAGAAAGCGCTCCAGGCAGGCTTTGAGACCGCGAGTCGAAAGATAGAACAGCGTGGCGTCTGCCATCGAAACGCCCGAGGTCGCCGCAACGAGCTTGTGGGCAACACGGCGAACGGCACCCTTAGCAGGCATATCCGCCCACTCCGTTCCCAAAAACGTCGTGAGGTCCATGTTGACGCGAGCCGCCACGCGATGGAAGTCATCGGCATCCAAGCGCGCCAGATCGAACACAATTAGGTCCAAAAACCAAGTTATCAGCTCGCCGGGACACAGGTCCAAAAGACCATAGGCCGCCCAGTCTTCCAAGACCTCCTCGAGCATCTTCATGTGGGCGTCAAGCTTTTTGGCGCGCGCCTCGGCACTGTTGAACTCGTGCGTCGCCGATTCGCTCTCCATCACGTAGTGGTAGAACTTGTCAGGCATGACGACGGTCCTGCGGGCAAGCGCATAAGCCGCAAATTGGAAGACGACGTCCTCGCCCAAAGCCAAACCGGGGGCGAAGCGAATGCCTTCGCGATTGAGCAGCTCGCGCGAAAAAGCCGCACGGCAGGCATAGGGCTGCGCATTCGAATGGAACAGCAGTTGAGGATCGCGGGCGCCGAAGGTACCAGCTTTGGGGCTCATGAGTTGCTGGACGCGTTTGGGGGCAGCATCGGCAGGTTCACAGACGCCGCCAAAAACGGCGGCCTCGGCATCCGCAGACTCCATGGCATGCAGCACGCGCTCGACCGTCTGGGCATCGATGTAATCGTCGGCGTCCACAAAAAAGACGGTCTCGCCCTCGGCGACATCGATACCGGCATTTCGAGCACACGAGACACCCGCGTTTTCCTGGTCAATCACCAGTACGCGATCGTCGGCCTGCGCGATCTGGCGCAACACGTTCAACGAATCATCAGTCGAACCGTCGTTGACGCAGACAACCTGAATCGAACACTCAGACTGGACCAACAGCGAATCGAGGCATCGCTGAATGGAGCGTGCAGAGTTGTAAACGGGGACGACAATGGTAACTTTAGGACACGAGGCCTCTCCCATGCCGACCTACCCCCTCAGCGATTCGATGAGGAAGGCGGCGACCACGCCTGGGCCTCCAACCGAGGCGTAATACTTAGCGCGCCCCAAGGCACCATCCGTCGCAAAACTCGGATGCTCGTCAACCCAGCCCTCGGGATCTTTGAGGATGGCAGCGAGATTTGCGCGCTTCCACGGTTTGAGGTCGTCAAGCAAAAACTCCCCCGCGTCCAAGGCCGCCTGAAATTCCTTAGCCATCTGAACCAGGAACTCCTTATAGAACTTAGGCGCCAGGCGCACGTAGTTCCACATGTATGAATCGTACTTAATGAGCTGGTTGAACTTGAGCATGCGCGCGACATCGCCGCTTGCGTGGTCGCGGGCATAATCCTCTCGAATCCAACGCTCAATCTCGGCATACTCGGTATTGACGCAAAAGACCTTAGCTGAAGAATTGACCGAGGAATTCTCGTTGTCCTGGCGATACGACAACACGGCATCGTGCAGGTAAATAGCCTTATCGGCGCACGCGATCACCTTAAAGGCAAATGACGTGTCCTGAAAGGATGCCCCCGGAGTCGGCAGGAACGTAATGCCGTTGCGCTCAAGAAAATCGCGACGGTACACGGCCGACCAAATCGACGGCTTTTGCTTAAAGAACTGCGTCGTATCGCTCGGGTGCACTGGCTTGCCACAGTCCTTGGCTTTAAACATCTCGTGCAGCGAACGGCGCTCCTCGGGCTTAGACCAGTAGAAATCAAAGTTCGCCTTCGCAAAGTCGGCATTATTGCTATCGGCGGCCGAGACAAGCTTTTCGAGTGCGTCGGGCGCCATAAAGTCATCGGACTCCAAGATACCAACGTACTTGCCACGCGCCATCTCCAGACCGTGGTTCATCGAGTCGCCGTAGCCGCTGTTGGCCTTGTCGATCATCTTGACGCGCCCATCGCGCTCCATATACTCGCGGATTATCGCCGGCGAGTTGTCGGTCGACCCGTCGTTAATGCAGATGATCTCAATATCCTTGAGCGTCTGCGCCAGGGCGGAATCGAGGCACTCGCGCAGGTAGCGCTGAACATTGTAAATGGGAATAAGCAGCGACAGAACAGGGCTGCCAGAGGCGTTAGTAGACAAATGTGCTCCTTAGGAAATACCTGTCGTTTCATGGTATCAAAGGGTCAGCGCGCCAGCGGGCGTTTATATAATCTATGGAGCCTCTTGCGGGCAAAGCGGTCCCACGTCATGCGGCGGGCCCATGGCAGGTTCCTGCGTTTTATTCAAAGCTTGCCGCCAAGGTGCGCCGAGCCTTTACAATAGGACAGTCCCAAGGACGTATTCGATAGCTTCCGCGCTGCACTCACCCGCCGCGCGTGAAAGGATATATTGCCCCATGCCTTCAACCCTTCCCGCTCCCATCGATAAGCTCGCCATTGTCGTCGTTACGTACAAGCGCCAGGAACTCCTGGCCAACTTGTTCGACTCCATGACCGAGCTTACGGCAGCGCCCTGGCGCATCGTGATCGTCGATAACGAGAATTCGCGTGAGACCGAGGCCATGTGCACCGCATTCAACGAGCGCCTGGCCAACCTGTGGGGCACCGACATCGAACAGCCCGACGCGAAGGGCGGCACTGACCGCGTCATCTACGCACCACAGCTCGAAAACGGCGGCGGTGCAGGTGGCTTCTCCGCCGGCACCAAATGCGCCTACGACCTGGGCGCCCAGTGGTTCTGGGTGATGGACGACGACGTGCTCGTCATCCCCGAAGGCATCGAGCGTCTTGCCAAGTGGACCGACCGCTACGATGTCATCCAGGGTTCGCGCCTGGACTTTGACGGCGGCGCCTTCTTTTGGCAGTACCAGCTCATCCTTTCGCTTGGTATCCCCAACCCCATCGCTAAGTGGGACCTGGGCCCCAAGGGCTACCGCGCCATGAACCAGTTGTGCTTTGAAGGCGGCCTGTTCTCGCGCCGCGTGGTCGACAAGATCGGCCTGCCGGATGCGCGATTCTTCATCTACGGCGACGATGCCTGCTACGGCTACGTGGCCAGCCAGCACTTCCCCGCCGCCGTTGTTGCCGACGTGGTGCTCAAGCGTGCCCGCGCTGTCTCTAACTGGGATATCGCCGGCAAGCGCCAGCTCAACTCTACGAGCGACACCAACCGCTACTACATCATGCGCAACCGCGGTTATCTGGCCCGCTACATGCAGATTTACGGCGACTATCACCCCGCGCTGTTCCGTCTGGGCAACGTCGCGACCTTCTGCAAGGAGTTCATTCGCCTGGCTGCCGTTGACAAGTGCTTTAAGACCGGTATTCCGGCGCTGCGCCGAGGCATGAAGGACGCCCGCAAGATCGTCAAGGATCCCAACTGGAAGCCCATGCCGCCCATGAAGGACACCGAGTAACGGAAGCCGGAAACACCTCGGCGCTTAAAGCCGCTGGCACACCGTAGCCACATGCTGCCCATCAAACCCAAACCCCCAGCGTATGCGGCCAACGCCGGGTCGCGGCACACGGATTTCGTCGATACCGTCGCGCTCTATGTCGAGCAGCGCCTGCACGGCCAGCAATTCCAGGCCCAGCGCATCCACACCGGGGTCATACATCATGTTGACCGTTATCAGCGGACGCTCGTCGAGCATGCCGATCGTGTCTGCCACGTCAAACACGGTGCCCGTAGGAAATACCTGGATGTCCCAGCGATCCGCGCCATACTTTCGCCTCGAGGCAGGATTGGCATAGCCCGGCAATCCAAAGCAGAGCCCCTGCAAGAGCAGGTGATATGGCAGCTGCGCATCTGGGTTGTTCGCACCGATTCCCGCATCTCCCAGGATGCGGTCTAACGCCCGCTTCACCGCATCCTCGTTCCCACGGCACAGCCCGTCGCGAAACGCATCGACGTCTCGAATGTCTTCGGCAGCGCACTCAAACCACTCAACAATCACTAGACGCAAGGCCCGGCGAAGCTCTTTATTGGGCAATCGCAAGGCACGGAGGCGATCGCCACGCTCTGGCTCCTCAGTCATATCCGTCGTGAGAAAACCAGACAGATACAGCGCTGTCCACATGCCATCGTCAGGCGAGACATCTGGCTCTGCAGTGCCCAAACAAAGCGGGACCTCAGCGCACCCATGGGCCTCGAGCAAATCAAACAAGACCGAAAGGCGGTCGAGATTCCACCCGGCAACTACCCTACTTAGGCAATCGGCATACCCATACAGATCGGCTCGCACAGGCGCCGTGCAGCCTCGGTCCAGAAAACCGATCACACGCGTCGGACTCGAGCAATAGGCCCTGCCAAACCGATATCCCTCGAGCCATTCACGCGCATCATCCAGGTATTCCTCGCGTCCAGCATGACTCAACAGAGCCTCAACCTCGGCATCCGAAAAGCCGAACCAACGGTCGCACCACGTCGAAAGGGGCGTCGAAAGACGATACGAGCAGCTGCGCGAAGAAAGCGCCATCTCGGCAGGGTTAGGACGCTCCCCCATCAGACACGTCAACCGTAGCGAATTACCCGCGGTGGCAATGGCGTCGAACAGCACGCGATCGAGCAGCTCCGCCGGACCGGCGCCGGAAGCGTCCCTCGCGCTCGCACTGGGCGACCACGCCGCGTCGTACCCATCAACGAGCAATACAACCTGCTCATCGCAGGCCATCTCCAGCAGCTCAATGAGCACACCGAGCACCGAGTCAACCTCGTCCGCGCTCGCCACGCCACGCGCAACGCGCTCGATGTGACGCACCTTATCTCGAGCTAAATCCGGGGCTTCCAAGGGCGCCAACAGGCGAGTGCACTCGCCCGAAAGAGCATCACGCACGACACCGACAACAGAGGCACCACGCCTCGCAGCGCCAGAAAAGTCCAGCGATATCACTGGATAGCACGCATACTCGTCCCGATAGCGCCCGCCATCCGCACCCCAAATCAGAGTATCGGCAAACGAGATCCGACCGGCGCGACCGACCGCGGGACGCTCCAGAAAAGCCTTGAGCATCGACAAGTTCATGCTCTTGCCAAAACCCTCGGGTCGGCAGCACGCCATAACGGGCGCTTCGCAATCCAGCACATCGGCAATAAACATAGTCTTGTCGACCAGTGTGCAGCAACCAAGAGCCTCCACATAGTCGTGCATGCCAATCGGTAAAACCGCCTCGTCGGAACAGCCGATCAGATGCACGCCAAAGTCGACAGCACAACCATTATTTGCCTGTTCAGACATCGCAACGTTCCCCTTAAATCGCAGCATGATGCCAATTGTAATGACCGCCTCGCACGTACTGATGTCGGTACACAAACATATCGGGCAACGGTAGCAACATGGGGTGTGAGGGGGCATAACTAATCGTTGCAATCAGAACCACCCTTAAAAAGGGTGGTTTGCTCTTAGGGTATAACCCACGGGCCCCGGGCTCGCGTCTAAAGGCGCGGGCCCGGACTTCGTCCAGGCC
>JAGZKE010000043.1:0-15609 GCA_018365375.1 Collinsella sp. | reverse complement strand
GGGCCGGCCGGTCCGGCCCTCAGGGTATCGGGTTCCCACATTCATCCGTACATGTACGGAGGAATGTGGGAGGTGTTCGGATGAAGTCGATAATCAAGGAGGCCAAGCCAGGCAGGTAGCCTCGCATCCCGCTATCCTCCCCATGCACCCGAGCGTGCTACACTAGCAGCATCTATGCCACCGCGAACGGCTCGGCTCCGCGCCCGCCACTCGCAAACGAACTTTAAACGCACGAGGGTTGGCCATGCCGCTTTTCTCGCAACATACCGCCCGGTTCTCGCCGGACGTTCCTTTGGAGGGCACCAGCTCTCGCGAGCTGCTCAAGCGGTACCAGCCGCTCGAGACACTTGCGACCGGCGGTTTTGGCTCCATCGAGATCTGCCGCGACACGCATCTGCGCCGCCGCGTCGCCATTAAGCGCATCCCCCTTATCAACGGTGCCGGCATGCCCGCCAGCGACATCATGGATGTCCTGCGCGAGGCGCACACTGCCGCTATGCTTCAACATCCCAACATCGTGCAGGTCATCGACTTTACGCACGACACAGCCTATGCCTACCTGGTTATGGAATATGTCGATGGCATGTCGCTGGCCGAGTTTTTGCATCGCGTGGACGGCCACTCACTTACCTTTGACGAGGCTGCGGCCATTGCCGATGCCCTGGGCCAGGCGCTCACCTTCGCCCACAGTAATGGCGTACTCCACCTGGACATTAAGCCCGCCAACGTGCTCATCGACCACTCGGGCAATGTAAAGCTCACCGACTTTGGCATGGCGCGACTGTCGTCCGCCGGTGGCTTTGGCGGTTCGCGCGGCGGCACCATCGGCTACATGCCGCCCGAGCAGCTCGATATCGAGACCGGCACGGTCGACGAACGCGCTGATGTCTTTGCCCTTGCCTGTGTGATCTACGAGGGCCTGTGCGGCAGCGCTCCCTTTATGGCGGCCACGCCCGCCGACTCGCTCGGCCGCATCATCGGCGGCGCCACCTATCCCAGCGAGCTGATACCACACTTTCCCCCGGGAGCCGAGGCCGCGCTCATGAGCGCGCTCTCCCCCATGCCGCAGGACCGCCCCAACAGCATCGAGGCATTTTGCGACCAGCTCCTTGCCAGTCTGGGCAGCGTGCGCGAAGGCCGTCGCAGCCTGGAGCAAATGGTTGGCGAGCTTTCGGATGACGAGCAGGAGCTCGACGATATCGAGCCGTCGCACTACGAGGACGACGCCATCGAGATCGACCCCGCACTCGGCTGGGCGGGCACGCGCTGGAGCCATGCGCGCGACTACACCATGCGCGCTATCTCGGCGCTAACGTGCGGTACCTTTAGCTTTTTGCTGATGCAAACGGCCGGGGTCGCGGCGCTTCCCGGCCTGGTCATTGCGGCCATCGCGATCGGAGCGGCGGCTGGCCTGGCCCCCCAGATTGGCTCGGCCATCTCGGCTGTGGGCTTTTTGGTACTCATGGCCAACACCACCATGCAGGCGCAGGGCATCCTGTCGATACTGCCCGTCGCGGTGATCTTTGCCGCCGCCATGTCCGGTTGGTGGATCGCTTGGGGTCGTACCGAGGCTGCCGCGAGCTCCGCGCTCACCTGTGCACTCGCGCTTGGCTGTCTGACCGGCAATACCTTCCTGGCAGCTGGGGTCGCCGCCGGCGTCGCTTCATTTTGGCTCGGCCCGGCAAGCGCCGCCGCGGCAACAGGCATGGGCGCGCTTTTTGCCCGTCTGGCCACGGTCGCGCTTTCAGCCGGAGGCGTGCTGGGGCTCGGTAACGTTGCCGCAGCGCTGGGAGATCCGCTCCTTTGGACTGCCTTTGTGCTGGTCGCGGCAACTGCCGCAGCATCATCCGCGCTGCTCAATGCCCATGCCAAGCGTGCCGACCAGGGCTCAAACCTTGCCGCAATCGCCGCCATCGCTGTCACCGGCATCGGCTGCGCAGCGGCGTCCTGTCTTGCACACCATATGGAAATTGCCAGCCTTGCAGCCGCGGTCGTCGCCAAGGCGGCGGTTGCGGGAACCCTATCCTCTATAATCGTTGGGATATGCCTATATTTGCTCGGATACCAAAGAACCTATACGGAGAGTGATCTTTCGTGAACTTCCTGAACATCTTCGAGGACCACGTGGCCGGCATCTTCGGTGCCACCCGTGCCCCGTTCTCCTTTAAGAAGCTTGCTAAGCAGGCCGCTCGCGACATGGAGGATCAGACTCTGGTGATTAACGGCGTCAACACGGCGCCGGCACTCTATACCATCCTTATCGCCGCCGACGACGATCCCATGCTCGCCCCGTTCTACCCCGAGCTTTCGCGCGAGGTCCGCGAGTTCGTGAAGGCGCAGGCCGAAAAGCGCCGCTATGTCTTTGTCGGCGAGCCCCTCGTTCGCTTTATGATCGATCCGCAGCTGCGCGCCGGCAAGTTCTCGGTCTTTGCCGAGAACGTCGATGCCCCCACGCTCGGCCGCCTGTACGAAGAAGAGCGCGCCTATCAAAACGGCCTGGGCCAGAACAACTCCGCGGCAAGCCGTGCCGCCAGCGCCCCGCGCGCCGGCCAGCAGCAGTTTGCTGCCCCGCAGCAGCAGCGCCCCGCCGCCATGCCCCAGCAGCAGCCGACGCCTCGCGCCGCCGCTCCCGACCCGCTTGCCGTGGCAGATCCCTTCGCGCCTAGCGTCCCCGACCCCGCCGCCGCACCCATCCCGGTGCCGCAGACCGTCTCGCGCGACTCGCTTGCCGGCATGGGCGGAGCCGCCGCGACCGGTGCCGCCGTGGGCCTAGGCGCCGCAGCCGGCATCGCCTCCAACATGGCGAGCACTCACGCCCCGCAGCGCCCGCTCGCCCAGCTCGTCGACGTCGTGAGCGGCGAGAGCCATAGCATCACCTCCGCACAGGTGACCATCGGTCGCGAGCGTTCGGTTTCTGACATCGCCCTGCGCGACCCCAACGTGTCGCGCCGTCACGCCCAGCTCACCTTTACCGGTTCGGACTGGTCGATCGAGGACCTCAATTCCACCAACGGCACGCTCGTCAACAACCGCCGCATCACGCGCTGCCCACTGCGCAACGGCGACCTGCTGACGTTTGGCCTGAGCACCTTTGAATTTAGGGGATAGTCGCTTATGAACATCGATATCGTCCTTTTTGCAGGCCGCATCGTCCTGGTCGCCCTGCTCTACATCTTCCTGTTCGCCGTCATGAAAACCGGCGTGGGACTCGTACGCGGCCAGCGCCGCGACTCCGCTATCTGGACAATCGATGTGGACAAGGGTCCGCGCGGCATCCGTGGCATCCATGTAGACATGCTCGGCCCCGTCATCGTGGGCCGCTCGCCGTCCTCGGACATCTGCATCAACGAGCCGTTTGTCTCGGCCTCGCACGCACGCTTTTCGCTGCAGGGCCCGGCACTCATCATCGAAGACCTCAACTCGCTGAACGGCACGCTCGTTAACGGCCGTCAGCTGGTGGAGCCCGCAACGCTGCGCGAGGGTGACGAGGTCCAGATTGGCGACGTGGTCATGAAGGTGAACCGTCGATGATCGACGAGGAGAACAAGTCCGCAACCATGCCCGAGACGCCGACTGCCCCCGCAGCTGCGCCGGCTCATGCCGCTCCGGCGCGCCCTGCGACCGTGGAGCCCGAGGACACCGTGTTCTCCCTGCCTCTTTCGCATGTAACTCAAGAATATCCGGCACTCGTCGATGACGAGGACGCCGGCACCGAGCAGCTCGACGCCCCCATCGGCGCGCACGCTGCCGAGCAGCCCGCGGAACCGGAGGCAACGCCCGCACCGGCTCACTTCGCCGAGCCCGTCGCCGAGGCGATTAACGAGAGCGCTGCCGTGTTTGCCGCCCCCGAGCCTGCCGCACCGGTATTCCCCGTCGCCCCGGCAAGCGAGGCGGCGCCCGCATCTGCAACGCCTGCCGAAGTCGAGCAGCCCGTTGCCGCGCCCGCTGCAGCTCCCGAGTCCTCCGCTCAACCCCAGAGTACGCCCGCGCCGTCGCACTTTGCGACGCCCGAGCCGACGGCTGTCGAGCCGCAGCAGGACGGCGATCCCGCCGACCGCGTAACCGAAGATCTCAACCTTCCGGACGTCTCCGACGCCGAGTCGGGCAACGATGCCGACACCGTCTCCCCCGGCGACACCGCCGAGATCGATGTCGCCGCCGTGGAGGCAAAGCTCAAAGATCCCGGCTCGACCATGAGCTTTGAGCCGCTGACCGACGAGCGCATCGAGACCGACTCGACCTACGACGCCGGCACCACCACGCAGCTTATGTGGGGTGCCCGCTCCGACGTCGGATGCGTACGCCCGCACAATGAGGACTCCTATCTGGTGCAGTCGCCGCTCTTTTGCGTGTGCGACGGCATGGGAGGACACGCCGCCGGCGAGGTGGCATCCTCCATCGCCGTCGAGACCATCGCCAAGACGGCACCGCAGTCCGCCGACGCCGCGCGCCTGGCCGCAGCCGTCGAGGCCGCCAACGCCGCCGTGATCGAGGCCGCCCTCAACGGCCTGGGCAAACCCGGCATGGGATGCACGGCCACCTGCGCCTACATCGAAAACGACACGCTCGCCATCGCCCACGTGGGCGACTCGCGCGCCTACCTGCTCCACGAGGGCACGCTCATCCGCGTGACCCGCGACCACTCCTACGTGGAGGAGCTCGTGGATGCCGGCGAGATTACGGCCGACGAGGCCCGCGCCCACCCCAACCGCTCGGTCATCACCCGCGCGCTGGGCTCGGATCCCGCCATGTATGCCGACCACTTTACCCTGCACATCGAGGAAGGCGACCGCCTGATTCTGTGCTCCGATGGTCTTTCGAGCATGATTCCCGATAGCGATATCGAGAACATCGCTACGCAGTCCTCGAGCGCACAGATCTGTGTCGACAACTTGGTGGACGCGGCGCTCGCCGCCGGCGGCCACGACAATGTGACCGTGGTGGTCGTCGACCTGGTCGACGACGGCGTCATGCGCGAGGCAAAACGCGTCCGACGCCGCAATGTCACCATCGCCACCGTCTTGGCCCTTGTCTTTGTGCTGGTAGCAGGCATCTGGGCATACACGGGCGTCACCGGCTCCTATTACTTGGGAACCTACCACGGCAATGTCGCCGTCTGGCGCGGCCTGCCCGGCAAGACGCTCGGGGTCGAGCTCCACTGGCTCGAGAGCGAAACCAGCATCAAGCTGTCCGACCTGCCCGAAGACACGCAAAACCGCCTGAAGGCAGGCATTCCACAAACGAGCGTCGACGATGCGCAGGACACCATTTCCAAGTACCGCCATCAGATTGACGAGGAGCAGACCCGTCAGGTGATTGACGCGCAAACGATTCGCGACAACACCGATCAGGAATCCACCTCCGAGTCAGATTCCGAGAAAACCGCCGAACAGTCAGCCGAGGCCGAAGCCTCCGATAAGAATTAGAAAGGGAGTGCCGCTTATGAGTCGCCGCAACACCGAACTGCTCTTGCTCATCGCCTCGGCGTTCCCCGTCATCCTGCTCTATGCGATGTACGTGCTCACCGCGGGTGCCACGATTTCCTTTGAGACGCTCGCCGTGCCGATCGGCCTGTTCGCCGCCTTCGCCGCGGCGCATATCGCCGTGCGCATCCTGGCGCCCGGCGCCGACCCCGCCATCCTGCCCATCGTCTTTGTGCTCTCGGGCATCGGCATCACATTCGTTACGCGCCTGGCCCCCGACCTCGCCATCTCGCAGCTCATCATCTTGTTTGTCTCGGTGGCGCTCATGGTGGGAACGCTCGCGCTGGTCAAGAACCTCGACGTGGTCATGCGCTACAAGTACACCTTTGGCATTATCGGCATCATCCTGCTGATGCTGCCGATCTTTATCGGCACCACGATCTCGGGCTCCAAGCTGTGGATTCGCATCGCGGGCTTCACCATCCAGCCCGGCGAGTTCGCCAAGGTCTTCATCGTCTTGTTCCTGGCAGGCTATCTGGCCGAGAACCGCGAGCTACTCTCCATCTCCAACCGCAAGATCCTGGGCCTCAAGATTCCGCGCTTCCGCCTGCTGCTGCCGCTGTTTGCCGTGTGGGGCGTGTGCCTGCTCATCGTCGTCTTCGAACGCGACCTGGGCTCGGCCGTCCTGTTCTACACCATCTTTTTGCTGATGCTCTATGTTGCCACGGGACGCTTTTCGTACGTCATCATCGGCCTTGCGCTGCTGGCCGTTGGAGCCGTGGGCGCCTACAAGTTCCTGTCGCACGTGCAGGTGCGCTTTCAGGTCTGGGTCGATCCGTTTAAGGACGCCCAGGGCCAGGGCTACCAGATCGTACAGTCACTTTACTCGCTGGCTGACGGCGGCCTGGTCGGCGTCGGCATTGGCAACGGCATGGCAAACAACATCCCCGTCGTCGAGTCCGACTTTATCTTCTCGGCCATCGGCGAGGAAATGGGCCTTTTGGGCGGCGGCGCCGTGCTCATCCTGTTTATGCTTTTTGCCGTGCGCGGCCTCACCACGGCAGCCCGCGCCAAGTCCGACCTTGCTGCCTTTAGCGCGACCGGCCTTACGGCGGCCATCAGCTTCCAGGCATTCTTAATCGTTGGCGGCGTAACCCGCCTAATCCCGCTGACCGGCGTCACCCTGCCCTTTATGAGCCAGGGCGGTTCTTCGCTGCTGGCGAGTTTTATCATCGTCGCGCTGCTGCTGCGCGCCGGCGACGAGGCAACCGGACGCGAAGCCGAGCTCACCGGCACCGGCACCATGGCCGCCATCACCGATGACCAGGTCGCATCCGCCGCTGCCCCGACCGGTACGCGTTTTGCCAGCGCACCTTCCTACAGCCACGGCAACCACTCCGCGGGTTCACGCATGCGTCGTCGCCTGCTCGACACGCCAGAGTCCGGCGTGCTCGGCCGCGTGGCACTTGCCAACCGTCTGACTCGTGCCGTGTTTGCCTTTACGGCGCTGTTCGCCATCCTTATCGGCAACCTCACCTATGTCCAGGTCATCAAGGCAAAGGATTACCAGGACATGCCGACCAACAACCACACCATCGCCCGCTCCAAGTACATCCAGCGTGGCTCCATCATCACGTCCGACGGCGTGACACTAGCCGAGTCGCTGCAGCAGGAGGACGGCACCTACGCCCGCTCCTACCCCAACGGCAACATGGCCGCGCACGTGGTGGGCTACGTGAGCCAGCAATACGGCACCGCCGGCATCGAGAGCGTCATGAACGATACGCTCACCGGCTCCAAGGATTACTCCAGCTGGAACAACGCCATCGCGTCGCTCGCGGGGCAGACCCAGCCGGGCAATACCGCCAAGCTCACCATCGACTCGCGCATCCAGACGGCTGCCGAGCAGGCGCTCAAGGGCTTTAAGGGCGCTGTGGTGGTCATGGATCCGCGCACCGGTGCGGTCCTTGCGTGCGCGAGCTCGCCCACCTACGACAACACCAACATCGATGCGCTGCTCCAGTCGGGCGGCGGCGAGGACGGTTCCATGTACGACCGTGCCATGGACGCGCTGTACACCCCGGGCTCGACCTTTAAGGTCGTCACGCTCTCCGCGGCGCTCGAAACCGGCACCGCCAGCCTTACCAGCACGTACCAGGCGCCCGGTTCCATGGACATCGGCAACGCGCCGGTCACCAACTCTGCCAACGAGAGCTACGGCACCATCAGCCTGCAGCAGGCCTTCGCCGTGTCGTCCAACGTCGTCTTTGGCCAGGTGGCAAACGAGGTCGGTGCCAGCTCGCTCGTCCAGTTTGCCAACGCCTTTGGCTACGGCCAAAAGCTCGGTCAGGATCTGACCACCGCGGCTTCCATCATGGCCGACCCGTCGCTTATGACCGAGTGGGAGACCGCTTGGGCAGGCGCCGGCCAGCCCGTCGGTATGGACCACACGCCTGGCCCGCAGACCACCGTTATGCAGAATTGCGTGATCGCTGCCGCTATCGCCAACAGCGGCGTGGTCATGGACCCGTTCTTTGTGTCCCAGATACTCGCCCCGGACGGAACCGTGGTTAAGACCACGCAGTCCCGCTCGCTGGGCCAGGCTGTCAGCTCTGCCACGGCCGACCAGGTCAAGCAGGCCATGCTCGCCGTCGTCCAGTCCGGTACCGGCACCGATGCCCAGATTCCGGGCGTCAAGGTTGCCGGCAAGACCGGTTCGGCCGAGACCGGCGGCACCAACGTCAACTCTATGTTTGTTGGCTTTGCACCTTACGATTCACCCACGGTTGCCATCTCGGTAGCCCTGGAGGATTACGACAAACACGACGTCGAGGCGGCCAAGATTGCCGGCATCGTCCTGACCGCGGCGCTCGCCGCACAGGGAGCGTGATGCCCGTGATCAAAGCGGATACTTGTGGCGCGCCGCGGCCGATGAGTTAGCGACAACGCGCCACACGGCCCCAGCGGCCACACATTTGGTACTACACACATCGTTGAGCGAATAGTTATGTTAGGAGCAGGAATGGAACAGAGGGTCCTCGGGGGAAGATACCTCCTCAAAGATAAGGTGGGGACGGGCGGTATGGCGACCGTCTTCCGTGCACAGGATCAGGTCCTCGACCGCACGGTTGCCGTCAAGATCATGCTGCCGCAGTATGCCGGCGACGCCACCTTCGCCGCCCGCTTTAAGCAGGAGGCCCAAGCAGCTGCCGGCCTGTCCTCCCCCTATATCGTGGGCGTCTACGACTGGGGCAAGGACGGCGACACCTATTACATCGTCATGGAGTACCTGCGCGGTACCGACCTTAAGAGCGGCATCAAGAGCCACGGCGCCCTCGATCCCAAAAAGGTCGCGCAGATCGGCTCGCAGATCAGCTCCGCGCTTTCGGTCGCACACAAGCACGAGATCATCCACCGCGACATTAAGCCGCAAAACATCATGGTGCTGCCCGACGGCAACATCAAGGTAATGGATTTTGGCATCGCGCGCGCCAAGAACAGTCATCTCACGCAGGACAACAACGTGCTGGGCACCGCCCACTACGTGAGTCCCGAGCAGACCCGCGGTCAGGACCTCGGCCCCACCTCGGATATCTATTCGCTGGGTGTCGTCATGTACGAGTGCGCCACCGGCCGCGTACCCTTTGACGGCGACGACGCCATCTCGGTCGCGCTCAAGCAGGTCAACGAGCTCCCCATCCCGCCGAGCCAGATCAACTCCGGCGTCGATGCCGACCTTGAGCGCATCATCCTCAAGTGCATGGAAAAGGACCCGGCAAACCGCTTCCAGACGGCCGACGAGCTGCGCCAGGTACTCAACAGCTACCTGTCCGGCCGTGCCGTCAACGTCTCGGAGCCCACGCGCATCATCGGAGCCGCCGGCGACCTGGGTGCCACCAAGACCCGTGAGCTTTCCGACTCAACGCGCGCTATGGTTCGTCCCGTCTCGGGCGTGAGCGGTCAGAACACCGCCCGCAGCGCTGTCTCGGGCTCCACGGGCTCCTACGAGGTCGAGAAGCCTAAGTCCAACAAGAACAAAATCATCGCCGCCGTGATTGCCGCCGTCGCCGTGATTGGCGTTGTAGTGGCCTTTGCCACAGGCATGTTCAGTGGCGAACAAGTCACGGTGCCCGACGTGCTGGGCAAGGACCAGGAAACCGCTATCGAGCTGATCAAGGAAGCCGGCCTTGAGGTTGGCACCGTCGACCAGAGCTACAACGACGATGTCGACGAGGGAAAAGTCGCCGAGCAGACCCCCAACGGCAACACCAAGAAGGCCAAGGGCTCGAGGGTGAACCTGGTAATCTCCAAGGGCCCTAAGCCCTCCGAGAAGGTTGAGGTTCCGCAGCTCCTCGGCCTGACCAAGGACCAGGCCGAGGCCGCACTGGCAAGCGTGGGCCTGAAGGGCAGCGCTTCGGAGGAAGCCAATGAGGCCGAAGAGGGCCAGGTCTTTGAGCAGAGCACTGCTGCCGGCAAGGAGGTCGAGAAGGGCACGACCATCTCGTACAAGGTCTCTGGCGGCCCGGACACCACCTCGGTGCCCGATCTGACCGACATGACCGAGGCCCAGGCGCGCAACGCCCTCGATATGGCTGGCTTTGGCGTCGACGTGAGCTACCAGGAAAACGACTCGGTTACCGAGGGCACCGTAATTAGCTGGAACCCCAGCGGCAAGCAGAAGCCCGGTGCCACGATCACTGTCGTCATCGCCAAGAAGTCCGGCAAGGCCAGCGTCCCGGGCAACCTGTACGGCAAGAGCATCTCCGCCGCCGTCACCGCGCTCAACAACGCCGGTTTCTACAACATCGGCTTCTGTGACCAGAACGGCAATCCCGTGAGCGGTAACGAGGATGCCACCGTTACGGGCGTCTCCCCCACCGGCAAGCAGTCCACCGACAGCACGATCACGCTGACGGTCGCACTTTCTGGCTCGGGTTCGGGCTCTGGCTCGGGCACGGGTGACGATTCCGGTACGACCAACTAGTCGCCACCCCACCGCTCATCACGGCTCTCGCCGCAAACATATTCGCTCACAGGCGCCCGCTTGCTCCCCCAGCAAGCGGGCGCTTCGTTTTTGACATGGCATGAACCAGAAGAGCCCGGCACCGTGGCGGTGTACCGGGCTCGATCAATCTCTGGTGCTCCGGGCGGATTCGACCCCCCCGCGGGGAAATTGGTAACGCGGGTGTCGACGGTCCGAATCCGCCGGCGGTCCCCACAAACCAGAAACGGCGCCGCTCTCGCGACGCCGTCATAATCTTCTGGTGCCCCCGGGCGGATTCGAACCGTCGACACCCGCTTTAGGAGGTCTTGTATTTCTATTTGACCTGGTTTTTTATAATTTCTTCTGGATTCGTATAACAGCATGTAAAAAGGCTATTTTTAAGAAGCTCGACTTATAAGATTCAAAAACTTTCTACCCTAATTCTACCCAATCACTCTTGATTGGGTAGAATTTTGAGGGTAGGCAAGGGGCAAGCCTTTAAGGGCTTGCCCCTAGCCTACCCTCAAGGAATTCCATCATGAGCACCAGACCACGAGTCATCGGAAACGGCAGCGTATACCAGGTTAAAGAGGGCGTATTCCAATACCGCTTCAACCTCGGCAAGGATCCAAAGACCGGCAAGTATGCCTATTCACCCAAGAGGACACTACACTGCGAAGGCGTGAACAAGCGAACACGGAACGCGATGCTCCGCAAGGCTTTGGAGGAATACAAGGAAGAGTTGAACTCCGGGCTCGTCCGGGATAACGGAAATCGAACCGTCGCGGAATATGCCAAGGACTTTCACAGTTTAAGGATAGGTAGCCTTTCGCCGCTCGCCTACGCCCGTGAGGGCAACTACATTAGCCACATTCAGAAGATGTTCGCCCACGTCCGGCTTGCCGATCTCCACCCAGACGACATACGGCACATTTACGCAGACGCTCGCAAAAAGGGAATGTCGGAAGCCGAGCTGCACGGAACGCACGTCAAACTCCGACAGATTCTTCAGGATGCCGTGGACAACGAGCTCATCCTTCGCAACCCGTGCACACCAGTCAAGCTTCCCAAACCAACTTACAGGGAAAGAACTCCGCTTACGGCAGACGAGGCTTCACGATTTCTGTCTTGCCTCATGGATGAACCACTGTCGGCCAAGGCAACGGGCACCATGCTCTTGCTCCAATGTGGTCTCCGACGCGGCGAAATGCTCGGCTTGACTTGGGGCGACATCGATCTTGGGCAGCGCACGTTAAGCGTGTCGAAGCAGTTCACCAATGACAAGACTCTCCGACCGCCAAAATCGAAGATGAGCCGACGCACCATAGCAATCAACGACTCCCTGGCCTGCTATCTCAGCAAATGGAAGCTGGAACAGCGGGCGCAGCTCAACCGATACACTCTCGATCAGGACGACAAGACGCCTATCGTTAACGGCATAAAGGTCGTCACGATCGAGGATGACATATACGCCACAGTCGTCAACGTAGACGGCCACAACTTCGACCGATGGTTCCGCGACTTCTGCGTCGATAACGGCTTTGGGAGCTACAACAATATCACCAGAAGATTCCAGCGAAACGGCAAAGAGCACGTGAGGGGTACGGGATACAGTGGGCTCGTCCCCCACGCCCTGCGGCACACGCAAGCGACGCTCCTAATCGGAGAAGGCGCAGACGTGAAGACTGTCCAGGCAAGACTTGGACACGCATCTCCAAGTACGACGCTCTCCATCTACTCCCACGCCATCGAGGCAAACGATCGTAAGGCAGCAGATGCCTTCGGCGAGCTCATTTCCCAAGAGAGCAATTCATAAGGGAAGGGCCGAGATATACCCGGCCCTTCCCTTGCTTTGAACATAGATGGACTAATGGCGATAGACCATCGCTCCATATGGAGCTTTATCCTCCCAGGAAAACGATGAGGCGTCGCGAATGGGGAAGACGCCGATTATAGGTGCCTTCGTCCATTCGTCGGTATTCAGAATCGCACCGTCCTTGTCATAGATTGGCTCAACCTGAGAAGTCTGGACATCACGAATTCCCGGCCATATATCAGCTATCGCATCAAGCACCTCATCCGTAGGGCAGACTTCCTTTGAGGAAAGATAAACATAGTGCGGAATTGCATCGCTTGCATTCCGCACTTCAAGAACGAAAGCATAGTCGCATGACGCAGCATTCGACTCATTGACCACCGGCCAATCGTCGGGGACAACGAGATACGAGCCACCTCGCAGGTCCACGCGTTTCATTGACGGCCCCTTATCAACAAGGCTGTCTTGCGGAACAAATCGCAGCATATGGTTACGAAGAGCCTTGTAATAAGAGAGCTTGTCGTTTAAATCGTCGGCAGCGAGCGACAGGGACTCAGCATCGCCATATCCACTAAGCTCATCCTGAATAGACTTGACCCGTTGCGCACAAAAAGCGCTCAGCTCTGCAGCCGCACCCTTGTTGACGCGGAGACATAGACTCGCGAGAAGGTCGACCACTTCCCCCGGAGTCTTAAACTCTTGCGGATGTTGTTCCTTGAACATGCTGATGTTGTCATCGGTCTGTTCAAGGACGGTCGTCCCAAACTTTCGTTTTTTCGGTTTCCTGGAGCGTTCCATTTCATCCCCCAATCGATTTTCATTGTAAGTATAACCCTGTTTTTCGAGGTAAAAGTGCTTATCAGAAACTTTTCGGAACTTTTTCTGAATCTTCAGCGCCTCGATTGCCAGAAGCAGTATCATCGAATTGCACAGATAAGCGAATGCCGGAATGGGGGTGCCCAAAGAAGGCCATAGAAACAAAAAGCCGCCCACCCCTCCCCTCTAGTCGCCAAACTGAGGTGGGGAGGAGTGAGCAGACCAAAGGAGATTCTACCATGGTAGATTCCGTTGTTCCCAAAGCGGGTATCGTACCCGCTCCTCCTCGCGTCGTTCTGGGACGCGAGCGTCTGCTCGGCGTCACCGAGATTCGTGAGCTGACCGGGCTTGGGGAGGTTGCCGCCGCATCGCTCATGAAAGAGAGCGGTCGCTGCCTCAAGCTTCATAGCCGCCTCTTCGTCATCGAGTCCAGCTTTTTTGAGTACCTTCACGAGTTGGAGGTGTCGGATCCGTGCAGCCTGTAGCCAATAGCTCATTCAACGTCGAAGCCGATCAGCTCAAGACCTATATCGAGGAAATGAACGGGCGTAAGCCCATGGCTCATATACGCAGCCTCCCCTCTCTCGACAAGCTCATCGGAGGCGTCGTACCCGGAATCCTGACCATAGTCGGAGCGGCACCCGCTGCCGGCAAAACGACGCTCCTCAAGGTTATCTCCGACGACCTTGCCTCCCAAGGCGTGCCCACCGTCTTCTACTCCGCGGAACTCCCCGCGTATCGCATTGCTCAGAAGGGCATCACGCGCCTCGGCAACGGAGACTTCAGCCTTTCCGAAGCGACCGGGGCTATCCCCGAGAAGAGGGAGGCATTTGAGCACGCCTGCGCCATCTACGCCGAGACCGTAGCACCTAACTCGTGCATCATGGACAGCCAAACGTCCATGGAAGATCTCGGGCGTTGCATCGGTGATTGCATTCACGAACGTGGGCAGCGCCCTGCCGTTTTTGTGGATTACCTTCAACTCATTGCAGCAACCAATTTCAATGTTCGCGCGGAAGAACGCGTTGTCATCACCGCTTGCGTCCAAGCCCTGGGCAACATCGCCCGGACGTATGACGTCCCCGTTTTCCTGATAAGCAGCGTCGCGCGCGATAAGTACAACGATGCGAACACCGAGCTCAACGTCTTCGCTGGCTCGCAGGGTATCGACTACGGCTCCGACAACGCTCTCTTCCTGCAGGTCGACGGCAGGGACAAGAAGGAGCGGAAGTACAACTCAGAGCTAGATGTTCGTCCCCTGGTCGTTCGCGTCCTTAAGGCACGCTATGGCACGCTTGGGAGCGCCAAGCTCACCTTCGACGCGCCCCATGCCACCTTCTATGACCAGGAGGGCTAGGCCATGCGCGGCAACAGCAAGACCGCGCATATCAACGTCCGCATGACCGAGGAGGAGCGTGCCGCCATCATGGCGCGCTCTTCCTCTTTTGACATGGCCCCATCGACGTTCATGCGCGAAGCTGCCCTCCGCATCGGGCAGAAGCCCGTCAAGGTCGCCGACGAGGCGACCTTGCGGCAAATCCTCCACCAGATGAAGAAGCAGGGCGGAAACCTCAACCAGGCCGTCCATGCCGCAAACGCCTATGGCGTGGATGCGCAGACGGCCCGACAGCTCACGGAGGCCGTCCGACTGGTGTCGAGCACGGCCTCGCAGCTTTCAAACCTCATCTCCAAGAATCGAGAACTATCATGAAAACCAAGATGCTCACAGCGCTCCTATCATCCCTTTTCCTAGCGATCCTCGCATGCCCCGTACTCGCCGCCCCCATCGACATGCTCGTCGCCGGGTACGGACTCGACGCATCGGCAATTCCCACAACGTTCGACGCGGAGACCGTCCTCGGCTGGTGGCTCTCGGACGGGTTCGTCACCCATCCCCTCGGGGCCTTGTTCGTCTTCCTCCTTGCACTCTGCACCTGCGCCCTTATCGCCTACTCAAGCGCCCTCAAATCACGAGCCGAGGACGGCGGCGTGCTCGGCGACGCCCACGTCAAGACAGGTCGCGAGGTCGTGAAGGGGTCCGTGACCTGGGACGGCTCGACGATCCCATCGTCGCGCGGGTTCGTCTACGGTTTCACCAAATATCGCGGTAAGCCCTGTTATCTCTACGAGCCGAAGAAGATGATTTTCGTATCAGGGGCCACTGGGTCAGGTAAGTCACGCTTCCTCTACCTCCCCTCAATCGACCTGCTCAGCTACGGCGACGCCTCCAACGGCTCCGAGCCCGCGACCCTCGTCGTCTCCGACGTGAAGAACGAGCTCATAGAGCTCACGGGCGATGAGCTTGCCCGTCGTGGCTACCGCGTCCTCCTGCTCGACACGCAGCACCCCTATCGCGGCCATAGGTTCAACCCGCTCAAGCAGGTTCTCGACCTCCATGCCGAGGAGCGCGACCAGGAGGCTGAGCAGGCAGCGGACGCCATCGCGGAGCTCGTGGTCCAGGACGACGAGAGGGGTGTTAGCGTCAATATAATTTTCACCATTTCCACCAACGCATTTTCGCCAATCGCGCCAACGCGGATACGCCGGATTCGCCAACGCGGATGTGCCGC
>JAGZKE010000042.1:0-16231 GCA_018365375.1 Collinsella sp. | reverse complement strand
TCGGGCGGTACCGTGGTGCCGACGATCGCCAGCAACTTTGGCCTTGTCAAGTCGCTGGAGCTTGCCGGTCTGAGCGCCGTGACCAGCGGCGTGGGCGACCGTCACGTGTATGCCAAGATGCGCGAGGGCGGCTACAGCCTGGGCGGTGAGCAGACGGGCCATACGATCTTTGGCGATATCGAGCGCACGGGCGACGGCATTATGACCTCGCTGCGCGTGATGGAAGTGATTTGTGCCGAGCGCGAGACGCTCTCGCAGCTCACGGCTCCGTGCAAGCTGCTGCCGCAGGCGCAGGTGGCCGTGCACGTGGCGGACAAGGACGCCGCGCTCGAGAACATGGGCGTGCAGAACGCCATCGCCGAGGCCGAGGCTGCGCTGGCAGGCGAGGGCCGCGTGCTCGTGCGCAAGAGCGGAACCGAGTCGGTTATCCGCGTGCTGGCCGAGGCGCCCGACCAAGCATCCGCCGATGCCGCCATGAAGCGCATCGCCAACGCGCTCGAGGCTCTGTAAGGTAGTCATTGGGGACGTTCTTAAACAACTAGGTGGAAAGGGGGCGCCGCGGATTGGTTCCGCGGCGTCCCCTTTGCGTTGACGTGTCGGTTATGCCTTACAGCTCGTAGAGCGTGGTGAACTTGTCCTGCAGGTAGCTGCAGTAGTAGCGGGCATCGAACGCCATGCCGCATGCGCCCTTGATGAGTTCCGGCGCGTCCTTGGCGCGGCCCCACTGCCAAATGTGCTCGCCCAGCCAGGCGCGGACGGGCGCCAGATCGCCGCTCGCACAGGCGCCATTGAGGTCGACGCCGTCGCGGCACATGGCCGGCACAAACATGGCATCGTAGGCGCTACCCAGCGCATACGTGGGGAAGTAGCCAAACGAGCCGCCGCTCCAGTGCGTATCTTGCAGGCAGCCGCGTGTGTCGTCGGGAACGGGAATGCCCAGGTACTCGTCCATAAAGCGATTCCAAAGCGCGGGGATGTCCTTGGCCGTGGCCTCGCCGGCAAACAGCATGCGCTCAATCTCGTAACGCACCATGATATGCAGCGGGTAGGTGAGCTCGTCGGCCTCGGTACGGATCAGCGACGGCTGAGCGATGTTCACGGCGCGGTAGAGCGTGTCCTCGTCCACGTTGCCGTAGACCTCGGGCGCGTGGCGGCGCAGCACCTCGAGCAGCGGTCCCATAAAGGCACGGCTGCGGCCCACGGTGTTCTCAAAGAAGCGGCTCTGGCTCTCGTGGATGCCCATGGAGGTGCCACCCTCAAGACAGGTGCGCGCATAGGCAGGATTGACGCCCAGCTCGTACATGGTGTGCCCCGCCTCGTGGATGATGCTGTAGACGTTGGAGATGCAATCGTCCTCGTAGATGTGTGTTGCGATGCGCGCGTCACCCACGGCAAAGCCCTCGCTAAACGGGTGCTCGGTAAAGGCAAGCGTGGTGTCGTCCAGGTTCAGGCCGACGAGCTTCATCAGGTCGAAGCTCATGGCGCGCTGGGCGGCCTCGGGCACGCGGGCGTGCAAAAAGTCGGCATCGGGCTGCTGGCCGCGCTCGCCGATGGCGTGCACGAGCGGCACGACCGTCGCCTTGACCTCATCGCAAAACGCATCGAAGCTCTTTGCGGAAAGGCCGCGCTCGTACTGGTCGAGCCAAACGTCGTATGGGTCGCGCTGGGGGTCCATGAGCTCGGCCTGATGCTTAAGTTGGGCGACGATTCTATCCACATAGGGCTCAAAGCTCGCCCAGTCATTGGCCGTCTTGGCCTTGTGCCACACGGCATCGGCCTCGCAGGTGAGCCTGGTCCAGGCCTCGGCCTCCTCGGTGGGGATGACGCTCGCTTCGCGCTGGTCGCGGCTGAGCACGCGGATCTCGTCGAGCAGCTGCGGGTCGTCGATCTTGCCGTCGGCGACGGTCTCGCGTGCCAGCGAGCGCACAAGTTCGACAGACTTTTTGCTGGTCAGCAGCTTGTGATGCTCGCCAGCAAGGGTGCCCATGGCGTCGGCGCGCGCTGCGGCGCCGTTGGCGGGGGCAATGGTCGCGCCATCGAACTCGGCGATCTTGAGCAGGTACTCGCGAGTCCACAGCTTGCCCTCGAGTTTGCGGAACTTTTTGACGGCCTTGTCGACTTTAGCGGCCTTGACGCCCTTGGCGGCCTTTGCCACGGCGGCCTTGGCCTTCTTATCGAGTTTCTTTCCCATACCGTATCCTTAATCTCGCAGGCCGAGCGCCGCAGGCGGGTGCGCGGCCAGTTTGCACAGCTACCTGCCTTGTACCCAGCGCGAACAAAACGGAACGCGGCGATTCGCTCGCGAAATGTGTTATCCTATAGCCCAATGCGTTGACGGAGAGGGTTTTGCCCGCCGCGTCGCCGGCAAGAGAGGGAAGGTCATGGGCTGCAAGCCTTCCTGCGGTGGCAAGGGCCAAGCGTTCACTCCCGAGCAGCGACCTCAACGGGCACGCGGCCAGTGGCAGCAAAGTCCCAGTAGGGAAGCCGTGAGCCTCGCGACAAGAGGCACAGAGTGGGCGCGGCGGGCCAGACATCCGCCGTGTCAAACAAGGTGGTACCGCGGAATTCAACCGTCCTTGGGCAATGTACATGCCCGAGGGCGGTTTTTTTGTTACCGAACCGGGCCGCGCATCCGCAACATCGGGCGGCGTCAGCCGTCCCGGAGCGCGGATGTGCGAGAGACGAAAGGGAAGACATGAGTCTGATTGATGATCTGGTCAAACTCGAGGAAGAGGCCAAGGAGCTCGTCACTAGCGCTGACGACGCCGCCAAGCTCGAGGCCGCGCGCGTTGAGCTGCTCGGCCGCAAGGGCCGTATCACCGGCCTGATGCGCATGATGGGCAAGCTCGCTCCCGAGGATCGTCCCATGATGGGCAAACGCGCCAACGAGATGCGCCAGCTGATCGAGGGCATGCTCGACGAGCGCACCACCGAGATGAAGGCCGCCGCCCTCAAGCACGCACTCGAGCACGAGGCCGTCGACATCACGCTGCCGGGCATCCGTCCGCAGATCGGTCACCAGCACCTGATCAAGCAGATCATCGAGGAGGCCGAGGACATCTTCTGCGGCATCGGCTACACCGTCGAGTCCGGCCCCATGGTCGATACCTCCTACTACAACTTCACCGCGCTCAACGCGCCCATGGATCACCCGAGCCGCTCGGCTCGCGACACGTTCTATGTGGTCGACAACAACCCCGGCAGCGTCGCGCATCCCGAGGCTCACGCTCACGGCGAGTCCGACGTGCTGCTGCGCACCCAGACCTCGGGCGTGCAGATCCACACCATGGAGTCGCAGAAGCCGCCCATCTACATGATCTGCCCGGGCACCGTCTACCGTCCCGACACGGCCGACGCCTGCCACCTGCCGCAGTTCAACCAGATCGAGGGCCTGGTCGTCGACGAGGGTATCACCTTTGGCGATCTTAAGGGCACGCTCGACTACTTTGTTAAGTGCATGTTTGGCGAGGATCGCAAGACGCGCTATCGCCCGCACTTCTTCCCCTTCACCGAGCCTTCCTGCGAGGTGGACGTGAGCTGCCACGTGTGCGGCGGCAAGGGCTGCAACTTCTGCAAGCACAGCGGCTGGATCGAGATCCTGGGCTGCGGCATGGTCGACCCCAACGTCCTGATCAACTGCGGCATCGACCCCGAGAAGTACACCGGCTTCGCCTTTGGTATTGGCGCCGAGCGCGTCGCGGCACTGCGCTACGACCTGCCCGACCTGCGCACGTTGATGACTGGCGATATGCGCTTCCTGAACCAATTTTAGGCTTGCCCAGGCACCCCATCTTGGCGTTCAAACCGTCGCTCGCGTACCTTTAGTACGCGTCGCTCCTCTTTCACGCCAACCTGGGGCACCTGGACAACCCTAAGGCGAACGTCTTCATTTGATATTCCTCCCTTTGCGGAGATTAAGAACTAGGAGAGCTACATGCGCGTTTCTTACGACTGGCTCAAGACCATGATCGATATTCCGGAGGATCCCAAGACCCTTTCGGACGAATATATCCGTACCGGCACCGAGGTCGAGGCGATCGACACCGTGGGCGAGTCCTTCGACCACGTGGTGACCGCCAAGGTGCTCACCAAGATCCCGCACCCCGATAGCGACCACATGTATGTGTGCTCGGTCGATGTGGGCGACAAGAATCTCGACGCCGACGGCAATCCCGCTCCGCTGCAGATCGTCTGCGGCGCGCAGAACTTCGAGGCCGGCGACCACATCGTCACGGCCATGATTGGCGCCGTGCTTCCCGGCGACGTTAAGATCAAGAAGAGCAAGCTTCGCGGCGTCGTGTCCATGGGCATGAACTGCTCCGCGCGCGAGCTCGGCCTGGGTGGCGACCACTCCGGCATCATGATCCTGCCCGAGGATACGCCCTGCGGCATGCCGTTTGCCGAGTACGTGGGCTCGAGCGACACCGTGCTCGACTGTGAGATCACGCCCAACCGTCCCGACTGCCTGTCCATGATCGGCATGGCCCGCGAGACCGGCGCCATCTTCGACCGCGATTTCCACGTTGAGCTGCCCGCCATCAAGGTCGAGACCGGCCGCGCGACCGACGACGAGCTTTCCGTCGAGATCGCCGACGAGGGCCTGTGCGACCGCTACGTTGCCCGCATCGTGCGCAACGTCAAGGTCGGCCCGTCGCCAGACTGGATGGCCAAGCGCCTCAACGCCCTGGGCGTGCGCCCGCACAACAACATCGTCGACATCACCAACTACGTGATGATGCTCACCGGTCAGCCGCTGCACGCCTTTGACCTGGACACCTTTGCCGAGCGCGATGGCCACCGTCGTGTGGTGGTTCGTGCCGCCCAGCAGGACGAGAAGTTCACGACGCTCGACGGCGAGGAGCGCGTGCTCGACGCCGGCATGGGCCTCATCACCGACGGCGAGCGCCCCGTGGCGTTGGCCGGCGTTATGGGTGGCATGGATTCCGAGATCGAGGACGATACCGTTGACGTGATGGTCGAGAGTGCCTGCTTCAACGCCGGCCGCACCTCGCACACCAGCCGCGACCTTTCGCTGATCTCCGACGCCTCCATCCGCTTTGAGCGCCAGGTCGACGAGACCGGCTGCGTGGACGTCGCCAATGTGACGTGCGCGCTCATCGAGGAGATCGCCGGCGGCGAGGTTGCTCCCGGCTATGTCGACGTTTTCCCCGCGCCCAAGACCATCGACAGCATTAAGCTGCGCCTGGCCCGCGTGCACGCCATCTGCGGTGCCGACATCGAGCCCGACTTTATCGAGCGCTCGCTCACCCGCCTGGGCTGCACCGTCGAGCGCGACGGCGAGGACTTTATGGTCACGCCGCCGAGCTTCCGTCCCGACCTGCCGCGTGAGATCGACCTGATCGAGGAGGTCCTGCGCCTGTGGGGCATGGGTCGCGTCACGGCGACCATTCCGGCTGCCAAGAACCACATCGGCGGTCTGACGCGCGAGCAGAAGCTTACCCGCAAGGTTGGCGAGATCCTGCGCGCCTGTGGCCTCAACGAGACCACGACCTTTGGCTTTGCCGCCCCGGGCGACCTGGAGAAGATTGGCATGTCCACCGAGGGCCGCGGCTGCCCCGTGGTTCTCATGAACCCGCTGGTAGCCGAGCAGACCGAGATGCGTCGTTCGCTGCTGCCGGGCCTGCTGCAGTCCGTGGCCTACAACGAGGCGCACGGTACGCCCAACGTACACCTGTACGAGGTCGGCAGCCTGTTCCACGGTCGCGAGAATGCCAGCCTGCCCAAGGAGACCAAGTCCGTGGCGGGTGTGCTCTCGGGCCAGTGGAGCGAGCGGTCCTGGAACATGAAGTACCGCAAGTTGCGCTTCTTCTTTGGCAAGGGCATCGTCGAGGAGTTGCTCGCCCAGCTGCGCATCGAGAAGGTTCGCTTTCGTCCCGTCGAGGGCGAGGGCTATGCCTTCCTGCAGCCGGGTCGTGCTGCCGAGGTGCTCTCGGGCGGTACCGTGCTGGGCTGGGTTGGCGAGATCCACCCCGAGGCGCGCGAGGCTATGGGCATTGACGAGGTCGTCGTTGCCTTTGAGCTCGATCTGGACAAGCTGATCAAGGGCGCCCGCAACCAGGAGAACTACCGCGAGTTCTCGCAGTACCCTGCCGTTGAGCACGATCTGGCTATCGTGGTCGACAACACCGTGACCTGCGAGGATCTTGAGCGCCGCATTACCAGCGCCGGCGGCAAGCTGCTCGAGGGCGTGCGCCTGTTCGACGTCTACCGCGATCCCATCCGCATCGGAGCAGGCAAGAAGTCCATGGCCTTTGCGCTTACGTATCGCTCCGACGACCACACGCTCACCAGCGAAGAGGTCGAAAAGGCGCACCAGAAGATCGTCACCAAGGTGTGCAAGGGCGTAAACGGCGAGGTCCGCGGCTAGGATTTGCGCTGGGTATAGGCCAGCGGTGGCTGCTGCCGAGTCCTACGTGACTGCTATGCCCGGTATAAGGCACCGTTGAGCCTGCATATATGACACGCGCATTACATAACGGCGTGCTGCTTTGTCGGCAGTGCGCCGTTTTGCTATGATAGCCCGCGGCGTGTTACGAATCTGACATTACGTAACACTGGAAAGGTGATTCAAGCGGCGTTGCAATTCCGTGCGCCGATAACCGGGAGGCGTACATGCACATTCCAGATAATTATCTGTCCCCGCAGACCGATGCCGTCATGGCAGTGGCGATGGTGCCCGTTTGGATCCACTGCATCAAGAAAGTGCGCGCCACGCTCGATCGCGAGCACATGGCTTTCCTGGGCATCTGCGCCGCGTTCTCCTTCCTGCTTATGATGTTCAATGTGCCGCTGCCCGGCGGCACCACAGGTCACGCCGTCGGCGGCGCGCTCATTGCACTGCTGCTAGGCCCCGAGGCCGCGGCCATTGCGGTTTCGGTCGCACTGGCACTGCAGGCGCTGCTGTTTGGCGACGGCGGCATCCTGTCCTTTGGAGCCAACTGCTTTAACATGGCATTTGTGCTGCCGTTTGTGGCAGCCATCGTGTTCCGTGCGCTCAACGGCCGCCTGCACGACAAGAGCTGGGGCACTTCGGTTTCTGCCATCGTGAGCGGTTGGACCGGCTTGTGCGTGGCTGCCCTGTGCGCTGCCATCGAGTTCGGCATTCAGCCGATGCTCTTCACCAACGCCTCGGGTGCTCCGCTGTACTGCCCCTTCCCGCTGTCCGTGGCCATTCCGGCCATGTTGATCCCGCATATGCTGGTTGCCGGCGTGGTCGAGGGCGTGGCGACGGCCGCCATCTACGGCTTTATCAAGAAGACTGCGCCGGGCATTATCGTCGGCCCCGAAGCCGCCGATGGCCAGCTTGCCGCCGAGGGCGCTGCTGCCAAGAAGACGTCGCTGATCCCCACGCTTATCCTGGTCGCCGTGCTTGTCGTGGCTACGCCGCTCGGCTTGCTTGCCACCGGTGACGCCTGGGGTGAGTGGGACGCCGAGGGCGCCGCGACCGCCGTTCAGGAGGTTGGCGACGACAGCCTGCAGGCTTCGGTCGGTCTCGACACCCCGACCTTTGCCGATGCGCTGCCTACGGGTGATTACCTGCAGGCCTATTCCGAGGAGCAGGGTCTCGGCTTTGCCGGTCAGGCTGCCATGTATATCCTGTCCGGCGTGATTGGCGTGGCGGTGCTCACCATCGCATTCCGTCTGATCTCGCTGACGGTCAAGGAAAGCGGTGCTCATGGCGATGGTCGAGCTGCCTAGCTGGCTTGCGGTCGAGCAGCGTTACGAGCCCACGGGCGCTCGTCATCGCGTGATGCAAAAGAACGTCCTGCACCTGGCGAGCCTGCTTGAGCGGGTTCGCCTGGGCGGGGGCGCGCACGAGGGCGGGTCGATGGTCGACCGCGCCCTTTCTTGCGTTTCGGCTCCGGTGCGCCTGGTGGGGATGTTCTTTTGCGTCCTGTGCGTGTGTCTGACGCAGAGCCCGCTGTACATCATGTTGATGGCGGCTATCGCGCTGGTGCTCGTTGCCGTGCGCCCTGTACGCGGGCTGCGCGCGACCTTTGTGCCGGCGTTGGCTGCCGCGGGGTTTGCCGTGGTTCTGGCACTGCCTGCCCTGCTGCTGGGCGCTTCTGCCGCGGGTGCCATGCTCAAAATTGCGCTTAAGACGTTCATTAACGTGTCGCTCGTGCTGGGTGTTTCGTGGACCCTCACGTGGAGCCGCATGTCGGCGGCGCTCAAGATGCTGCATCTACCCGACGAAGTTATCTTTACGTTTGATATGGCGCTCAAGCACATCGAGGTGCTGGGTCGTACGGCGCACGATCTGTGCGAATCGGTCATGCTGCGCAGCGTTGGCCGTGCGCCCGAGGGATTTTCGCGTACCGATTCGATCGCGGGTATCATGGGCATGACCTTTATCAAGGCGATGAAATGCAGCCGCGCGATGGACGAGGCTATGCTTTGCCGCGGCTTTGCCGGTGCGTATCCGGCTCCCGCGCGCGCCAGGTTTGGCTGGCGCGATGCGGCCTATGCGGCCGGCGTGGCGCTGCTGACAGTGTTGTGCGCCGTGCTGTAGGCGCTGCTGGTTCCGACTGGGGATGCAAATGGGGAAGGGCGACGTTTTGACGATCGATATGAATAGTGCGGCGGGCACGAACGGTGTGGGCGGCGCCGAGGCCGTTCCGCTCATCGAGCTGCGCGACGTGGTGTTCTCCTATGCGGGGCATACGGTTGTCGATGGCGTGTCGCTGCAGGTCGATCGTGGTGAACTCGTTGCCCTGCTCGGTCCCAACGGCTGCGGCAAGACGACGATTATGCGTCTTATTAACGGCCTTGAACTCGCGGACGCAGGGGTATACCTGTTTGACGGGCACGTGGTCGATGCGGCGTATCTGAAGGATTCTGCTGCTGCTCAGAAGTTCCACCAGCGCGTGGGCTTCGTATTCCAAAACGCCGATGCCCAGCTGTTTTGCGCCACGGTGGGCGAGGAAGTTGCTTTTGGTCCCGCGCAGATGGGGCTGCCGGCAGACGAGCTCGAGCGCCGCGTGCGCGATGCCATGGGGCTGTTCCAGGTTGCCGACCTTGCCGACGCCTCTCCCTATCAGCTCTCGGGCGGGCAAAAGAAGCGTGTGGCGCTGGCGGCAGTTGTATCGATGAACCCCGATATCCTAGTGCTCGATGAGCCCACCAATGGGCTCGACGAGGATTCATGCGACATCGTGGTCAACTTCTTGCTGGCCTACGTCGCGGCGGGTAAGACGGTCTTGATGAGCACGCATCACCAGGATTTGGTGCGACGCCTGGGTGCCCGTGCAATCTATATCGATCGATATCACCATGTGGTCGAGGCGCCTTCGCCGTCGTATGGAACCGAAAGCGGTGCTACGGACTAGTTGCTGCGTAGAGCGTGCGTAGCCGCCCGCGCGGCTTTGCCGTGATGGTATAGTTATCCAGGTTTTTTATGGGGGTGGCTATGCCAAGTTGGAACATTCATATCGCTCAGACGGAGCGTTTGCTGGAGCGCACCGGTGCACTTGCCAATAGCGTGCGCGACCGCAATGCCTTTTTGTTTGGCTGCGTGGTTCCGGATATCTTCGTGGGCTATATGGTCCCTGGTATCGCCGATCCCATCCCGTACCGCATTACGCACTTTGCAAAGCCCGAGCCTATCCCTAAGCCTCGTGAGCATGAGTTCTGGGATACCTATGTGGCACCGTTGCTTAAAAGTTCGCCCACCGGTGCGCCAGCCGCGGCTACCTCGATTGTCGAGGAGCGCGAGCGACTGAATCGCGTGCACTATCCCCAGCGCTACAGGGATGCCGAGCCGGTTGCCGGTCCCGGCGCCTGTGAGTTCTCGCTTGCATCCGAAGATGTGGCGCAGTCGTTGCTCGATTTGACACTGGGTGTCTGGTCGCATCTGGTAGCCGATACCGTATGGAATACGCGCGTGAATCAGTACCTTGAGGCGCACGGCGGCAAGCCGTGTGAGGAGTTCCGCATTAAAAAGCAAGGCGACTTTGACTGGTTTGGCAAGACGCTCGGCATTGTTTCGATTCCGCGCGCGACCGATCGCCTGTATACTGCGGCGACGCGTTTTGGGCAGTATCCCATCCATAAGGAGTATGTGCTCAAGACCATCGGCGTTATGCACGAGATCGTGCGAGAAAACCCCGGTGAGCCCGACCATCCGCCATACCGCCTGCTGACCGAGGAGTTCTTCGACGCGACGTTTACCGAGGTGATCGAGCTGACCGAGGCGGGTTTTGCCGCCCGTGTCGAATCGCCCGATGTGCCTGCTCTGCCCCTGATTGCTAGCTGCTAGCTGGCCGGCCCGGCAGCGAATAGCTCAACCCAATCGACAAGTAGCTCTTGCCGTAAGGTATCTTCGGCAATGCGCTCCTGTTTGGTCTTTGGGATGTGGGGAAGCCCGGCCTTTTTATGGATGAGCTCGGCTATGTGGTCGAAGCTCTTCTTCTCCTTGATCTGGTCATAGGTAATTTGGATGACGTCGTAGCCCATGCTTGTGAGTGCGGTGGCGCGCTCGGCATCGGAGAGGCTCGCGGCTTCGCTGTCGTGGGCAGAGCGGCCTTGGCATTCCAGAATGACGCCCATGCTGTCGGTGGCGCTTTCGACGAGGATATCGGCGTAGCAGCAGGTTTTGTCATACAGCGAACGTGCGGCTTCACTGAGCGGGATGCGCGCGTTGTTGGCGATCTCGATGCCCTGGCCGCCCTCGTCGCGGGGGAGCGAGATAAGCATGGAGGTCTGTACTTCGAAGGGCGAGGCGGCCTGCCCCGTCATGTGCTCGGCCGCCCAGCGCAGTTGTTTGACGCCGCGCAGGCCTGCGGCTTGCTTGGCGAACGCGGCGATATCCGTTGCGGTAAGAAGCGGCGTGCGCTTCCACAAGTTGGTGTCATTGCCCTTGGTGTCGTTAACTCGCTCCCAGCCGCAGTTGGGTGGAATGAACTTAAGCGAAATAGCTTCATCGAGTTGTTGTTGCGTTCGCTCGCAGGGCTTAAACACTGCAAAGGAGCCGCACATCTCGTAGCAAGCCATGAGTAACTGGTTGCGTGAAACCTGCGTAGCAAGGTTGAGCAGCGTGAACTCCGGTGACGTGACATCAAACCCATGTTCAGTCTGCCTAAACGACCCCGGAGGTGGTTCTTGGGTCAGGAGGTGCGATTTAAACAGGCTTCGCGACCCGGATTGTGCCCGAGTGAATACAAGCCTGTGAAGTGGTGCGTGAAGCAGGTCTTTTACAACTGCATGACTTCCGAGGCCACAACATCTGCGATCCATATTGCCAAGGCTAATGGCGGGGTAAAGGCCTAATACCTGCGGCGGGATGCGGTAGTAGTTAAAGGCGGATTGCCCACAAAGCGTCAGGTCCATAATGCCCTCCTGGCCGAAATCATCTCTTTGAAGCGAGTGATGCCAGCGTCAATCCGGAAGTATGCGGCAAAATCTGAACCCTATGAGCGGACCTGGCTTTTGAGGCTAGTTTATCAGGCATTTTGTTGCGAAAAAACAGGGTGTGCTCGGAGGTTCCAGAATTTGCCGCATACTTCCGAAAACCAGGTCGATTTGGTTCTTGCTAAAACGATTTATCAGCCCTGTGTGAGGTGTGGGTTTGCCACCGGGCGAACACTTTTAGCGCTTGGGGCTTTATTTTTTGGGCCTCGGAGGGCGGATTTCGCGCTTTTGGTAAAGAAATGGGTGCGTGTCATGCCGTGCGGTAGGCATCGGCGCACAGAAAAAGGGCCCGGAAGGCAATGCCTTCCGGGCCCTTTGCAATGCAAGTGTGCTTGCAAGTACGATTTAGCGCACCTGAGCGACGTAAGCGACGTTGGTCGAGGAGACCTTGTCCTCGAGCTGGACGCTCATGCGGGGGTCGCCGGCGGTGGCGACGGTCAGATCGCCGGCCTCGACGTAGCCGAGCTCCTTAGCGGTCTCGATCGCCTTGACGATCGTGCCGTTGACGGTGCCCTGGGTAATCTCGGCCTGGTGCGGGATAACGCCCCAGTACATAATCATCTGCTGGACGGCCCACTCGTGGCGGGAGAACGCGCAGATCGGCATGTTGGGACGGAAGTGCGAGATCAGGCGAGCGGTACGACCGGTGGTCGTCGGCACGGTGATGCACTTGGCGCCAACGGTGGTAGCCATGTTCACAGCGGACATACCCACAACGTTGTTGACGACGCGGGTGCCGTGGGCGTCAGCCGGAACCTCGAGCGGAGCGTGAGCCGGGAGGTACTTCTCAGTCTCGAGAGCAATGCTGGCCTGCATCTTAACGGCCTCGACCGGGTACTTACCGGCAGCGGACTCGCCAGAGAGCATAACGGCGTCGGTGCCGTCGTAGATGGCGTTAGCAACGTCGGCAACCTCGGCGCGCGTCGGGCGCGGGTTCTGCTGCATGGAGTCGAGCATCTGCGTAGCGGTGATAACGGGCTTGTAGGCCGCGTTGCACTTGGCGATGATCTCCTTCTGGATGTGCGGAACGAGCTCGGGCTTGATCTCGATGCCCAGGTCGCCACGGGCGACCATGATGCCGTCGGAAGCCTCGAGAATCTCGTCGAAGTTCTCGACGCCCAGGGCGCACTCGATCTTCGGGAAGATCGTCACGTGCTCGCCACCGTTCTCGCGGCAAAGCTCGCGGATGCCGCGGACGGACTCGCCGTCACGGATGAAGGAAGCGGCGATGTAGTCGATGTTCTCGGTCAGGCCAAAGAGGATGTCCTGACGATCGCGCTCGGTGATAGCGGGCAACGAGATGTTGACGTTGGGCATGTTGACGCCCTTGCGCTCGCCGATCAGGCCGTCGTTCTTAACGACACAGGTCATGTCCTGGCCGTCGACGGACTCGACCTCGAGGGCAACCAGGCCGTCGTCGATCAGGATAAGGGAGCCCTTCTCGACCTCGGAGGGCAGAGCCAGGTAGTCGAGGGAGATGTGCTCAGAGGTGCCGTGGAAATCCTCGGACGTGGGCTGAGCGGTGACGACAATCTTGTCGCCGGTCTTGACGGCGACCTTCTTGCCGTCGACCAGAAGGCCGGTGCGGACCTCGGGGCCCTTGGTGTCGAGCAGGATGCCGACGGGCAGACCGAGCTCCTTGGAAATACGACGGACGCGCTCGATGCGACCGTGGTGCTCGTCGTAGGATCCGTGCGAGAAGTTAAAACGGGCGACGTTCATGCCCGCCTTGATCATCTCGCGGATGGTCTCGTCGCTATCGCAGGCGGGACCCATGGTGCATACAATCTTAGTGCGCTTGTACATTCAGACCTCCATCTGACATCGTCTTGCGCTGATAGATAAACCATAAGAAATAAAACTGAGATGATTATAACGAAATGACGACCGAATACCCCCAAAAATCGACCGTATGCCGAATTAGAAGTTCATTTTTTGCGGTAAAAACGGTATATGAAAAATCTTTACCAACCGTTCTGACCGCTGCTATCTGGGCGATATTTCAGTTTGACGATGCACCGAAGAAAAAACGTTTTATCAATGTTGAGCATCACACGGTCTGCATCGTTGCACTCGAGCCGTGTTTCCAATTGGAATGTTTTGGCTAGACGCGCCGCTTTGGGGTACCATAGCTCCACTATCAACTGCCGCTCAGCACGGCAGCCTTGATGAGCCCTTGCCCTTCTCCTGGGAATTATGATCGGGCATCAATCTGCTGAGTGGCCCGAATCCCAGGAGGGGACTCTATATGCAAAAGGAATACCTGTCCGCCGCGGCGGAGGTACTCAGCGACCAAGGTGTCGATGAGAACCTCGGCCTGAGCAACGACGAGGCGTCGTCGCGCCTCGCCAAGACAGGCCCTAACAAGCTTGAGGAAGCCGAGAAGACGCCGTTGTGGAAGCGCTTCTTTGAGCAGATGGCCGACCCCATGGTCATCATGCTGATCGTTGCCGCCGTCATCAGTGCACTCACGGGCATGGTCAAGGGTGAGGCGGACTTTGCCGACGTCGCCATCATCATGTTCGTCGTTATCGTCAACTCGGTGCTGGGCGTGGTTCAGGAGGCCAAGAGCGAGGAAGCTCTCGAGGCATTGCAGGAGATGAGCGCCGCGCAGTCCAAGGTGCTGCGCGACGGCAAGCTCGTGCACCTGCCGAGCGCCGAGCTCGTGCCCGGCGATGTGATCATGCTCGAGGCGGGCGACTCCGTCCCGGCCGACTGCCGCGTGCTCGAGAGCGCCACGATGAAGATCGAGGAGGCCGCCCTTACCGGCGAGTCCGTGCCCGTCGAGAAGCATGCCAACGTGATCGAGCTCGCCGCCGGCACCGACGACGTGCCGCTCGGCGACCGCAAGAACATGTGCTACATGGGTTCCACCGTGGTATACGGCCGCGGCCGCGCCGTCGTGGTCGGCACCGGCATGAACACCGAGATGGGTAAGATCGCCGGCGCCCTGGCCGAGGCCAAGGAAGAGCTCACGCCGCTGCAGGTGAAGCTTGCCGAGCTCAGCCGCATCCTCACCATCATGGTTATCGTCATCTGCGTCGTTATCTTTGGCGTCGATATCATCCGCCACGGCGTGGGCAACGTTCTTACCGACCCGACCGCCCTGCTCGATACCTTTATGGTCGCCGTCTCGCTCGCCGTCGCTGCCATCCCCGAGGGCCTGGTCGCCGTCGTGACCATCGTGCTGTCGCTTGGCGTGACCAAGATGGCCAAGCGCCAGGCAATCATCCGCAAGCTTTCCGCCGTCGAGACCCTTGGCTGCACACAGACCATCTGCTCCGACAAGACCGGTACCCTCACCCAGAACAAGATGACCGTCGTCAAGCACGAGCTCGCTGCGCCTAAGGAGAAGTTCCTGGCCGGCATGGCGCTGTGCTCCGACGCCCAGTGGGACGAGGAACTGGGCGAGGCTGTGGGTGAGCCGACCGAGTGTGCGCTCGTCAACGATGCCGGCAAGGCGGGGCTCACTGGCCTGACTGCCGAGCATCCGCGCGTGGGCGAGGCCCCGTTTGACTCGGGCCGCAAGATGATGTCCGTGGTCGTCGAGACCCTGGACGGCGAGTACGAGCAGTACACCAAGGGCGCGCCCGACGTGGTGATCGGCCTGTGTACCCATATCTACGAGGGCGACAAGGTTGTCCCCCTGACCGAGGAGCGTCGCGCCGAGCTCGTGGCCGCCAACAAGGCCATGGCCGACGAGGCCCTGCGCGTGCTGGCGCTGGCGAGCCGCACCTACACCGAGGTCCCGAGCGACTGCAGCCCCGCTGCGCTTGAGCATGACCTGGTATTCTGCGGCCTGTCCGGCATGATCGACCCGGTCCGTCCCGAGGTGGCCGACGCTATCCGCGAGGCGCACGACGCTGGCATCCGCACCGTCATGATCACGGGGGACCACATCGACACCGCCGTGGCCATCGCCAAGCAGCTTGGCATCGTCGCCGATCGCAGCCAGGCCATTACCGGTGCCGACCTCGACCGCATGAGCGACGAGGAGCTCGACGCGCACATCGAGGACTACGGCGTGTACGCCCGCGTCCAGCCCGAGCACAAGACGCGCATCGTCGAGGCCTGGAAGTCGCGCGATCAGATCGTCGCCATGACCGGCGACGGCGTCAACGACGCCCCGTCCATCAAGCGCGCCGACATCGGCGTCGGTATGGGCATCACCGGCACCGACGTCACCAAGAACGTTGCCGACATGGTGCTTGCCGACGACAACTTCGCCACCATCATCGGTGCCTGCGAAGAGGGCCGTCGCATCTACGACAACATCCGCAAGGTCATCCAGTTCCTGCTTTCGGCCAACCTTGCTGAGGTGTTCTCGGTGTTTATCGCCACGCTCATCGGCTTTACCATCTTCCAGCCGGTGCAGCTGCTGTGGGTGAACCTGGTCACCGACTGTTTCCCCGCGCTCGCGCTGGGCATGGAGGACGCCGAGGGTGACATCATGAAGCGTAAGCCGCGCAACGCCAAGGACGGTGTCTTTGCCGGTCACATGGGCCTGGACTGCGTGGTCCAGGGTCTGATCATCACCGTGCTGGTGCTGGCGAGCTTCTTTGTGGGCGTGTACTTTGACATGGGCTACATCCACATCGCCGATATGATCGCCGGCAATGCCGACGAGGAAGGCGTGATGATGGCGTTCATCACGCTCAACATGGTCGAGATTTTCCACTGCTTCAATATGCGCAGCCGTCGTGCGTCGCTGTTCACCATGAAGAAGCAGAACAAGTGGCTGTGGGCTTCTGCCGCGCTGGCACTGGTGCTGACGGTGATCGTGACCGTGCAGCCGACGCTT
>JAGZKE010000041.1:0-16673 GCA_018365375.1 Collinsella sp. | reverse complement strand
GCGGCACATCCGCGTTGGCGAATCCGGCGTATCCGCGTTGGCGCGATTGGCGAAAATGCGTTGGTGGAAATGGTGAAAATTATATTGACGCTAACAAGCTCCTCCGCCCCGACGGCGATCCCGAGCCTCGACGCGGCGTCGCTCGCGAGCTCGTAGGGGCTCGCCCCCGCGCCCGCCATCATTCGGCCCTCCCGAAGTCGAACCTCTCGAAACCGGGTTTCGCCCGGGGCGGGGCGATCTGCTCGACCACGGTCCCCACCGGCTGGGTCGGCAGCTCCTCGGGCTGCGCCGGCGATGTCTCCCACTGCCCCTCGCACCAGCTGTCGGCGCCGGTGCCGACGGCGTGGGCGACGAGCTCGCGGGAGAGGTCGTCGCTGTATATGTGCACCACGCGCCCCTCCCGGCTCACCCTGCACTCGCGGCGGACGTACCAGTAGGGCACGCCGTAGCGGTGCCCCTCGAAGCTCACGAAGCCGTCGAAGGAGATCTTCCGGCGCGGGCACAGGTACCGCTCGACCTCGGCCGTGACCTCGAGCGGCCTGGTGTTCGCCGAGCACGCCGCCTCGTGCTCGCGCATCGGGACGCATGCCGCCGCGCGCCGCCAGCGGCCTCCCTGCTCGGCGCACCAGAGGGCGGCCTCCCGGTTGAGGGCGTCAAGGTCGGTGAAGGACCTTCCCGCGAGGAAGTTCCCCTTCACGAAGCGGACGAGCCTCTCCACCTTGCCCTTCGTATAGGGGTGGCGCGGCCTGCACAGCCTGGTGCGGAAGCCGACGACGCCCATGAACTCGGCGTAGTCGGCCTGCCAGACGGGCCGGCCGTCGGCATCGCGGCGGACGACCACGCTCTTCATGTTGTCGGTGAGCACGGTCGCGGGCACGCCCAGCGCCGAGAACGCGTGCAGCATCCCGATGAGGAGGTTCTCCTGGCGCGCGTTCGGGAAGAACTCGACGTGGGCGCCCCCGCAATGGTGGCAGACCATGGCGAAGCAGGCGATCCGCGCCCGCTCCCCGCCAGGGCGCTCGACCGCGACGAAGCCCCAGTCCATCTGGTAGGCCTCTCCGGGCGCCGTCCTGAAGCGCTGGCCGCGGCAGCCCTGCGGGGCCGCCTGCCGCCTCTTCGCGGGCACGAGGTCCCGGTGCGCGGCGATATAGGTCTTCACCGTGGTGAGGCCGCCGGCGTAGCCCTGGCCGAGCAGCCGCTCGAATATCACCTGCGAGTTGGTGACGCCCTTCCGCAGGAGGTCGTCCACCAGGCCGGTGTGGCCGGCGAGCACGCCCGGCGCGGCCCTCCTCCCGCTGTTCCCGTGGGGCAGGGCCCTGAACCCGTGTGCCCTGACCGTCCTCGCGCGGGAGCGGGTGAGCCCCGTCCTCCTGCAGAACTCAGCGAGGTTGCATGCCTGCGGGTCGAACCCGTCGCCCTCCTCCGCGGCCATCTCCCGGAGCGCCGCGTCTATAATCTCCTGTAGGTCATCGTGTCTCTCGTTCACCTCAATGGTCCTCCTAACGCCGGCGTGTTGGCACCACCAGCGTAGTGGCGGCGGGGAGGCACGGTGGCCATTATTCGGTGACCGGGATTGGTCAAAATCGTTTGACTATTAGCGGCTAAAATCGCCCGGCGCTAACAAAGCTAACATAGGGTATTTGGAATTTGACTGTGACTATTGCCTACTACAAAGTGAAATTAACAGCGCTGAGGTTGAGCGTTCGATTACTGAGGAACAGGCATGGTATCTTCGTAAGAAGTATTTAGGAATCAAGAGAACGGATATCTAAATAGATTGACTCCACGGATGCTCCTAAGCTTAAGAAAGGCTATGGTGGAGCCAATGGAAATAAGATTTCTATTTTGCTAAAAGGTGGATGCTTAAGTTTCCTTCCATTTTCCGAAAGCCGTTTTATGAAATATCAGAAATAGCTAAACGAGTAATTGCACTCAATTGCAAAACTGGCCCAGCTGCGTTCCGACTTAAAGATTTCTGTTGTCTGGTTCATCTGCCAGATAGTCGTGGGGAACATAGTCAACGTGATAACGCTTTTCAAGTTCCTCGATAAACCGATCGACCTTTCGAGCATTTTGGTAAACCTTTTCGAGTGTGCGGAAAACAGCTTTCTCGTTGTACGCGGGAAGCCCATGGGCATTCACGAAGTACATCAGCTGATTGAGGTTCGTTCCTTCCTTCAATAACTCATGATGGAGTTTTTCAACTTCCGCAATGTCAAAATTGAATGATTCGATCTTTCCGTAAATTGCGCTACGGCGAACCAGTTCGCTTACAGAAATGCCAAGAGCCTCCGCACGCTGCTCGATCGCCTTTTTTTCTGAAGCGGTAAGCATCACATGAAACGAAACGTCGCGTTTCTCGGCGATGGCTTCACCGCACTCGCCAGTTTTTTTTGGAGTGTGTTTGCGCTCCTGCTTCTGCAGCGCTTTATTTTTTACGCGTTCGATTTTCTTTCCGGCCTCAAGATCGTCGAGAGAAATCGAACGGCTAATCAAAACGGAGCGGATTAGTTCAGCTTCCGTGCAACCGGCTTCGTCGCAAAGTCGTTGAAGGGCTTCCTTTTCTCCAGGGGTCAACGTCGCTTCGACTTTCTCGCTTCGTCTCATTTTCATCCCTTCAGTTTCGGAGTGGCCTCCGAAACAAGATTCGGAAAGGTGCGCCGAATTTTTCCCGGCTGCGAAACCGTTTCGCGCGAAACGGAACCCAGCTTTGCCTGTTTTCTTTTCCCGTAGGAGGGAAAAGCAAGATCGTAAATGGCCATAGTACATGCTTGCATGTAATTATGGCCATTTACGTACATCTTGCAATCTCCGGAACGGGGATTGGGCGAAACGCAGTGTAGACGTGGAATGAGAGGCCTCATTCCAAGCGAGAGGCCTCGCGGCGTTGCAACTGCGTGAAGACCGTGAACGGAAGCGAATTTTTAACGCGAAAGATGCTGAGTGTTAGAGATTCGCTGTAGCGAGAGCGGAGCGGGTTTGCGGCGCCCACGACGCAAAAATTCGACTTGTCGAATCGTTTTTCGATACGCTTGCGAAAAAGTTGAGGCAGCTTTCGACATTTCAATGACGCGGATAGTCTTTAGTGAGACTCGTAGCGTTGTTGGATTGTCGAAAGGTACCGTGAATCGCATTACGGTTCGAAAGGCAATCCGATTTTCATGCGGCGTGTACACACGCCTATGATCGCGACCTTCGGTCGCTATCGATTTTCAAAAAATCTCGTTTTGTTTTGACGCGATTTGAAATGCGATATGAAAAGCGAGGCGGGTAAACGAAACGCCCACGCGAGTCGCTTTGACTTTTGCGCGGGCGTTTCGAATCAAATGAAAATCAAGACGGCGAGATTTTGAGTTTCACGGTGTAGATCTCAGAAAACGAATCTAAAAAATGCGGCGTCGATTTCACTTCGCCCGCAGCATTACGGCGCAAGAACATCCAAGGGAACAACTTGGACGCCGCGGTCGGTAACATAGGCTTGTGAGCCAAATCCAATAATCGCTACTTTAGAAACCGGCGGAGTGTTTCCAGCAGCAACCATACGTTCCTCGACAGCAACAAGATTGTCAGACGCCTCTTCTATTTGAGCAGAGCTGAGTTTGACTTCGACCGGGATCCAGGTCCCACCAGGAGCCGCAATGACTGCATCGACCTCTAGATCGCGAGAATCGTGATAGTGATAGAGATTCATTCCGTTTGCTCGCGCATAAACCCACAAATCATGGAGTGCCAGCGATTCGAAAAGTAGTCCAAGCGTCTTGAAATCTAACAGCAAAGTCTCCGGAGTCGCCCCGAGCGCAGCGGCCGCCAGTGACGGGTCAGCAAGATGATGCTTCTTTGATTCTCTTAAGTGCACCGGAGATCTCATTGCTGGATTCCACGCGGGAATATCGCGAACGAAGCTAACCCGTGCGAGAAGAGATATATACGATGCCGCCGTTTGTCTCGACACCTCTCCACCAAGATCGGCTACGAGCGTCTTGAGTGTCGCCAAAGTGGATTCATTACGCGCAAGCGATTCGATGACAGCTTTGACCTTTTCGGGATCGCGTCGAGAGCCATCAACACGAGACAGATCTTCTTCGGCGACTATGCCGATGTAACGTTTCGCCATCGCCGACGCAGCCAGCGCATCGCGACCGACCGCCGCGGGCCATCCGCCACGGACAATGTACTCGGCAATCGAGGCAGAGTCCAACGATCCGAAAGCGCCATTGAACTTTTCGCCAGAAATAATGCCCGACAGCTTAACCGCACCGCTAGATTTCCCAAGTTCGAAAAGCGTCATGGTATCCATGCGCAATTTAGCGAACCTTCCAGCGCCACTGTGCATCGGCCGTTCATTGTCTCGCGGCGTCGCCGACCCCGTAAATATGAACTGTCCAGGCTCGCCGCCGCGGTTGTCGCACTCAAACCGCGCCGCGTCCCAAAGTTTCGGAACCTCCTGCCATTCATCGATCAGCCGCGGTACCTCGCCTGCAACGGCAAGCGCCGGGTCCGTCTCGGCACGCAAGCGATTCTCGAAGTTGCGCGACGGGTCCATGAGAAGGAGCCTGGACGCCGCACGGGTCCCGGCCGTGGTCGTCTTTCCACACCATTTCGGTCCTTCGATGAGAACGGCGCCGAATATCCCTAGCATCTGGTCGAGCTCATTTTCGATAATTCGAGTGTAGTACTTTTTTGGCATATTTTTCACCATTGATTACCAGCGCGTTTAACTAAATTTACCGTTTTCATTTAACCAGATTTTGCTTTTTTGATTAACCAGATTTACGCATTTCAGTTAACGAAACAGATTAAACATGACGAGTCAAGCCACGACAGGCTCGCGTCGTACTGCGGCCTGGCGCCGCACAACCGCCAGTCGGAGACCTCGATCTCCTCGGTGACGGCATCGCGCCAAGGCAACAAAAGGCTGAAGAACCTGCTCATATTCTCGTGCAACTGCCTTGCCCGGACAGAGGGAAGATGGGGCGACCACTACGCCAGGTGCCGAGAACGGGGCATACCGCACGGCAAGGCACTCAAAGCGCTGACGCGAAAGAGGTTGAAGGTCACCTACGCGATCATGCGGGACAGGGTGCCCTAAGCCACCTAGTCGAAGCACAGCACTCCGAACAGGCTGGAATCCGCCGGTCGAAAGGCCTGACGTCAGCATTTCGCGATTCGATCTCGCGAACGGCATTCCCCGGTTGACAAAACTATAGGAACACCCGTGCTGTTACCCCTGCCATGCGTGTGATTGAGTATCTGCTAGCTTAAGCACTGCTGAATATCGCGTAACAGCACCGCCGTTATCGTGTGCGGGCATCTGGCAGACGCTGGTCCCTGCGCCCTTTTATTGCTAGCGCTCCATCTGCAGCGCTGCCGCATGATGGTCTCTCCCATGTCGGCCCAGATCGCGTCTATGTGGAACCTCCTCGTTCAGTCGACCGCATGGCGGCACGAGTGTAACGGGGTGCCTGGAGATGCATTTAATAGCGGTGCCTGACGGCAATATTCAGTCGGGAAGGCAGCGGTGCTGATTCGCAATACAGGTGGTGTCGAAAGGGCCTAGGACTCATGTGATTGCATAAGCCGCAACAGTGCTGAAAAGGCTAACTGCTTTTGTTCGTGCATTGGCATCATATTCATAAAAACAACCGGTCCCGACGTTGAATCTAAAATCATCGTTTAGCATTGATCCTGGCTGTTTCCAGAAAGCCACTAGTTTTTTAACTCATACATGAAAAGGAGGTGACGAAAATGGAGAAAGAGGAAATCGAGCTGGCCAGCGATAAATCGGCTTCCGACATCGAGATCACTGTTGAAGAACTTCTGGACTTCGGCATTGATGTTGATCAGGTTATACAGCGCCGCTGCTAAGGCCTGATAACACAATCGCCTCCGTTTAATGTGACGGAGGCGATTCCTATTCACCCGAAAGAAAGGAGCTCAAGTTGAAGGTTGATTTCACTCTGATCAATCCGGTGAATCACTACAGGAAGACCCTTGTTGATAATCTGGCCATCTTGAATCTAAGGGCCGTTTCTGAAGCAGCGGGATTTTCAACTCACGTTATTGACTTTCAGCGTAAGTTCCTCGAAGAAGAAAAGACTTTTTCAAAAGAAATCTATCGGTGGTTCTCCGACGAAATAAAAGCAATCGACTCCCATGTTTTTGGTGTTTCAATCATGAACGCCTCTTATATCTGGGGCATCATGATAGCGAAGATTATTAAACGGGCGCATCCCGAATCGGTTATCATATTTGGTGGTCCCCAGATCACTTCACTTCGAGAAATGGTTTTTCAGGATTGTCCCGAGGTTGACTTTCTATCGATCTTTGATGGGGAAGAAACCCTCCCGCTTCTACTCGAATATATTGCTTGCGGCGCTCAGGGCGATTTACCTAAAAATTCGATTTCTAAAACCGGGGATTCTGGATTATGCGAGTTGATTGAATACGACATTAACAACCTTCCGGAACTCGACTACTCCAATTCATACGGCATGAACGTGGTCAACATTGAGGCAGGTAGAGGTTGCCCGTTTAATTGCTACTATTGCTCATCCAGAGTGCTTCTCGGTCAGAAAGCGCGATTTCTTAATGTCGACAAACTGCTCGAAACCTCGCAGCGTGTCTACGATTGCATGGCAAAAACCGGCACTCTTTCTTCAATTAACTATAACCATGATAACTTTTTAGCATCGCACAAGTACTTCTTTGAATTTGCAGTCAAAAAATATGCAATGAATTATGATTTCAAATACAACTGTGAGGGACGAATCGATACGATAACTCCCGAGATCATTGGCCTACTTAAGGCAACCGGATGTATCTCCGTATTTGTTGGCTTGGAAACTGGCTCGCAAAGAATACAGCGAATCTGCCGGAAAAACTTGAATCTTAAAAAAGTAATTCCTACGGTAAAATCCATCATTTCCTCTGGCATGAGATTCGAAACCAATTTTATCATCGGTTTTCCAGAAGAAACATATTCCGAAGTACTCGACACCCTTGCCCTTGCTCAAGAAGTCGCGTCGACCAGTTTTATGTCAAACGTTGACTTTTCCTATATGAGCCCAGAGCCTCTTACTGATGTTGCTCAAGGGGTGAATAAAGAGGACTATATCATCGTAAAAGAATCTCAGTATTACTTAGATTTACTTGCTGCCGGAATTGACCCAAACAGCCTGTCACCTCTTCATTTCAATCATCTGTACACAGTCAGGAATGAAAATTACGACATTCTTGACGTGCTCGCGCGTGCCGATACGTATTTTGATTTGATAAACCATTTTAAATTCGCAACCTACCTTATGATTCATCGAGATGGTAGAAGCATTGAAGATATTTTTGAAATGTGTCGCGATCGTGATGCATTTGCCGTTGCAGAAAGCTATACGGCAACTCTAGATCAAGCTGGGGTGTATTATGCGGTTTCTTGTTTCGAAATCGACCGGCTGGCAATAGTTCGTCGAGAAGAAAGAGCGCAGGATGTCCTATTCTATCGATACCCTGTTCAAAAGCTTTATCAGCTCTTCATTGAGACTATGAACATTTCAGGCTTCGAATCAGTGGCAAGCACCCCGACAAAAATAGTCGTTAGGAGTGCCAAATGAATAAGAATGCCACTGCGCAGCTGCACATCTATTCCGCCTTTTTCGTTCTCGCGGGATTTGTTTTAAATCGGGGAGTGTTTCTACTTTTCCTTGCGGATAAAGGAATGTCTGTCACGGAAATCGCGCTTTATCAAGCCCTGTACAACATTGCAACGGTCGTCCTCGAGCTGCCAACAGGGCTGGTAGGCGATTTCTTTGGAAAGAAGTTCTCGATTCAAGTGGGCGTTCTGCTTCTTTTCTTCCATACGGCTGGCATGCTGTTGCTCTCAGGCCCCTTTCTCGTCGCGCTTTCCCTTGTTGAGGCACTCGCCTACTCCCTTCAATCGGGATCCGAACAAGCACTTTTATATGAAATTGCCCGAAATGCCGGTCAAGGAGAGCGCTTCCTCACCATCAACGCTCGGCTGCTTGCCGCGCAATCAATCGCGACGGGAGTGGCAATCGTACTTGGATCATTCATTGCCCAAGTATCTTGGAGTGCCCTCTACGTATGCGTTTCCGTTTTCTATCTCCTGCAGCTTTTCCTTCTGTATCCCATTGAGAGGATGGAAACGACCCATTCCAAAAACTCTGTGGAGGAAAGGTTTGACGTAGCCAAGATGTTCAGACGCGAAACCTGGTGCATTGGAGAATCAGCTTTTGCGGTGTTGCTTCTTCTAATCGGCACAAGCATGCTCGATGGATTCTATGGGAGTTATTACAACTTGAATCAGTTGGTATTCGACGCATTTGATGCTCCCGTCTCCATAATAGGAATCTTTTTCGGTGCATCCTATGCAGTAAATGCGACGGCCTATATTGCAGCAGATTTCTTCTCATTGCGTTTCGGGAAAAGAAATACCATGCTCGGCTCGATGCTAATCGAGGCTGGCCTTTTCATGATTCTTCCGTGGTTCGCTTCAAATCCGCTGTGTTTGTTTGGCCTTAGCATGGTGCTTTGCTTTCTCCCAGAAGTGGTGTACATCACTTCGGAAAACTTAATCCAAGACGCGATAGCGGACGATCTCCGCGCGACGATCCTTTCCGTCGCATCTCTGGTAAGGGCTCTCTTTTCCGCAATGTTTTTCTCCATATTTGGATATGTGTTGGGGTTATATCCCATTCAGATAGCGCTCGGTGTTATTGGCGCAATCGCGATAGCAATTACCGCCGTTGTTTCTTTAAAAATGGTAGGAATACATGTCTCCAAGAATTGATATATCGATTGACGAGCTGCCCGAAGCGTCGAGCCTTCTTGATGGACATGACTATTCGTCACAAATCATTCAGCGTATCGCCGGGATTCCAGTAATACTCGATGCATCGGGATGCCCTCATTCCCTTTTTTCGAAGTTGAATATGATGACAGGACGATTAGGTTTACAAGTCGACATGATAATGAGCATATTGTCGAGTTGGGGAGGAAGCTTGACTACGTCCATCACAATTGCAGCGGCTTTCTAAAGACTTTCTTTTTGAGAATAGATGTAATTGATGGTCACTGCTATTCGCTAAGCAATCATGCAAAGTCGCTGTCCATTGCATTCCGGACCGGAGGAAGGGTAGGACCATTTTTACATCTCCTCTCTTCTCACTATTTTTGTGTCAATGATTTTTCTGTTACGCAAATCGGAAGGCAGGAAGTCAAACTGAGCAGCGCTGCGTGCACTCAGACTATGACGATAAAGCGCATCGAGAATAGATGGATTGACGTCTTGTGTTTTCTTCTCGGAAGAACCATGGCAAGCTGCAATACAAACATGCCCTTATTAATTGAGCGCTATTGCAAGAGCGCGCGGCTGCACCATGGATTATCTGGCATAGAGGCTGTTATCGTTTTTTCAAACAAGCACTCTCCCTATTTCGCCGACGAAGAAGGACGTAGGAACATCCTCTCTCTCGTTGACACAGAGGCAATCAGAAGACTTCTGTCGCCGAAACTGAAAGATCCTTCCTTCGATTACGGCGTGAATAAATCCGATGAACAAAGAGAGATAACTGCGAAATTATCAATTTCATACGACAAATACTACCCCAATAAAAAGATTGTAAAACTTATAGCGCTTCAATTAGCATCGTCAGGCAGGTATCATCCAAAACTCATGTCGAGTGATTATTTCTCCCCTCAATCGGATTGGGCGGATATACACCTGCTTTTAATTCCGAATACTTTCAATGACCCTATTTTTATCTACTATCAACTCGCACTACTGACGGGCTTGGGCAACCGAATGCGTCTCCAGAAGTATTTATCGGTTTTGAGCAGGTATTTTTCTGGCATGATTTCGCGCCAGGCGTTTAACGAGAGAGCCGTCGAACTGTTTGGCGAGGCTGCGTGTTTTCTGCCGATCGGACGACTCTCCAGCGCCTTTTTCATGCGAAACACTTTTCCAGAAGAAGGCTTGAGGGAAAGGATATTAAATGTTCTATTGGAACGATAGTGCTTATATCAGGAGAGATTCCAACGAACTTATATTGCAAGGATTAAAATCGCGAGTGAGGGTCAAAATCTCTGATTTGAGTACAAATCTTTTTGAGCAGCTCGCCAAACAAAATATGATAGATGAGACGAACCTTGAAGCTCGCGAGCAACGATTCTTGCTAAGGCTCAACGAACTTGGTTTTCTAGAAACTGAAGAATACGAGCTGGAATCACCCCACTCGAGGACAGCTCGCTTTTTGTCTTATTATTCCGACGCTCCACTGACGTTACTTAAGCAAATCGGCGCCGTTCATCTTGCCATCGTTGGTATGGGCGGCATAGGGCAGGTGGTGGCGGAGCATTTGGCTGCTGCTGGAGTTCGGCATTTTACATTAATCGACGGGGATCGAGTTGAGAGGTCAAACGTAAATCGTCAGTTTCTTGTTGGTCCCGACGAAATAGGAGAAGCAAAAGTAGAGGCAGTTTCCAAAACACTTGTTAATCGCTATCCGGATCTTTCGCTTAATCCAGTTGTGTCTTACGTCCGCTCTGCCGAAGAACTCATGCGTTGCGTTCCTTCGAGGACTTCAATGCTTGTTTGCGCTGCAGACAGTGTGGAGGGGGTCAATCCCAGGTCAATAGTTCTTGAAGCATGTATAGAAAAGGACATTCCCTGTGCATTTTGTGCTGTTGGAGTAGCTGATGGGGAAATTGGTCCTATTCTCGAAAAGCAGAGCGATATGAAATCCTATCTCTCTTTCCTCCAGCGAGCCGAAGAGAACATAGTCCGCATGCCCGTGCCAAAGGGATCAATTTGTTTTACGAACACTCTTGTGGGAACTGCGCTGGCAATGGAGATATACCGATATCTTTGTACAGGATCGAGCCCCATGCATCAACATACATGCTTCTGCTCCTTCATGAACTTTAAGGGTTTAATGTACAAGAGGGTAGGCAGCGAGAATGATACGAATTCTGTAAAGAAATCCCTGTGAAGCATTGACTTGAAAAAAACCTTGTTCTTCGCCCGTAGGAATGGCAGAAGGCTCGAAAATATGGAAAGCAACAGATAAAGAAAGGGATTAAACGTTGGGGCTCTATAACAAAAAGGGGCGGTGTTTTTCTACCTTGGTGTCGGTTTTGAGTACTGAACATAGTTAGTACTGTCGTTCTACAAGAACGGTACTGCCTCTCCGCGCAAGGCGGTCCCGGCTTTCCACTACACGGATGCCGACGCCAGCTCCAGCGCGATCGCGTCGAAAATGTTGGTGTAATGGTGGCACCCTAACGTCCGTTTAACGAAGAACCAGGCGATGAGATTTTGAGCTTCAGGCTTTAGATCTCAGAATAGCGATGCGCTGTTTTTAGACACCAAGCGTATCGACCGGAGCGATAACGATGCCTTCGCTAGTTACGTGAGCCGGCATACCAAACCCGATGACGATGAGTTTCGCCGCAGGCGGCCTCTCCCCGCGATCGACCAGCTTTCGCTCAAGTCGAAGCAGATTTTCCACTGCCTCTGGGACTTGGGGGCTCCCGAGCTTAACCTCAACGGCAACCCACGAGCCGTCACGACGATGGACAATCGCGTCGACCTCTAGGTCGTCAGCGTCGTGGTAGTGAGATACGGTCGCATCGCTGGCCGCCGCGTAAACCTTGAGATCGTGCAGCACAAGGGATTCGAAGAGCAAGCCAAGGGTCTTCGGATCGGATGACAACGACTCCGGATCCGCACCGATGAGGGCGACGGCGAGCGATGAGTCCGCAAGGTGCCGCTTCGCGCCCTGCCGCAACTTCACCGGCGACCTGAGATCCGGATGCCACGCGGGGACATCGTCGACGATATTGATACGGCGCAGCGCGTCCATGTAGCCGGTAATCGTATTCTTTGAGACGTCAACGCCCAAATCCCTTTCGATGGACCTCATGCCGGCAAGAGTCGATTCATTGCGTGCAAGCGACGAGAGCAAGGCCCTTACCTTAACCGGGTCACGTTTCACTCCATCCGCCCTCGAAACGTCAGACTCGCAAACACCGTCAATATAGGCGGCGGCTATCCGCATTGCGTCGGCAGTTGTCTTACCGACCGCTTGGGGCCAACCGCCGCGGCAGAGCAAATCCGCGATACCGGCGATACCGGCGATGGATCCGAGTGACGCCGCAACGGAATCGCCATCGAGCAACGCACCAAGCGAGACCGCTCCCGACGAAATACCGAGCTCGAAAAGCGTCATGGTATCCATCCGCAAACGGGCGATTCGACCCACACCGCTGTGCATCGGCTGGTTCTCGGCTCGCGGCGTCGCAGATCCGGTGAGAATGAACTGTCCTGGCTCCCCTCCCCTGACATCGCATTCGAATCGCACGGCATCCCATAGCTTCGGTTCTTCCTGCCATTCGTCGACAAGCCTCGGGGTCGGTCCGACAATTGCTTGGGCCGGATCGAGACGAGCGAGCTGGAGGGCCGCAAAACCGCCAGATGGGTCGGAGAGAGATAACGATGACTCGGCAAATCTCTGAGCTGTCGTTGTCTTTCCACACCATTTCGGCCCCTGAATGAGCACTGCACCAAAAATGCCAAGGTCGCGCTCGACCAAGCAGTCAACACAACGTCCTATATACCTATCCATCGGCTTTCCCTCCAATCATTCATTTGAAATTATAGCGTCTATCTGCGTCGTTGGGACAAATAACGATTACTTATTGGGACGATTGACGGTAATTTATTGGGACGATTGACGATAGTTCGTTGGGACGATTTCCATTTTCTTAAGGCACTAATCAACGAGACCCACTGTGAACTATGAGACGGATAAATTTAGCTGACGCCTCTCATGAGTTCAGCAATGCTGATTTGAAATCCGTCGGCAATCTTCTTGAGATTTGAGAGGCTGACATTACGCCGCCCGACTTCAATGCTCGCGTAGTAGGATCGATCCATTTCAATCAAATTGGCGAACTGCTCCTGGCTGCACCCGAGTCCAGCGCGAAGCTATTTGCATCTCATGCCGAATGATTTCTGAAGCGTCGTATCCATGACAAAAAGAGTCATGGATTGTTGTATAAAAGCCAACGGACTATATACAACAATCCCAGTTAAGGCGCATAATTATCTCTATTGGAAAGCACTCTGATGCCCAGTCGGATAGGGCACGGAAAAGGAATGGAACAGCACAATGACTCAGGGAAAGCATTTCGCTGCCGGTGGCGATCACTTCGCCGCACTGCCAAACAAAAAGATTCACACTCCGAAGGGGATCGCGCGTCTGACTGTCACCGCGGCGACCATGGCCGCCATGACCGGATCGAGCCTCATCTCACCGTTCGCGGCATTCGCCCAGACCGGTGACGGGGGCACGCAGCACCCCGCCGTGATGTCGCCGATCGCCGCCCACGCCGGCGCGGCATCCGGTACCGGCGTGAAATCCGTCGCACAGACCATCGCGGACCTGCAGAAGGCAGTCGACGAGGCGAAGGCGAAGGAGGACGCCGCCAAGGCATCCTACGATGAGGTCGCCGGCCCCTACAACGAGGCGGCTTCCGCCCGCGACCAGGCCAAGGCATCCTACGATTCTGCAGTCAGCGCCGGCACGGCAGCCGACCGAGCAGCAATGGACGAGTACGCCCGTCAGGTCGCAGAGGGCAAGGACGCCGCCGATGCCGCCGGCAAGGACCTCGAGCAGGCGAAGGCGGGTCTCGCAGACGCCAAGGCGGATGCATCCGAGAAGGACGAAGCGTACCAGTCCGCCCTCAAGGCGGCCCAAGATGCCAAGGACGCCCTCGATAAAGCCAAGGCAGATGCCGTAAGCGCCACCCCGGAGGCAATCAGTGCCGCCGAGCAGGCCGTGCGCGACGCCCAGGCTGCCGTGGACAGGGCACAGGTTGAACTCGCCAACGCCAACGCTACGCTTGCCGATGCCCAGTCCAAGCTGGTTGCGGCCCAGTCTGCAAAGGATTCCGCCGATTCCGTCCTCGCCGCAGCCCAGCAGAACAAGGACGCGGCGGATGCGAAGGCCGCAGCCGCCAGCGCCGCCTACGAGCAGGCGAAAGCCGACCTCGCCGCAGCGGAGGCCGGTGCCAGCGGTCCGGAGTACGATGCGGCAAAACAGAAGGTCGCGGACGCGGAGGCAGCCCTCGCTGCCGCACAGGCGACACAGTTCCAGTGCGAGTCCGAGCTCGAGCAGGCGCAGTCCGCTGCAGCAACGGCACAGACCGAACTGAATGATGCCCAGGTGGCCCTCTCCGTAAAGCAGCAGGCCGCGACCGATGCCGAATCCGGCGTGAACGCCGCCCAGTCCGCACTCGATGCCGCGAACGCCGACCTCGATGCCGCCAAGCAGGCGAACGTCGACGCCGTCGCCAAGCTGGATGCAGCGAAGCAGGCTGTCAAGGACGCCGAGTCCGCCAAGGCAGCCGCCGACGTAGAGCTCGCGAACGCCAAGACCGCAAAGGATACCGCTGACGCCGCCGTGACCGCCGCGCAGCAGAAGGTCGACGAGGCCCAGGCGAAACTCGATTCCGCCGACGCGCAGCTCAAGCAGGGAGCCATCGGCTTCTTCCGTGCCATGGGTGCCGATGACGCAGTCAACATCATCCTGAACGCCAAATATGTCGGAAAGACCGAAGTCGGCAACTCCAAGGACGCCACGTCTCTTGACAATATGCTCAATGCGATCAGGTGGATGAAGTCCGTCAACGACTACCGCAAGTCGGTCGGCCTGTCCGAGCTCCATGTCACCTACAAGCTCATCGCCGGTGCGATCGCAGATGCCAACTACAGCGACACCGTGCTCGATCATGCCCGTCAATATGATTTTGCCGAAAACCTGGCATGGAATTACGGAATCGATCCGAGTGGGCAGTGGATCGAGCAGGAGAAGGGCTTTTTCGACAAGGCAACGGAGGCCCTTTATGGAGTCACCGGTCTTGTCGGCAAGGATGCCTATGATTTCTATGCAAAGAACGGTGTTGCAATCAACCATTGGATTGCAGACAACTGCCACTGGGAGAACGGCAGTAGCGGCACCGTCGGCCATTACATGAACATCATCAATCCCGAACTCGCCGTTATGGGAATGGCAACCTGCACCAAGGGCACCATGTCCGGGCTTCAGACGCAGTGCTACACCGCAGAGATCTCCGGCTGGTCCGGCTCCGGTTGGAACACGAACCCCATGTCCGTCGACGAGTACGAGCAGAAGCTGACCTCCTATATCAACGGCCTCAAGAACGCCAAGAGCGCACTCGACGTAGCCAAGGCCGATCTCGCATCCAAGAAGCAGGCAGCCGCCGGCGCCGCCACAACCGTCCAGCAGAAGCAGGTCGCGGTGGATTCCGCACAGGCAGGTGTCGATGCCGCAAAGCAGGGTGTTGCCGATGCCCAGCGTGCCGTCGATGCCACCAAGGCTGATGTCGCCGCCAAGCAGCAGGGCGTCACGGATGCCCAGACCGAGCTTGATGCGGCGAAATCGGACCTCGATGCCGCCAACGCGGCAGTCGATACGGCAAAGTCGACCGTCCAGCAGAAGCAGGTCGCCTTTGATGCTGCCAACGCAGCCGTAATGACCGCACAGTCTAAGTTGGATTCCGCCAAGGCGGACACCGCTGCTAAGCAGCAGGGCGTGGACGATGCGAACGCCGACCTCGCGAAGTTCTTCCAGGACGTCGCCGACGCCAAGAAGGCGGTCGATACCGCAAAGAGCGTCCATGACGCGGCGGCAGCCGACCAGGCCGAGAAGGCGGCAGTCCTCGCAGCCGCCAAGCAAAAGGCGGACGCCACCGCACGCGCCCTCGCGGATGCCCAGCGTGCCGTCGATGCCGCAAAGGCCGACACCGGCGTTGCCGCCGACAGGCTCACCGGCTCCCAGACCGATCTTGTGGGCGCACAGTCGAACCTCGACATCCTCACCGGTCTTGCCGCGAAGCTCGCAGAGACACAGCAGCGCGAGCAGGATGCAGTAAAGGCTGTCAATGACACCAAGGCCGCGCTCGATGCCGCGAAGGCGGATGCCATCGCCGCCGAGTCCCTGGTCTCCGCCGCCGAGCAGGCAAAGGCGCAGGCAGACGCCAAGCTGTCGAAGCTGAACTCCATCGATGCCGGCGCGGCGATCGCTTCCGGCCATGATGTGAACGCGGATGACGCCCTCAACGCGCTTTTCGCCGCAGCAGTCGAGGCACGTGCCAAGGTCGCTCCTGCCAAGGCCATCCTGGACGAGAAGCAGGCCGCGGTGGACGGGCTCCAGTCCGGCTATGATGCGGCACTCGCCGCCTACAAGCAGGCGAAGTCCGACCGCATCGCAGCGGAGCAGAAGCTTTCCGATGAGATCGCACGACAGGAGGCAAAGGAGGCGGCAAAGCAGCAGGCGGCATACACCCCGAAGCACCTCGCCGGCACGGATACCGCCCAGCCCGGCAACCTCGCCCAGACCGGTGACCGCGCGGGACTCATCGGCGAGACGTTCGTCATCGGCGGTACCGTCCTCGTGGCAGCCGGCGTCTTCCTCGATCAAAAGAAGCGCCGCGAGCAGATGTAGTGCAAATCGCATAACGACTCGGAAAGGGGAATCCCGCAAGACGATATGAGAAAGCCATTTGGGTCGCCTCCCCCGCGGCGCAGCTTCTTTCCGCGGGCTCGGGATGCCACAATGGGCTTTGAGTATCGGCCCGTG
>JAGZKE010000040.1:0-16972 GCA_018365375.1 Collinsella sp. | reverse complement strand
AGTTGGGTTTGGTTTGCTGCTCGGACAGTCCTGCGCAAGACGAAGGCCACATTAAGTGGCCTTCTTTGCGTGCGGAACTCGCGACAAACCAAACCCAACTCGCCAGCCCAGCGGCCATGGGGTCCCAAGGTTGTCAAAAAAGCGGTCGGCGCGCAGTGCGCCGACCGCCGATATATGGGGTCTGATATTTTCTACCAGCTCGTTCCTCTTACTCGTCGAGGAGATCCTCTGGTATGTCGTTGCCGTCGCCTAGGTCGACGGGGGCTTCCTCGGTGCTAGTTGCGGCTGCATCCTCGGCGCCTTCGCCTTCGGGCTTCTCCTTGGCGGCCGTCATGCGGGCTACGGCGCAGATGCGGTCGTTGTCGTCGACGGTCATCATCTTGACGCCCTGGGTAGCGCGGCCAGTCTGGCTGATCTCATCGGTCTTGACGCGAATGACCGTCGCGCCCTCCGTCACGATGAACAGCTCGTGCTGCGGGCCCACCGTCTTCATGGCCGCGAGGTTGCCCTTACGCTCGGTCATTTGGATGGTGTAGACGCCCTGGCCGCCGCGATTCTGCTCCGGGTAGTCCGCGACCGGCGTGCGCTTGCCGTAGCCGCGCTCGGTGATGACGAACAGATCGCCGTTGCCGTTAGTGACTTCCATGCCCAGAACGCTCACGCCGTCCTTCATACCGATACCGCGAACGCCGCTGGTATCGCGGCCGGTGGCGCGCACCTGCTCCTCGGAGAACATGATTGCCTTGCCCGCGGTGGTGGCCAGGATAATCTTGTCGCCCTCGCGCACGCGGCGGACGTTCAGCAGCGCGTCGTCGTCACGCAGGTTGATAGCGATCAGGCCGTCGCGACGGCTGCGGTCATACGCGCTCATCACGGTCTTCTTGACCATGCCGCTCTTGGTGGCAAACATCAGATACTCGTCGGCGGGGAACTCGCGGCAGCTGATGACGCTCGCGATCTTCTCGCCCTCCTCGAAGGGCAGCAGGTTGACGATCGCGGTACCACGCGCCTGGCGCGTACCCACCGGCAGCTCGTGCACCTTCAGGCGGTAGACCTTGCCCTTGCTCGAGAAGAACAGCACGTACTCGTGCGTGGACGCGATGAACATCTCGTCGATGACATCGTCCTCTTTGAGGTTGACGCCCGACACGCCCTTGCCGCCGCGTTTCTGGGCGCGGTAGGCGGCCACCGGGATGCGCTTGACATAGCCGGTGTGGGTGATGGTCACGACCATGTCCTCGTCGGCAATGAGGTCCTCGACGTCCAGGTCCTTCTCGACCTGGCTGATCTCGGTGCGGCGCTTATCGCCAAACTTCTTGGAGATCTCGCGCATCTCTTCCTTAATGACGCCCAGGATCTTCTCCTCGTGCGCCAGCAGGTCCTCGTAGTAGGCGATGGCGCGGCGCAGGCCGTCCAGCCCTTCCTGAATCTTGTCGCGCTCCAGGCCGGTCAGGCGGCGCAGCTTCATCTCGAGGATGGCCGTGGTCTGCTCGGGCGTAAAGCCAAAGCGCTCGATCAGGCGGCTGCTGGCCTCGGAATCGGTCTGCGAGGAACGGATGATGCTGATGACCTCGTCGATATGGTCAAGGGCCATCAGGTAGCCCTCGAGGATATGCGCGCGGGCCTGGGCCTTCTTAAGGTCGAAGCGGGTGCGTCGGGTGACGACGTCGACCTGGTGGTCGATGTAGTGCTGCAGCATCTCGCGCAGGCTCAGGCATTTGGGAACGCCGTTGACGAGCGCCAGGTTGTTGGCGCCGAAGGTCGTCTGCAGCGAGGTGTACTTGTACAGGTTGTTGAGCACGACCTGCGGGATGACGCCCTTCTTGAGTTCGATGACCAGACGGATACCCTTCTGGTTGGACTCATCGCGCATGTCCGAGATGCCCTCGATGCGCTTGTCGTTGACGAGCTGGGCGATCTTCTCCTGCAGGGTGCCCTTGTTGACCATGTAGGGAATCTCGGTAAAGACCAAGCGGTTGCGGCCGGTCTTGGTGGATTCCACGTGGGCCTTGGCACGCACGGTAATGGAGCCGCGGCCGGTCTCGTAGCTCTGCTTAATGCCGGCGCTGCCCATGATGATGGCGCCGGTGGGGAAGTCCGGACCGGGCATGATCTGCATGAGCTCGTCGACGGTGGCGTCGGGGTTGTCGATCAGGTAGCAGGTGGCCTCGATCGCCTCGGTGAGGTTGTGCGGGGCGATGTTGGTGGCCATGCCGACAGCGATGCCCTGGCTACCGTTGACCAGCAGGTTGGGGAAGCGCGCAGGCAGTGCCACGGGCTCGGCGAGCGATTCGTCGTAGTTGGGCTGCCAGTCGACGGTATCCTTCTGCAGGTCACGCAGCAGTTCCATGGCGGGCTTGGCCAGGCGGCTCTCGGTGTAACGCATGGCTGCCGCGCCGTCGCCGTCGATGTTGCCGAAGTTGCCGTGACCGTCGATGAGCGGCGTGCGCATGGAGAACCACTGCGCCAGGCGGACCATGGCCTCATAGACCGCGTAGTCGCCATGCGGGTGGTACTTACCGATAACTTCGCCGACCGTCCAGGCCGACTTCTTGTGCGGGCGGTTGGGGTAGATGCCGCTCTCGTTCATCGCGTACAGGATGCGGCGGTGCACCGGCTTTAAGCCATCGCGCACGTCCGGCAGGGCGCGCGCCGTGATGACCGACATCGAATACTCGATAAATGACTGCTTCATCTCGCGGCCAAACTCCGAAATCTGGAGCTGGCCGCCGTTTATATCCTCGCCGACCGAGGCGCCACGATCGACTTCGCCAAAGCTCTCCTCGAGCTCGCCGTCGTCGTCTTCTTCCTCGTCATCATCGGCATCGGGGTTATAGGCGTCAGGATCGCCGTCCTCGCCCTGCTCAGCGCGGGCAAGCAGGCGCTTCAGATCGTCGGGCATGCCGGCATCGCCGGCCTCGCCCATACCCTCGTTATTGTTGATATCGTCTGCCACGTTACCTCCTCATGGTTTGCGTGGTCCATTAGTTCCCTACCACGGAGACGGCTTTTCCAGGTGCCGCAGATTCGCCCGAAAGAGGAGGGAAGCGTACTTGGGTACGCGACCGACGATTGAGGGCGAAGGTGCGGTGGCTGGGAAAGCCGAACAGGTTAGGCGTCTAAGAAGCGCGCGTCGTGCGCGTGCTTCTCGATGTACTCGCGGCGATAGCCGACCTCGGAGCCCATCAGCTCGCGCACGGCGCGGTCCGCCACCACGGCGTCCTCGATCGACACGCGCTGTAGGATGCGGGTCTTGGGATCCATCGTCGTCGAGGCAAGCTGCTTGGGGTCCATCTCGCCCAGGCCCTTGTAGCGCTGGACGGTATAGCCCTTGCGCTTCTTGGTGATCTTGCCGTCCTTGGCCTTGCCGTCCTCGTCGTTATCGTCGGGGTTCAGGCCCAGGCTCTGGATGGTGTCGCGCAGGATCTCGTCTTCGGGCTGGCGGCCGTTGGGATACACGTAGTGGATCTTGTTGCGCACCTTAATGCCAAAGATGGGCGGGCAGGCAACATAGACGTAGCCGGCATCGATCAGCGGACGCATGTACTTGTAGAAGAACGTCAGCAGCAGGATGCGGATATGCGCACCGTCGACGTCTGCATCGGTCATGATGATGATCTTGTGGTAGCGCGCCTTGGTGATATCGAAGTCGCCGCCGTCACCGGCACTCGTCGTGACGCCGCAGCCGATCGCGGTAATCAGCGACTGGATGGTGTCACTCGAGAACGCGCGATGGTCACCAACGCGTTCGACGTTCAAAATCTTGCCGCGCAGGGGCAGAATCGCCTGGATGTCTCGACGACGGCCGTCCTTGGCCGAACCGCCTGCCGAGTCGCCCTCTACGATGAAGAGCTCGGTCAGCTCGGCATCGCGCACCGAGCAGTCGGCGAGCTTACCGGGCAGGGACGCCGTCTCGAGTAGGCTCTTGCGGCGGGTCGCCTCGCGCGCCTTGCGGGCGGCATTGCGCGCCTTGCAGGCCTGTTGCGCCTTCTTGACGATCTCGCGGGCGGGCTTGGGATGCTCCTCGAGGTAATCGGCGAGGCCGTCGGTCACGATCTTGAGCGTCAGCGCGCGCATATAGGAGCTGCCGAGCTTGGCCTTGGTCTGGCCCTCAAACTGCGGATCGGGCAGCTTGACCGAGATAACGGCCGAAAGGCCCTCGCGCACATCGTCGCCGGTCAGATTGGCGTCTTTTTCCTTGAGCAGGTTCTGCTTGCGCGCATAGTCGTTGATCACGCGGGTGAGCGCAGTGCGGAAGCCCTCAAGGTGCATGCCGCCCTCGGGGGTGTAGATGTCGTTGGCAAACGACATGACGTTCTCGCCGTAGCCGCTATTCCACTGCAGGGAAACCTCAACCTCGCCCATCTTGGCCACAGGTGCGTCCGGGTCCGATTTGCCCTCGATGTAGATAGGCTCCTTAAAGGCCTCGGGGACGTCCTTGCCCTCGTTAAGGAACTTGACGAAGTCGATGATGCCGCCCTCGTAGCAAAACTCCTCCACGTGGGGAGTCGCCTCGCGCTCGTCGGTCAGCACGATTTTGAGGTTCTTATTGAGGAACGCCGTCTCCTGCAGACGGTTGTGCAGCGTATCGAAATCGTAGATGCAGGTCTCGAAGATCTCGTCGTCGGGCCAGAAGGTGACGGTGGTGCCCGTCGAATCCGAGGTGCCCACGACCTCCATCTTCTTGACGGTCTTGCCGCGCGAGAACTCCATCTCGTAGGTGTTGCCATCGCGACGAACTTGAACGACCACGCGCTTGGACAGCGCGTTGACGACGGAGATGCCCACGCCGTGCAGGCCGCCCGAGACCTTATAGGCCGAGTTATCGAACTTACCGCCGGCGTGCAGGATCGTCATGACGACCTCGAGCGTCGGGATCTTTTTAACAGGGTGCTCGTCGACGGGGATGCCGCGCCCGTTGTCGACGACCGTGATGGAGTTGTCGGCGTGGACCGTCACCTGGATCTCGGTGCAGAAACCGGCCATGGCCTCGTCGACGGAGTTGTCAACGATCTCCCACACCAGGTGATGCAGACCGCTGGCGCTCGTCGAGCCGATATACATGCCCGGGCGCTTACGAACGGCCTCGAGACCTTCGAGAATCTTAATCTCGCCGCCATCGTAATCGTTTTCGTTTGCCACACGTCCTCCTTCAGTCAAGAAAATGTGTACAGCCTTACTAGTTTATCGTAAAAAAATACCCTCGGGAACGAGGGTATTTGGCTCTACAAGGCCACCAGATGCGATTTAAGGCTCTTTTTTGCTTTGCACGCCCTTGGCCCACTCGGCACTGGCTCTCATGGCATTCTCGAGGGCCTCGCGCAGTTTTTGGTCTTCGATGGGCGCCACTTGGCGCTCGATCTCGGTACGCTCGGCCTCACTTAGGTCGGCGTGCGGGGCCGGCGGTCGCTCGGTCGTCGACGGGCGCAGGCGCTCCTTGGCGGCGGGCGGCGTGTGACCGGGCGCGGTGGTTTTGAACACCAGGCCGTCCACATGCGCACCGGCGCGCTCCATGCGCGCGCGGATGATCTCGCGCAACAGCGTCATTTCCTGCGTCCACGAGGGCGAGTCGAGATACACCAGCAGCTCATTGGACTCGGGCAGGTAGCGCAGTCCCGTCACATGCCGCCCCTCGCGCGTGCCCGAGCACACCGCGTTCCATGCGCGATAGACCGTGCGCGACTCCTCGGCGGCCTCCATCTGCGCACGGCGCTCGGGGGTCGCCGACGCCAGGATGCGCTGGCGCTCTGCGTTCAAAAACCCGCTGAAGGCGACCGTTTCGCTCTCGCGCTCGTAATTAGCACGTCTCACCCATGCTCACCACCTTGGCTCGATCAAGCAGGTCATCGGTAAAGTACCCCAGGTTGGTCGTGGTTATGACCGTCTGGATATCATCGCCGATCAGCCGCAGGAAAGCGCCGCGACGCTCGCCGTCGAGCTCGCTCATCACGTCGTCCAAAAGCAGCAGTGGGGCGGTGCCCAGGACATCGCGAGCCACGGCAACCTCGGCCACCTTCCAGGACAGCACCAATGTACGCTGCTGTCCTTGGCTGGCAAATGAACGGGCGGAGCGACCCGCCACGGTAAACTCAATCTCGTCGCGATGCGGTCCCACCAACGTCACGCCGCGGCGGATTTCCTCGTCGGCGTGCTCATCAAGGGCAGCCAGCATGCGCTCGTACGCCCAGCCCTTCAGCTCTTCGCGATCCTCGACCTGGGGCAAATCCCCCAGCGTGGACGCATAGGCCACGTTGGCAGCCTCGCCGGACGCCACTTGCCCGTAGGCAGTGTGCACATGGCCCGCCAGCCGGTCGAGTAGGGCCAACCGGTGCACGAGCAGGGTCGAACCCGCGCGGGCAATCGAATCGTTCCACGCGCCGAGCATCTCGCGACAGCACCAGGTCTCCTTGAGCAGGGCGTTACGCTGGGTCACGCAGCGCCCATAGGTGCTCGCAAGATCGGCATAACGCGCACTCAGCTGCATGCCAAAGTCATCGAGGGCGGCGCGGCGCACACTGGCGCCTCGCTTAACCATGTCCAGATGGTCGGGGCAAAACAGCACGCTCGGCAGAACCCCGCGCACACCGGCGGCAGAGCATCTCTTACCGTTGCGGCTAAACGAGCGCTTACCGTCCTCCGCGCTCAATCCCATATCAAGCACGCGTCCGTCGCCCTCGAGCCTCAGCTCGACCTTGCACGAGCCCACGCCGTCATGGACGAGCTCGGCTGCGGTCGGATGCCTAAACGAGGAACCGCTCGTCAGCAGCTGCAGCGCCTCTATGAGATTGGTCTTTCCCGCCGCGTTGGGTCCCGCAAGTATCGTCACGCCCTCGTCCAGGGCAAGGCGATAGCTATCGAAGCTGCGGTAGTGCGCGACGGAAAGATCGCGGGCGAACATGGTCATGGCGCAGCGCTAGATGCGGACCGGCATGACCAGGTACAGGTAGTTGATCTTGTCGTAGGACTTGAAGATGCCCGCCTGCGAGTAGCTCTTGAGCTCCAGCGTGATCTCCTTCTCCTTGGACAGGGCATTGAGGCAGCCGAAGATGTAGTGGTAGTTGAAGGCGATGGTACCTGACTCGCCCTCGGCCTCGACATCGATCGTCTCCTGCGCAAGGTCCTGGTCATTGGAAATGGAGGACAGGCCCATCTGCCCGTTCTCGACATCGATCTCGAACTTGACGGCGGGGTTGGCGCTCGCGATAACGGCCACGCGCTTGAGGGCGGCGTTAAAGGCGGCGACGTCGATCTTGACGCTCGTCACGCACGAATCGGGGATGAGCTGCTTGTAGTTGGGGTACACGCCCTCGATGCGGCGCGACACGTAGGTGGTGTTGCCGGCCTCGAAGACGACCTGGGTGTCGGTAGCCCCGATCATGATGGTCGCCTGGCTAGCCATGATGTTTAGCGCGTCGTTAAAGGCGTCGGCCGGAACGTTGAGCTCAAAGGAGCCCTCGAGGGTCGAGGTCTCGACCTGCGTATCGCACACGGCCAAGCGGAAGGAATCGGTCGCCACCAGGCGTACGGTGTTGTTTTCGACCTTCATGTGCACGCCGCCCAGGATGGGGCGAGCCTTGTCGGTCGAGGTGACGCGCCACACGCGGCCGACCATTTCGGACAAGACATCGGTCGGCAGCTCCACGGCACTCTCGATGGCATAGGCCGGAAACTCGGGGAAGTCATTGGCATCGAGCGTGTTCAGGCGGAAAGAGCTCTTCTCGCAACCAATCAGCACCTGGCGCTCGGACAGCTCAAAGGTGACCGGGGCATCGGGGAGGGTCTTGGTGATATTGGAGAGCATCTTACAGGGGATAACCATCTCGCCCTCTTCTTCGACATGCGCCGCGATGCGATGACGGATCGAGATGGTGTAGTTAGAGGTCTGAAATTCCAAGATGCCGTCTTGGGCCTTAACGAGCACGCCCGACAGGATGGGGAGGGTGGATGCCGAAGCGACACCCTTCATAACGACGCCGATGGCTTGTGTAAGCGAGCTCTGGCTGACGGTGAACTTCATCTTTTAATACCTTTCTATAGATATAAATATCTTAATAATAGTAATAGTACTGACGAAACTGTTGATTACTCCCAAAGACGCAGGTCAGACCCAGAAAGAGAATCGACAGCAACCTGTGTGCAACGGGGGTGGTTTTCCACGTTCAAAACCTGCGCAAAACTTTTCACCACCGCGGGTTGGGTTTTAGACACCTTATGCCCATGGTTTCGACAAGTTTTCAACAGGTGTCTCTATTTCCCTACGAACGCAGTGTAATTTTGTCTCGCAGCGACTTGAGATCCTCGGTGACGGTTCTGTCTTCTTGGATCATCTTCTGGACTTTTTTGTAGCTCGTGCTGACGGTCGAGTGGTTGCGGTTGCCAAATTCGGCGCCCACCGCCGTGGTCGTCATCTCGCACATCTCGATGGCCAGGTAGATAGCGATATGGCGTGCTTTGGCGATATTGGCGTTGCGACGCGGGCCGATGAGCTCCTCGTGCGTCACGCCGTACTGCTCTTCGATGACGGACTGAACCGTCTGGACGTTGATCTTTTTGGCCGATGTGTCGAAGTACTGGCTGGCGATGGCGTCGATATCGTCAAAGGTGAGCTCTCCGCCCTCGCGCTCGCGGTCGCCCGCCTCGCCGGCACAGCGCTCGCAAAAGCTCTCGAGTTCGCGGATGTTGGTGCCCGAGACCTCGGCCATGTGTTTAAAGTGCTCGTCGGTCAGGTGTCCGCCGTCGCCCCCATAGGCCGCCAGCAGCGAGTCGTCGCCTGCCTCGGGAGCGGCGACGATGGTGTTCTCGTAATAGCGCTGCAAGATCTTGTATTTCATCTCGTAGCTGGGCTCTGCGACCAGGCAGAGCATGCCGGCGTTGAAGCGGCTGGTCAAACGCTCGTCCATGCTCAGGTCCTTGGGGGCACGGTCTGCCGCGATGACGACCTTCTTGTTGTTGCGGATGAACTCGTCCATGAGCTGGAAAAAGTAGTCCACGCTCGCGCGCTTGCCGATGATGTTTTGTATGTCATCGATGATGAGCACGTCCACGCCGTGGTACGCCTGCATGATGGGAGCGTTGCTCTTCTTTTGACGGTCGAACTCGGTCATCAGGTCGTCCAGATACGCCTGGGAGTTGGCATACTTGACCTTGATCTCGGGCGACTTCTCGGCGAGCTCGTTTTTGATGGCAAGCAGCAGGTGCGTCTTGCCCAGGCCCGATTTGCCGTAGATGAACAGTGATGTGCATGTGCCGCGCTCGTCCGCGAGGGCGGCAAACTTGAGTGCCGAGCGATAGGCATGGCTGTTCTCTGGGCCGTAGACAAAGTTCTCAAAGGTAAATTTTGAGTTCGCGGCGAGCGGGGCTCCATCCGTATTCTGCCCGGCCGGCACGGTCGGTGCTGACATGGGTGAAGCGGGGGTCGCAGCTTGCGTGGGTTTAGTCGGCGCTCCGCCCTTCATCTGGTTCATCATGCGACGAAAATCATCGGCCGAGAGCGTGTTCTTGATTGCAATGCCCGAATCAGCGCCCGCCGCTGCGTCGTGAGCGATGGGCATGTGCGTGACGGGTGCGTTCGTTGACGTCGCCGCCGCGGTCGGCAATGGTGCCATGGTTTCACGGGAAACATCACCGTGCTGGTGCTCGATTGTCGGCGCGTCGCCTGCGGAGGCCGGCACCGCCGGGGAAGCAGCGGGAGCCGTGGCGGGCGCCGTCGCGGCAGCGGATTCCGCCGCGGCGCCTTGCGGTGCCACGATGTCGAGCGCAATCGGTGCAAAGGCGATTTCTTCCAGATAGGCCTCAATAGTCGGCTGATGCTTTTTGAGCTGCGCGATGGCAAAGCGCGAGGGCGCCTCGATCGTGAGCGTATCTTCGGTCAGGCTTATGGCGCGCGATTGCCCCAGCATGTTGATGAGGCGTGCATCTTGGCCGTCGCGCTGGCAAAAGGCGATGGCATCCCCCAGGATGATGCTTGCTTCCTCGTCCACTGTCTCTCCCGTTCTTTAGCTCTGAGCTCGCACGCGAGCGGCGCCGAGTTCGGTCAGATGGTATTTCTGGCCATGCTTGATGGCCAAGCCAGCCTGCGCCAAGTCATTGAGCGTGCGTGACCAAGTGGGGGCCGAGTTTCCAAACGCCCTCGCAAGATCGGTTGCGCCGCACGCTTGATTTTGCGCCAGATAGCCCAGCGCGGCGTTGCCGCGATCGCTTACGAACACGTCCGGTTGTGGCTGTGCATACTGATTTACTGCATTAGGATACATCATTTGAGCTGCTGGTTGTTGAGAACTCTGCGTCGGCGGCATTTGCTGTTGAAAACTTTGAGGCCACTGTTGGTAAGGCTGCGGAGGCGTCTGCTGGGCCCAGGGGTTGTACTGCTGCTGCGGCATCTGCTGGTACGGCTGCTGATATCCCTGCTGGTACTGCTGCGGGAACTGCTGCGGGAACTGCTGGCCATTCCCCAGTGGCGGCATCTGCTGATATGGATATCCCTGCTGGTACGGCTGATAGCCCATTTGCTGGCCGCCCGGTGCCCCCGTCGCCTGCTGCATTGCTGCTGCATCCTGATCCGCCAGCGGCATGGCCTGTGGCACGTTTGGCGGCATCGACATCGATGCCGCCTGGGGCTCTTGTACAGGAAGCATTCCGGGCTGCTGCATCTGTCCCATGCGGGGCTGCATCTGCTGCGTTGCCATGGGCTGCTGCGCAAAAGCTCCCGGCAGGGGATATGTGGGCTGCTCCGTCTCGGGCCGCACGGCAGCGCCGCGTCCGCCGGCGCGTTCGATTTCCTGCACGCGTTTAGGGTTCAGGCTTACCGTAACCACGGTGCCGTTGCCCATGTTGTCCTCGATGGATACGGCACCGCCGGCGTTTTCCAAATACTCCTGCACCATGGGAAACCCGGCTCCGGTTCCACGGATGTAGCGCTTCATCTTGCTGTTTGCGCTGGTAACGCCAAAGTCGAAAGCGCGCTCCTTGTCGTCGATGCCGGGCCCCTGATCGGCAAATCGGATGGTGTCTCCGCCGTCCAGAATCGAGATGATGGGCTCGGCAAAGTGTGCGTGGATAAAGTTTTCGACAATCTCGCGGATGACCATGAGCGAGATGTGGCCACCTTGCTCTTTCATGCACTGGTAGACGGTGTTGGTCGTCTCTTCCAAATACGTCCGGACATCTTGCGGCTCAATGACGATCACACGCGGTGTCGACAGCATGTCGTCATAGACGGCGATGCGCGCGGCGTACATGGCTTTTGGCGCCTGCGTGGTCGTCTGCTCGCCTTCCTCACGCTCTTCGCGCACGCCGGTGATGTGCTCGTTGTCGGGTGCCGGGTCTCCGGAATCGACCATGGTGTAAAAGTCGTCAGACATGCCGCTCGCAATCTTTCAAAAGGTTTCGAACAAATAGTAGCTCACCGTGCAATGTTTCTCATCTTTCGACAACTTTTCAAAACCTGTTGAAAACTTTGGAAAACGGACGAAAAGTTCTCAACATTGCCAACATGACCTGTTGAAAACTAGATGAAATATCGTGAAAAGTTGCCATGCACCGCTAAATCGAGCTCGGCTTATGGGGGAACCGTGTGAACTGCGCAACCTTTTACCTTTGATTTCTTGACATTTGAACATTGATTTCCCTACAATCTTCAAGCTCACGTGTCTATATCTGCGTCCGCGCCCCCGCGGACACTCGAAATGCAGCAGGAGGAACTTAAGATGAAGCGTACGTATCAGCCTAATAAGCGTAAGCGTGCCAAGACCCATGGCTTCCGTGCCCGTATGGCCACTAAGGGTGGTCGTGCCGTGCTCGCCCGTCGTCGCGCCAAGGGCCGCAAGCGTCTCACTGTCTAGCAGCGATACACACATCTCGCATGAAGACTATTAAGTCTCGGCAAGATTTCGAGCATGTGTTCAGTCAGGGGCGTCGTTTCAATCACCCTCTGATTCGAATGACCATATGTGAATCGGTTGGCGAAGGCGACTCCGGAAGGGTCGCCTTCGTTGGTGCTAAACGGCTCGGTTGTGCGGTCGTGCGCAACCGTTCTAAGCGTGTGATGCGCGAGGCCGCCCGCAGCTGTGGATTTCCCGTTGCGGGTTATGACATCATCTTGTTCGCAACTCCCAAGACGAGGGTTTCTTCGCCTCAGGAGATGGACAATGCATTGCGTTCGCTTATGAAACGCGCCGGCGTTGCCGGGGAGGAGCGATGAGCAATCACGTTTTGCGACGTGTTGCCATCGCTCCTATTCGCATATATCAACAGGTTATTTCGCCCTTATTGCCTGACGCCTGCATTTATTACCCAACGTGCTCGCAATACGCCGTCCAGGCGATTGAGAAGTACGGTGTTTTGAGAGGCTGCTGGCTTGCCGTGAGGCGCATCGCTCGCTGCAATCCCCTGCACGTCGGCGGTTATGACCCTGTGCCCTAGCGGGCACTCGCTATCGGAGGAAAACTTACATGTGGGATTGGATCGTTAACATCCTTTTCGAGCTGCTCAAGCTCATCCAGACCTTTGCGGTCGACTGGGGCCTGTCCATCATCATCCTGGTGGTCATCATCCGTCTGCTGCTGACGCCGCTTATGCTCAAGTCGACTAAGTCGACGGCACGCATGCAGGTGCTGCAGCCCAAGATGCTCGAGATCCAGGAGCGCTATGCCGACGATCCCCAGCGTCAGGCCGAGGAGATGCAGAAGTTCTACAGCGAGAACAAGTTCAACCCGATGGCTGGTTGTCTGCCGCTGTTGATTCAGACGCCTGTCCTGTTCGCCCTCTTTACGCTGCTGCGTAACCTGCCGGACTACTTTAACGACGGCACGTTCTCGTTCTTTAATATTCTGCCCGACCTGACCACCACGCCGAGCGCTTCCTTTGCCGATGGCTTTATGGTTGCACTGCCTGCGCTGGTCTGCCTGATCCTGTTTGCCGTCCTGACCCTGATTCCGCAGCTCTATATGTCTCGCAATCAGACTGGTCAGCAGGCCCAGAGCATGCGCATGATGGTCGTTGTCATGACGGTCATGATGCTCTGGATGGGCTGGAGCCTGCCCGTCGGCGTCCTGCTCTTTTACGATGTATCTTCTGCTTGGCAGGTTATCCAGCAGATCTTCGTGACGCAGAAGGTTATCGACAAGGCCAAGGCCGATGAGGAGGAGCGTCTTAAGAACGCCCCGCTGCAGGTCGAGGTCACGCGCCGCGAGAAGAAGCCGCGTCCGCACAAGAAGAAGTAGTCGGGATATCAATCTTATTTAGGTACCTAACTTTTGGAGTACGTTATGTCTGAAGAGATCATCGAGGATATGCTTGAGGAGGTTGCCCCGCAGGTTGCGGGCGATTATCCCGAGATTGCACAGCGCTACAAGGCTGGTGAAGAGCTGACTGATGAGGAGCTTGACACCATTGCCGATGTTGCGATTTCTATTCTGCGTTCCATCCTTTCGCACTTCGATGCCGCCAACTCTCCTATCGATGAGTATGAGGGCGATGAGGGCGAGCTGATTCTGGACGTAACGGCTCCTGACCTTGCTGTTCTCATTGGTCGTCACGGTCGTACGCTTGATGCCCTTCAGGTCATGTTCTCGCTTCTGGTGAGCCGTAAACTTGGCTTTAGGTATCCCGTTGTGGTGGACGTTGAGGGCTACAAGAGCCGCCGTCAAGACAAGGTCGCATCCATGGCTCAGTCTGCTGCCGAGCGTGCTATTCGCACTCATAAGAGTGTTTCGCTTCCGCCTATGAATGCCTATGAGCGTCGACTGGTTCATATTGCACTTCGTGGCAACGATGCAGTCGATACCCATTCTGAGGGCTCTGACCCCGATCGTCACGTAGTGATTGTTGCTCGATAATCTGCTTGAGCTTATGCTAAGGGGACGTGGTTTCCACGTCCCCTTTTTTTGTCAAAAGTTCTCGATACACTGATTTTTGTCAGAAAGGAGTCGTCTTGTTTGTGTTGACTGATGAGCAAGCAAACCAGATGCTTAGCCGTCTTGCTTCGTATTGCAAAGACTATTCATTGAAGGTTTCCGATGACGAGCTTCGGGCCTGTATTCAGCACCTGGATCTTGTATTGGAGACCAATAAGGCTACTAATCTTACGCGCATTCTGAATGTTGACGATGCTGCAGTTCTTCACATTCTGGACTCACTTGTATTACTTCCTTATATCAATAAGGCCCCTGAGGGTGCGCTGCTTGATATGGGTACTGGTGCTGGTTTCCCTGGCATTCCATTGACAATTGCTAGTGGGCGCAAGGCTACCTATATTGATTCAGTTGGTAAGAAGGTCGATGCCGTTAACTCTTTTGTTAAGGGACTTGGCCTGAAGCATGCTCATGCTGTTCATGATCGTCTAGAGGAATATGCACGAACGCATAAGAAGCAATTTGCCGTTGTCACTGCACGCGCACTTGCACCACTGCCTGTTCTTGTCGAATATGCTTCGCCTTATTTGAAAGACGGTGGCCTTTTTGTCATTACAAAGGGGAATCCGACAGATGAAGAGCTTAATTCTGGTGAAGCCGCTGCCAAGATCTGCGGCTTTACAACGCTTTTTACCGATGATTTAGATTTGCCGGATGGCTTAGGGCATCGTGAGTTCATCATTCTTAAGAAGTCTCGTCCAGCATCCGTTACTCTTCCGCGTGCTAATGGCATGGCGAAGAAGAATCCGCTTGCTAAGATGTTTCACGTGAAACATAATGGATAGTGTTGACTCAAAATGTTTCACGTGAAACATCGTAGTTGATATCGAATCGGAATGTTTCACGTGAAACATCCTCCGTTTGACAGCTTTAATACACACCAGGAGGGACCGTGGGATTTCGCGACGTTAAGCGTTCGAAGAGCGCAAAAGACAAGCGTATTATTGCAATCATCAATCAAAAGGGCGGCGTCGGTAAGTCAACGACGGCTGTAAACCTTGCAGCAGCACTGGGTGAGCAGGGTCGCAAGACACTGATTGTCGATTTTGATCCACAGGGAAACAGCACCAGTGGATTCGGAATTGAAAAAGAAGACCTTGATCAGTGCATCTATGATGCATTGCTGAATGACGTGCCGGCAGAATCACTCGTTCTTGATACAAATTGCAAAAAGGTATTCGTTATTCCGGCGACAATTCAGCTTGCGGGCGCCGAAATTGAGCTCGTAAGCGCAATTGCTCGTGAAACCCGCCTCAAAGATCTGCTTGAGCCCATTCAAGACGAGTTCGATTTTATATTCATCGACTGTCCTCCTTCGCTTGGCCTGCTTACTATCAACGCTCTGACCGCAGCAGATAGCGTTTTGATTCCGATCCAGTGCGAGTATTACGCACTCGAGGGCGTTACGAAACTGCTTGAGTCAATGAAGATGGTCAAATCACGTCTGAATAAGGGTTTAGACACCTATGGTGTGCTTATGACCATGTATGACTCGCGTACTTCTCTGTCGAATCAGGTTGTTGAGGAGGTTCAGTCGTACTTTGGCGACAAAGCATTTAAAACATTGATTCCTCGTACAGTTAAAATCTCCGAAGCTCCGTCTTTTGGTGAGCCTGTAATTACCTATGCACCCCAAAATAAGGGTGCAAAAGCATATATGAACCTTGCAAAAGAGGTGATCAAGCGTGCCTAGTGTGAAGAAGCGCGGTGGATTAGGCCGTGGACTAAACGCGCTCGTATCTGAAGCTGAATATGAGACCGGTGGTTCTGCAGCTTCAGCTTCAAATGCTGCAGCAGAAACGAAGCTTCCGATTGAAGATATCGTTCCAAACCCGAATCAGCCACGTATTCACTTCAATGAAACTGAACTCAGGGAGTTGTCCGAGTCAATTCAGGAACACGGTGTTTTGCAACCGCTGTTGGTTCGCAAACATGGTAACGGTTATGAGATCATTGCCGGTGAACGCCGTTATCAGGCGTCGAAACTTGCTGGTCTTGAAGAACTGCCCGTCATCATTAAAGATGTTAATGATGAAGAGATGCTTGCCCTGGCGCTTATCGAGAATCTTCAACGTTCCGATTTGAATCCCGTTGAAGAGGCAAAGGGGTATCGCCAGCTTATCGATGCAAGTGGTATGACGCAGGAGGCATTATCAAAGGCGGTCAGCAAATCTCGTTCTGCTATTACAAACTCGCTTCGTCTCCTCGATCTCCCCGAGGTCGTGCAGCAGATGATTTTCGAAGGCAAGCTCACTGCAGGCCATGCGAGAGCGATTCTTGCGGTTCCATATGAGGATGCGCGCATTCGTCTGGCAGAAAAGGTTGTGGCCGAAGGACTTTCGGTCCGTGCGACAGAAAATCTTGCACCGTTGTTTTCTGCCGGAGAAACACCAAAGACTCCGAGACCTGTAACGCCTCAGTCATTTAAGAAGGCTGCTCGTGTTCTTCGCCAGGTTTTCAATACTAACGTGCGAGTGAAGAGCTCCCGCGGTAAGAATAAGATTGAGATTGAATTCAAAGATGAAGAGGAACTGTCTCGAATTCTTGGTGAGATGATTCAATTTGACCAAGGAGCTCAGGATGAAAAATAAGATTCTGGCTGCTGTTGCTCTTGCGACTACGGTGGTTGCAGGCGCTTTCGCTGGTTATAAAATTGCGACCGATGATGAGCTTCGTGGCCGTTTGCTGCGTGGTGCGCAGGATATTGTCGATACATCAAAGAAGAAAATGGATGTAATGACGGAAGATGTTGCTATGCGAACCGCTCAGGTAACTAAGAATCCCAGGATTAATCAGGATTGGGTTAATCATCAATGGGAGAACGTTGGTTATTAGGTACCTAACAATTACCCTGCATATTTTGAGGGTCCCTTGTCTGATTCATGAGACAAGGGACCCTTATTTTGTCCGTAAAAAATGGGAAAGGTAGCAGCTGGTCCAAAATTGAGTTCAATAAATGAAACGGCCCCGGTTGCATATCCTGCAACCGGGGCCGTTCGATGTTTCACATGAAACGTATTGGGGTGCGACTCCCCTATGCGTTCTTCTGAACCTTGAAGCGT
>JAGZKE010000039.1:0-17517 GCA_018365375.1 Collinsella sp. | reverse complement strand
GGACACCCCCTCGGCCTCCGAGGGCGGCACCACCGGCCAGGGCCGCGCCGTCGAGGCCGTGCGCCTGAGGCTCACGGGCTCCCTCGCCAAGGACTACGACGTCTACTACCGCGTGCACGCCTCCAACATCGGCTGGATGGCCTGGGCCAAGGACGGCGAGGAGGCCGGCACCACGGGCTTCGGCAGGAGCGTCGAGGCCGTCCAGATCAGGCTCGTCAAGAAGGGCGACGCCGCCCCCTCGTCCGACGGGGCCAACGTCGACTACGCCTTCAAGAAGAAGCCCATGTCCCTGACCTACCGCGCCCACGTCTCCAACGTTGGCTGGCAGGGCGCCGTGTCCGACGGGGCGACCGCCGGCACCACAGGCCGCGGCCTCGCCCTCGAGGACCTCAAGCTCTCGCTCGACAGTTCCGGACACCCCCTCGGCCTCCGAGGGCGGCACCACCGGCCAGGGCCGCGCCGTCGAGGCCGTGCGCCTGAGGCTCACGGGCTCCCTCGCCAAGGACTACGATGTCTACTACCGCGTGCACGCCTCCAACATCGGCTGGATGGCCTGGGCCAAGGACGGCGAGGAGGCCGGCACCACCGGTATGTCATGCTCTCTCGAGGCTGTTCAGATTAAGCTTATTAAGAAGGGTACCTCCCATCCTGATACATCGGGCTATCCCCATCTTGAAATACCTACGGTGACGTATTCCGCTCAGGTGAAAGGTGCTTGGCAGAATTATGTCCCTGCCGGAGAGGTGTCCGGTACGACCGGTCAGGGAATTCCCATCACCGGGTTTTCGGCTAAAACTACTTCATCTGTTGCCGGCGGGATTGCTTATCAACTGCATCTTTCGAATGTAGGCTGGACTTCTGGCAAGACAAACGGGGAGCAGCTTTCGTCTACCGCTGAATCTAATTCGGTTGAGGCTATTAAAATTTCTCTTTCTGGTGACTTAGCAACCTATTTTGATGTTTGGTATAGGGTCCATGTCGATAATGTCGGCTGGCTTGGTTGGACTAAAAATGGTGCCGTTGCCGGTAGCACTGGCTATGGGACGCATGTCCAAGCTGTTCAAGTTCGACTTACAAGGAAGGGCGCCAATGCCCCCGGGAGCACCGTTTCGCCATGTTTGCTTGGGCAGCCTTCTGCGTTTGCAAATCCTATGCAGAAGAAGATTGTTGATCTTGCCCGACAGGTACCGTCTCCTGGCCCGGGATTGTGCTCCGAGTGGATTGCAGATATCTACGAGCGTGCCGGATTTAGGAACGTCCATACAGATGCCTGCGATTACTACTGGGATTATTGTATATTCACCGATTATTCTCAGCTGAAAGTTGGAATGGTCATTGCCGTTCCTTCGCATACGCATACCCGCATGGGCAGCATTTACGGTCACGTTTGTCTCTATATTGGCAATAACCAGGTTATGGATAATGTCGGTCAGATCAGGACGCTCGATATGGCGTACTGGTTGGATTATTATTCCACCTCATATAAGCCAAAGTGGGGTTGGTATGACAACGTGCCGCTTGCATAGCTGATCGAAAGTCATGCCTTCGCACAGGTTCTAGCAGTTACTCTGGTTAAAAACGAACGGGTCGTTTTGCAACGGTCCGTTCGTTTCTATTTAAGTGCCATTCACGTTTTCGGTATTTAAGCAATTGCCGAAACGATAAATAATGATGCTAAAGATGGTCGATTGATGGGGAAGTCGAATGAAAAAGACGCAACGACTGCTAGCAACGGCAATGACGCCATTACTGATTCTTCATTGTCTTCTGACGCCCCTTTCTGTCTGGGCTGATTCTTTACCGGTGCAGCCGGAGTCTACTGATTATTCCAATAGCGCCGCCAGCAGCTCGGAAGACGAGAGTTTCGTCCTAAATGATGAACAGCAGGGGGTTGAAGTCGAGCAGCCGACTGTGTCAGACAATGATTCTCCCTCATCCGTTTCTAGCGAGTCTGCTTCCAATGCGACTGATTCGCCGAAACCCGAAAATGATGTATCCGCTGTCTTTGGTTCTGTTTCATACCAGACTCATGTACAGGATATTGGCTGGCAGGCTCCCGTTTCAAATGGAATGACGGCTGGCACAACAGGTCGTGCTAAGCGCGTTGAAGCCCTCAAGATCAATCTGCTTTCACAAGATGGCACCCCTTTGGGGAATGACAGCATTTCGGTCCAATCACACATTTCCGGGATCGGCTGGGAGCCTCAGCCGGTGGGTAACGGGCAGACATCTGGAACAGTTGGACAGTCGCGAGCCATCGAAGCGATCAAGCTATCTTTGTCGGGCGGTCTTTCTGACTCGTATGACATTTGGTATCGCGTTCATTCTGCAAATGTTGGTTGGCTTGGCTGGGCCTCAAATGGTGAGCCTGCTGGAACACAGGGCTATGCTTATCAGATCGAAGCTATTCAGATAAAGGTGCTTCCAAAAAATGCTCAAGATGCGCCAGCGCGAGGCGATGCCTTTAGGGACCATTCCCAGGAACCGCCTACTGTTTCCTATCGATCTCATATCTCCAATGTTGGATGGATGGGTGTTGTCGCGGACGGAAAGACATCGGGGGTCATTGACTCAAGAAATGCAATCGAGGCACTGTCGCTTAGTGTTAATTGGTATGGCCACGGAGGCTCTATTTCCTCTCGCGCGCACGTCTCTGGCATTGGTTGGCAAAGCTGGTCTTCAGGTACTGTTGGCACGACCGGGCAGTCTCGGTCAGTTGAGTCCGTTCAGTTTAAGCTCAATGACGAGATATCTGCAACTTACGACATTTGGTACCGTGTGTATGCTTCCAAATTGGGCGGATGGTTGGGCTGGACGTCCAACGGGTCTCCTGCGGGCTCGGTGGGGAAGGGTGCCGCCATTCAGGGTATTCAGGTTATGTTGGTCGAAAAGGGCTGCTCTGCTCCTGGAGATACAGCGAATCATTTTATTGGAGCTACGGATGTTCTGAGTGGCAGTTCGTATGGCCTTAATGGCAATAGCTTGGGCACTGTGCAGGGTAAAACGATTTTAATGGGTTCCGAGAGCGGCTCTGAGCCTTTAACATCGCTTTCTATTTCGTTTGATAATCAAGAGACTTCAGGTTCAATCGGTTATTCAGGCTGCTATGAATTTAGTGGATGGAGCGGAGTTGTTTCTGACGGTGCCGCGCTCAATTCTAAAAATGATGGCCGTACTTTGAAGGCCGTGAGATTGACTCTTACTGGTGATTTGTCTAATGCCTATGACGTTTGGTACCGGTGTTTTGACTCCAAAAAAGGATGGCTTGGCTGGGCGTGTAATGGCGCGGATGCGGGGGCAACGATACCGGGTTCATTCCTTAAGGCTGTCGAAGTAAGGATTATCAGTAAAGGCAGTGGCGCTCCCGGAGTAACGGACGGAGCATTTGTTTCCGATACTTCCGCCGATTGCGCTCATGTTGTTTATCAGGCCCATTCCGCTAGCCGTGGGTGGTTTCCATCTGTTTTAGATGGGCAGGATGCCGGCACAACGGGAAAATCGCTTTCGCTTCAAGCTCTGAATGTGGTGCTGGCCGGTGTGGATGATGATTCTCTGGTTGAGGCACGAGCTCATGTTGCCAATATTGGTTGGCAGGAATGGCGGTCTGCCGGTTATGTTGGGACCGTTGGACAAGGATTGGCCATTCAGGCTCTTGAGCTGCGCATTAATGGTCCCCTCGCGAATCAGTATGACATCTACTATCGAGTTCATTCGGCTGGTTATGGTTGGTTGGGTTGGGCCAAAAACGGCGATTCCGCTGGAACTACCGGGTTAAATATCCAGATAGAAGCTGTCCAAATTAAGCTTGTCGCGAAGGGCGGGAATCCTGGCTCATCGTCTGCGCCCGCATTTATCTCTGCTCCAGCTCTAACGCTCCAGGCGCATGTCGCCACGCTTGGTTGGATGAATCCCGTTGGCAACGGTGGTGTTGCGGGCACAACCGGCAGATCGCTTGCTATTGAGGCGCTGAAGTTGAATGTCTCCAGTAGCGTATCAGGCGGTATTGAGTACTCCGCCCATGTACAGGATGTGGGCTGGCAAGGTTGGACTTCCAATGGGAATGTCGCTGGCACAGTAGGCTGCGCAAAGCGTATCGAGGCTCTTAAGATTAAGTTGACCGGTGATTTATCGAACTACTTTGATGTTTGGTATCGAGCATATTGCCAAGACTTTGGGTGGCTCGACTGGACCTCAAATGGGCAGCCTGCGGGTACGTCTAGGATAGGCTGCAGAGTCGAGTCTGTTCAAGTGAAGATTGTTCCCAAGGGCGCTGGTGCTCCCGGTTCTACTGCGCGTCCGTTTACTGACCAGCCCTTGTTGCCGGCAGATATGATGACTATGCTTAATCGAGCTAATAGATATTCGAGCAGCACAAGCTGGCTCATTATGGTTGACAGGCAAGCATGCCGCCTTGGAGTTTTTCGTGGACAGCGCGGGTCGTGGAGTTACGCTCAATACTGGACTTGCTCTACCGGCGCCCCTAGTACTCCAACGCCTACGGGTGAGTATACCGTCACCGGCAAGGGCTACTCGTTTGGACATGGGTATACCTGCTACTACTACACGCAGTTTTACGGTGACTATCTGTTCCATTCAATACCGTACTACCAGGGAACTTTTAATCCCATGGACAGCCGAATGGGAATGCATGTTTCACAAGGCTGCGTGCGTTTGCCCATTGATCGCGCTAAATGGATTTGGGATAACGTGCCCCTTGCTACCAAGGTGGTAATCTACTAACTATTCCCGTAAGCGGTGAGAGCTTGTTAGAGGGCCCTTCCCTGTTGCCGTAGTCTTGGCAACAGGAAAGGGCCCTTGCCGTTGGATTAGGCTCCTTTTTCTTCGTTCACCTAATTGGTGACATTAATGAAGCTAACTCCCGATAGTATGGTTATTGACGACCGTCTATCTAGGAGGCGATTCTTTTGAAAAGGCAATTTAGAGCATTTATTGTTCTGATTTCCTGCTTCATGACGATGCTGCTTTTGAGCCCTTTGGCTTGTTGGGCAGATCAAAATGTTGGTTCCAACGAATATGAATCCGTTCCAGAGACCCAATCCGACCCCTCGGATCAAACTGCTGCTGTAGCCGATGAAACGGCGCCTTCGATTGATGCTACCGTGGAGCCCAAAGAGGCGGCCCCGGACGTCAGCTATAAATCTCACATTTCAGGCATTGGTTGGGAGCCGACGTTTACATCGAATGGCTCGACCTCTGGCACAACAGGCCAGTCCCGTAGGCTTGAAGCACTCAGGGTTTCCCTCCCTAATTCAGAAGACCTTGGTATCGAATACCGCTCTCATGTTCAAAATGAAGGCTGGCAGGATTGGGTTTCTAATGGAGCCGTCTCCGGCACAACGGGAAAGGGCCTTCAGATTGAAGCCGTCGAGCTCAAGCTGACGGGCAACAGGGCGGCTTCTTATGACCTGTATTATCGCGTTCATGCTTCTAATTTCGGCTGGCTTGGATGGACTTCAAATGGGTCGACTGCGGGAACCACCGGTTGGTCTTATGCCGTTGAAGCAATACAGATCGTCATTGTAAAAAAGGGTGACGCGGCGCCCGGCGATACTGCTGGTGCCTATGTCCCATATGTCTTTAATTGCTCTCTTTCTCAGGTTGGGGAGACGACTAAAGTAACCCTGAATATTCCGCAGATCGAGGATATAAAACGACTCGGGATCGCTGATTCGATAAAGGTGGCAGGCTCCATTTCGTATGGAGGGAGGGTCACCCGTTCCGTCTCAAGCACGATTGCACTCGGAGATCTGGGCTCTAGCTCCAGTGAAATTGAATTTAGCGATTATGGTCCGTTTGACGTTACGTTGCAGTATTTGAAGAACGGAAACATCGTTCAAGAGGACCATCAGTCAATTGGCATTTCTGCGAGTGAGTACAACCTTGCCCCTTTGAGTGCTTCTTTCCCCGTTGTTCTCTATTCGCTATCTTTCTGGGATATCAGTACCTCTTCTGCTGGAACGACCGTTCCGTCAATTGTAATGCTCGATCGTCCAAGTGCCTATAACTGGAACTCGCTTCCATCCGGGATGTACGGTCTTCCGTATCTGACTCATGAGGAGAATGCTTCTAGTTCGAGCTATCAGGCGTTCGCGGATTATGTCGCTGCTCTCTACAAGATCAATCCCAAGGCAAAGTTCAATCTGTATATCAATGACATCACCTGTTCGTTGATCCATAGGATGATTTACGCCAACAAGATTCCCGCAGGCCAATACTCCATTCGGCTGTTGTCCGATGGATCCGCCACGTATGTCTTTACCAACGAAGCCTTTGACGTTAAGGATCCAGATTCTAAGCAAGCGGAGCTGATTACTTTATGGAACGCCGCCAAGAATAAGGAATACGAAACCGGTGAGGTCTCAAAGTCGTATAGCGATTATCACGATCACTGGGATTCTATGTATGCCGTGCTGAGTATTGAGCCTGGCACTCAGTGGTGGATGACTCGAACGAATCTGTTTACGAGTGGTGACGATAATGCCTTTGCGAATAAGATCGCGTCCGATCCCGGCGTTAAGAAGGTGAATGTTTCGGGCATGCTTACGAGCCTGCAGAATAGGGGAGAGGATACAGTCCAAGCGTTTAAGGCGCTGTACAACTTTAACGATGGCTATTTTGATGCGGCGACTCAGCAGGGCAAAAAGGTAATGATGCTGCTTGGAACGTACGTTTCTTACGAGCAGAATTTTGACGACTATGCCAACTTGACCGAAGTTATCTATGGCGATGACTATTTGTATTATTACAAGGGGCATCCAAACACACCGACGGGTATGTATCCCCAAAAGCAGGAACAGCTTGACCGTCTTGGCATTACCGATGTCGATTCTTCCGTCGCTGCAGAGCTGATCCTCTTCTTTAATCCGGAGATCGGTCTGTCTGGTTATGGGTCTAGTACGTATAACTCGGCCAGTGCCGATGCTGCTGGTGGACTTTGGAATTCCACAAAGGCCGAGGCCTTGAAGCCGGGTGCCGTCATCGATTATTCCATTATGGATTGGTTTGCTTCTCCGATTACCGAAGACACGGATGCTGCTATCAGATCCCTTTGCAAACAGGGAGACTCTTGCTATCTCGTAGAGTTTTCGGATTCCATACTTGCTTCGGCAAATTACGACTTTGCTATCTATTCGCACAATAGCGGTGCTCTGACTTATTTCAAGAAGGGCGAGTCGGGCTATGATGTTGTTAAGGTGTCACGAGGCCCTCTTGACGTCTTGGCAACTTCGCATGTTTCAAATGACGGCTGGCAATCGGCCTCTAAGGGTGGAAATGCTTCCGGTACCGTTGGGCAGTCAAAAGCCGTCGAGGCTATTACTCTCAATCTGCAGAATGCTCCCTATGATGGTGCATTGGAGTACAGGACACATGTTTCCGATTATGGCTGGCAGGGCTATGTGAAGGAGGGGAAAGTTTCTGGTACTACGGGCCAGAGCAAGTCTGTCCAGGCTATTCAGATTCGCCTGACTGGTGAGATGGCCAATCACTATGACGTTTATTATCGAGCTCACGTTCAGGATAAGGGATGGCTCGGTTGGGCCTGCAATGATCAAGTTGCCGGAACGACCGGTTTCGTTTTGAGGCTAGAGGCATTTCAGGTCGTTTTGGTCGAAAAGGGTTCGCCCGCTCCTGGGGATACGAGTCAGCCCTCTATTCAGAGAGCGTTTTCAATCAAGGCACATGTTTCAAACCTTGGTTGGCAGTCGCCTGTTTACGAAGGCATGACCGTTGGCACAACTGGCCGAAATCTTGCTGTTGAGGCGTTGACGATTAGCAAGCCTGACCTAGGGTATTCCGGCGGCATCGAGTATCGAGCTCACGTTCAAAATATCGGCTGGCAAAAGTGGGTCAAAAATGGAAAGGTTGCCGGTACTACGGGGAAGTCTCTTGCTGTTGAGGCTGTTGAAATAAAACTGACGGGAGATCTTGCCAAGCATTATGACGTTGTCTATAGGGCACACGTTCAAAGCAAAGGTTGGCTAGACTGGGTTAAATCGGGCGAGTGTGCCGGTACAACTGGTGAGGCTCTGCATCTAGAAGCGCTTGAGGTTAGGCTGGTTGAGAAAAGCTAAATATAGATCCAATTTGCCTATATACCAACGCTAATGAAGTGGGGGTGAATTGATGGGGTTGTAGTCCCCTCAATTCACCCTCCTTAGTTGCAAGTTATTTGAAAGAGACAAACCGTGCTAGACTTTATCCTTTGTGTAAGGATTTCGTTTCGGCCTCTTTCATTAAGTCGTCATCATTAATTTCTATTGGGTGAATTAAGGTGAAGTTTGGTAATCATGAATTTGCTTTATACGGTTGATAACAATTTTGTCCCACAGTTGGCCGCCAATATTTGCTCGGTTGTTTCAAATCATTCCGGTATTCAAGACATTACTTTTCATGTCTTCTCTAATGGCATTACAGAGGATAACCAGCGTTTGCTCCAGGAGATGGTGACCGAATACAACCAAAACCTTGTATTTTATGATATTTCGAACTTCAAAGATGCTCTCGGGTTTGATTTTGATACATCGGGATGGAATGAAATAGTTCTTGCTAGGCTTTTGATGGCACATTTTCTACCTAATGAGATCGAAAGAGTTATTTACCTCGATGGCGATACGATTGTTCTTGGGGATATTGCTCTTCTTTGGAATCAAGATCTTAAGGGTTGCGTGGTTGGAATGGTTCCCGAGCCAACGGTCGGCCCATCTCGACTTAATGATTTAGACTTAAATGGCTGTCTGTACCACAATGCTGGCGTGTTGCTCGTTGATTTAAAGCAATGGAGATCAACTTGTTGCGAAGATCAATTATTGGATTATTGCGAGCGCCGCTCAGGACGCTTGTTTGCGAATGATCAAGATGCTCTAAATGCAGTACTTAAAGATAAGATTTGCAGTTTATCCCCTGCGTTCAATTATTCCAATATCTTTGACTACTATCCGTTTATATTCTTAAACTCGTTAATGCCGGGCTTTTCGGATGAAAACAGTTTTAATACCGCAAGATCGAAGCCCATCGTTGTCCATTATCTCGGCGAAGAGAGGCCATGGCGGCGGGGGAATACTCATCGCTTCAATAATGAGTATCACTTTTATTTATCAGAAACGTTCTGGAAGGACGCGAAAGATGAAGATGGTTGGGGCGCTTATTTTCTTGCTTGGCGGACTTTTAATTTCCTAACCAGGCCTTTTCCTCAGCTTCGTTATAAAGTGATCAGCGGGTTGATTCCCGCATTTCTTAAATATCGTGCCTCGCAAAGAAATAAATAGGATTATGGATAAAATCAAAGACAAGTCTGTTTGCATTGTTTTACCCACATATAACGGCGGAAAGTATTTGGCCAAACAGCTTGATAGTATCTTGGAGCAAACTTGGCCTAATTGCTCCGTCTATATTCGTGATGATGGTTCAACGGATGAAACTGTTGAAATTGCACAATGGTACTGTCGGTCAAACTCCAGCATTCATTTAATTCAAGATTCAATCGGTAATCTTGGGTGCCCAAATAGTTTTTATGAAATTATCAAACGGGTTCCCGAATATGACTACTATGCATTTGCCGATCAGGATGATATTTGGAAGACCGATAAAATTGAACGGGCAGTCAGGGCAATTGAAAATAGTGGAGACAAGGTGCCGACTGTCTACTTTTCTTCCTTTTCATATGTAAACGAAGATGGCGAGACGATACGCGAGTCGGCTCCGCAGGACAAGTACCTCTCTTTTCATAACACCTTGTTTTATACTCCCGGACTAGGCTTCACGATAGTATTTAATCGCCTTGCCTGCAGGGCCTTTATTCTTGAGGTAGATCCAGGGAATGAAATGCATGATCGCTGGCTGATTCGGTGTGCTTCGGCATTTGGAAAGGTATTGTTTGATTCCGTCTGTACGGCTTCACATGTTCGTCATTCCTCTGCGGTCACGTCTGGAGATAATCGTTATTTTGATCTTTTAAAGACCTATTTTAAGGACGAGCTATTTGGTGATAGATCGAAAGATGAGAGTAAAAAGTTAAGCCATTTTTCTGCGGTGTTTTATGATGAGCTTAGTTTTGAGCAGAAACATGAGCTTGATATTTTCACCAATGATGATGGGATTATTTCAAGACTTAGGAAAGCATTTTTCCCAAAGCGTCTGCGACCTACTTTGATTTCTGATTTACTTCTTCGCGTTTTGTTTTTATTCAACAAGGCCTGATGATCCACTGCTGGAGTGATTGTGTCTAATAGAAAAACGAAAGAACTCTCTGTTGAGCAGAGTCTTGTTTGGAACAGCGTCGGCTCGATGGCGTATTTGATTTGCAACTGGCTGATTACTGTTCTTGTGGTGACACTTGGTTCCGACATTAGCATGTCTGGTAGCCTTGCTGTGGCTATGTCTGTTGGTAATATTTTTGCGACCATTGTTTTGCTTAGAGCGCGCCCCGTTCAGGTTTCTGAGAGCTATTCTGATTTTACGACTGGGAATTTTATCGCTCATAGAATCGTTGCAACAATACTTGCCTGTGTAATTTGCTTCTTCTATTGTTTAGTCTCTGTTGCATTCAGCGATTGGGCAGTTGTTGCTGTTTATTGCCTATTTAAAGCTGGCGATTCATTTGTCGATGTTCTTCACGGTGTGGATCAGGTAAACAACAGATTGGACATTGCGGCTATCTCTCAAATAGTTCGTGGCGTAGGAGTTCTAGTCTCCTTTTCGTTGTGCTTGTTGCTATTTGATAACTTGGTAATAGCCGTTGCTTCAATGGCTTTTGTTACCATAGCTGTTGTGCTTACATATGATTTTAGAATGACAAAACGGTTTTGTGCCGTTATACCTGATTTTGATTTTACTTCCCTTATCAAATTGTCGCGTATCTGCTTTCCCGGTTTTGTTGCATCTCTTGCGTGCACGGCTGTTGTTAGCGTAACAAGACAGTTCTATGGCCTTTCCTATGGAAATGAGGCGTTGGGTTTTTATGCCGCCGTTGCCACTCCGACTGCCGTAATTCAGGCTCTCGTATCTTATCTATATGCCCCCCTGCTTGGACCTATTTCGGCAATGTGGCGAGAAAACGAAACTCACCGATTACGCTTAGTATTTATTAAGATGCTCGTTTCCGTATTCGTTTTGACGGCGATGTGTGCCATGGCTAGTGCTTTCATAGGCGAACCTGTGCTTACTGCTATTTATGGCAAAGAAGTTGGCCTTCACTCAGATTATCTTCCGTTGGCACTCGTTGCTACCGCATTCACTGGTTTGAACTTTTTCACTATTGATGTCTTTATTGCATTTGGGAAACCGATTATTGGCACGATTTCTGGTGCCGCTTCGTTAGCGTTGGCCGTGTTTCTTTCTCGTTATTGTTTTGTGAATCCGGTATTTGCTTCTGATGCAAATGTCATCAATATCATTATCTTGGTGGCATACGGTTTTGGATTATTATTTTCCTTCCTTTGTATAATTAACCTATTAAATCGGAAGGCGAAGCAATCTGTCACATCCGAACTGTAAATTCGCTCTCCTTGTTTCGATAGGGTTTTTCAGTTCGACTTGGGCTGTTTGATTGATATTCTGTACTGAGGATTCAGATGATGCATGAATTAAGAGCGCTGGTTATCATCCCAGCTTTTAATGAAGAGGCGAACATTTTAGATACGGTTTCTTCTGTGGAGGAAGCTGGATACGATTATGTAGTTATTAACGATGGCTCCACTGATGACACTTTGCGTGTTTGTCGCGATGCGGGGGTTAATGTCCTGGATTTACCGCAGAATCTTGGCATTGGAGGCGCGGTTCAAGCCGGACACAAATATGCCAAACGCTTTGGCTATGATGTAGACATCCAAGTTGATGGTGATGGGCAGCATGACGCCCATTACATATCGCGCTTGCTTGATGAAATAAATAATGGGTCTGATTTAGTTATCGGATCGCGATTTCTTGAAGAATCTGAAGGCTTCAAGTCAACCTTCTTGAGGCGTCTTGGAATTAGATGGCTCTCTGCGGTAATTCATCTTACAACTCACGTTCGTGTTAGCGACCCCACTTCTGGTTTTCGCGCATGTGGATCTAAGGCCATAGATCTGTTCTGTAAAAAATATCCCGTAGACTATCCGGAGCCGGATTCTGCTGTTGCGGCTATGGTTAAGGGCCTTCGCGTTACAGAAGTGCCTGTCGTAATGAAAGAACGACAGGGGGGAAAGTCGTCAATTTCTGGTTTTAGTAGCATTTATTACATGATAAAGGTTACTTTGGCGATTATCATCTCTTCATTCTCGAATTAGGACGGGTTGTTATGCATATTTCCTTACAGTTTGGTGTCATTACTGCTTGTTTAGTTTTGCTTTGTTTTGTGCTGCGTCTTGTATTAAAGGATAGCCTTCAGCTCAAGTATTCACTTCTTTGGATTGTTCTTGCATTGGTTTTGTTGGTATGCGGCCTCTTTCCGCAACCTCTTTACTTCATTTCAAGTTTATTTGGTTTTCAGACTCCAGCCAATTTTGTTTTTGTCTTAGGGTTTTTATTTTTGATATGCATTGTTCTTTCTATGGCATGTCTGTCAAGTAAACAATCTTCTGCAATTGCTAACTTAACTCAACGAATTGCATTGCTTGAAAAAGAGCTTGAATCAAAAAATAGGGAGTAATGCCATGTGCTTGGCAAAAGATCATACATTTGTATTGTGCGCATACGGCGAGTCTCCGTACTTGTCTGACTGTTTAGATTCTTTAGTGAACCAAAGCACCCGAAGTAATATCCTTATATCGACGTCAACTCCTAATTCCTATATTGATCGTATAGCGTCTAATTATTCGATTCCGGTAATTGTTAACGAGGGGTCGCCTAGCATATCTCATGACTGGAATTGTGCTATTGCGAATTCAAATACAAAGCTTGTGACTATAGCTCATCAGGATGATATCTATAGCTCTAGTTATACGGAAACTATGCTGCGGGCTATGAAAGAAGCGGATCGACCTTTAATCTTCTTTTCTAATTATGGTGAGATAAGAAATGGCGTATATGAAGAAAACCTCCTTATTCTGAAAATTAAGAGAATTTTACTTCGTAAGTTTGCTCGCCACGGCGCTCTTTCATCGGTTAAGGATAAAAGGGATATCCTGAGGTTCGGTTCCGCCATCTGCTGTCCTTCTGTGACATTTAATCTAAGCATCTTACAGACACCGTTATTTATGACAGACATGAAATGTGACTTGGACTGGGAGGCATGGGAAAGATTTTCGAAAATCGACGGATCTTTCGTTTATTCTCCCGAGGTTTTAATGTTTCATCGAATTCATGAAGGCTCTGAGACCACGGCGTTGATTAAAGATGATACAAGGAGGTCGGAGGATGAAACTATGCTTCAAAAATTCTGGCCCAAGTGGTTTGCTCCAATAGTCTGTAGCCTGTATTCGCTTAGCATGAGAAGCAATTCTTTATGACGCTGCAACAATGCCGGCGTAAGTTGAACATTTATCGAGACGGAGTTGTAGAGTTATGAATCTAGATACCTTTACTGGTCATCTGAAACTATCTGATAGTTATCGAAAAGCTCTGACGTTTATCGTTTATCCACTTATAGCTGCACTCTCTCTTTGCTTGGGATTTTTCTACTATTGCGCCTTTAAAGCCAGCGCTATCGGATTGCCTGGGCTATGGCTCTCGGCTCTGCCCTTAATCGCCTGCTTGTTCGTTGGTGTCCTATTATTAATTAAAGAGCAGCACAATCCCGCAATTTGCTTTGTGGTGATTGGTGTGCCCGCTGTAACTGCTTTTGGCCTTTTCATGCTGCCCGCTAATGTTCCAGACGAGGCTTCTCATATTTGGCAGGCGGCCGCCTTATTGTCTCGTAACGGCAATGGCTTTGATGTTGTCTCTTGCTTCCAATTGGGTCAGTTTCCTTCATCGTACGCAGATTATTTTAATGCAATGACTCAGCCTACCGATTGGTCTAGCGTCTTTGTGTGCCATACGTATTTGGGGAGCTATTACCCTCATCTTTATTTAATTCCGGGAGTAATTCTAGGATTTGCGCAGCAAACGGGTTTCAATGCCTTTGTGGCCCTTTCAGTTTCGCGCGTGTGCGCTGGATTAATATATTGCTTCGCGGCTTATTGGATAATCAAACTGATGCCAGTTGGTAAAAATGCTGTTTTGATTTTTTTACTAAATCCCATTTTATTGCAGCAGGAAGCGTCTGTTTCGGCTGATTCTGTCGCAAACATTGTTGCCATTTTGTACGTTGCTGTAGTTGTTAAGATTTATGCGGACTCGTTGTACTCATATCGATCTCTGCTGGCGTTAATACTGCTATCCGGTTTACTGCTTCTTTCAAAGATAATGTTTTTCCCGTTGGTACTCTTGAATCTTATTCACTGGAAAAAACTTAAAGGAACAGACAGCTATATAAAGTTCATCTTTTCCTTCTTTGCGATAGCTTTTGTTGCGAGCTGTGCGTTCGTGTCTCTTTATCATGGTAGTTTCATGCCAGATTCTTTTGATTTGATGCGAGCGCCGCTGCATTGCGCAAAGGTCTTTATTAAGTCTATTTGGGAGATGGGGCCATTCTGGTTTCAATCCTATGCAGGTTACAATCTTGGCGCTCTTTCGATTAATGTTTGGCCATTTTGTTTTTGGCTTTACATCATTCTTCAGTCCGTTGTTCTGTTTTATAACGATGAGAATAATAAAAAATTATTCTGCAGTACGGATCGCTTTGTAATGATTGCTGTTGTATTCGTCAATTTCTTCCTGATTGTTATGACGATGAGGAACTGGACTCTTACTGTTGATAAGCGTGAAGATATTATCATGGGGGTCCAAGGACGATATTTATTCCCACTGGTCCTTCCGGTTCTGTTGAATATCTTGCGACCGATAAAATCAAGTTCTGAAGGACATGTCTTGCTTGGTTCTTCATTGATAATGAGTACTATTCTATTTGTTGACTTTATTTCAATTCTTTCTGCGTTTTAGGAGTTAGTGTTTCATGTTGAACCTTCTTGAGGGCATTGGTTACACCGTTAAAGAAGAGGGCTTTTATAACGTCCCCAAGAAGGTCTCCCATGTACTCTCAATGCATAGGCCTCGATTTGATTTTGGCTCTCGCCAAGACAATTCTTTTTTTGATGTTATTTTTATTAATGGATGTGATTATTCCGTTCCGCATCCTATTAGGTACCGTGTCGATCATCAGATTGAGGAACTTGAGGCTGCCGGCTTAACGGTCCAAAAGGTTAATGCCTGGGAGATGGAAAAGGATATTCTTAGGCATGCGCGTACTTTTATTATTTTCCGTTGTCCCCTAAGTGATGAAGTTGAATCTTTAATTAGGCAGGCAAAAAAACTCAATAAGCGTGTTATTTATGACATTGATGATTTGGTTATCGACACTGCTTATACCGATTCTATTCCGTTCGTTAATGCAATGACTGCTCATGATAAGTCTTGCTATGACGATGGAGTCAGGCGAATGGGTGAAACACTGAAGCTTTGCGATTGCGCTATCACTACTACTGAGGGTATGGCGGAAGAACTAAAAAAATATGTTCCCAGGGTCTATATAAATAGAAATGTAGCATCTGAATCGATGATTGATTATTCGAATATTGCTATCTATCGTCGAGATGTACTCCCCAGCTTGCAAAGCTCAAGCGTCTTGCCCGAGGATAGGGTTCCCTATAAGCGAGCGGTTGAGCGAAGGGATGAAAAACAGAAAACTCAGGAAATCAGAATCGGCTATTTTAGCGGAAGCATTACCCATAATGCAGATTTCAATTCAGTGCTCCCAGCATTATCTAAGGTAATGGAGACTCATCACAACGTCACCCTGATGGTGGGCGGGGAACTCGATGTTCCTGATGACTTGATGCCATTTTCTGAACGTATTGTCACGTTCCCATTTTGCGATTGGCGTCGGCTTCCAAATTATATAGCTTCCTGTGATATCAATATCGCTCCTTTGGAGAATACTCTATTCAATCGAGCTAAATCCGAGAATAAATGGATTGAATCATCGCTTGTTAAGGTTCCTACGGTTGCTAGCAATGTTGGCGCCTTTAAGAAGATGATTCAGGATGGCGTTACTGGATTTCTCTGCGATTGTGTTGAGGACTGGTGTGCTGCCCTCAATCGTCTGATATTAGATTCTGATCTTAGGAAGAGCGTCGGCGAATCTGCATATTTATACTGCCATGAGCACTGCACTACTGTTTCGGCTGCTAAAGCAATCCGAGATATTATTGTAAAAGAACAATCTCCCAATCTCGCAATGGTCATGCCGAGCGTGAATACTAGCGGTGGTGTCTTAGTCGCCCTTAGGCATCTGTGCATTCTTCAAGACGCTGGCGTTGATATATTGTTGCTTAATACTGATGATTCAACAAAGTGGCTTGAAGTTTTCGGACATCGTATTCCTGTTCTTAATCGTGTCGTTCCTAGCGGTAAGCTCGATAAATGTCCTTTGTCGGGTGCAATTGATACCGCAGTTGCAACCCTTTGGGACACTCTTGATTTTGTTAGGCGCTATCCACGTATTGGTAAGAAAAAGTACTTGGTCCAGAATCTGGAGACCGATTTTTATCTTCCAGGAGATAGACTGCGCCTTCAAGCAAATGCCACGTATTTGAATAATGATATTGACTATTTGACAATTTCGCCTTGGTGTGAGGAATGGCTTCAGGACAGGTTCGGTCAGGATTGTAAGTCTGTGCCAAACGGACTTGACCTTGCTGCGTTCCCTCATTCTGTGCGCGATTTTTCTTTGCCCAAAATTAGGATTCTAATTGAGGGGGATTGCGGTTCTGATTATAAAAATGTTGATGAAGCTTTCAGGGTAGTGGAAAGGCTTGACTCTGAAAGATATGAGATTTGGTACATGAACTACACTGGTAAAAAGAAGCCTTGGTACCGTATTGATAATTTCCTCGGTAGAGTACCGCATGATCAAATATCAGACATCTATAACCAGTGTCATATTTTATTGAAGACAAGCATTCTCGAAAGTTTTTCATATCCCCCGCTGGAGATGATGGCGACCGGCGGCTTTGTTGTTGCTGTTCCCAATGGAGGTAATGCAGAGTTCCTTCGCGACGGATTGAATTGCTTGCTTTATGACCGGGGAGATATTGATGCTGCGGTGAGCTGCATTAATCGCATCGTTAATGATCACGGTCTTCGTAAGACGCTGTATGACGGGGGATTGAAGACTGCGGAGGAGAGGGACTGGTCAAAACTGGCGGATAGAGTCGTTCGCCTATATGACTGATACTATAGTTTTAATGTGATGGATGCATACTTGCGGCAACGTAGACCTTTAAGTTAACGTTGCCGCAAGCATGCAATGTCTGGCTGCTTTATTTATTAAGGAGTTATGTTATGAAAGGCATCATCCTCGCCGGCGGGTCCGGCACGCGCCTGTACCCGCTCACGCTCGTGACCTCCAAGCAGCTGCTGCCGGTCTACGACAAGCCCATGATCTACTACCCGCTGTCCACCCTCATGCTGGCGGGC
>JAGZKE010000011.1:0-70875 GCA_018365375.1 Collinsella sp. | reverse complement strand
GGAATCTGGTAGAGAAGTAGCTTATTTGCGTGCTGCGTGCTGCGTGCTGCGTGCTGGCGAGCGCATTCTCACGGTGGAGCGATAGGAGCTCTTGCGGGTATGGCTTGTCCGCAGGTTTATAAGTCCCGAAGAGCTCTTATCGCCCCGCCAGGATGGCGATGCGGGGCAACACCTATACTCGCAGGACGGCGCTTTCTGCCCTATAGTGTTTGGTGAGCAATATCGTTCAATTTTGAAACACTCGGTCGTACGACCGTCGGCGGTTGCACGTCGCTGCGGACAGGGGCAAATAATGGATAGCGATGCCAAGCTGAACATCTTGACCGAGGCCCTGGCTGCTGCCGGGGCCTCGGCATTGGCAATCGATGCGCGTGGGGACGTCGCGATCTCGACCATGAATGACGCGGCGCTTGAGCGGGATGTGGCGGCTTTTGTAGCTGAGCGCCTCGACCGTATAGGAGACGGCGCGCGTCTGGTTATGGGGCGTGCGGGTGCGCGCCTGAGCCTGACCGTTCGCCCCACCGACAAAGAGGGCGGGGGGCTTTGGGTCGTCGTGGTCCGCGAGGTGCGCGGTGCCGCGGCGCATGCGGGCATCGAGTGGCTCAACGCCGACGAAGTTGAGGCCCGCTACGAATCGAGCGCGTACGGCATCGTTGAGGGGGCGGCCTCGGTGGCTGCGCCGGTTGCAGAGAGTTACGCGCGCGGTGTGCCTCTTATGCTCGAGGGCGAGCTGGGAGCGGGTCAGGTCGAGATCGCCAAGCGCCTCTATCTGGACGGTCCTTTTGCCGATCAGCCCTTTGTTTCCGTTGCGCTCGATGAGCTCACCGAGCGCGGTTGGCGCCATGTACTCAAAAGCGTCGAATCGCCGTTGTTCCAAATGGGGCTGACCCTTTGCATTGAGGGCTGGAACGCGGTTGGCCCCCAGCGCCTCCGCGAGCTGGTCTCCACGATGACCGACACCGCGTTGGCGACGCGCTGCCATGTGGTGCTGACGGCGAATGACATGCCGGGCGGCGGCGAAAGTGATCAAGCCGCCTTTGTGACCGAGCGCTTCGCCTGTGCGGTGAGCGTCGCGCCGGCAATCGCCGAGCAGGGAGCCGCGTCGACGAAGGTCGCGCGCTATTTGGAATATCTCGCTGATGCATTTGGGACGGCAGCGCCCACGCTGTCTGCCGCGGCGACGAAGACGCTCGATGCTTACCGCTGGCCGCGCAACTATCTGCAGCTCCGCGAGGTCTCGGAACGACTGTATATATTGGTGGGGACGGGCACGGTGGACCGCGCTGTGGCGGAGGAAGTGCTCGCCCAAGAGGACGTGATTAAGACCGCAACCTTTGGCGCCCCGACGCTTGAAAGTGACCTGTATATCCTGCGACCGCTGGCCGATACCGAGCGAGATATCGCGCATCTGGTTGTAGACCATCTCCACGGCAACCGAACCCGTGCGGCGGAGGTGCTGGGCATAAGCCGTACAACGCTGTGGCGCTTGCTGAAGGACGATGACCGTTGAGCGAGGCGCCCGTGACCGCACGCGACGCGTGTGCTACAGTCCAAAGCGTTATTGTTTCGATTTGGTTACGGCGTGCGAGGGCATATGGCTGAGACTTCAAAACCGAGCCGCAGAAGGCGGAGTGCCGCGCCGGTCAACCGACGCACAACATCGGTGACGTGGGGCAAACACGCCTCGGGGTTTGATGGCTCGTTCAAGCGCACTAAATACGGCTATCCTTCGGCAAGCGCCCGCTTGGCAATGCAGGCAGAGTCCTCGCTGTGGGGCCGCAAACGCGTGGTGGGCTCAAAGCTCAAGCACGACGGAACGCTCGGCTACATCAGCCGCGGGGCGGCTCGCCGCAGCGGGCTCAATCCCGCCGGCTGGCATCGCTACGTGCCGATCGTGGCCGCCGTTGCAGTGATCGTCATCGCGCTCGCTGCGCTCGGATATGCCGGCGGTGGCGCCAACTTGGACGCAATGTTTAAATCGCCCGAGCTCGCGCATGCAGGCACAGAAGTTGTCGAGGGCGCACAGACCCAGACAGGCGTCGCGCCCCAGCGCGGTATCGTTGCGGCGGCCTCCACCATCGCCGATGCGCAAAAGGACGAGGACGAACAGGGCGATGGCGCCGAAACGGCCCAGACGAACGAAACGACGACAACGGCGACGTCAATATAAGTTGCGAGTGGGGTAGCTAAAATAGCCCCGTCCCAAATTAGCCACCCCGCTGACGCTCCTGGGTTACCTTACGTAGATGATGTTGTCGCGGCGGGGTTTGGGCTCGGGTAGCGTGTCCTCGGCGTAGCCAAGAATGCAGTTACCGACACCGCGCAGACTGCCGTCGGCGGGCAGGCCCCAGCTGGCCAGCAGCTCCAGGCCCTCGGGCGAGTCAAAGACCTCATGCGCGCGGTGAATCCAGCACGAATCGACACCCAGCGCATAAGCGGCGTTGAGCAAGTTGCCCATGGCGAGCGAGCCGTCTTCCAGATGTGTGGGCACGCTGCGGTCAACCAGCACCACCACAACGGTCTTGGCGCCATAGAAGGGGTCGCTGTTGCTGCCCATGACTTGCGCGTTGAGCTGCGAGAGACGCTCGACGGTCGCGGGGTCGGTGACGGCGACAAACGTCACCGGCTGGCGGCCCATGCCGCTCGGTGCATATTGGCCGGCTTCGATAATACGTGCAAGCTTTTCGGCCTCGACGGGACGATCGCTGTAGTTGCGGCAGCTGCGGCGGTGAATGAGTGCTTCGATAGTCTCCATGGTGTCTCCTTGCGGTGGCGTTGCAGATGCCCCGTTCATACCCGTCGGGCTCAAACGATAGACGGTCAATTGCCCGGCCAAAAGGATAGATTCCAATTGGGAAAGTAGGTTTGCATAAAAGTACCTTCAGAATGTGACAAACAAATGGGATGGTTAAACGTTTTATCCCGTCTACCCTGCGGTTTTTTACCACTTGCCTAAATGACGAACGCATAACCTCTGATAAAGGTTTTACTAAAGGAGTACCAACGTTTATCAATGCGCCGTGGTGGCGCCGGGCCAGGAGGTAACATCATATTCCAGGCTGGAGATGTCGTCGAGACCGATTTCGAAGGATTTCTGAAGCTGCTGCGTTCCAAGACGCGCGCTTTCGTGTCGATCAACGATCACGAGTACTACATCACGCACACCGATGGCTATTGGCGTGTTCAGGATTGCGAGGCCCTCAACGACAAGGGCCACTTTACTGACTGTTCTGAGTTGGTCAACACGGTCTGCGAGGTCGTCGAGCTGCCGTGGATTGCCGGCAAGAGCCTGCATGACAGCTTCTCGGGTGCTACGGTCTATGAGGCCGTCGCTGCTTAACAGGCAATAAAACCCGATTTTCACGTGACCGCTGGCGCCGCCCCCGCGCCGGCGGTCTTTTTTGTCGATATGCTTATGTAGAGCCGACCATAAACAACGAGCTTGTTGACGATAGTCAAAACTCGGACTAATGTAGAGATATTAATTGGTCAAAACTCGGACTATCGAATGGTGGGAGAGATGAATAGTGCAGTTAGCCCGGTCGATTTCGACCAGATGCTCAACGGGCTTGACCGTATCTATTCGGAGTTCGCGCGCGCCTGCGGTCTTTCGGACTGCGCCTACTGGATGCTCGTCGACACGAGTGCGGCGGGCGGAAGCGTTGCCGTGAGTCGGCTGACGAGTGAATGGTCCTACAGCAAACAGACCATCAATTCGGCGATCAAGACGCTTAGGGCGCGAGGGCTTGCGACGTTGGAGTTTGCCGAGGGCAGTCGTAAGAACAAGGTTGTGCGACTGACCGAAGAAGGCGTGCAGTTTGCCAAGCGCTACGCGTTGCCGGCGCAAAAAGCCGAGCAACAGGCATTCGAGGCGCTCGAGCCGTGGGAACAGCGCGAGATCATGCGCTTGGTCGGTAAGTTCTCCCATGTTCTTAACGAAGAGTGCGAGGCATTTAAACGGCAAGTGGCCGCCGAGAACGAGGCTGACGATAAGGGCGAGGGGGACACATGCGACTCTTAATGAGGTTTATGAGGCCGTACCGCGGTCTGATTGCGGTGACGCTGTTTGCGGTGCTGATAGATAACGTCGGTACGCTGTTGGTTCCCACGATGCTGGCGAACATGGTCAACACCGGTATTACCACGGGCGACATCGACTATATTTTACGCAACGGCCTGTACATGCTTATCACGACCGGCATGGCCAGCGGCGGCACGGTGTTGGGCTGCTATCTTTCGGCGCGCCTGGCCGCCAACGTGGCCTGCGATATCCGCAATGCCGTGTACGACAAATCGCTCGAGCTCGCGGCCAGCGATTTTGAGCGCTTTGGCACCGGATCGATGATCACGCGCTCGCTCAACGACATCAACGTGATTCAGCAGGCGATTCTGCAGACGATTCAGCTGGTGCTGCCCGTGCCGTTTTTGGCTGTGGCGGGCATCATATTCGCCTGGTTTATCGATCCCGCCATGGGCACGCTTCTGGGCGTAGTCGTTGCGATTGTGCTGGTGGCGGCGGTCTTTACGGTTGCCAACGCGGCTCCGATCTTTATGCGCCTACAGGGCTTTATCGACCGCATGAACGTGGTGCTGCGCGAGAATATTGTGGGCGTGCGCGTCATCCGTGCGTTTAACAAGGAGCGCCACGAGGAACGGCGTCTGGACGAGGTGTTTAGCGAATACGCCGCCAACGCCATCAAAGTCAACCACCTGTTTGTGGGCCTCGACAGCTCAAGCTTCTTTTTGATGAACATCGCCGAGGTGGCGGTGCTGTGGGTGGGCGGCAACCGCGTAGGCGCCCACGCCATGCAGATTGCGAGTATCTCGGCGGTGCTGGAGTATGCAATTCTGATCCTGTTCTTTGTGATGATGGCCCAGATGGTGGTGCTGACGCTTCCGCGTGCTGCCGCGTGCCTGAACCGTGCGCAGCAGGTGTTGGAGATTGAGCCGAGCATCGTCGATGGCGAGCGCACGCTGGATGACGGGGCGCGCGAGCCCCAAGACGAAGCCGATGCGGTGGCCATGTTCGACCACATGTCGTTTCGCTTTGACGATGCCGACGAGGACACCCTGTGCGACCTGAGCTTTGCCTGTCGTCGCGGTCAGACGACCGCAATCGTCGGCTCGACGGGTTCGGGCAAGTCGACGGTGGCCAAGCTCTTGCTGCGCTTCCACGATGCCACCAAGGGCGCCATTCGCCTGGACGGTGTCGATCTGCGCGAGCTTTCGCAAGATGAGATCCGTGGACACATCGCCTATGTGCCGCAGAAGGCGTGGCTGTTCTCGGGCACCGTGGCAAGTAATCTGCGCTTTGGCAACGAGGACGCGACCGAGACCGACATGCTTCACGCGCTTGAGGTCGCCCAGAGCACCTTTGTACTCGATCAGCCGCAGGGGCTCGATACCCCGGTGGCGCAGGGCGGCACGAACTTTTCAGGCGGCCAGCGCCAGCGCCTGGCCATTGCTCGCGCGCTCATGAAGCATGCCGATCTATATATCTTCGACGACAGTTTTTCGGCCCTGGACTTTAAGACCGATGCGGCACTGCGCCATGCGCTGCAGGACGAGACGTGCGATGCCGCGGTGCTCATCATCGCCCAGCGCATCTCGACTATTTTGCATGCCGATCAGATCGTGGTGCTCAAAGACGGCGAGATCGTGGGCCTAGGCACGCACGACGAGCTCATGGAAACCTGCGAGGTGTACCGCGCCATCGCGGAATCGCAGATGAAGGGAGGTGAGTAGCATGACCGAGGAGCTCAAGAAGCAGGGCATCGTCGATGGCGCTGCGGTTGTAGAGACAGTCGAGGAGACGGGCGTCGCGCCCGACCTGGACGAAGCCGCCAAGGCGGCGGAGCGCGAGGCTCGCCGCCAAGCGCTCTACGAGGAAAACGAACGTGCCGAGGACGAGCGCGCCCGCGCCGAGGCAGAGCGTATGCGCGACGTGGACGACGAAGACGAGGACGAGACGCCTCGGGATACCTGGGCGACGGTGCGCCGCCTGTGGAGTGAGGCTGCCGGCGACCATTGGCGCTTCTATATCGTGTTCGCGAGCATTGTGTTCTATGTCATCTTTAACACCGCCGCGCCGGCATATAGCGCCCGCGTGATCGATGAGCTGTGGGGCCACATTCAGGTGGCGTTTGCCAACGACACCACTTTCAGCATCACCTGGGAGAACTGCGGCAAGACCATTTTCGTCTACTTTATGATCTGGACTGCCGCTGCCTCGTTCTATGCGCTCCAGAGCTTTTTGATGTCGAGCGTCGCTGAGCGTCTCAATCTGCGCCTGCGCAACCGCATCGCGCAAAAGCTCAACCGTCTGCCGCTCGCCTATTTTGACGCGCATCGTCCCGGCGAGGTCGTCAGCCGCGCGACCAACGACCTGGACAAGATGTCCGAGAGCATGCAGCGCGGATTGCTGCAGCTGCTCGTGTCGATCGGCACGGTTGTTGGTGCTGTGAGCGTGATGTTCGTGTTCAGCGTGCAGCTTACGCTCGTCTTTCTGTTCTTTACGGCACTGTCGCTGCTGGTGACGAAGGTCGTCTCGCGCCGCACACACGATGTGACGGGCGAGCGCCAGGAGTGGGTGTCCAAGATTACGAGTGCGGTCGAGGAAGGCTATTCGGGCCGTCTGGTGATCCGCGCGTTTAACCGCGAACGCCAAAGTTCTGCCGAGGTACACCAGGCCTCGGGCGAGCTGGCACGCGTGAGTGCCAAGGCCGACTTTATGATCAATGCCGTCGGCCCTGCGGTGCGCTTTATCGGCCGTTTGGCGCAGATCGTGATCGCGCTGGTGGGCTGCAGCATGCTGGTTGCCGGTCACATGACCGTCGGCGTGTTCCAGGCGTTCTTCCAGTTTATCTACGAGGCGTCCGAACCCATGACGCAGCTGTCGTTTACCTTCAACTCGCTGCAGAGCGCGTTGGCGAGTGTGGAGCGCGTGTTCGACCTGCTCGATGAGCCCGAGATGGAGGCCGATCCGCTGCCGGACGAGGCCGCCAAGCTGCCGGGTCGCGTTGAGGGTCGCGTCTCCTTTGAGCACGTGCGCTTTGGTTATTCGCCCGACAAGCCGCTTATGCACGACGTGTCGTTTACCGCCGAGCCGGGCCAGAAGATTGCCGTGGTGGGAACCACGGGCGCGGGCAAGACGACGCTCATCAACCTGCTCATGCGCTTCTACGAGATTGACGGCGGGCGTATTACGCTCGACGGCGTGGATACGAGCCGCATGGACCGCGGCGAGCTACGGCAGCAGTTTGGCATGGTGCTGCAGGACGCCTGGCTGTTCGATGGCACGATTGCCGAAAACATCGCCTACGGCTGTCCCGAGGCGACGCGTGAGGAGATCGTGGCGGCTGCGCGCGCCGCGCAGGTCGACTTCTTTGTGCGCACCATGCCGCAGGGCTATGACACGCGCGTGGCCAACGATGCCGAAAGCATCAGCCAGGGCCAGCGTCAGCTGCTGACCATCGCACGCGTGCTGCTCAATAACCCGGCGATTCTCATCCTGGACGAGGCGACCTCAAGCGTGGATACGCGTACCGAGCTTGCCATCGGTCGTGCCATGGACGCGCTCATGCGCGGGCGCACGAGCTTTGTGATCGCGCACCGCCTGTCGACGATCGTGGACGCCGACCTGATCTTGGTCATGGATCACGGCAACATTATCGAGCAGGGCACGCATAAGGAGCTGCTGGCTGCCGAGGGTGCCTACGCCGACCTCTATCTGAGCCAGTTCGCATAATGTGACAAAGGGACAGTCTCTTTGCCACATCACAAATAAGGCGCGCCGGGGATGAATTCCCTGGCGCGCCTTTGCGTTGATGCCGATGTCGTTTTGTGCCGCTTGCGTTCCTAGCGTTCGTCCACGAGCTTGGCGACGAGGGCCTTGAGCTCGGCCACCTCTCGCTCGAGTTCCTTGACGCGGCGGGCATTCTCGGTGATGCCCTGGCGGTTGAGGGCGGACTGCTCGGCGGCGTCATCGGGCATGTACTCGCGATGCTGCTTGGCGTCGAAACTCTCCTCGAACACACGGCAGCCGTTGCGCTTGATGATGCGTCCCGGCACGCCCACGACGGTGCAGTTGTCGGGCACGTCTTTGACGACGACCGAGTTGCCGCCGATCTTGACGTTGTTGCCGATGCGGATGTTGCCGAGCACCTTGGCGCCCGCGCCCACCGTGACATTGTTGCCCAGGGTGGGGTGACGTTTGCCGGTCTCGTTGCCGGTGCCGCCGAGCGTGACGCCCTGATAGAGCACGCAGTTGTCGCCCACAATGGTGGTCTCGCCGATGACGACGCCCATGGCGTGGTCGATAAAGAAGTGCTTGCCGATCTGCGCGGCAGGGTGAATCTCGACGCCGGTGATGTGGCGGGTGATTTGCGAGAGCACGCGGGCGAGCGAGCGATGACCGTGCTCCCACAGCCAGTGCTCGGGCACGTGGTTCCACTTGGCGTGCAGGCCAGGATAGGAAAGAAAGATGACCAGACCGTTTTGCGCGGCGGGGTCCTGCGCCTGGACGGTCTTGATGTCCTCGCGAATGGTATTGATAAAGCTCACCGGCCGCCCTCCCTTAGCGCCATGGCAATGCGATTCAATAAAGTATAGCGATTCGCTAGGGATTAAAAAGGACAATCTTGGCGGCTTTGCGCTACAAGTGTCAGTTATGCAAACTTGCTGGTAATGGAGTCATGCTTTTGTGGGGTTGCGCACGAGGGGGCACCGCAACCGTATACTGGTCAACTTGGACGTATCCGCGCCCACAACTGAGAGGTTTTACTTCATGGGTTTCATCAATTTTATTGCCGAGCTGCTTAAGGACCCGCGCACCGCGATCGCCAGCTGGATCGCCGCCGGCCCGCTTATGGCCTACGGCTGCGTGTTCCTGATCATCTTTATCGAGACGGGCGTGGTGTTCTTCCCGTTCCTTCCCGGTGATTCGCTGCTGTTCGCCTCGGGTTTCTTTGCCCACAACGGCGGCTTTAACATCGTGGCGCTTCTGGCCACCGCATGGGCCGCTGCCATTTTGGGCGATCAGTGCAACTTTATGATCGGTCACTTCTTTGGCCGCAAGATCATCGCTTCGGGCAAGGTCAAGGCCATGACGCCCGAGCGCATCAAAAAGTCCGAGGACTTCTTGGACAAGTGGGGTCACCTGGCCATCTTCCTGGGTCGCTTCTTCCCGTTTATCCGCACCTTTGTGCCCTTTATCGCTGGCATGGGCGGCATGCACTGGCGCAACTTTGTCGTCTTTAACGTGCTGGGCGGCATTACCTGGTCGACGGTCTTTACGCTGCTGGGCTACTTCTTTGGCGGCATTCCCTTTGTGCAGGAGCACTTTGAGCTGCTGATTATCGGCATCGTTGCCGTGTCGATCATCCCGACCGTGGTCGGTCTGGTTAAGGCCAAGCTGGGTAAATAGAACGCCTAGCTCGAGCCAGCGCGCAGACCGTACAGTTGAGGCCCGTCACCGCTTACGGTGGCGGGCCTTTTTGCTTCGGTCAAATGAAAATACTTTACTTAGTTAAAGAAAAGCGTTTTATCAGACGCGTGCGGGGAGTACAATCTCGTGCATGCGAATCGACGTGCCATCGGCTTTGATGCTGCTCGCGTGTCCCGTCCGGCTCTACGCTCCGGGCGTGCGACGTTGCGACGCGGTCGGCCTCGGTCCTTGCGTGCGGGTTCGCGAGTATGCAACTGTGTATGTAAGGAGCGACATATGACTGTCGAGAAGAAGGATATCGATTGGGGTAGCCTCGGCTTTGGCTACATGAAGACCGATTACAGCTACGAGGCTCATTGGAAGGATGGCGAGTGGGACGAGGGCGGCCTGACCACCGACCACACCCTGCATGTCTCCGAGTGCGGCGGTATCTTCCATTACTGCCAGGAGGTCTTTGAGGGCCTGAAGGCCTACACCGCCGAGGACGGCAGCATCGTCTGCTTCCGTCCCGACATGAACGCTGAGCGTATGTATAACTCTGCCCAGCGCCTCGAGATGCCCCCGTTTCCCAAGGACAAGTTCGTTGAGGCCGTCAAGCAGGTCGTTTCTGCCAACGCCGCCTGGGTTCCGCCCTTCGGTTCCGGCGCGACCCTGTACGTGCGTCCGTTTATGATCGGCTCCGGTGACGTGATCGGCGTGGCTCCCGCTCCTGAGTACACGTTCCGCATTCTCGTGACCCCGGTCGGTCCGTACTTTAAGGGCGGCCTCAAGCCCGTCAAGCTGCGCGTTTCCGAGTATGACCGTGCTGCACCGCACGGCACCGGCAACATCAAGGCCGGCCTGAACTACGCCATGTCCCTTAAGCCCACGATGGAGGCCCATCGCGAGGGCTATGCCGAGAACCTGTATCTCGACTCCGAGTCCCGCACCTATGTCGAGGAGACCGGTGGCGCCAACGTCCTGTTCGTGAAAGAGGATGGCACGCTCGTCGTTCCGCAGTCGCACACCGACTCCATCCTGCCCTCTATCACCCGTCGTTCGCTCGTTCAGGTTGCTCAGGACCTGGGCATGACCGTTGACCAGCGCCCCGTCGAGTGGGCCGAGGTCAAGGCCGGCACCTTTGTGGAGTGCGGCCTGTGCGGCACCGCTGCCGTCATCTCTCCGGTTGGCGAAATCGACAACAAGGTTTACGGCGCCGACGAGACCGTGACCTTCCCGGCTGGATACACCGAGATCGGCCCTGTGATGAAGAAGCTTCGCGAGACCCTGACTGGTATCCAGTCTGGTGCTGTCGAGGACAAGCACAACTGGGTTTACACCGTCGCGTAAGCTGTCTTAGCTGTCCGGCCCGAGGGCGGCCTTCCTTTCCGGTGCGTCCTCGGACATGAAAGAACCCCCGCTGCGCACTACGTGCGGCGGGGGTTCTTTCGTCCTGCGGAGTGCGCCGGAAAGGAAGGCCGCGCTTTTGTTTTGGTTCGCGCCATGTGGGGGGGGTGGTGGCGACGTGCATTTTTGCGAGTATTCTGCAATCGAAGGCCCCTGCATATCGACCTCGGGCAAAAAATCGGGATTTCTCGATGTTTTCTACGGATGATGGTCGGGGTTATGGGCTGACAGCGTTTGATTTGCAGGGATATTCGCGGTCTTTGGCACTTATCGTGGCGCCCGAAGCTCTTGGTTATGTTGAATACTCCTGAAAATGCACGGCGCTTAGAGGGGGACCTTCGCGAAAAAGGAAACCGCCCCGTCGAAGTATGCATTCGACGGGGCGGTTTATGCATTTGGCCGATTAAGGATGCACTGCCAAACTACTAGAACTTGACGGTCGGGGCCTGGCGGGCTGCTTCGGCGGCCTCGAAGCCCTGGCGCTCCTTAAACTGAAAGATGCCGGCAAAGATGACAGCCGGGAACGTCTGAATGGCGTTGTTGTAGCTGAGCACGCAATCGTTGTAGCTCTGGCGTGCGTAGCTAATCTTGTTCTCGGTATCCTCGAGCGATGCCTGCAGCTGCGTAAAGTTGGTGTTTGCCTTAAGATCGGGGTAGGCTTCGGCTACGGCGAAGAGCTGACGCAGCGCACCGGTCAGCACGTTGTCGGCTTCCATCTTGGCCTCGGGCGTGGTGGCCTTGACGGCGGTGTTACGCGCGCTGATCACGGCGGAGAGCGTCTCCTGCTCGTGCTTGGCGTAGCCCTTGACGGTCTCGACCAGGTTGGGGATCAGGTCGTTGCGGCGCTGCAGCTGCGTATCGATGTTCTGCCAGGCGTTATCGATGCGGTTACGCTTGGTGACCATGTTGTTGTAGATGCCGGCGATGGCGCAGACAATCACAATGACAACAACGATGCCGATGATGACGGTAATCATGATGTCTCCGTTTCGAATGGCCGCGGCGGCATGCGCCAGCTGCCGTTGGTATAACGCTACTAGTATACCCGCAACGTTTTGCCGTGCCGAACTTTCCGGCAAGCGTTATGTTTTCGGCGGGGTCGGCACCGGGGCAAAGCGCGCGAGGTACAGGTGTAAGATATGCGACAGATTGACGAGTGTTGTCTTTGCCCTGAGGATGGCGATACGGATGGACCTTCGCATCAAGAAAACCTACCGCGCCCTGTTCGATGCCTTTACCGAGCTTCTCGAGGAGCATCGTTTTGAGGACCTGACGGTTGCCATGCTGTGCGACCGCGCCATGATTCGCCGCACGACGTTCTACAAGCACTTTCGCGACAAGAACGATTACTTTGCCTTTTATATCGATGAGCTCATGTCGGGCTTGCCGCAAAAACAGCCCGATGAGGCCGGCGCAGTGTCTGCCGAGGACGTGCGCGCGCTTCGGCACGCGATTTTGGACGATGCCATGGATTTGATTCTGGCGCACGAGCAGCTCATGGATAACATTTTGGCAAGCAGCATGTCGGGCATGTTGACCAACGTTATTTGCGACCGCATTGCCCGTTCCATCCGCGAGCGTGTGATGAACGTGCTTGCCGAGGATGCCCTGGCCCCCGTGTCACTCGAGACGACGTCTGAGTTTGTCGCCGGCGGTATTATTCGACTTTTCACGATATGGTGGGAATCGGGCCACGATCTTGAGCGTCGACCTGAGATAGCCGACGTGGTCGATGCACTGTTTGAGCGGACCATGACACCGGTGCATCACTAAAGTGGCGGAGAGAGGGGGATTCGAACCCCCGGAACGCTCTCGCGCTCAACGGTTTTCAAGACCGCCGCATTCAACCGCTCTGCCATCTCTCCGTGAGTCGTAATGATAGCATCGTTTTGAATTTGCAACAGGGAAGGCGAACGATGACGATCACCGAAATCGACGAGAAGTTCATGCGCGAGGCGCTGGCGGAGGCGCGCGCCGCTGCGGCAGTGGGCGAAGTGCCCATTGGCGCTGTGGTGGTGCGCGCGGGTGAGACCGTCGCGCGGGCGCATAATCGTCGCGAGCTCGACCAGGACCCTTCGGCTCATGCAGAGTTCGCGGCCCTGTGCGCTGCCGCTCGGTCGCTCGGTCGCTGGCGCCTTTCCGATTGCACGGTCTACGTGACGCTCGAGCCTTGCTGCATGTGTGCGGGAATTATGGTTAACGCGCGCGTGGGACGTTGCGTGTATGGCGCGGCCGATGCCAAGGCGGGTGCGCTGGGCTCGCTGTACGACCTCAATGCCGATTCGCGCCTGAACCATCGGTTTAATGTGACCGCTGGCGTGCTGGCGGATGAGTGTCGTGAGGTGTTGAGCAGCTATTTTAGTGGGCTGCGTGACACCGATGGTGCTGCGTGCGGCTGTGGATCTGATCTTGAGGCGCATACCGCTCATGCCGAGGCGCTCGCTGGTGCTGGAGATATTGCCGTTGAGGCGGTCGATTTTGGCCCCGCATGCCGCCGGCCCCGCCGTGTGCTGCTGGCGATCGACTCCTTTAAGGGTAGCGTTTCGAGCGCGCAGGCGGAGGCGGCGGTTGCCGAAGGCGCACGCCGTGTGTGGCCCGATGCCGAGATGGCCGCGTTGCCGCTGGCGGATGGTGGCGAGGGAACGCTCGACGCCATCGCCGCGCGCGGTGGCGAGCTCTCAACCTGCGAGGTTGCAGGCCCCTTAGGCGATCGCGTGTCTGCCCGGATGCTGGTGGACGGCGAGCACAAGTCGGCCGTAATCGAGATGGCCGAGGCGGCGGGTATTGGGTATTCGCCTTGCACGGAGTCGGCGGCGTTGGCGGCCACAACCTATGGCGTGGGCGAGCTCATGCTTCGCGCGGTCCGTGCGGGGGCAAAGACCATCTATATTGGCTTGGGCGGCAGTACCACCAACGATGGCGGCGCCGGCATGCTGCAGGCGCTGGGCGCCCACCTTGTCGATGAGTGTGGCCGCAATATCGCTCCCGGTCTCGCAGGACTTGAACACGTGACGAGTATCGATTTGGCACCGGCGCTTCGGGCACTGAGCGGTGCGCGCGTTGTCGTGCTTTCCGATGTCGAGAATCCGCTCGTGGGGCGTCGAGGCGCACTGGCGGTGTTTGGCGGGCAGAAGGGCCTACCGACGGATGACGCCGCGGCGCTGAGCAGGTACGACAGCTGGATGGTCGGCTACGGCCGCCTGCTCGATGCGGCGATTACCGGGGTGCGGGCTCAGGGGTTGCTGCGCGTGCCCGAGGGCGCGCGGACATTTGGCTCGGTGCTCGGCGTGCCCGGTGCCGGTGCCGCAGGCGGCCTGGGCGCCGCGTTGTTGGCACTTGGCGCCGAGTTGCGTTCGGGCGTGGAGACGGTGCTCGATCTCGTGGGGTTTGACGAGCGCGTGCGCGATGTCGACCTGGTCATAACGGGCGAGGGCAATATGGATGAGCAGTCCGCCGCTGGAAAGGCGCCGGTGGGCGTGGCGCGTCGCGCCAAGCGATGTGGCAAGTCGGTGGTCGCCGTCGTGGGCGGTCGTGCGGACAACTTGGATGTAGTGTATGAGCAGGGTGTCGACTTGGTTCTGCCGGTTTGCCGCAAGCCCATGGACCTTGACCGGGCGCTCGGTGTGCAAGAAGCCACAACCAACCTCATCTGCGCCGGTGAAGCGGCCGCTCGATCCTACGACCTTGGCCGTATCTAAAACCCATCCCCTCGATAAGTTGCGGTGAAATACGGAGCGTTTTTGCCTTTAAGGGGCCAATTCAGTCCGTATTCCACCGCAACTTCGAGAATGGCCATTCGAGGTTGACCGCCTTGTGCCTTGGGTCGGACCGCCTGCCACGAAACGTGGCCATCTACTACGTTAAACCGGCCACCCTCGACCATCCCGGAATTTACAAAAACAAAACCGCAGGTAGAAAGCTTGCCGATTTTCGAAAAAGTCGGCTATGGTCGACCCCTGTGGCCTAAACGTAGTAGATGGGTCCTTTCTGTGGTGCGGCACCAAGCCGGTCATTTTGGGATGGGACTATTTTGACTACTCATTGGCTGCTCTGGCAATCGGGCTGCAAAAGTAGTCAAAAAGTAGTCAAAAAAGCTCCGTCCCAAATTACCTACCTTGCTCTGGCGGGCGGGAGCAGGTAAGATATACCGAGCGCCTAGCGCGTTCGATGGGTTCGGATGACGACATGTTCCGAATCTGGTCAGGTCCGGAAGGAAGCAGCCATAAGGAGCCTCTGTCGGGCATCCGAATCCATCGAGCGCACGGGCGCTTTTTGGTGCCGGGCCATGTCGTCCAAAAATCACCCGTAAAGGCGCGTTTATCTAATTTAATCTATCCCTTGCGGAATGCGGCTTGCTGGCGTTGTCTGGGCATTGATGGCTACGTGGTTCAAGAGGCGGCGGTGCTGTTGCTTGAATTTTTGCAGTTAAAGAGGCCCGTTTCCTTAGGTGGGGAAACGGACCTCTTTTTGTCTCTGGGCTTGTGAATTGGCGGAGACAATAACCGTTGGCAGCTATTTCGAGTTCTTGATGCGGCGTGTGGCTGTGGCGGTTATTCCGAGTCCCATGGCGGCGATTCCTGCGAGTGCTATTGCGCTCGGTGCTGTGTCGCCCGTGTTCGCGAGCTTGCCGGCGGTCGTATTTGCTTGCTTGCCGCTGCTCGAGTTCGCCTGCTTGGTGGAGCTTGGTAGGGCGTCTTTGCCGGTTGCAGGTGAGACAACGGGCGGTGTCGCCTCGGCGGGTTGCGTTGAGCCGGAGGGAGGCGTCGTCTCGGTCGGTTTCGTTATCTCGGGCGAGGTGGCCTTGTCTGCCGCGGCCTTTGCCTCTTCGTATGCCTTGCAGGCGTCGTCATAGGCCGCTTGCGCCTTTTCCAAATCGCCGAGGAGCGCATTTCGCTTGGCTATGTCCTCGTCGATGTGGGCTTTAGCTTTCTTTGCCTCACTTTCGAAATACTGAACCTGTTTTTCCTGGCTTTCGAGCCGGCGTTGGTAGCGGTGAAGATCATCTTCACAAGATTCTTCTCGCCTTTCTGCCGTCATGATCTCCATGCGCAACTGCTTAATATGCTCCTTAATAGCTGTGCTGGGCTCCTCGCCGCCGAGTGCTTCAAGTGCCTTATCTAATTCTGCCTGAAGGCCGCTTGTCCGGTTGTGGGCCTCATCGTATTTGGCTTGGGCTGCATCGACGTTCGCTTGCATGGCGGGAAGGGGTTCCCTCCGTTTGCCGGCTTCCGCCACCACCATGTCGTAGAGTTCTTGAAATGCGGCAATGTCATCATCGATTTCCGCAATTTTCTCGGGACTTGCGGCGTCTTTTGCGGCCTCGAGGTTTTTGAGCGCTTCCTGCACGGCTGCATACGCTTTTTCTTTTGCGGCGGCCGCGTCTTCCGTCTGCAAGGCAACTGCACCGGTGGGGGCGCTGGTTTCTGCCGCGATCGCCGTTACGGGGGCGATTCCCGCGACAAGTGCCGCGGAAAGGGCGATGCCCACAGTTGCTCGTCTTGCTCTTCTTGCGAGAATGTCGTTCATCTCGGCACCTCATTTCAAGGGTCGGCGACTAACTTGGTAGCACTAATGTAAATATACCATGCTAGTTGACCCGACACTGGCTGGGTGTGCGCGTATACCCCTCTGAAAACTGAATCCCGTTAGAAATGACGAGTTGTTTACGCTTCTTTTGGGGTGGCGGTACTATCATGGTTCGAATTGAATGTGGATGATGATAGGGAGCGCCTATACATGATTGAGCTGCTCGGGCGTTTTGGTGGCAAGTTTCGCCGGTATATGGTGATTGGCCCAGCGTGCAAGCTGATCGAAGTGATTTTTGACCTGCTGACGCCGTTGGTGATTGCCCAGATGATCGATAAGGGTATTGGCGCACACGATGTGAACGCTGTCGTCCACTACGGCATGGTGCTCGCCGCCATGGCCGTGATCGGCATCTCGTTTACGCTCGTCTGCCAAAAGATGGCGGCGCTCACCTCGCAGGGCATGGGTACCGATATCCGCGGCGCGCTCTACGAGCACATCAACAAACTGAGCTATGCCGAGCTCGACCGCTTTGGCACGCCGTCGCTCATCACGCGCATTACCAACGACGTCAATCAGGTGCAGCTGGCCGTGGCGCTGGGCGTACGCATGCTCATCCGCTGGCCCTTCTTGGCGGTGGGCTCTATGTGCGCGGCCCTTGCCATCGACCTTAAGCTCGGCATGATCTTTTTGATTTGCACGCCCGCCATTGGCCTGGTGTTTTGGTTTGTCATGGCGCGCTGCATTCCGTACTACAAGCAGCTGCAGGCAAAGCTCGACCGCATCGCGCTCATTTGCCGCGAGGGGCTTTCGGGCGCCCGCGTGGTTCGCGCCTTTGTACGCGAAGATCACGAGCGCGAGCGCTTTGCCCAAGCCGCCGATGACCAGGCCAATACCGCCATCGCGGTGGGCAAGCTCTCGTCAATCCTTAATCCCGTCACGTTTTTGGTGATGAACCTGGGCGTGTGCGCCATCCTGTGGGTGGGCGGCATCCAGGTCAACGTGGGCGAGCTTACGCAGGGCCAGGTCATGGCGTTTGTGAACTACATGACGCAGACCCTGACCTCCATCGTGTACGTCGCCAACCTGGTCGTGGTCTTTACCAAGGCGAGCGCGAGTGCTTCGCGTATCAACGAGGTGCTCAACTGCGAGCCGAGCATCACCGACGAGGGCAATCAGTCGGTTGCGCTGCCCAAGCCGAGCGAACTGGCGGGTGGCGCTGTTCCGGTCCCCGCGCTGAGCTTGAGCCATGCGAGCTTCTCCTTTGGCGCGGGCGCGGCAAATGCCGTCAACGATGTGACCCTGGAGCTCCCGCTGGGCAAGACGCTTGGCATTATCGGCGGTACGGGTAGCGGCAAGTCCACGCTCGTCTCGCTTATCCCGCGCCTGTACGATGCGAGCACCGGCAGCGTGAGTGTGATGGGCGCCGACGTGCGCACCTGGCCGCTCGACCAGCTGCGCCGTGTGGTCGCGACCGTTCCACAGCGTGCGTCGCTGGTGAGCGGCACCATCCGCAGCAACCTGACCTGGCGCGACGAGGCTGCGACCGACGAGGACCTCTGGGCGGCGCTCGACATGGCGCAGGCGAGCGAGTTCGTGCGCAACAAGCCGCAGGGGCTCGATACCCCGGTCGAGGCGGGCGGTAAGAACTTCAGCGGTGGCCAACGCCAGCGCCTGACCATCGCGCGCGCCCTGGTGGGCTCGCCTCAGATATTGATCATGGACGATTCTGCCTCGGCGCTCGACTTTAAGACCGACGCGGCGCTTCGCCATGCCATCCGCGAGCGCAGTGTGCGCGGTGCCGCCGAGGGCGGGCTGCCGCTCACGACCGTCATCGTGAGCCAACGTGTCTCGACCGTGCGCGACGCCGATATGATCTGCGTACTTGACCACGGTTCGGTCGCGGGCCTGGGCGCGCACGATGAGCTCTACACGACCTGCCAGCTCTACCGCGAGATTTGCCAGTCGCAGCTTCGCCGCGAGGAGCTCGAGGGCCAGCAGGGGAGTGCGGCGCCCGCGCCCGTCCCAAGCCCCGCGTCCGCCCCGGCTGCCCCGGCATCCACTTGCGCAAAGGAGGGCTGCTAAATGAATCCGTACACTTCCTCCGGTTCGGTCGCCACGATGACGGCCAACGTGTCCGGTAACGATAACCTCAACGACCTGGGCGACGGTCCGCGCCAGCCCGGCGACCCTGAGCGCTATCCCGTGGGCGCGGTGACCCGCCGCCTGCTGGGCTATGTTCGCCCGCACCGCGTCTCGTTTACGGCGTCGTTTGTGAGCGCCGCCATCTCGGTGATCTTGCAGCTCTACACGCCCATTCTCATTGGTGAGGGCATCGATCTTATCGTCGCCGCCGGGCAGGTGGACTTCGATGCGCTGCTGCCACTCGTTACCAAACTCGCGCTCGTTTTGGTGGGCGCCGCGGCCTTCCAGTGGCTGCAGGGCTATTGCGTCAACCGCTTGTCCTACGAGACGGTGCGCGACATGCGCGTGGAGGCGAGCGACAAGCTCGGCCGCATGCCGCTCAGCTTTATCGACGGCCATGCCCACGGCGACCTCATGAGCCGTGTGGTCAACGACGTCGACCAGGTGGGCGACGGTCTGCTGCAGGGATTCACGCAGCTCTTCACCGGTGTTATTACCATTGTGGGCACGCTCGCGTTTATGCTCTCCATTAACCTGACCATGACGCTCGTGGTGGTACTCGTCACGCCGCTTTCCATTTTTGCAGCTGGTGCTATTGCCAAGCTTTCCAACAAAAGCTTTACGGCACAGCAGCGTATTCAAGGGCAGCTCGGCGGTCATATCGAGGAGTACGTAGGCGAGCAAAAGCTTGTCGACGCCTTTGCCTATGGTCCCAACGCTCAGCAGCGCTTCGATGCCCTCAATGCCGAGCTCTACACCGCGGGCGAGCGCGCGCAGTTTATGGGTTCGCTCTCCAACCCCGGCACACGCTTTATCAATAACATCATCTATGCCGTGGTCGCTGTGATCGGCTGCGTGGGCGTGATCACGGGCGTGCCGGCGACGCTTACGGTGGGCGGCGTGCAGATTTTCCTGTCCTATGCTAACCAGTACACCAAGCCGTTCAACGAGGTCACCAACGTCATTACGCAGATCCAGACGGCGTATGCCTCGGCGCGCCGTATGTTTGCGCTGCTCGATGCGCGCGAGCAGGAGCCCGATGCGCCAGATGCCGTGGAACTTGCCGCACCGCAGGGCGAGGTCGCCCTTGAGCATGTGGACTTTAGCTACGTGCCCGACCGCAGGCTGCTGCAGGACATCTGCATCGAGGCTAAGCCCGGCATGCGCTTTGCCCTGGTCGGTCCTACGGGCTGTGGCAAGACGACGCTCATCAACCTGCTGCTGCGTTTTTACGATATCGATGCTGGTCGCATTGTGGTCGATAGCCGTTCCTCGCGTGACTACACGCGCGCAAGCCTGCGCCGCGCCTTTGGCATGGTGCTGCAGGATACGTGGCTGTTCGAGGGCACGGTGGCGGAAAATATCGCCTATGGTTGTCCCGATGCCACGCGCGAACAGGTTGTCGAGGCGGCCAAGCGCGCGCACGCGCACAAGTTTATCGTGCAGCTGCCAGGCGGCTACGATACGGTGATCGGCGAGGACGGCGGCACGTTTAGCCAGGGTCAAAAGCAGCTGCTGTGCATCGCGCGCGTCATGCTCACCGACCCGGCGATTCTGCTGCTGGACGAGGCGACCTCGAGTATCGATACGCGCACCGAGCTGCAGGTGCAGGCGGCATTCGACGAGCTTATGGCCGGCCGCACAAGCTTTGTGGTGGCGCACCGCCTGTCGACGATCCGCAACGCCGACTGCATTCTGGTGATGCGCGACGGCCAGATTATCGAGCGCGGCACGCACGACGAGCTGCTAGCGGCAGGCGGCTTCTACGCCGAACTCTACCGCAGCCAGTTTGCCCAGTGAGCAAGCCCGTGGGGCAAATTAATCAATCGACAGACGGTGGTTTACATCTGTCACGTAAGTACTAAGATATTCATCTAATAAATTGCATTAGTGGCTTTAGTTTTGGGGGAAACGAGGCAACGTGACTATGACGTGCTCTCTGGTGGTTAACAGCAAGAGCGGTAATACCAGGATGGTTTCGGGCGCGATCAAGCGCGCTCTGCAGGCTGCGGGTGTTGAGTTTGTCCATGCCGCGGCGTTGAGCGACGATGCGGATGCAGATCAGGTCGCGCTCGAGGCGCAGGGCGCCTGCGCGGCCGACACGGTGCTCGTCGGTTTTTGGTGCGACAAGGGCGCGTGCACGCCTTCGGTCGCGGCGTTGCTCTCCGCCTTGCACGGTAAGCGCGTGTTCCTGTTTGGCACCTGCGGCTTTGGGGCCGACCAGAGCTACTATCAGCAGATTATCGACCGCGTAACTTCCAATTTGGCTGGGGATGCCGAGCTTGCGGGCTGGGCGATGTGCCAGGGCAAGATGGGCCCCGCGGTCAAGCAGCGCTACGAGGCCATGCTCGAGCAAGATCCCGACAACGCCCGATTTAAGATGCTGCTCGACAACTGGGTTGCCGCGAAGGACCATCCCACCAAGGAAGATCTGGACAACATGGCTGCAGCCGCCAAAAAGGCCGTTTTGGGCGAGTAGAGCGTCGCTCGCGGTGCCGCGCGTTCAATCGTACAAACGTGAAAGCCTCGAGATTCTCGAGGCTTTTTTCTTGACAGGAGACCGCGCCGTGGCAAGCGTTTGGGGTGACATTTTCCATCACCCCGATGACGAGACCGTCCTGGACGACACACTCGCATGCGTTCGCTGGATGTATGCAGAGTGGGACGGGCTTTCCGGATGGATGGGGTTTCGGAAAGTGCGTCCCAGAATTTGCCTTTGGAGTGGGACGCAGTTTCCGGTTGAGGGCTCTGGTGGAAACGATGGCCCACAATTTGAGCCCGGAGTGGGATGCAGTTTCCCAACGGGGCCGTAAGCGGAAACTGCATCCCACTCCGGACGTGAATTCTGGGACACGGTTTCCGAATACAAAGAAGGCCACAAGACGTGGCCTTCGACTTATATATGTTCAGCGGATACCCCTATGACAAGCCGCGCTCCAACAACAGGGCGTCTGTCCGGGCGGAGGCATATAAGGTTCATCGCGAGTTCCGCACGCAAAGGAGGCCACTTAATGTGGCCTCCGTCTTGCGCAGGACTGTCCGAGCAGGGAACCTTATATGCCGCCGCCCGGACAGACGTTTCAGTTATGAACTCGCAGCTGGTCGCTACTTGATCTTGGTCGTACCCGGTGCCAGGTTGGGGTCGGTTTCGTTGGCCTCGGTCTGGAAGTGCTCGGTGTACACGTTCTTGCCGTCGCGGAACATCTCGTAGTACTGCATCTTGGCGTAATCCTCGCGCGCCTTGGTTGCGGCAGCGGCAGCGGCGTCGTCACCGGTGACGTTGGAGGAGAGCGCCCAGCGCAGGCTGGCGTCCTCGTAGCCCACGGAGTTGATAGCGGGCAGCGACTCGCGCAGCGTCATGTGCGCCTTCTGATAGTCGGTCAGCGGTGCGCCGATCAGCTGCATCAGCTGCGTGGACAGGTAGTTGGTGGACAGGTCGTCGACCTCGCTCGTCTGGTCGCAGCCGGCAACGTCGTAGTTGGCCCAGATGATGTAGTCGGTCTGCCACAGACGTTCCTGGTGCGTGGCATCGTCCTCGCCGGTAAACCACTTGTCGTTGAACTTGGACGGGAAGAACGGCTGGTGGTCGCCCCAGAACACCACGACTACCTTACGGTCGAGCTTGCTCAGGGCGTTGAGGAAGTAGCGAAGCGCCTGGTCGGACTGCTCGATGCACGAGACATACTCGTCGACATCGGAGAGCGTGCCGTCCTCGACGGTCTTGGCGTCCAGATCGGTCGTGTCGATATTCAGGTGCATCTGCTTATCGACCGGCAGCAGGCCCGTATCGTAGCCCGAGTGGTTCTGCATGGTCACGTCGAAGATAAACTGCGGATCGGCGTTCTGGTCGAGCAGCTCAAGAATCTTGTCGTAGGTAACCTGGTCGGTCACCATGCCGCGCAGGGTGTCGGCTCCCTGGAAATCGTTGATGGACAGGAACTGGTCAAAGCCAAAGTCCTTGTAGACGTTCTCGCGGTTCCAGTTGGTCGCGTGGTTGGGATGCATGGCCGTGGTGGAATATCCGAGCGACTTGAACTGCTCGGCTAAGTTCCCGGTCGTCTCCATGTTGTAGATGGTGTAGGGGTACACGCCCGAGCCCAGGTTGGCCATGGAGTTGCCGGTCATAAACTCAAACTCGGTATTGGCGGTACCGCCGCCGTAGGCGCTCACATAGAGCTTGCCGCGGCTGAGGCAGTCGGACAGGTTCTTAAAGTACTGCGGACCCTCGTAGCCGGCGCGCATGTTCTGGTAGATCGACAGATCCGAGAACGTCTCGTTCATGATGGCGATGACCGTGGGCTTCTCGCTATCGAACTGCTCCTTTGCGGCGGCGCGCTCGTCGCTCTTGGCCGCGTCGGACTTGTCGTAGGCCTTGGCGTACTTTTTGAGCGTGGCCTTGGCATCGTCGACGGAGTAGTCGGCGGGTTTGGGCGGCTTGATGGACTGCGCTGCGCTAATGAAAGCGGGCAGGTAGCCCTCGCGCCAGTAGCTCTCGAGCGGGCGCCAGGTGTAGACGGTGATGCCGAGAGTGTTGTAGTAGTCGATGAGCGTAACATGCGCGGTCACGCCGCCCAGGCACAGCACGGCGACGAGCAGGTTGGTGAGCAGCATGCGCTTGGCGTTGGCGGCGCCCTTCTGGCGATGCGGCGCGACCAGGCCGGCGTACTCGCATAGCAGCATGGCGATGGCGGTAAAGCCCATGGACAGCACGCAGAACAGCGAGATCGAGAAGGTGTAGCCGTTGCCGGCGACTGCGGCGGCGGTGGAGATGGCCGAAAGGTCGCCCGGCTGGATGGGCATGGATTTAAACGTGATGACGAAGAACTCGGCAATGCCCAGGATAAAGAGGGCGAAGGCCAGGACGGCCGGAGCTGCGCCGTGGCGCTGGAACAGGAAGAACAAGCCGGTCATGAGCACGGTGATGATGGCCCACTCGAGCAGGATGCACAGGGGGTAGACCCAGGTAAAGTCGTGGTTGGACGATACCTCCATGCCCAGCAGCGCAAAGACGCCGGCGAGCAGCAGGCACAAGACGGCCGCGACGAGCGGTTTGCCCACGAAGGCGCCGCGCAGGCGGGCAAGCTTGCCGGTGGGGGCGGGGGCGTCGGGCGCGGCGAATGCAAAGACGCGCGGAGCGATGCGGTCGCGGGCGATGCTGGCCCAGGCGCAACCGGTGAGAATGGCATTGGTCAGGATGAGCATCACAAAGGCGAGCGGCTCGTTTTGGGCGACGAGACCAATAGCGCCCCAAATGGTCAAAAAGAGCTGGAACAGGCCGAAGGCGACGCTCCACCCAAGAGCGCTTTTGGCAACGGTGCCCGACTGAGCGCGAATGGCCTTGGCCTCGCGCAAAACAAGGTAGACGGTCGCCGCAAGACCGACGAGCGAGATGGCGGCAGCGAACATGCTGAGACTCCTCACAAACTAAAACCTACGAAAGCGGGGGTTTACCCGATTGTTACCAAGATATGCGCCGCAATTGGTGTCTGCGCACAACAACCAGCCATATTAACGCGCACGTGTGGCGGTGTGGCGCAATGTAGTGGCGACCTGCGCGATAATGGACGGGAATTACACGGAAACGTAAAGGCTTCTTAAAGAATTAGCGAGGATGAGGCGATGAACGAGCAGGTTTGCACCAAGGCTGTGGATACGAACGGTTATCCGGTCGAGACGACGGGCAATGCGGTGCTGGACACGTTGGAGCACCGTTCCTCCACGCGTGTCTTTGCGCGTGATGACGACGACCGCCCCGTGGCGGTGACCGACGAGCAGCGGGCGGCGATTCTGCATGCGGCGAGTCGTGCGCCGTCGGCAGGCGCCATGATGATGTATTCCATCGTAAGCATTCGCGAGCAGGCTACGCTGGACCGCCTCGCCGACCTGTGCGATTACCAGCCCATGATCGCCAAGGCGCCCTGGGCACTAATATTTGTGGTCGATTATGCCAAGTGGATCGATCTGTTTGAGCACGTGGGCTGCTTTGAGCCCGAGTTTGTCGAGCGCACGGGCAAGTCGCCCCGTTGTGCACCGGGTCTGGGCGACTTTGCCATCGCGGCGCAGGATGCCGTGATCGCTGCGCAAAACGCCGTGGTTGCCGCCGAGGCCCTGGGCCTGGGGAGCTGCTACATTGGCGACATCGTGGAGAACGCCGAGGAAGTTGCCGAGCTGCTCGATCTGCCGCCCTATACCATGCCGCTATCGATGCTCATCATCGGCACGCCCCGCAAGGAGCGCCCGGCAATCGCACATCCCGTGGTGAACCTGGTGCACGAGGAGCGCTATCGCCGCGCCGATACCGCGACTATGGATGCACAGGTGGCCGAGATGGATGCGATGTTTCGCCCGCATGCCCGCGAGGTGGGCGAGCGCGTGGTGGATATCTACACCCGCAAACACACCAGTCCCTTTATGGCCGAGATGAGCCGATCCATGGAGTGGTGGTTCAAAAACTGGCTCGGAAAATGACAGATGCGGCAAAGGGATAGTTCCTTTGCTGCATTCCATATCGCCGCGGTAGCCTAAAGACTGTATAAATCTTTATCTAGCTGGGAAAACAGTGCATTAAAACATGGGCCGATTACCTATAATCCCTTCGAACATTAAAGTTGGGAGGAAACCGGCTTATGGAACAAAAGGCCAAGGAGGCAGCCTCGCACGCTGCGATTCCTGTGAGCATCTCGGCGATGCTCGTCACGCTGGGCGTGGTGTATGGCGATATCGGCACCAGCCCCATGTATGTAACCAAGGCACTCGTTGCCGGCAACGGCGGCATCGGAAGCGTCACGGAGGAGTTCGTGCTCGGCGCGCTCTCCCTTGTCGTGTGGACGGTCACGTTGCTGACGACCGTCAAGTACGTGCTGATCTCGCTGCGCGCCGACAACCACGGCGAGGGCGGTATCTTTGCTCTGTACAGCCTGGTCAAGCGTTGCGGCAAGTGGCTCATCATCCCCGCCATGCTGGGCGGCGCCGCATTGCTCGCTGACGGCATCCTGACGCCCGCCGTTACCGTTACCACGGCCATCGAGGGCCTGCGCACCATCCCGGCGGTCCATGCCGTGTTGGGTGACGATCAGGGCCGCGTCGTGGCCATCACGCTTGCCATCATCATCGCGCTCTTCTTGGTACAACGTATCGGTACGGCCAAGATCGGTCACGCTTTTGGCCCCATCATGACGCTGTGGTTCCTGTTCTTGGGCGGCACGGGTCTGTTCTTTGTCTTCCAGTACCCCGCGGTGCTGCTGTGCCTCAACCCGCTGCGTGGCATCGGCTTTTTGTTGAGCCCCAACAACCACGCGGGCATCATGATTCTGGGCAGCTGCTTCCTTGCCACCACCGGTGCCGAGGCGCTCTATTCCGACATGGGCCACGTGGGCCGCGGCAACATCTACGCTACCTGGCCGTTCGTTAAGTGCTGCCTGCTGCTTTCCTATATGGGCCAGGGCGCTTGGCTTATCAACAACGCCGCCAACCCCGAGCTCATGGGTATCGCCGACCTCAACCCCTTCTACCAGATGCTCACCCCGGGCCTGCGTCCCTTTGCCGTCGGCCTTTCCACCGTCGCGGCCATCATTGCCTCGCAGGCGCTCATCACCGGCGCATTCTCGCTGGTGTCCGAGGCCAGCCGTCTGGACCTCATGCCGCACATGCAGGTCTTCTACCCTGCCGAGACCAAGGGCCAGCTCTACATCCCCATGGTCAACAACGTCATGCTTGTCGGCTGCGTCATCGTGGTGCTGCTGTTCCAGAACTCGGCGCATATGGAAGCCGCCTACGGCCTTGCCATTACGCTGACTATGATGTGCACCACGCTGCTGCTCTTCTTCTACCTGCACGAGGAGCGCAAGCTCAAGGTTGCTCCGTGGATCTTCGCGGCCTTCTTCCTTTTGCTCGAAGGCTTCTTCTTCGTGAGCTCGCTCACCAAGTTCTTCCACGGCGGCTACTTCACCATCCTCATGGCTGCACTCATCATGGGCATTATGGTGTGCTGGTACAACGGCACGGCGGTCGAGCAGCGCCAGTTTACACTGCTGCCGCTGCGTAGCTACCTGCCGCAGCTCAAGCGCCTGCGCGACGACGACCGTTACGAGCGCATGAGTGACAACGTCGTGTACCTGACCAAGGACACCCATACCGACTACATCGACCGCGACATCGTCTACTCGATTTTGGACAAGCATCCCAAGCGCGCTCGCGCCTGGTGGTTCGTGAATGTCGAGACCATGGACGAGCCGCATACCTTTGCCTATTCGGTCGAGACGTTCGGCACCGACTACGTGTTCCGCGTGCATCTGTACCTGGGCTACAAGATCAACCAGCGCGTCAATGCCTACCTGCGTCAGGTCGTTCAGGACCTGGCTGCCACCGGCGAACTGCCTGCGCAGACGCATGACTACTCGGTCTACAAGGATCCGGGTAACATCGGTACGTTCAAGTTCGTCCTGATCCGTAAGCTTCTGGCGCCCGAAAGCGATGTGGAGCCGAGCGAGCGTACGGCCATCACGCTCAAGTACATCATCCGCCGCGCCGCCGGCACGCCTGCACGCTGGTACGGCCTGGAGAACTCCAACGTGAGCTTTGAGTACGTGCCGCTGTTCACCAAGTTCAAGGCCGTGAACAAGATGCAACGCCTGGCCCCCAATGAGCGGCCGTAGTCGACGCTCGAGGTTTGTCTGCGAACGGGCGGGTTTGTATTGACGGGGATTGAGTCCTGGGAGGAAACCATGGATGCAAAGGTGCTTGACGGTTGCGATCTTGCGACCGAGCTGGTACGTGAGGCACGCGCCGATGCTGCCGAAGATCGGTTCTTTACGAATCGGGCCAACATGGACATGGCCGACCGCGTGATCTCGATCGTGGCACTGGTATTTGGAGCGGTGTGCGTGTGTGCCCTGCTCGCGCACGTGCTGTTTGTCTAGCGACCGCAGGTTGCAAAGGCTATACACTTGGAACCACCACAAGGGAAACCACCACAAAGGTGCCTGTCCCTTTGTGGTGGTTTTTGTTTTTGAGAGAGGGGCGGGGCACTGATGGACGTCCGTACGGACGGCGATATTGCCGATAGCTTTTGGTGGCGGCGCACAACGCTGACGCGCCGCACTCCTCTGTATGACGCCTGCGTATCGGTGGGGCTGCTGGTCGCGGCGACGATTGTGGGTGCGCTGCTCGACCATCCGGGTCTCGCGCCGAGCATCATGATCGTCTATGTGTTCGCCGTTCAGCTGTGCGCATTCTTTACCTGGAGTCGCCTGTATTGCTTGCTGAGCTCGGCTGCCGCCGTGGCGCTCTACAACTTCTTGTTTGTCGACCCGCGCTACTCGCTGTCGCTTATCGATCGCGGCTATCCCGGCATGTTCTTCATCATGTTCGTGGTCTCGCTTGTGTCGAGCTCGATTGCGTTGGCCCTGCGCCGCGCCTTGGCACAGGCTGCCGCCAGCGACCGCCGCACGCATATGGTGCTCGAGACCAACCGCATGCTGCAGCGGTGCGCCGACGAGCAGCAGATCGTTCACGCCATGGCAACGCAGCTGGCGCGTCTTTCGGGCTGTCCGGTCGTGTGGTACAGCGCCGACGCCGAGGGCGATGACCTGCTGCCGCGTTCGACATACACGGCCGTGGGCGATGCCACACCGGTGCACGAACTGGCGCCGCAGATGCCGCCGCGGCTCTCGGCGTCCGCCTATGTGGGAACGCCGCTCGATGCCACCTATGGCGGCTCGGCGTTTTATGGCATCTACCTGACGGTTTGCACAGGCGACGGCTTCGCGCGCTCGGGCGACCCCGCCTCGGTGGTGGGCGTGCTGGCTATCGTTGCCGAGCCCGACGTGCTGACGCACGAGGAGCGAACACTTGCCGATGCCATCGTGAGCGAAGGCGAGCTGGCACTCGATCGCGCTCGCGCCATGGAGGCCCGCGAGGAGGCGGCGGTGCTTGCCAAAAACGAGCAGCTGCGCGCCAACCTGCTGCGCTCCATCTCGCACGATCTGCGTACGCCGCTCACCAGTATTTCGGGCAATGCCGACGTGCTGCTCGACCAGGGCTCGACCGGCACTGCAGTGCTCGATGCCCAGACGCGCCGCGGCCTGCTTCTATCCATTCGCTCGGATGCGCTGTGGCTCAACGCCACCGTCGAGAATCTGCTTGCCATCACCAAGCTCGAGGGTGGCGGTATGCGCCTGTCGACCACGCTCGAGCTCATGGACGATATCGTCGAGGAGGCGCTGCGCCACGTAAATCCGGCCGTGCGCGAGCACGACCTTAAGGTGGTGGCGTGCGATGAGCCGGCGCTCGTCAATGTCGATGCGCGCCTGATGGTGCAGCTGGTGGTCAATCTGGTGAACAACGCCATCACCTATACGCCCGCGGGCTCGCATATCATGATTTCGATTAGCGTCGACGATGGACGCGTGGCGTGCTCGGTGGCCGATGATGGTCCGGGCATCGCACCCGAGGATCGCGAACGGATCTTCGAGTCGTTCTATACCGCCAACCATGGTCTGGCCGACAGCCACCGCAGCGTTGGCCTGGGTCTTTCGCTCTGCCGTTCCATTGCGTTGGCGCATGGCGGTAGCATAGAGGTTGCCGCGGCGGACCCGCACGGCTCGGTCTTTACGATTGAGCTTCCCGTCGCCGACGTTTCGTTTGATAAGGAGTAGCGCTGTGCCGAACTCTGCCGTAAAACCGCTCATCTTGGTCGTTGAGGACGACCCTGCCGTTCGCAATCTTATTGTTGCCGCGCTCGAGACGCACGGCTTGCGCCATATGGCTGTGGAGACCGCCCATGCCGCTATCGCCGCTGCCTCATCGCAGACACCGAGCATCGTGCTGCTCGATCTGGGCCTGCCCGATATGGACGGCGTCAAGGTGGTGGAGTCGGTGCGCACATGGTCGGGCATGCCGATTATCGTGGTCTCGGCGCGCAGCGAGGACGCGGACAAAATCCGCGCGCTCGATGCCGGTGCCGACGACTATCTGACCAAGCCGTTTTCGGTCGAGGAACTGCTCGCGCGCATTCGCACGACGCTCAGGCGCCTTTCGTATGCGCAAACGGGCGGCGTTGTCTCCGAGGGCTCGTTCGATACCGGTGAGCTGCATATCGATTTTGATGCCGGCATCGCCACGATGGATGGCGAGGAACTGCATCTGACGCCGATCGAGTATAAGCTCCTGTGCCTGCTGGCGCATAACGCCGACAAGGTACTGACGCACCAGTTTATCCTGCACGAGATTTGGGGCACGGCGACCAAGAGCGACCTGGCGAGCCTGCGTGTCTTTATGGGCACGCTGCGCAAGAAGATCGAGTCCGACCCCGCGCATCCGCGCTATATCCAGACGCACGTGGGTATTGGTTACCGATTGGTCATCCAGGGATAGGTCGGCATCCGCCATCCCAATATGAGTTGCGGTGAAATACGGTCTAAATTTGCCTAATTCCAGGCAAAACAGTCCGTATTCCACCGCAACTTTGTTTATTTGCCCTTGGGCTTGCTGGCGTAAAATTTTTTCTTTTTGGACTTGCCGGCAGGGGAGGGTTTGCTGGCAAAGTTGGACTTGCCGTGGCCGGCCTGCGCGTGCGCGGGCGCTGCTGCACGGGGCTTGCGGGCCTCGGGGTTGCGCAGCTCCTCGGTTCGCTCGGCAATCTCCTCGGCGCTAAAGCCGACTTCGGCCATGGCGTCCTCGATGGGCAGGCGGCGCACGATATAGCAGTGGTGCACCTTCTGGTTGCGTGCGAAATCCTCGGGAATGGTCTGCGCCGTAATGTCCTCCAGCACGACGCCCACGCGCGCGAGCTTGCGCGTTTCGGGGCGGAAACCGCGCAGGTTGCAGCTAAAGATGGCATGGCCGCCCTGTGCAAGCAGGCGTGAAACGCCGGCCAAAAGCTCAACATGGTCGCGCTGGACATCCCAGGTGCGGCGGCCCATCTTGGACGAGTTCGAAAACGTGGGCGGGTCGACAAAGATCAGGTCCCAGCGGTTGCGCGTCTGGCGCTGGTCGCGAATCCAGGCGAGCACGTCGTCGCGCACAAAGTGATGCTGCGGCCCCACAAAGCCGTTCTGGCGCATGTTGCGCTCGGCCCAGTCTAGGTAGGTGTTGGAAAGGTCGACCGTCACAGTTTCCTCGACGCCGCCGTCTGCCGCATAGCAGGTGGCGGTGCCGGTATAGGCGAACAGATTGAGGAAGCGGCGTGCCTGTTTGGCGTGCTCGCGCACCAGGTTGCGGGTGACGCGGTGATCCAAGAAGATGCCCACATCCAAATAGTCGTCAAAGTTGACGGCAAAGGTAAGGCCGCCCTCTTCGATGAGCGGCAGACGACGGCGCGCGATGTTGGCGCGCTCGCCCGAGCCACCCTTGCCGGCGCCCTGTTTGCCGTACTGCGAGCCGCCGCGCGAACGCATGCGGGCCTTGGCGTGCACGTGCTCGGCCGGAACATCAAGAATACGCGGCGCGATGGCCAAGATGTCGAGCATGCGGGCCTGGGCAAGCGCGGGGTCGATGGTCTTGGGTGCGGCGTATTCGGCGATGACGAGCCAGCGGCCCGGCGTCTGCGGGCAGCCCTCGTACAGGTCGATGGCGGCGGAGTAGTCGGGCAGGTCGGCATCGTAGACGCGGTAGCAGCTCACGCCCTCGCGCTTGGCCCACTTGCGGCGCAGGCGGGCATTCTTGCGCAGGCGGTTGGCGAACTGCTCAGACTCGGGAATGAGCACGGGCAGCGGCTTGCCGTCGCCCAGGTCGAGCGTGGCGGCAGGTTCGGGCGTGGGAGTATCGGCGGCTTCGTCATGAGCGTCTGCGGTCTGTTCCTCGGCATCTGCGCTGATCGCTGCTTCAAATGCCGCGGCGGCGTGGTCGAGCGAGGGCCAAACCTCAATAGCCGCCTCCTTGTTGTTGGGCATGACGGCGATCGAGCGCTTGGGCTCGGCGTGGAGCGCGCGGGCCAGCAATCCGTCGCGGGTGAGCGCGGCGACCGGCGCCGAAGCGAGCTCGGGGGCGCGGCGCAGCTCGCCGATGAGCGTCATGGCATCGTGCATGAGTGAAAGCGGTGTCTCGGTCGTATCCGCGACGAGGGCGGCACCGGCGACAGTGCCCGCGTGGTCCAGCACGGTGGCGGACTTAGCGGCGCAAAAATCGACAAAGCGCTTGTAGCCGGCACACTTGACCATGCGCTCGGCGGTCTTGCGGGCGGTGGGGTCAATGTCCATGGCCACGATGCGCGCCTGGCGCTCGCGCGCTGCCGCCTCGCGCTCGCGCGCCTCGGCAAGCAGCTGCTCCCACAGAGCGGCGTCGTGTAGCTGCCAGCCCTCAAAGCCCCAGCGCTCGCGTGCGGCGCCCGGGGCGCGGTCGGTCAGAATGTTCACGGCTTCCAGCAACAGGCCGCCGCCGGCGCACGAGGTATCGATTAGCGTGAGAAGGGCTTCATTCTCGTAATCGTCGGCCGTCAACTCGCGCTCGCACAGTGCGGTCCAGCCGACCTGCGCCAGCACCAGGGCGGCGTAGTCGGGGCGCAACACGTGCGCACCCTCGCCGGCACGGGTCGCCGCGGGCGGCAGGCGCTTGAACAGCGGGTCGCCCGAAAGGTCCAGGCTTATGCTCGCGCGACGCTGGCGCAGCGAAAGCAGCAGGTGAACGTCGGGATCGGCAGCGTCGACATCGGCGCGACGGCCCGTGGTCTCGGCCAGACGGTCGCACAGCGCGTCCTTGGCGCGCAGGGCCGAGAAGCGCGTGTTGCGCAGCTGCTCGGTCACGCCGCGGGCGGTGATGGCAATGGTGGCGCCGGGGCGGACGATGTTCTCCCAGGCGATGTCGTAAACGCTATCGTACAGCTCATCGGCATCCTGCGCCTCAAAGCGCCCGAGCACCGCAAACACGCGGCTCGCTAGGCGTGACCACAGACAGGCGCGGTAGCCTTCTTCGAGCTCGCCCTCAAACGTGGCGCGGCCCTTCAGCCGGCGAACATGCGAAAGCCCGAGGCGTTTAAGCTCATCGGCGAGTGCGGACTCAAAGCCTTCGGGGCAGCTTGCGTAAAATTCCATGGGTGACCTCTCTGGTTGCGTCGCTCCATTATATGATGGATGCTTCGTTTGCCCTTATCCTCGAAAGGAACCCATATGATTGATGCGTGTCCCGAACCCGCTGTGCTCTTTTTTGACGTGGACGGCACGCTGACGTCGTTCGATCCCGACGATATGACCGATAAGGACTTCAATGCAGTCCATCCGTCGAAGGCTGTTGTCGATGCATTTGGTCGTCTGCGCGACGCGGGACACCAGGCATTTATCTGCACGGGTCGTCCCTTGTGGCTGATTGCCGATGGCCTGCGCGCGCTGAACCCGGCGGGTGTCGTTGCCATGACGGGAGCGACGCTCGAGGTCGAGGGCCGCGTGGTGCATGAGGACTGCTTTGACGAGGACGTTATTGAGGAGCTTGCGCGCCGTATGGCCGCGGCAGGGATTGAGGCCTTTTTCGAGACCAACGTGGCTACTTTTGCCCTGGAACCCGCGGGTGTTGAGCAGTCGTCTCTGATCGGCACTTCTGTGGTGCACAGCACCGAGGAAATGCGCGTCGACGGCAGTCTGCGCGTGGGCAAGGTATGCCTCAATGTGCCCAGTTTGGCTCGCGTAGCCAACGATGACGGCTTTATCGATCGCGAGTTTGAGCTGTGCAACACCGGTGGCCAGAATCGCGAGCTGAGCCCCAAGGGCATTGACAAGGGCGTGGGCGTGGCGCGAGCGCTGGCGTATCTGGGCCGCGAGGGAAATGCGCGCACCTTTGGCTTTGGCGATTCGGGCAACGACCTGGGCATGCTCGCTGCGGTCGAGACGGCTGTCGCCATGGGCAACGCCATGCCCGAGGTCAAGGCGCTCGCCGACTACGTGACCGACGATGTCGCACACGATGGCACCGTCACAGCGATGCGGCATTTCGGCCTCATCTAATGAATCCCGCGTTCTGACGTTTGCTCAAACTGCGACTCTTTGCTTTTGCATGCTCAATCGATTTATCAATCCAAACACTGAGGTGTTTATACCGTTCGCCGAGAAGATAAAAAACCGCAGCTCACGCCTTGATAAACGTAGGTAAAGTGTTTAGCAGTTTATCGGCCGTATGCTAACGAAAGGAATCAGGCAGATGGCAATCAAGGTGTTCGCTGACGGTGCAAACCTCGAGGGCATGCTCGACATGTACGAGAACGGCAACGTTCAGGGTTTCACGACCAACCCGTCCCTTATGAAGAAGGGCGGCGTGACGGATTACCGCGCGTTTGCCAAGGAGGTCCTGGCCCACATCACCGATGTATCCGTCTCGTTTGAGGTCTTTGCCGACGACGTCGAGACCATGGAGGTCGAGGCGCGCGAGATCGCTACCTGGGCCGAGAACGTCTACGTCAAGATTCCGTGCGTGACCACCAAGGGCGAGTCGACCGCCGAGCTTGTCCGCAAGCTTTCCGCCGACGGCATCAAGGTCAACGTCACCACAATCTTTACGCCTAAGCAGGTCGATGAGATGGTCGAGGCCGTTGACACCGAGATGCCGTCCATCATCTCGCTCTTTGCCGGCCGCATCGCCGACACCGGCGTCGACCCCATTCCGTTTATGACGGAGTCGGTCAAGAAGGCCGCCATCAAGCCCAACTGTGAGGTCCTGTGGGCGTCCACGCGCGAGCTCATCAACATTTACCAGGCCGAGGCCTGCGGTTGCCAGATCATCACGGTGCCCAACGGCATCCTGGCCAAGCGCAAGAACATCGGCCGTGACCCGTACGAGGTCTCGCTCGACACCGTCCGCGGCTTTGCCAAGGATATCGCGGCGCTCGGTTTCCATATCCTGCCGTAACGCGAACACTGGCTACGCCGCGGGTTGTTCGCCCCGGCTTTTCCTTTCCCTACCGCTCACGCGCTTCGCGGGGGTCGCGCTAGGCAAAGGAAAGGCCGGGGCTGCCGGCACGAGCTTGCCAGCAAGTTGGCGCTTGGCTTCCATATCCTGCCGTGGGCAAAGGTACCCCCGCCTGCGCCGTGCAAAATTGAGAGTATTCAGCAAGGTAAAGGCTTTTACCAGTTAACCGAAGCACGGAACAGCCCCCGTTTTGGCTCTGATGATGCTAAAACGGGGGCTGTTTTTGACTTTATTGCCTCTGAGGGGCGTTCGGGGCGGCGGAAATTGCAGAATACTCGCGATTTTGCACGTCGCGAGAGGGGGGACCCTTGCTTTAGGTGGTTTACTTCCCCTGCACCATGGTGAGCGAGATCTTCTTGCGGTCGCGATCGACCTTTTCCACCCACACCTTTACCGTGTCGCCGACGCGCACCACGTCGCTCGGGTGCTTGACGAAGCGGTTGGCCAGCTTGGAGATGTGCACGAGGCCGTCCTGGTGCACACCCACGTCGACGAAGGCGCCAAAGTCGACGACGTTGCGCACCGTGCCCTTGAGTTCCATGCCGGGCTCCAGGTCGTCGATGGAAAGTGCCGAGCGGCTAAAGGCCACCTCGGGCGCGTCGTCGCGCGGGTCGCGGCCGGGCTTCTTGAGCTCGTTGACAATGTCGATGAGCGTCAGGGTGCCGCAGTCCAGGTCGCTTGCCAGCGCCGAGATGCTGCCCAGGCGGCGCTCGATGTCGGGCACGCCGCCGCGGCTGAGCTCGCTTGCTTTAACGCCGGCGCGTTCAAGGACGGCCGTGGCCACCTCGTAGCTTTCGGGGTGGACGCTCGTTGCGTCGAGCGGGTTCTTACCGCCGCTGATGCGCAGGAAGCCCGCGGCGTTGAGATATGCCTTGGGTCCCAGCTTGGGGACCTTCTTGAGCTGGCGGCGATCGGTGAAGGCGCCGTTTTCCTCGCGGAAAGCCACGATGTTCTTGGCCACGCTCGGCGTGATGCCCGAAACGTATCCCAGCAGGCTCGCGCTCGCGGTGTTGACGTCGACGCCCACGCGGTTGACGACGTCCTCCACCACGTGGCCCAGGGTGCGCGAGAGCTCGGCCTGGTCAAGGTCGTGCTGGTACTGGCCCACGCCGATGGACTGGGGCGGAATCTTGACGAGCTCTGCCAGTGGGTCCTGCAGGCGGCGGCCCAGGCTCATGGCGCCGCGCACGGTGACGTCCAGGTCGGGATACTCCTGGCTCGCGAGCTCGGAGGCGGAGTACACCGACGCGCCGGCCTCGTTAACAATGGTGTATCGCAGCCCAGGCGCCTGCTCGGCAATGAACTCCGAGACGACTTCCTCGGTCTCGCGGCTGGCGGTGCCGTTGCCGATGACGATGGTGTTGACGCCGTCCTTTTTGACGAGGCGGGCGAGCTCGCGCTTGGTGCCGGCGACGTCGTGGCGCGGCTTGGTGGGGTAGACCACGCCGTGGTCGAGTAGCTTGCCGGTCTCGTCCATGACGGCGACCTTGCAGCCGGTGCGGTAGCCCGGATCGAGCGCGAGCACGCGGGCGCCGCGCACAGGGCGCGCCGAGAGCAGGCCCTCGAGATTCTTGGCAAAGACGTTGATGGCCTCGGTCTGAGCGCGAACGGTGAGTTTGGCGCGGGCCTCGCGCTCCAGCGAGGGGGCCATGAGGCGCTTGTAACCGTCAGCGATGGCGGCATCGAAGATGGGCGCGAAGACGCCCTGGCGTCGGGGCCAACGGCTGCTGAGGCGCGCTGTGGCGGCAGCGCCGTCGACGTTCACGCGCACGCGGAGCTTGCCCTCGCGCTCGCCGCGGTCGATAGCCAGCACGCGGTGGTTGGGTATACGGCGCAGCGGCTCATCATAGTTGTAGTAGGGCTCGTAGGGAGTCTTTTCGGCGGGGTCGGTGGCCTCGACGACGATGTCGGCGGTGTTTTGCGTAAAGGCGCGCAGGTCGGCGACGTTCTCGGGGTCTTCGGCCACCGTCTCGGCCACGATGTCCGCCGCGCCGGCGAGCGCCTTCTCGGGCGTGTCGAAGCCGGCTTCCTCGTTGACGTAGGCCGCGGCGGTGTCGAGCGCGCTGCCCTTGGCCGAGGCCTGCATGATGATCATGTTGGCAAGCGGCTCCAGGCCTGCCTCGCGGGCCTTCTGTGCGCGGGTCATGCGCTTTTTGCGGTAGGGCTTGTAGAGGTCCTCGACACGCTGGAGCTGCGTGGCCTCTCGAATCTGCTGCTCGAGTTCGGGCGTGAGTTTGCCCTGGGCGTCGATGAGCAGAACGACGTCCTCTTTACGCTGCTCAAGATTGCGCAGGTAGGACAGGCGCTCGTCGAGTGCGCGCAGGGCGACGTCGTCCATGCCGCCCGTGGCTTCCTTGCGGTAGCGCGAGATAAAGGGGATGGTGTTGCCCTCGTCGATGAGCTTGACGGCCGCCTCGACGTTGGCGGCCTTAAGGTTGAGCTCGCGGGCGAGCTGGGCGATAAGATCCATGAAACTCCTTGCGGTAAAGGTGCGTTTGCAGCACAGAGCTACCAAGGATACCACCCGTCCCAAAAGACTGTTTTGGGCCGTGCCACGAAAATGACCTATCTACTACGTTTAACCTGTATGGGTCGACCATCCCCCGGTTTTCCGAAAATACGCAAGCCGTCTACCTGCGGTTTTTACTTCGCGAAATTTGGCACGGTTGAGGGCGATCGGTTAAACGTAGTAGATAGGCGCATTTCGTGGCGAACGAATCAGGCCGAGGTGCAAAATGGCCCCTCGCCCCAGAAAAATCGTCGGAAAGGTAGCAAAATGCCCCGCGGGCAGGAGGCTGCTCGCGGGGCAAAGAAGAGGGGCTTGTTGGTGGCGGACCGAAGGGTTCGGCATGGGGCTTCTGCCGCGGTCTGCCCTAAGGCGTTACAGCTCGACGAGCTGGCCGGTCTCGGCGGCCTCCTTGATAGCGTTAAGCAGCGTGAGCGTCTTGACGTTATCGGCGGGGGTCACGACGGGCTCGACCTCGCGGCGGACGACCTTCACAAAGTGCTTGAGCTGCATCTTGTGCGGCAGCGCCGGGTCCACGGCCGGGATCTCCATCTGCAGCGGCTTGTGCCAGTTAGAGGCGCCGTCGTAGGAGAACTGGTGCAGACGGGGCAGCGACAGGGCGCCCTTGGTACCGCCGATAAAGTAGGCGTCGGCGTCGAAGGGACGGTACTGCGGGTCCTCGCGAGCGGTGGCCTCCCAGTTCCAGGGGCTGGCGGTGGCGTCGGAGATGGTCATGCTCGCAAGCGCGCCATCGGCAAAGCGGACGTTGACCACGGCGGAGTCCTCGGTCTCAAAACCGCGGGCGGCGCTGGACTGCATGCCCTGGACGGCAACGGGCTCGCCCAGCAGGTAACGCAGCAGGTCGACGTCGTGAACCAGGTTGACCAGGATCGGGCCGGCACCCTTCTTGCGGCGCCACTCGACATCGAAGTACTCGTCATTCTTATAGATCATGTAGTGGAAGCTCGACACGGTGAGCTTGCCCAGCTCGCCGGACTCGATGATCTCCTTGGCCTTGTTGACGAAGGGGTTGTGGCGACGGTGCTGACCCACGAGCACGGGCACGCCGGCGGTCTCGGCCTCGGCGGCGAAGGCCTGGGCATCCTCGAGGTCGTTGGAGATCGGCTTTTCGACCAGCGGCACGATGTTGCGCTTCACGGCCTCGCGGGCAACGCCCAGGTGCAGGTCGTTGGGGGTGGCGATGATGACGGCCTCGGGCTTGATCTCGTCCATCATCTGGGCGGGATCGGTGTAAAACGGCACGCCGGCGGCCTCGGCCGTGGCGCGGGCACCCTCAAAGGCGTCGGCGATGGCGACGAGCTCGGCCTCGGGCTCCTCGGTGACAAAGCGGATGTGGTTGCGGCCCATGGCGCCGGCGCCGATAACGGCAATGCGGACGGGGTTGAGCTCAGACATTTCGACTCCTTAATACTGGTGACCGGTGGAATGCGACAAAGGGGCTGTCCCTTTGTCGCATCGGTAGAATTAAGCGGATTTCTTCTTGCTGTCGGAGACCATCATGTAGACGGTGAGCACGACGGCGATGGCGGCGATCACAATGGCGCCGTAGAAGGACTGCTGGTAGGCGGCGCTGCCGGCCTCGGCGTGATACAACACGGCGGTGATGGGCTGGCTGATCCAGGTGGAAGCGGCGTAGCCCAAAAACATGATGCCGTAGTTGACGCCGATGTTGCTGGTGCCAAAGGCGCCTCCGGTGAGCGGCGGGTAGATGACGAGCAGAGCGCCAAAGCTAAAGCCGAGCAGGGCGAGCGCCACAAAGAACATGCTCTGCGTAAAGCTCATCGACATGATGACGAGCGCGACGATGGTGACGACAAGGCTGATGAGCAGTGACTTGTAGGCGCCGAGCTTGTCGATAATCTGGCCAAAGGACAGACGGCCAACCAGGTTGGCGCAGGTGTTGACGGAGACCACTACGCCGCCGAGGGCGACGGCCGCGGCGCTCGTGGGGTCGGCGAAGAGCTGGACGGCGGCGATGGAGGCAACCTTGCCCACGAGCAGGGTGCCCGCGGTGGCGGCAAAGGCGAAGGTGACGATGAGGACCCAGAAACGCGGGGTCTTGACCATCTCGCCCGGGGTGAGGTCGCCGAAGGTGCCGGCATGCGCGCCGCCCTTGGGGGCCTCGAAGCCCTCGGGCAGCCAGCCGGTCTCGGGGGCCTTCAGGAACAGGGCGGAGGCGGCGATCGTCACAAAGAAGATGACGCCGAGCGTCTTAAGGGCGCCAAAGATGCCCAGGCTCGGGATGAGCAGCGAGGCGAGCACCGGGGACAGCACGGCGGGGCCGGCGGTCGAAGCGGCCAGGGTGATGCCGGAGGCGAGGCCCTTCTTGTCGATGAACCACTTTTGGCCGGTGGTGAGTGCCGGGTTGTAGCCCAGGCCGTTGCCGACGGCGGCGACAAGCGAGAACCACAGGTAGAACTGCCACGGCTCGGTGACGGTGCCGGACATGAACCAGCCCACGCCGTAGCACACGGCGGCGGCGATCACGACGTTGCGCGGGCCGATCTTGTCGGAGATGCGGCCGGCGAAGATGCCCGTCACGGCCATGATGGTCTGGAAGACGGGGAAAGCCCAGGTAAGGGCGCTCGACCACTCGGGGTAGACGGCGAGCAGGTTCTTGCTTACGACGGAATACAGCGCGATGGAGCTGATGAAGAACATGGTGACGCACGCGGCGGAAAGCACGGCGGCGCGACCCTTGTTGGAGTTGGTGGAAGCCATTGGACTCTTTCTAATCGATACGGGGGAGGGGCGGGCGTGTCCGCGGGGCCTCCCTGTCAGGTTGGTTTACTGGTCAGTCGGCTTTGCGACGCCGGACTCATCGGACCAGAGCTCGACACCCTTGTTCTTAAGGTAGTTGTCGGCATAGGCGCGACGGCCGCCGGGCTTGGCGGTGAGGTCGCCCATCATGTTGGAGAAGCCGCCGTCGACCTTGATGGCGTCGCCGGTGGTAAAGTCCGAGCGCGTGGACGCCAGGAACATGACGGCGTTGGCGATATCGCTGACCTCGCCGATGCGGCGCGTGGCGATCAGACGGCTGCGGCTCTTTTCGACCTCGGGGTCGGCGTAGAAGTTGGCCGACATCGGGGTCTTAACGAAGCAAGGCTCGACGCAGTTGGAGCGGACGCCGTAGGGGCCCCACTCGGCGGCGAGCATCTTGGACATCATGTTGACGCCGGCCTTGGTGGAGCTGTACACGCCCGAGAACGTCTCGGGGGAGTGGCTGGCGACGGTCGAGATGTGCACCAGGCGACCCTGGCCGGCCTTGATCATCTCGCGACCAAAGCGCTGCGAGGTGATGAAGTAGCCGGTGAGGTTGACGTTGAGCACCTGCTCCCAGTCGCTCAGCGGCAGGTCCTCCATAGCGGCAAAGCGCAGGATGCCGGCGGTGTTGACGAGGACGTCGACGCGGCCGAAGTTGGCGATGGTGGCGTCGACAGCAGCCTGAACCTCGGCCTCGTCGGTGGCGTTCATCTTGTAGCCCTCGGCGTGGATGCCAAACTCGGCAGCGAGGTCGGCGGCAGCGGCCTTGACCTTCTCCTCGTCCAGGTCGAGCATGACGACGTTGGCGCCATTGCGGGCGAACTCGCGGCAGATCTCGGCGCCCATACCGCCGAGCGCGCCAGTCACGGCGCAGACATCGCCCTCGAGCTTAAGCCAGTTGCTCATAGGAACTTCCCTTCTTGTGCCTCCCGGTGGGTCGCTCCCATTAACCGACCCACGTGGTTTTCGCTGGTTATCGTATGCTTTGCATTTGCGCAGGTGAATTGCATATTTGTTAGAATGGCGTTAACCGTAGGTTTACGCTGTGCAATGTAGTTTATGCTTAACCGAGCGCGTGACCTGCGAAAATAACCCCCTGTGGCACCATGCGGTCACAGGCGCGAAAACGGGAGATTGACGTGTACGATCGACGACTTGAGGCCATATCGGCCGCCGCGGAGCTGGGAAGCTTCTCGCGTGCGGCGGCAAAATTGCGCGTGTCGACCCCGGCGCTCGTCAAGCAGGTGTCGGGATTCGAGGCCGAGTTCGGCATCACGCTGTTCGAACGCTCGCACTCGGGCGTCAAGGTGACGCCGGCGGGCGCACTGCTGGTGGACGACGCGCGCTCGATCATGCGGCAGTCCGAGGACGCGCTGCGCCGTGCCCGACGCGCGGCGGGCGATGGCGGTGCCGTGCGCCTGGGCGTGTCGATGATGTGCCCGGGGCGCCAAACGCTGTCGATGTGGTCGGGCATCCACGATCTGGAACCGTCGCTGCGATTTGAGATCGTGCCGGTAAGCGACCTCTACGACGAACGCGAGACCGTCATGCGCAGCCTCGGTCGCGAGGTCGATGTGGTGCAGTCGAGTTTTTCGACCCCGCGCTGGGGTGACGCCTGCCAAAAGCTCCGCATCGTTAACGTGCCGTTTTATATCGACCTGCCGCGCACGAGCCCGCTGGCGCGCAAGACACGCATTACGGTTGCCGACCTGGAGGGCATGCGCCTGCGCGTGCTCCGCCACGGCAACGACGCAATGGACAGCCTGCGCATCGACCTTCTGGCCGACGGCGGCGTTGACGTGATCGACGTGGACAGCTTTGACTTTGCGCTCTTTAACGAGGCAGAGGAAAAGGGCGACGCGGTGCTCACCTGCGGCGCATGGTCGGGGGTACACCCGGCCTTTGTGGGCGTGCCGTTCCTATGCGGTCGCGAGGTGCCGGTCTTTTTGCACTATCCGCTCGAGCCCACCCTCCAAGTCCAAAAATTCGTCAACGCCATGGCACAACTTCTCAAATAGCCAAAAGAGTCCCGTCCCAAATTAGCTACCCTTTGCTACGGGTTTAGCGGTCCTCGCGTTGCGGCCCGGCTGCCTCGGCTGTCTTTACGCGGTTCTTGTCGATGTACATGTTTTTGTCGGCCTGAGAAAAGAGCTCACGCATCATAGGCGGTTCATCAAAATCACTGGAAAGCGCGTAGCCCACCGCATAGCTGATAGGCATGTCGGGGTGAGCCTCGGAATACTCGTTCACGTTTGCACGAACCCGAGTAAGACAGGACTCAACGGCAGCCCGATCGGCATCCCATAGCACCGCGATAAACTCATCGTCACCGTCGCGGCCCACAAAGCAGGTCTCGGACGCCACGCACCCCAGCTGCTGGGCAAAAGAACGGATGTATTCGTCGCCCTTCTCGTGGCCGAAGTTGTTATTGACCGTATGCAGATTGTTAAGGTCGAAGACGCACACCGCAACGGGCGCCTCCGCGGAGACAGGCTGCTCCTGCCCCAAGACCTCCTCGCACTTGTTCTTGTTGGGCAGTCCTGTGGCTTCGTCGAGATAGACTTTGTTGTGCAGTTCGCGATTGAGCGCGGCAGTTCGCACCGCGCGAACAAGTTCGACCGCAAAGGTCGCCACCAAGCCCACGATGTCGATGATCACCAAGCCCTCGAGATAGTTGAGCGCCGACGCCTTCTCCTGAGAGTAGTCCTCTGCGAGTCGCGTAGCATCGTCGCAAATGCCAAAGAACTCCTCGCTCATGGAGATGATGTCGGTGTTCTCATAGCCGACTTCGCGCACGCGGGTAATCTCGGTGCGAAGCTCGTCAAAATAGCTCGCGAGTTCGGTCATCTTTGCCTGGTACTCATCGTCATCGAGACGGACGAGGTTGAGGTCGTCACTTCCGTAACGCAAACCGTTGATGTATGAATCCACGGCTTTGAGCAGGTCATCTTGAGGCTGGCCCGCATCCTCGAGCTTAACGATTCGCTGCGTGGTACCGCGCACCAGACCGGCGTAGTTGACCACACGCGCCGTGCCCTGGATATCGGAGACGAGCAGCATAACATTGATGAAGAAGAAAATGAGAACTGCCGTGAGCACCATCATGAGCAGGCGCACCGCCTGGCCGGCCTTCTTGGCGACAGAAGTATTCACAAGTTCACTCCCCTAAATATTCACAAGTTCACTCCCCTAAATGACAAAAGAACAGGTAGCACGCAGTGTGCTGAAATTCATGGGTGGTTAACTCTACCATATGGGCCAGCAGCCTCAAACTGCAGTAGACGCTCGTCCAAATTGGCGTGACGCTTGTCTTGTTGTTCTTGACCTGGCCGCGCTATCGAACATGTTTCTGGTCTTGGATCACCATGGGAAAGCTCATCCCGTTTTGTGCGTCCAGAGTGGGATGCGGCTTCCCAAAGGTGCCGTTAGGGGAAACCACATCCCGGTTTATGCCCTTGAAATGGGATGCCGTTTCCCGGAGGGGGTCCAGCGGGAAACGGCATCCCATTTTGGGCCCGAAAAGTGGGATACGGTTTCCGGCCGGCATGAATAAAGCCTCCGCAGCTCGTGTGGCTGCGGAGGCTTTATTCGTTGCGGCGCATTGTGTTTGGGTCGTTGAGATGAGTCGATTTGCCCCGAAAGAGGAGGGCATTGACCTTAGGGTCATGCCCGACGAATGAGCGGCAAATCGGCCATCTCGGCGAGCCGAACTACTCCAGCTCAAACGCTCCGGTATAGAGCTGATAGTAGTATCCGCGCTTGGCGATCAGCTCGTCGTGGTTACCGCGCTCGATAATGCGGCCATGGTCCAGACAGATGATCGCGTCGGAGTTGCGCACGGTGGACAGGCGGTGCGCGATGACAAACGTCGTGCGGCCCTCCATGAGCTTATCCATGCCTGCCTGCACGATGGCCTCGGTGCGGGTGTCGATGGAGCTCGTGGCCTCGTCCAGAATCATTGCCGGCGGATCGGCGACGGCAGCGCGTGCGATCGAAATCAGCTGGCGCTGGCCCTGCGACAGCTGTGCTCCGTTGCCGGTGAGCATCGTGTCGTAGCCGTCGGGCAGGCGGGTGATAAAGTCGTCCGCGCCGGCGAGCTTTGCTGCCGCGATGCACTCCTCGTCGGTGGCATCCAGATTGCCGTAGCGGATGTTATCCATCACGGTGCCGGTGAACAGGTTTACGTCCTGCAGCACCACGCCCAGCGAGCGGCGCAGGTCTGCCTTGCGGATCTTGTTGACGTTGATGCCGTCGTAGCGAATCTTGCCGTCGGCGATGTCATAGAAGCGGTTGATGAGGTTGGTGATGGTCGTCTTACCGGCACCGGTGGCGCCGACAAACGCGACCTTCTGGCCCGGCTTGGCAAACACGGACACGCCGTGCAGCACCTCGTGGTCGGGCGTGTAGCCAAAGTCGACGTTGTCCATGACCAGGTCGCCACGCAGCGGCACGTACTCGATCTCGCCGGTTGCGCGGTGCGGATGTTTCCACGCCCACATGCCAGTGTGGTGGTCGGCCTCCTCGAGCTGCCAGGTATCGGGGTTCACCTGAGCGTTGACAAGCGTCACATAGCCTTCGTCGGCTTCGGGCTCCTCGTCGATGAGCTCAAAGATACGGTCGGCGCCGGCGAGGCCCATGACCACGGCGTTGATCTGCTGCGAGATCTGGCCGATCTGTCCACAGAACTGCTTGGTCATGTTGAGGAACGGCACCACGACGGCGATGGACAGCGCCATGCCCGAGATGCTCAGGTTGGGCACGCCCAGCGCTAGGAAAATGCCGCCGGCCAGTGCGACCAGCACGTAGAGCAGGTTGCCCAGGTTCATAAGGATGGGCATGAGGATGTTGGCGTACATGTTGGCCTTCTGCGAGACCTCGAAGAGCTTTTCGTTGCGCTCGTCAAAATCGGCTTCGGCGGCAGACTCGTGGCAGAATGCCTTGACGACCTTCTGGCCGTTCATGACTTCCTCGATATGGCCCTCGACAACGCCGAGCTCGGTCTGCTGCGCAATAAAGAAGCGCGCGGAGTTGGAGCCGAGCAGCTTGGTCATAAAGGTCATAAAGGCGACGCCGGCCACAATGACCAAGCACATCCACACGCTGTAGTACAGCATGATAAAGAACACCGTGACGATGACGATGACCGTCATGAGCAGGTTGGGCAGCGACTGGCTGATCATCTGGCGCAGCGTGTCGATGTCATTGGTGTAGTGGCTCATGATGTCGCCGCGCTGGTGCGTGTCGAAGTAGCGGATCGGCAGGTCCTGCATGCGGTTGAACATCTTCTCGCGCAGCTTCTCCAGCGAGCCCTGCGTGACGATGGCCATGGCGCGGTTCCAGAAGAGCGAGGACAGGATGCCGATGCCGTAGATGCAGGCGAGGGTGGTCACGAGCTGTGCGATCTTGGGCTGCGCGGCTCCCCAATCGCCCGACTGCCACGATTCGCTAATAATCTGCAGGGCGCTCTGAAGGAAGGTCGCGCCGATGGAGTTGATGATGGCGCAGAGCACCACGCCGGCGACGACGAGGGGCAAAAGCACGGGGTAAAAGCCAAAGAGCGTCTTGATGAGGCGCGACATGGTGCCGCCCTTGCGGTTGAGCGCGCGCTCGGCGGTCGTTGCCTTACTCATGTGCCTCGCCTCCTTCCTGGGTCTGAGCTTGCGTTACGGATGCCTCGGTGTCGGCCTCGACGGCCTCTTCGCCCTCGGCAGACATCTTGTTCTGCGAGGTAAAGGTCTCGCGGTAGATCTCGCTCGTCTTGAGCAGCTCGTCGTGGTTACCGATCTGCGCGATGCGGCCGCCCTCCATGACGATGATGCGGTCTGCGTCCTGCACGGAGCTAATGCGCTGGGCGATGATGAGCTTGGTCGTGTTGGGCAGATAGCTTGCCAGCCCTGCGCGAATCTTGGCGTCGGTCTTGGTGTCGACGGCGCTCGTGGAGTCGTCCAGGATCAAGATCTTGGGGCGACGCAGCAGGGCACGCGCAATGCACAGGCGCTGCTTCTGACCGCCGGAAACATTGGAGCCGCCCTGTTCGATCCAGGTGTCATAGCCCTTGGGGAAGCCGTCGACAAACTCGTCGGCGCAGGCCAGATGCGCGGCCTCGCGGACCTCTTCGTCGGTGGCGTTCGGGTCGCCCCAACGCAGGTTCTCGGCAATCGTGCCGCTAAACAGCACGTTTTTCTGCAGCACCATGGCCACCTGGTGGCGCAGGGCGTCCAAGTCGTAGTCGCGTACATCCACGCCGCCCACGCGCACGGTACCCTCGGTGGCGTCGTACAGGCGGGCGATGAGGTTTACGAGCGTGGACTTGGCCGAGCCGGTGCCGCCGATGATGCCGATGGTCTCGCCGCTCTTAATGTGCAGGTCGATATCGTCGAGCGCCTGGCGCTTCGCATGCGCGGAATACTTAAAGCTCACGTGGTCAAAGTCGATGGAGCCATCGGCGACCTCGAGCACGGGCTCGGCGGGATCGGCGATCGTGGGCTCGGCGGCCAGCACCTCGGTGATGCGGTGCGCCGATTCGTCGGCCATGGTTACCATGACAAAGATCATCGATAGCTGCATCAGGCTCATGAGGATTTGGAAGCCATAGGTAAAGATCGAGGAGAGCTGGCCCACGTCGAACAGCGTGCCCTGGCTCGTGATGATGAGCTTGGAGCCCAGGTAGATGATGACGACAAACGCGCCGTTGACGCAGATGTTCATCATGGGGTTGTTAAAGGCAAGCAGCTTCTCGGCGCGGGTGAAGTCCATCTGGACGTCGCGCGCAGCGGTCGCGAACTTCTCCTTCTCAAAGTCTTCGCGCACATAGCTCTTAACTACGCGCATGCCGGTGACGTTTTCCTCGACGGACTCGTTAAGGGCGTCGTACTTGTGGAACACGCGCGAGAAGATGGGACGCACCTTAAAGATGATAAAGAACAGCCCAAAGCCCAGCAGCGGAATGATGACCAGGTAGACCATGGCGACGCTGCCGCCCATGATAAATGCCATGGTAAAGGCGAAGATCAATACCAGCGGCGCGCGCACGGCGATACGGATGATCATCATAAAGGCCTGCTGCACGTTGTTGATATCGGTGGTCAGGCGCGTGACGAGCGAGGAGCTCGAGAACTCATCGATGTTGGCAAAGCTGAACGTCTGGATCTTGTAGAACAGGTCGTGGCGCAGGTTCTTAGCGAAGCCGCAACTCGCATGGCTGCAGGTGACGCCGGCAGCGGCGCCAAAAGCAAGCGACGTCAGCGCGATGAGCACCAAAAAGCCCGCGGTGGGAAGCATCTCGGCTACGGTGGTGCCATCTTTGATGGCGTCGATCAGGTTGGCGGTGATAAATGGAATCAGCATCTCGCAGAGCACCTCGCCAAGCACGAGCAACGGCGTGGCAACGGTGACTTTTATATAGTCGCGGATGCTGCCCATGAGGGTTTTAATCATCCAGTTCCTCCCAGGTTACACGGATTTTCTCGAGCATTTCGGCGAGCTGCTCGCGCTCGTCGTGGGTGAGGGCACCAAAGGCCTGCTCTCTAAAGCGAATGCGGGCTGCCTGGTCGATGCGGGCGTTTTCCCGGCCGGTTTCGGTCAGGCGAATGGTGAGCTGCCGTCGATCCTTGGGGTTACGGCTGCGCTCGATGAGGCCGTTGAGCTCGAGTTTGGACAGGATCTCGGAAAGCGACCCCGGCTTGAGGTCAAAGTGCATGCCGAGTTCCTGCTGCGACATCTCGCCGCCGGGTTGCTTGGCCAGCAGGCAGATGATGGCCGCCTTGCCGGACACGCCTCCGCCATGAAAATGCATGTAATGGCCGCAAAACCCAAGCCCATTGAGGATTCGCTTGGCAAGCTTGTCTTCTGAGCTAACCGCTTCGGGTGCATCCGCCGGCTGTGACGGGTCGCCGCCGGGCTCGTGCGAACAAAGGTTAAGAGGTTCATCGCACATGAATTAGTGTTGCTCCTTTCTTTAGTTAGGTAGTGGAATTGTTTTGTGCCTAACCAATCTAGGAGCATGAGAAATGAATGTCAAGGTACCAAACTTATTAAGTTACGGCGCTTTACCAAACGCCGTAACCGCTCGACGCTGCAAGCGTTCCTAAGCGGCAATCTGACATTCAATCGTCGGGCATGGCCACAAGGCCTATGCCCTCCTCTTTCACGTCACCTTGCTCGCTTAGGAACGCTTTCGCTGTCCGTCCTCAACCTGTGATTCCGCCACGGTCCGCTTCGGTGCATGTGATCCCTTGGGGACGGAGGAAAAGGGATCATTTTCCGAAACCTTTTCGCAACAATGCGCTCTTCGCGACCGTAGCGCCCGCTCACAACGTCCCCTGCGCTACACTTAGTCGCACTGTGGCGCTGCTGCGCCGTGCCCGAACCAAGGGAGACCCTCATGAAGAACACTCAGCTGCTGCTGATCAACGATATGTGCGGCTACGGCAAGGTCGCGCTTTCCGCCATGCTGCCGGTGCTGTCGCACATGGGCTACCGCATCCACAACCTGCCGACGGCACTTGTGTCCGATACGCTCAACTATCCCAAGTTCTACATCCACGACACCACCGAGTACGTGCGCCAGAGCCTCGCCATCTGGGAGGAGCTCGGCTTTGAGTTCGACGCCATCTCTACCGGCTTTATCGTGACCGAGGAAGAGACGCGCATCATTTCGGACTTCTGCCACCGTCGCGCGCAAAAGGGTACCAAGGTGTTCGTCGACCCCATCATGGGCGACAACGGCAAGCTCTACGCCGGCGTGCCCGAGTCCACGATCGGTCTCATGCGCAGCCTGCTCGAGTGCGCCGACTACGCGGTGCCCAACTATACCGAGGCGTGCCTGCTCACCGATACGCCTATCGCCGAAGAGATTACGGCCGATGAGGCCCGCGCGCTCGTGGACGCTATGCTCGCGTTGGGCACCAAGTCGGTTGTCATTACGAGTGCAAAGGTCGATGGGGCGAGTGCCGTCGCCGGTTACGATCATGTGGCGGGGGAGTACTTTGAGATTCCGTTTGAGCTGATCCCGGTGTACTTCCCGGGCACGGGCGACACGTTCTCGGCGGTGCTCGTCGGCCGCGTTATGGCAGGCTGGAGTCTGCAGCGCGCGACGTCCGATGCCATGCGCGTGGTGGCAGAGCTTATCGAACGCAATGCCGACCAAGAGGACAAATCGGCCGGCCTTCCCATCGAGGCCTGCCTGGATGTGATCGACCATGAGTAATGCTGGCGAGGGCGGCGCCAAGCCTGCGGGCGAGAACAGGCCGCTCGGTGCGCCGCGTGGCAAGCGTCCGCGTATCCGCGTGAGCTGCGTGGACCAGCTGGGTGCGTGCCGCTGCCACCATGGTCATAAGCCGGGCGATGTCTTCGACTTCGATCGCGATCGCGGCAAGATGTGCGCCATGGCCTGCCATGTGGGCTTTCCCTATATCGATATCCTGCGCTATGGCGGAACTGTGCCTGGCAACGAGCCCGGTACGGCAAAGTTCTGCTGCCCCGAGGTCGATACGCTGAACGTCTGGCTTGCCGAGATCGTTGACGAGTAGTCGAGCGCAATGTGGCAAAGGGACAGCCCCTTTGCCACATTCGCCGGTGGCGCCCCTTCTTTTGCTTATAATCTCAAATCTCTGCATTTCATTTGATTTTAAGTTCTATAAATTCTGCGTTTCATCGATAATCAAGCATATAAAACTTTGCATTTCATTCGATGACACTGAGGAGAGAGCCTATGCTGCGCAGGAAAATAGCGGCAGAGCTGGAGCGTTGGCTGAAGTCTTCCGAGCAAAAGGCCTTGTTCATTACGGGTTCTCGCCAGATTGGCAAAAGCTATTCGATTCGCGCATTTGGCAAAGCCAACCATGCAACCTACATCGAGCTTAACCTCATGGAAAATCGCCAGGCAAAAGATGCTCTTCTCGAGGCGCGGGATGCCGATGATTTCATCAGCAGGGTGACGCTTCTTTCGGGAAAGTCGATTGCACCAGGCAAAACGCTCGTGTTTATCGATGAGGTCCAAGAGGCCCCCGACATCATGACGATGGCAAAGTTCCTTGTTGAGGACGGGAGGTGCCGCTGGGCGTTTTCGGGGTCAATGCTCGGGACCCAGTTCAAGGGCGTCAGGTCCTATCCCGTGGGGTATGTCCACGAGCTTAGGATGTTCCCGCTCGATTTTGAGGAGTTTTGCTGGGCAATCGGGGTGAGCGAGGGGGCTCGCCAAACGATACGTGACGCGTGTATCAGCGAGAGGCCCATTCCTGATTACATTCATGACGCGATGATGGCAAACTTCAGGACCTATACCGTTGTCGGCGGAATGCCGGAGGTTGTGCAGCGTTTCCTTGACACGCAGGGCGACCTTGCCTCTGTTCGTCGGCTACAGTCAGAGCTCAACGAACAGTACCGGCGGGATATCTCCAAGTATGCAAACGGGCGAGCCCTGCAGGTGCAGAGCATCTACGATCAGCTCCCTATTATGCTCGAGGGCGAAAACAAGCGCTTCGTGCTCAATTCCATTGACCCCAAGGCTTACTACGAGAAGTATCAGCGAGATTTTGTATGGCTTGTCGATGCCGGCGTTGCTCTCAAAGCCGATATCGTAACCGAGCCAAAATCGCCCCTGCTCAAGACGGCGCGGCCATCGCAGTTCAAGCTATATCAATCGGATACGGGCATGTTGATGGCGCGCTACCCCGTTGGAGTCGCCCAAGCGGCGTATCTTGATAGCAAGGAGCCCAATCTGGGCGGCATTTACGAAAACGTGGTGGCCCAGCAGCTGGCTGCCCAAAATCGCCAGCTTTACTACTATCAGACAAAAAAGCGCGGTGAAGTGGACTTTGTGGTCGATGGACCGGATGGGACGGCTGTTCCGATCGAGGTTAAATCGGGCTCCTATTACCACGCGCACGCTGCGCTCGGTCATGTGCTTGATACGGCTGAATATGGCGTAAGGCTCGGGATTGTTTTCTCGAGAGGCAACGTTGAGCGCAACGGAGCGGTTCTCTATTTGCCTCTATATGCGACCTGGGCCCTTTCGGATGTTTTGGGCGACTCCTGTGCCAAGGGGATTAAGCTGGAGGTCAAGCCGGTCTAGGGCCAGTCCCTTTGTCACATTCATGAGTGTGGATTTTCTCCCGTATAGAGCGCACTTGAACGCTCAAAGTGGGAGAAAATCTACGCTCGATTTATGCCGTGGGCGCGGTTCGTGCGCCCACGAACCTACAGCTGCTCGAGCATAGCGGTGCAACCGGCGAGCACATCGCGGTAGGTGGCATCGAAATTGCCGGTGTACCAGGGGTCGGCCACGTCGCCGGGACACTCGGTCCAATCGAGCAAGCGCGTAATCTTTCCGTCGGGGCCTGCGTCGCCAAAGATGCGACGCAGGCCCCGCGCGTTCTCAGCATCCATATAGACAATGTGATCCCAGTCGCCATACTCCGCGCGACGCACCTGGCGGGCACGGTGCGCAACGACGGGAATCCCGACTTCGCGCAGCTTGGCGACCGTGCCATGATGCGGCGGGTTGCCGATCTCCTCAGTTGAGGTCGCAGCGGAGTCAATGACAAACTCGCCCGCGCGCCCGGCGCGCCGCACCAGCTCGGTAAACACGGACTCAGCCATCGTCGAGCGACAGATATTTCCATAGCAGATAAAAAGAATGCGTTGTATGAGCGGCTTCCTTTCTAGGCGGTCGCGCAGGGCTTACAGACTGCTCTTGAGGCAGTTTGCTCCAATAAAGCCCGCTGCGTACAAGGGGAGGTGGCGCAGCTCGCGCCCGTCATCGGTTTCGCTGCGGGAAAAATTGTTCTCGGACAAAATGTAGGCATATGGCGATCGGGCTTTGTCCATAAACGACCCGAGGGTTCTCGCGCGCACGTTACGTGCGGACTTTACTTCGACGGGCACAATTTCCATACGGTCGGTCTGAAGTAAAAAATCGAGCTCGCCGGTCGTCTTCCAAGACGACGGCGGCACCCAGTAATACGTCTGCAAGCTATTGCCCGAAAATGCTTGCATGACCGAGTTTTCCGCCAGGGCGCCTCGGAAGTCGGAAGATAGCGCTATGGCGGAATCCTCTTTGAGGTCGAGCCAGAGCCGCGGGTTGATGCCGAGTTTGTAGAACATGAGGCCGGTATCGAGAAGATAGACCTTAAAGAAACTTCCATCTTCGTCGTCGAAGGGAACGAGGGGAGGCTCGATGCCTTCGGTCAGGTTGTTGACCGATATGATGCCGGCGCCTTCGAGCCAGTCGAGCGGCTCGATAAGCTTGGCGCGACGGCCTCCGCGTTCGACCTCGGAGTACTTGAATTTTTTTGTGGACGATCTCAGCAGCTGGGACGGAATGGAGCGCCAGACCTTGCGCGCCGCCACGCCGCTGATCCCGTTTTCGGGGTCGGTCATATCGGCGGTATAGGTCTCGTCGATTTCGCGCTGCTCGACGCGCGCATCCTCGATGGATAACGTCTTGCGATATGCGTTGACGGCGGCGGGCATGCCGCCCACGATCTGGTATCGATGAAACAGGCTGAGCGCGGCTTGGTGCGCGGCGTAGGTCTCGAGCGTGCCGGCGTGGGTACGAATGGCATTGGCCATCTGCTCCTCGTCGAGCGCCCAGAGAAACTCCTCGAACGACATAGGATGCATGGTCTCTTGACGAACGCCGCTGGGAAAAGGCAACTTGCGCTTGCGCGTGGCGACGCCGAGCTGACTGCCGGTCGCGCATATGCGCCAGCCCGAACCCGAAAAAAAGCGAAGCGAGTTGAGCGCCCGTTCGCAGAGCTGCACCTCGTCAAACAGGATGAAGGCGGTTTCTTTGCGAATGGGGGTGCGTTTATAGTCTGAGATTCGCGCCACGATGGCGTTAACGTCGTCGGTGGGACAGTCGAACAGCGGAGCGATCAGCTCAAGATCGGTCTGAAAGTCGAGTTTGACAAACGCATCGCCGGCGATTCGTCTGCCGATTTCCTCGGCAACGTACGTTTTGCCTACGCGTCGCGCACCACGGATGAGGAGGGGGCGCGACGCGTCCTTTGTCGCCCATGATTCGATAACGGATTCGATTGATCTGCGCATGGGGCCGCCTTTCCAATTTCGTGTACTTCAGATACATAGTTTAGTACGATTTCATGTACTTGGAATACACGAAATAGTAGAAAAGTGTGTATCTGAAGTACACGAAATTGCACTGCTGGAGCTTGCAGGCGGATAAACACTACTCGTATGGGACGGTTTTCACCGGTTGCTCGCCACCTTGGGCTATGTTCGCCCCTATGCCTGCATCCGGGGCTGTGCAGATTGACGACGGCGCTCCCAGCGAGCCAGCTTAATCGTCACCAGCGTGAGCGCCCAGGCCACAAGCGAGAACGCGGCGCCCACTGCACCCACGTACGCAATGCCAATGCTGCTTACCACGGCGCCGCCCACTGCGGTGCCAAACGAGATGCCGACGTTAAACGCCATGGGCTCAACCGAACTTGCGAGTACCATCGACTTGGGATGGCGGCTGCGTGCCACGTCCATAAAGTGCGTGATGCATGAGACCGAGAACAGGTACATGAGCATCGCCAGGCTAAAGACAAAGACCAGCGCGAGCGGCATGGCGGCGCCCACGGCAAACAGCCCGAGCAGTGCCGCCGCCTGCAGCACAAACGTAACCAGCAGCGCCTTCATGCCAAAACGCGCATCGATCCATCCGCCCAGGATGTTCGAGATCAGGCAGAACACGCCATAGGCCATAAGTGTGGTGCTCGCCTGAACGGTATCCATGCCCAGCACCTGCTCCAGATAAGGCGTCACGTAGCCGTAGAATACGTAGACCGAGCCCACGCCAAACAAGAAGATGAGCATGCCGGTGATGATACTCGGCTCGCGTAGTAGCCCCGCCTGCTCGCGGAAGGTGGCGGGCTCATCGGTCTGCCCGGCGCGAGGCATAAACGCCACGAGCGCGCTACAGATCAAAACGGCAAAGGTCAGCGTGCCGTACATGGCCACGTGCCAATCGAGTGTGTCGGCCACAAACTTGCCAATCGAGGTCACAAAGACCATCGCCACGGAAAACGCGCCGTACACGACCGAGATGGCAAGTGAGGTTTGCTGCGGGGATAGCAGCTCAGGGATGTACGTCACGCCCACGGCGAGCAGCGCACCCGAGACAGAGCCCAGGACAATGCGTGAGATAAACAGCACCTGGAAGTTGGGAGCCAACGCCATGACCAGGTTGCCGAGCACAAAGACGACGCTATAGCACACGAGCAGCTGGTAGCGGCGGAATCGCCCCGTGCTGAGCGCGAGCACCGGCGTCGCGATAGCGTAGACGAGCGCAAACACGCTGATGAGCTGGCCCGCAGTGGCAAGTGATATGCCGAGTTCCGTTGCCAAGTCGCTTTCGATGCCGATGACCACGAACTCGGAGCAGCCGAGCGAGAATCCCAACAGCACGAGCAGCGCCAGGCAGAGCTTGGTGCGCGCGGGGGAGAGCGCGGCGGCGGTTGGCTTACTTTTAGGCGTGGTTGCGGCGGTCAAGGTTGTCACTCCAATGTCGCATGAATAAGCGGGATTCAATCCCTGCAACTCTAACAGAATGTGACAAAGGGGCAGTCCCTTTGTCACATGGAGGGCTTGCCTGTATAGTCGCAATACAGGCGAAGATGGTCTCAGGTACATCGCGGGCGGCAGGAGATCCCATGGGTATGCACACGACAAAGGCTGCAGTGGGCGAGGGCAAGTTTGCGCTCGAGGCCCAGCTGACGGTGACGCCGCGAGGCATGGCGGTGTACGCCTGCTCGCCGGAGTTTGCGCACCTGGGCGCCACGGCGCAGGCCATTCCGCGCCCCGAGCCCGGCCGTACGGCAACGGTGAGCATCCTGGCCGTTCCGTGCCATCGAGACGAGATCCCGGCGCACGATATCGCGGCGGCGCTGGCCACGCGCTTTGGCGTGCCGGTAGTTGCAAGCACGGGTTTTCATGTTGAACAAGCGAGCGGTGACGACCTGCAGCGCGTGCTCGACACCACCAAGGAGCTCATCGCCGCGCTCGAGGAAGCCGCAGCCCGCATTCTGCGCGCCGGCTGGGATGAGGGCGGTGCGGGCGCCGAGGTCGTGGCGGTCGATGCTGCGACCGGCGAGGCGCTTGGCCCCGTCGACCGCATCGAGGCCCATGCTGGTGAGGGCATCCTGCATCAGGCATTTCTGACGCTTTTGGTCGAGGGCCGGGGCGAAGACGCGCGCCTGCTGCTCTGTCGCCGCAGTCCGCTCAAGCGCCTGTGGGGCGGGGTGCTGGCCGATAGCTGCGCCGGCCATCCGCTCCCCGGGGAAGACGTCGCGGCCGCCACGGCGCGCCGCATCAACGAAGAGCTCGGCATTACGCGCGAGCCCGATCAGCTCAAGCACCTCGGACACGTGGTGTACCGCGAGGACCACGGCGACGGTCGCTGCGAGTGCGAATGGTGCGAGGTCTACCTTGCCCATGTTGAGCCGGGCGAGCTGCATATCAACCAAGAGGAGATCTCGGAAGTGCGTCGCGTGGCTCCGTCCGAGCTCAAAGGCTACCTGCAGGGTCACCCCGAGCAGCTGGCCCCCTGGCTCCGCGAGGCCCTCGGCGACCCATTCATCCGCACGGCCCTCGCTATGTAAAAAAGACAGTCCCTTTGCCACATCCAAACCGTCACAACATTCGGCGAAAATCTCGAAAACGAGGAAAAGCGTCGAATGTTGTGACGGTTTTTGTCTAGGGAATCGCTTCTCATCCAAAAAATCCGCTTGACTGTATTGCCGCAACACAGCGCAACGTAAGGGGTGTCCGATAACGGGCGCCCCTTTTTAAGCGGCAACATGGCTGCGAATTCGGAGCGCCCCCAACAAGAAAGGTGGGGAGATGGAAGCGGAAAAGAAGGCGTTTAAGATCACCAAGCGCGAAATTGGCTTTGTGCTGGGTATCGTTGTCTTTTTGCTGGTGAAGTTTCTTCCTTTGGCGGAGCTGAGCTCGACGGTCGAGCTCACGGTCGGCGGTCAGACCTGTCTGGCACTGACGCTCGCCACGGTGGTGTTCTGGGCATGCGGCGTGGCACAGCCGGGCTTTGTGGGCCTGCTCTACTGCGCACTGCTCGTCCTGTTCAAGGTGTGCGTGGACGACACGGGCGCCGCGAGCATCTCGGCGACGGTCGCCTCCACGTTTAGCTCGTGGACCAAGGCCACCATGTGGCTCGTCATCGGCGCCTACCTCATCGCCAGCGCGGTCAAGGAGTCGGGCCTGGGCGAGCGCATCGCCTACGCGTTCATGCTCAAGTTCGTGCGCGACGCCAAGTCGCTCATCATCTCGATCTTCGCGCTCACCTTTGTGCTGTCGCTGCTGATCCCGCATCCGTTCCCCCGCGCCTTCCTCATCCTCGCCGTCGTCTCGGTCATCGCCGAGTCCGCCGGCTACGGTGACGACGACAAGGGCAAGCTCGGCTTCCTCGTGTTTGCCGCTGCCGCCCCGGGTTCCATGTTCTTCCTGACGGGCGACTCCACGCTTAACCCGCTCGTTGCGCAGTACAGTGCCGAGGCCGGCGGCATGAGCCCGTCCTTCGTCGACTGGTTCCTGTACATGAGCGTGCCTATGCTGGTTGCGCTGCTGTGCACCCTGTTCCTGGGCCTTTTCCTCTTTAAGCCCAGCAAGGAGCTCGTCTACGATCGCGAGCAGATCGTGGCCAAGCAGGCCGCGCTCGGCAAGCTCTCCGTCAAGGAGATCCGCACCATCGTGTGGCTTGTCATCGCCATCGCGCTGTGGCTCACCGTCTCGGGCGACTATATCGGCTGGGTCACCCTGGCCATTGGCGTTGCTCTCGCCATGCCCATCATCGGCGAAGTCCTCACTCCCGCCAGCTGGAACGCTGTCGACATCAAGTCCCTCATGTTCCTGACGGCCGCCATGGCCGTGGGCTCCGTGGGCGGTGCCACCGGCATGAACGCCTGGATCGCCGACGTCGTGCTCCCCAGCTCCGTGCCTGAGAACATCTTCCTGTTCGCCCTGCTCGTCGCCGCGCTTTCCATGATCATCCACATGTTCATGGGCTCGGTCATGGCCGTGCTCGGCGTGTGCGTGCCGGCATTTATCAGCTTTGCCGCCGGCTCCAGCGTGAGCCCACTCGCCGTGGCGCTCATCGTCTTCACGTCCATCAACATCCACTACATCCTGCCGTTCCATAACCTGCCGATCCTTATCGGCGAAGGCAAGGACGCCGGCGGCTACACCTCCAAAGAGGCTATGCGCATGGGCATCCCCCTCACCGCGGTCGTCTTTGTCGTCGTGCTGGTCGAGGCCGCCTGGTTCCACCTCTTTGGCCTGATGTAAGCGGTCGAGCGCCCCGGCTGTAAGCAGCCAAGCGCTTGAACTTCGAGTGGTCGAGCGCTCCATTTGTGAGCGCCGCGGCCCCATTACGTTACCCCGTCCGGCGGCACCCCGTCGCCGGACACTCTCCCGAAAGGAGTACGCCATGTCCACTACCGATGCTTCCCAGATCCACGACCTGCGTTCCGCGCTCGACTTTTTGCGTGAGATGCCGGGCCAGCTGCTCGAGACCGACACCCAGGTCGATCCCGATGCCGAGGTCTCGGGCGTCTACCGTCACGTCGGTGCTGGCGGCACCGTCATGCGCCCGACCAAAGAGGGTCCGGCGATGGTCTTCAACAACGTCAAGGGCTTTGACGACGCCAAGGTCTGCATCGGTATGCTTGCCAGCCGCAAGCGCGTTGCCGCCCTGCTCGACCTGGACGAGGAGCACCTGGGCCTCGAGATCGGCAAGCGCTTCGAGAACCTGATCGCCCCCGAGCAGATCGCCGAGGGCAAGCACGTCGACTGCCAGGAGGTCGTGTACAAGGCGACCGACGAGGGCTTTGACCTGCGCAAGATCGTTCCCGCTCCCACCAACACGCCCGTTGACGGCGGCCCCTACATCACCATGGGCCTCGCCTATGGCACGAGCCCCGATGGCACCCAGTCCGACGTAACCATCCACCGCTTCTCCTGCGTCGACAAGGACAAGCTCGCCATGTGGATCACCCCGGGCAGCCGTCACCTGGGTGCGTTCTTTGACGAGTACTGCCAGCGCGGCGAGGATATGCCCATCTCCATCTCCATCGGCCTGGACCCCGCCGTGTACATGTGCTGCGGCTTCGAGGCTCCCACCACGCCGCTCGGCTTCAACGAGCTGCAGATCGCCGGCGCCCTGCGCGGCCGCGCCGTCGAGCTTGCCGACTGCGTCACCGTTCCGCAGAAGTGCATTGCCAATGCCGAGTACGTGCTCGAGGGCTACCTCATGCACGACGAGACCATCAACGAGGATGTCAACGGCCACGGCTACGCCATGCCCGAGTTCCCCGGCTACACCGGTGGCGCCAAGGTCTGCCCGGTGATCAAGATCACCGCCGTCACCACGCGCGTCAACCCCATTATGGAGAGCTGCATCGGCCCTTCGCACGAGCACGTGTCCATGGCCGGTATCCCCACCGAGGCCTCCATCTACAAGATGGTCGAGACCGCTATCCCGGGCCGCCTGCTCAACGTTCACGCCGCTCCCTGCGGTGGCGGCAAGTTCGTTGCCATCATGCAGTTCAAGAAGTCGAGCAAAAATGACGAGGGCCGTCAGCGCAACGCCGCCATGCTCGCCTTCTCGGCGTTCTCCGAGCTCAAGCACGTCATCCTTGTCGACGAGGATGTCGACATCTTCGATATGAGCGACGTGATGTGGGCCATGACCACGCGCTTCCAGGCCGACGTGGACCTCATCACCATCCCCGGTTGCCACTGCCACGTGCTCGATCCGTCCAACGACCCCGCGTTCGATCCTTCGATCCGCGAGCACGGTATCGCCTGCAAGGCCATCTTCGACTGCACGGTTCCGTTTAACCTCAAGAAGAACTTCATCCGCTCGCAGTTCATGGAGATCGACAAGGACAAGTGGGCCGCCGAGCTCGCCTTCTAGTAAGTAGCCCTACCAAGTAGTTAAGGAGTTGTCATGCCTGAGTCTTCTGTTCGTCCCCGCCGCATTGTCGTTGGCGTGTCTGGCGCCAGCGGTGCGGCACTGGGCCTTGAATGCCTCAAATGCCTGCGCCAGGCCGGCGCTGAGTCGGCGCTTGTCGTCACGCGCGGGGGAGAGATCACCATCGAGCAGGAGCTCGGCATGACGCTCGACGAGTTTGCGTGCTATGCCGATGTGGTCTACGACAACAAGAACATTGGCGCTGCCATCGCAAGCGGCACCTATCCGGTCGACGGCATGATCGTGGCTCCCTGCTCCATGAAGACGCTCGCCGGCATCGCGAGCGGCTACAGCGAAAACCTGTTGCTGCGTGCGGCCGATGTGCAGATGAAAGAGCAGCGCCGCCTGGTGCTTATGGTGCGCGAGACGCCCTTCAGTGCGATCCATGTCGACAACATGGCACGCCTGGCGCGCGTGCCGGGTGTCATGCTCATGCCGCCCATGCTCACGTTTTACAACGGCCCCGCCACGCTCGATGAGGCGGTGCATCACATCGCCGCCAAGGCACTCGAGGCCGTCGGCGTGTCGTGCGCCAACTATAAGCGCTGGTCATAGGCATCTTTAGGGTAGGATACGAGTAGTGTTTGAGCCCGCTGCCCCTGTGGGCGGCGGGCTTTTCGTGTCAAAGGGTGTGTCGGGAGGACCTATGCAGACGGGTATGTATGCGATTAGCGAGATGGCGAGCTTGTTTAACGTTTCGCGCCAAACGCTCATCTACTACGACAAGATCGGTCTGTTTAAACCCGCCGTGGTTAACGAAAAAGGCTACCGTTTCTATTCGCCCACGCAGATCCCGCTCATGCGTCTGATCTGCATGCTGCGCGACTTGGGACTGGAACTCGATGAGATCGATCGCCTGACCTCGACGTTCGACATTGGAGAGATGACCGATCACCTGCGCTCGCGGGTGCAGGCGCTCGACGAGCAGATTGCCGGGCTCAAAGCCGAGCGCGCGAGCGTGCAGGAGCGGCTGAGTTTTTACGACGAGGCGGTCTATTGGCGCGAGCGCGAGGGCAAACCGGAGCTCAAGCAATTCGAGCGCCGCTACGTGGTCTTTGAGGAGTTCCCGAGCGATATCGAGCGTGGCCGCTCGATGCTGCACCCCACGCTCATGCGGGCGATTCTGCGCATGCGTGCGCTCACGGGCACACGCCCCATGCGCGGTTGGGGCGCCATGCTGCGTCGCGAGGCGCTGCATTCCGACGACCCCATCGCCGGTGCCGGTTCCTTTGCCGTGTTGCCGCGTGGTGCCGAGGAAATACTGCCGAGCGATCCTGCCGAGCTGGCGGAGATTGGCGTCGAGGTGCTGCCCGAGGGCACGTACCTGTGCATGAGTCGCTGGGGCATGCCGTACGAGCCCGAGGGTATCCGCGCCATCGTGGCCTGCATGGACAGGCACGCGCTCCAGCCCATCGGCAATGCTTTCGATTTTTGCTACCTGGACACCACGAGCTACGACGAGTCTCACCAAGAGGACTTCTGCTGTATCCAAATCCCCGTCGCCCTCAAATAACTTGCGGTGAAATAGTTCCTAAATAGCTCGAGTGGGCGTGCAAACAGGAACTATTCCACCGCAACTTCGATGCGACAAAGGAGCAGTCCCTTTATCGCATTCCGTGCGAGCTCCAGCGCCATCTGCGGGTATAAGGCTAACAAGTGTTTATTTGCGAGGCCTAAGGGGCGCCCCGTATGGATATCGATAACTTTGAATGGTGGTATAGCGAGGGCGAGGCTCCGGACGAGGAGTGGGACGAGCCCGCGTCGCGTGACGTGTCGAGCGACGAGGACGAGACCGGCAACGATGCCGCTGTCGAGCCTGATGCCGCCTCCGATGCCGCCGAGCCCCTAACCTTTGAACAGGCTTGGGCCCAGGCCGAGGCCGACGAGGCAAAGGCCGATGCCACGGCCACGCTCGGTGAGCCGGCGGACATGTCCATCTCGCCGGCCAAGACCCCGCAGCCGCGCCACACCATCGACCCCGGCAGTACGGCATCTTTCAGCATTCTCGACGTGCCCGCGCAAGGCGCCCAGGCGCCTGCGCCCACGCATCGCCCCGACCTGGCTCGTGAGGAAGACGCGGGCCGCCGTTCTCCGCTCGGCCCCATCCTCATCGCCTTCATGGCCGGCGTTATCGCCTGCTCGGCAATCGGCAGCATCTGGGGTCATGTCGAGCGGCAGCGCCAAGACGCCGCCAAGGTCGAGATGTCTGTCGAGCAATCGCTCAGCCGCACGCGCTCGGTACATGTGTCGGTCGAGGTCAAGGACGGCGCGATGTGGGACACCGCGCGTGGCGACAGCCAAATGCTCATCCACATCGTGGGGCGTACGCTCAAAGGGCAGACGATTGACGAGTATCAATACGTCAATTCCGCTGGTGACGGCATCGAGCTCAAGCCCGGCGACTACGAGCTCACCGTCGACGAACCGCCCGTCGCCACCGACGGCACGCGCTTCCGCGCCTCAAAGCGCATGGTTCCCGTGAGCTTTAACTCGCAGGCGCCCGATACGGTCGATAGCACTCCGCAGGGCGGGTTTGACCTTTACGCTATTGCTCAATAACTGCGCCTGTCGCTCAACCCCGCCGCCAAGAGTGGGACAATAGCCCTCGACACTATTGTTTACTTTTGGAGGAAGTAGCATGTCTACCGTCACTACCATCAAGCGCGGCAGCCTCACCGCGGCCATCGATTCCATGGGCGCCCAGCTCACGAGCCTTGCCCTCAACGGCAACGAGTATCTGTGGCAGGGCGACCCCGCCTTTTGGGGCAAGCATGCGCCCATCCTGTTCCCCATTGTGGGCTCGCTGCGCAACAACACGGCGACGTCTGCGGCTGGCACCTGCGAGATGCCGCGCCACGGCCTCGCGCGCATCGTCGAGCACAAGCTGGTCGAGGTTTCGGAGGACGGCTCCTCGGTAACGTACGAGATCACCGACACGCTCGAGTCGCTCAAGGCCTTTCCGTTCCACTTTAAGCTCAACATGACCTATGCCCTGACTGGTGACGCCACACTTACCCAGACCTTTGCCGTCACCAATACCGGCGACGTGGACCTGCCGTTCTCGGTGGGCGGCCACCCCGCATTTAACGTACCTGCTCCCGGTGCCGAGGACGAGGCGTTCGAGGATTACGAGCTGGCATTTACCGAGGCTTGGACCAACGAGGCCCCCATCATCACGCCCGATGGCCTCATGACGTTCGAGGGTAGCTACAAGGCTCCCGATAACTCGGACGTGCTGCCCATCACGCACCGCAGCTTCGATAACGACGCCATCATGTTCACCGATACCCCGGGCTCCACGCTCACGCTGCGCGGCCGCAAGTCGGGCCACGGCGTCAAGATCGACTTTGAGGGCTTTAAGTACATCGGCGTGTGGTCTGCCGCCAACGACGCCCCGTTTGTGGCGCTCGAGCCTTGGACCGGTCACACCACCATGTCCACCGAGGACGACGTCTTTGAGCACAAGGTCAACACCATCACCTTGGCCCCCGGCGCTACCGATAAACGCAGCTTTAGCGTCACCTTGCTCTAGAGGTTCCGCCGCTCGGTCGATGCTGCGTGCCGTCCAGAGCGATAATTTGTCATTCAAAAGGCAAGGCATAGACCTTCTGGTCATGCCTTGCCTTTTTCATGCCACTTGTTCGCTCTGGACGTCGCTCGCCGGCATTGCCAAAACATCGACGTCCCCAATGACTACCATGTGTCTATTAATTTTTCGAGCTTGTGCTGCACTGCTGGTCGCTGGCGTATATCCTGTTAAGTCGTCAGCATACGATTCAACAGGGAAGGCAGATTATGCATTCTCCCCATCAGCGCGACGCGCATCCACAGCCGGTGTGCAGCCGTCGCATCTTCTTGGGTAGCGCTCTCGCTGCGAGCGCTTCCGTCGTCGCCGGCGCGCTCGCCGGCTGTCAGCGTCCGTCCACGCTCAAGGTGGTTCAGCCCACGACGGGCGGCGGTCGCGACGACCTGTCCGATTCCGTGATCGGCAAGGACAAGATCCGCATTGGCATGGAGGCGGCCTACGCCCCGTACAACTGGCAGGTTTCCGAAGCCAGTGAGTACACTATCCCCATCGATAACGTGCAGGGCGCCTATGCCGATGGCTACGACGTGCAGATCGCCAAGATCGTCTGCAAGGCCCTCGGTGGCGAGCCCGTTGCCGTCAAGCAGAGCTTCTCGGGCCTTATCGATTCGCTCAACAACGGCCAGATCGACCTCATCATCGCCGGCATGAGCGCCACGCCCGAGCGCGAGGAGTCGGTCGGCTTCTCCGACCCGTACTTTATTGGCTACTTTGGCCTGTTCGTAAAAGAGGGTTCCCCCTACCAAAACGCCACCAAACTCAGCGACTTTAGCGGTGCCACGGTACTCGGCCAAAAGGACACCATGCTCGACACCGTCATCGACGAGATTCCGGGCGTTGTGCACAAGAACCCGGTCGACTCCGTCCCCACGGTGTTCTCGAATCTGCTGCAGGGCACGTGCGACGCCGTGACTTACAACACCGAGAACGAGAAGGGCTATATGGCCCAAAACCCGGGTATCGTCCCTATTCATTTTGCCGAGGGCGAGGGCTTTAAGCAGGAGGTCGCGGCAAACGTCGGCTGTCGCAAGGGCTCGGACAAACTGCTTAAACTCATCGACAAGACACTCAAGGGCATTAGCCAAGAGGAACGCGACCAAATGTGGGACGCGTGCCTCGACCGCCAGCCGGCATAGGGAGGCAGCATGAAAACCATCAATCGTCTGGCCTCCTTTATCAAGGCCGACCACCGTTATGTGTACCTGGGCACGAGTGTCATCGCGGCGCTTGGCCTGGCGTTTAGCCAGCGCAACCCCACGCCGCTGAGCTTCTTGGCGCCCACCGGTATCTTCCAGGATTGCCTTTGGGCAATCCTTTGGGCCTGGCTCGTCGTGTCGGCGGCGGCGCTCGTCACCAAACTCATGCACTGGAATGACTATCGCGAAACGTCGCCGTTCGCATCCGAGCGCTTCCGTCGTGGCGCACGCTTGGGCAGCTATGTCGTGGTTGCCATCGCGGCGATCTTTTTCGTGGACCGCTGCGTCATGTCGTTTATCGACCTGGTACAGGTGAGCATCGTCTCGGACTCCAACCCCAGCGACTTTTTGTCGAGCCTGGTCTACATGACCTACAAGAGCGGGGACTTCTTTATCCGCGGTATCGAGATCACCATCGCGCTTGCCACCTTCGGCACCGTCATCGCATTCTTCCTGGCGTTGCTCTTTGTGTTCCTGCGTATTCAGACCTTCGATCGCGTGGACAACGACCTGGTGCGCTTCTTTAAGAGCATTGGCCGCGGCTTTGCGACCATCTACTCCACCATCGTGCGCGGCACGCCCATGATGGTCCAGGGTCTGCTCATCTATTACGCGGGTTTCACCGTTTTGCGCGGCATGGGCTTCGAGACCGCCCAGGCCAACCAGATCTGGAGTACCTTCACCGCCGGCCTCGTCACCATCTCGCTCAACTCCACCGCCTACATGATGGAGGTCCTGCGCGGCGGCATCGAGTCCATCGACCCCGGCCAGGCCGAGGCAGCGCGCTCGCTGGGTCTTTCGCAGTGGCAAGCCATGCGCAAAGTCGTGTTCCCCCAGGGCATTAAAAACGCGATTCCGGCGCTCACCAACGAGCTCATCATCAACATCAAGGACTCGTCGGTGCTCTCGGTCATCGGCGTGTTCGACCTCATGTACGCCACCACCACCGTCGCCGGCGTGTACTACCGCCAGATGGAGGTCTACTGCGTGGCGCTCGTGGTCTACCTGATCCTGACGCTCGTGGCGAGCCGCCTGCTCGAAGCCTTTGGCAAAAAACTTGGTGCCGAGGCTCCGGCCACGTTGCCCAGCTCCAACTAGGCTCAAGACGAGGAGAATCATCATGGCAGATACCGCCACTACCGGCGTTGCGGCCGCCGCACAGACCAATGAGCCGCTCATCCGCGTCGAGGGCCTGCGCAAAAGCTTCGGCTCGCTCGAGGTGCTCAAGGGCATCGACCTGTCCGTTAAATCAGGCGAGGTCGTCACCATTATCGGCGCCTCGGGCTCGGGCAAGTCGACCTTCCTGCGCTGCCTCAACCTGCTCGAGACCCCGGACGCGGGCCACATCTGGTTCCACGGCCAGGATCTCACGGCCGAGCGCTGCAACATTAACAAACTGCGTGAGGACATCGGTATGGTGTTCCAGGGCTTTAACCTGTTCAACAACATGGATGTGCTCGACAACTGCACGCTTGCGCCCGTCACGCTCAAAAAGATGAGCAAGGCCGAGGCTGAAAAAATTGCGATGGAGCATCTGACGAGCGTGGGACTCGAAAAGTTCGCGCACGCCGCCGTGGGCCGCCTGTCCGGTGGTCAAAAACAGCGCGTGGCCATCGCTCGTGCCCTGTGCATGAATCCGCAGATTATGCTGTTCGACGAGCCGACCTCCGCGCTCGACCCCGAGATCGTGGGAGAGGTGCTCGAGGTCATGCGCAAGCTCGCTGCCGACGGCATGACTATGGTCGTCGTCACGCACGAGATGGCCTTTGCCCGCACCGTGTCCGATCGCGTGGTCTTTATGGACAAGGGCGTGGTCCTCGAGGACGCCGCGCCGGCCGAGCTCTTCGGCAACCCCAAGCACCAGCGCACCCGCGAGTTTCTCTCGCGTTATCTCGAGGACAAATAACCAACCGCAAATGTTTGCGTGGCAGGGCCGCTCCGGTGGGGCGGCCCTCGTCATCACAATCGAAAGGATGTCATGGCCGAGGTTTGGCGCTTCTTTGCGCATGAGGACGATTTTGCCGATTTGGACGAAACTGGCGCGTGCGAGCGCTTGGGCCGCGTGCTGTCATTTCCGACCATCTCGAGTATGGATGCCGAGGCGGTGGACTGGCAGCCGTTCGACGACCTGCGCGCCTATATGCAGCAGGCGTGGCCGCGCGTGTTCGCGGCGGGCGAGGTCGACCTTATCGACCATTCGCTATTGGTGACGCTTAGCGGTTCCGACCCTGACCTCAAGCCCATTATGCTCATGGGCCACATGGACGTGGTTCCCGTGGTGCCGGGTACCGAGGCCGACTGGACGCACGACCCCTTTAGCGGGCACGTGGACGACACCTACATCTGGGGCCGTGGAGCGATCGACATGAAGGACCAGGTCGCAGGCATTCTCGAGGCTGTCGAGTATGCGCTGGCGCACGGTTGGCAGCACGAGCGGACGCTGCTCCTGGCCTTTGGCCAGGACGAGGAGACGACGCAGTGCGGCGCAGGCGCCATCGGCCGCGCGCTCGAGGAGCGCGGTGTTGAGCTCGAGTTCCTGATCGACGAGGGCGACTACCGCATCGTTTCGGATGCCGAGTACAGCGCGGGCGAGGGTTGGCTCATGCACGCCGACCTCGCGGAGAAGGGCTATGCCGACATTGTGCTCAAGACAAAGAGCGCGGGTGGACATTCTTCCAACCCCTACGGCGGCACGTCGCTCGAGGTGCTTAGCCGTGCCATCACCGCAATCTGCGATATCGAGTGGCCGACGCGCGTCACGGACCTGCTTGCCGCACAGCTCGTCGAGCTGGGGCTTTACACGGCCGATGAAATTGCCGCCAACGGGGGCGCCATTGTCCGCGATTGCCTCGCCAGCAAGAAGCTCTATCCGCTCGTGACCACCACCTGCGCGCCCACGCAGGTCGAGGGTGGCAGCACCGGCGCCAACGTAATGCCGCAGGATATGTGGGCCAATATCAATTTCCGTATGCTCGAGGGCACGAGCGTGGCCGATGTCGTGGCCCGCTGCCGCGTCGCCGTTGCCGAGGCGGGGCTCGCCGACCGTGTCGAGGTCGAGCTCGGCCCCGGCAGCTCCGAACCCTCGCCGTCTCCGCGCATCGGCGGACCGGGACTCGAGGCGGTTCGCTCCATCGCCGCCCGCTATTTCCGTGATCCAAAGGGGACGGAGGAAAACGGATCATCCGAGCCGTTGGCGATTGTCCCCTCGACCGTGATCGGCGCGACCGACGCTGCCAACTACCAGCGCATTTGCTCCGAGTGCATTCGCTTCTCGGCCTTTGTGGTCGACGATGACGAGTGCGATCGCGGCGTCCACGGCACCAACGAGCGCATCACCCGCCGCGCCTACCTCCAAGGCATCCGCTTCCTCATCGCCCTGCTCCACACGCTCTAGCATGCGACAAAGGGACTGAGCCGATTTCATCGGTAATGAGACAAAAACTGTCATAGAATAAGACTAAGATATCTTAAGAGACATATGCTGGGGTTGGTATTCCTTGAACGACTGCGGGCATGTGCCAGACTGCCTCGGCCCCCGGGGAGCACCCGGGCAGGTCGCCGTGTGACTGGGGAGGAAATTATGCAGGAGCTCAGAGAGACGACGTCTCGACTCGTGAATAATGCTACCGGGGGGGGGTGTCTAAGCAGGGAACTTCCTGGTGAACACCGGCCGCGCGAGCGGTGGTCCGTCATGTCTTATGGCCGTCGTCGTGGGCTGCGCCCGGTCTCGCCATATGTGATTGTTTTGGCCCTCGCCGTCGCGCTGACGGCGAGTTTCTTCCTGCCGACCCGTGCGGAAGCGGCGTTTTCGGACCACACGGTTACGACGATTTCGCCTTCGGGGACAACAATCAACCTGTTTGATTACTGGGCGAATCCCGATAACCATCTGTCGGTTTCCGGCAACGGCGGCGTCAACGCAAACCACCGGTTCCAGTTTAACGACGGCCAGGGTGGTGAGTCGCTCAACCATTGGACGGGCAACACGAACCCGCAGCCCGGCATTGTCAACAACACGCTTTTAGACGGCTATCCGCAGCTTTCCAAAACCTGGGGCGGCGAGTCCCTCTGCTACCTGTTCGATTCCTCTGCCCAGATCGGCAAGACGTCCCATTTTGGCGTGACGGGCCTCCTCAAGGTTCAGAACGGCTACTACGTCTATGACAGCTCCAAAAACTACGCAGCCTACAACGCTGACAAGAATGCCTTCGACATCTATGACACCTGGGGCATTGACAAAGTGGGCGATTCGTCCCACCAGGGTCAGTTCTTCCCGTTCGACGCGGCAGACAAGGTGCTCAAAGAGGAAAACGGCCGGCTCGTCCAAACCGGCATCAAGGCAGACAACACCGGTGATTCGCGCTACAACGACGGCCGCCCCGTCAACCACCACTTCGGCCTCTCAATGTCCACGCGATTCGTGCAGCCTGCTGGCGGCAAGACGAACGCGGGCGACGACATGGTGTTCGAGTTCGCCGGCGATGATGACGTCTGGGTGTTCATCGACGATGTCCTCGTGGGTGATATCGGCGGTATTCACAACCGCGCGAGTCTGAGCATCAACTTTTGTACGGGCGACATTAAGGTGAACGGTAATAACGACGGCACACTGAAGAACAAGTACCAGAAGGCGAATAAGGACACTTCGGGCTTCAACGGCAACACCTTCGCCGACGGCACCAACCACACCCTCAAGTTCTTCTACCTGGAGCGCGGCGCCACCGACTCCAACATGGAGCTCAAGTTCAACCTCGTGACGGTGCCCGAGTCCGACATCATCAAGTTCGACCAGGACGGCAAGTTCGTACAGGGTGCCGAGTTCAAGCTCTATAAGACCGACAAGGACTTCAAGACCGTGGGCGAGCTCATCGGCTCCGGTACCACGGACGAGGCCGGCCACCTAACGCTCACGAACGACGTGGACAACGGCGTCATCAACTTCGACGATCTCTACAACAAGGATCACGACAACAACAAGTACTACCTCCTGAAGGAGACGCGCGTACCCGAGGGATACCGCTCGAGTCTCGCGGCGACGGGTGGTAGCATGCAGCTCGAGTACGTGCCCGCGAGCGCTGAGAACGGCGCGGGCGGCGTCATCATCAACCGCGGCGGTATGGACGTGGGCAGCGTCGTGTGGAAGACCGGTGCGTTCGCCGCCGCGAAGGAGACCATCACCGCGCCGTCGACCGTGTACAAGGCAAATAATGACCTGACGAAGTCCGACAAGACCGTCAATCTGGACTCCGGCATACTGTTCGCTGTGGTGCTCAAGCGCGACAAAAGCGCAGGCACAGGTATCAAAGATCCGAGCAATTGGTACGCCGTGTCGGGCGACCCATCGACGGGAGCGGGATACACCCTCGCCAAGGAGCCGGGCATGACCGGTGCTATCGAGGCGGCGAAGAAGGACCTGCACGCCTTCACGCTCAACACAAGCGGCCAGTACCAGGTAGAGATTCAAAATCTGCCCGGTGACATCTCCAAGTACTACTACCTGCTGAGCGGTGATGCCCGCAAGGATGCCGAGTACACGGTGGCCATCTACCACACAACGGCGAGCTCGATCGGCGACGCGACGCCTAAGAACACAGTCCACGTGTACAGCGACGACATCGCAGACGGCACGAACTTCAAGCGGCAGTTCGCCACGCGCCTGCTCGTCACGAACATCCAGAATCGCCTGTTCGTGCAGAAGACCGATACCGAGGGTAAGCCCGTTGACGGGGCGAAGTTCGGCCTTTACAAGTCCACCCAGGTGACTACGGATGCGAACGGCAAGGCCGTGCTCGATGGCGACCAGGCCCCCTACGACACCCTGACGACGAGGTCGGTCGCCAACCCGGTCAAGCTCGAAGGGGCGGGCGTATTCCCGTCTACGAGCGACAGTAGCGAGCCGCTCGTGAAGGGTACCTACTTCCTGAAGGAGGTCTCGGCGCCCAATGGCTTCCTGCTTAATGACAGGCTCATCAAGGTGATTGTGGACGATTACGGCGTCCACGCCGATGCTGGTACAGTTGATGACGGCGTTTCGACGTTCGTGGGCGTGGGCTCGCTCATGAAGAGCCTGGGCCAGTTTGGCGCAGAGGGCGACATTGACAACACGCTCACGTGGATCAAGGGCCAGCGCCAGACGTCCGACGGGACGCTCGACGGCAACGGCAACCTTTCCTGGAACAATGACGCCAAGGGCGGCGAGAATGAGGTACATCTTAAGTACGGCGCCAATGGACGTGTCTACCAGTATGGGCCCACCAAGAAGGACGAACCTTACCGCCTGGAGACCGAGACGGGCTGGATACGTATGGGCATCACGCAGGACGTGTCTGGTGACACTAATGCGAAGGGCACCCGCGCCGACCTGGGCGACATGAATCTGAACGCCCTGTTTACGGGCGCCACCTGCGTGCGCGTGGCGAACGAACGCGAGGCGAGCCTCGAGGTGATGAAGAAGGTCATGGTGCCAGCGGGCCTGACGGGAAAACCGGACGCGGGGTTCACCTTCAAGTTCACCGTGCCCACGACGGCGGGGAAGACGTACAAGGCCGCGGTGTTTGAGAACGCGGGGACCGCAAGCGAGAAGCAGGTCGGCAAAATGTTCGACCTCGAGAACGGCCGCGAGCAGACCATCACGGCCGACCAGACGATCCGCGTGTACGGTCTCGCCGAGGGTGACCAGTACGCGGTGCAGGAGCTGACCGGCGCAGACAAGATGCCCGCGGGCTATAAGCTGACCGGCCGCAAGCAGGGTGACAAGAATCTGACTGAAGAAGGCGATAGCATCTCGGGCAGGATTGCCCCGCAGAATTCCGACGGCACGGTGGCCAAAGACAACAAGCTGGTGTTCACCAACAGCTACAGCGTGAAGTCTTCGGTGACGCTCACAGGCATCAAGGCGAAGAAGAAGTTCACCGGCCGTGAGTGGACTAGCGCCGACAGCTTCGAGCTTTGCCTGCGCGCCGCCGATGGAACGCCGATGCCTGATGGTGCCACGGCAGCGCCCGTGGCCGGCATGAAGCAGGTCGAGAAGACCGTTACGAGCGCCGAAGAATTTAGCTTCGGAGAGATTAAGTATGAGAAGCCTGGCAAGTACACCTACTACATTGCCGAGACTACGCCCGCCAAGAGCGATCCCAGTTGGCTGGGCGGTGTCAGCTACTCCAGCGCCGAATACAAAGTGACCGTAACGGTGAAGGATGACGGCAAGGGAAATCTGACCGAGCCAGTCGTCAAAATGGAGCAGATCTATAAGGATGATGGCACCGCCACATCTCAGGTGATCGACGATCAGATTGCGGTGATCACGAACACGTACCGCCCGAAGGAGACCTCGGTAACGCTCAAGGCGACGAAGCGCTTCACGGGCGGTGAGCTCGCGGGGAGTGACTTCACGTTCCAGCTGCTCGACAAGGACGG
>JAGZKE010000010.1:0-71180 GCA_018365375.1 Collinsella sp. | reverse complement strand
GCCCGCCAGCATGAGGGTGGACAGCGGGTAGTAGATCATGGGCTTGTCGTAGACCGGCAGCAGCTGCTTGGAGGTCACGAGCGTGAGCGGGTACAGGCGGGTGCCGGAACCGCCGGCGAGAATGATGCCTTTCATTGTGCTATTCCTTCCTAAGTTGAGTCATTGAGTGTCTTTTCTAGGCCAGCCGCGCTGTGCATCTACTCATTTTCTTCGCGTAAGCACTCGCTTGGTCAGGGCAAGCATGTCTCGCGCCGAATGCCTATTCAGCACCAGATAAGCTGCGTAAAGCGCCAAATACCCCAGGACGGCAACAAGCGCGGGCGCGCAAAGCGCTAGCGACACAAACGCGGCGGTGAGCACGGCCTCTTCGATAGGAGCGGGTGTTGCGGAAACCCCAATTTTCGCGTTCAAGTGCCATTCCGACCAAAGGGAACGGGAAACGATGCATGCGACGGTGCCAAGCAGGACGGCATCGAGCGATCCGATCACGTAAACGCTAATGGTGCAAAGCGCTATGCTGCCCGCTAGCGTGCAAAGGTTCACCTTGAGGAGCGTCCGTTCCTCCCTCAGCACCTTGAAATACGTGGTGCAGCACAGGTTCATCTTCGTGTCGAACACGCAGACGGGCAGCAAAATCGCGAAATAGTGCATTGTGTCGGCGTATTGCGGAAGCCAGAGGGACAGCACCCATGCGATCGGGAAATACAGGAGGTAGACCGCAGGAAACGCCACCTCCATCATGTCGCGAACGAAGCGGTAGAAAGCTCTCCGTTCTTCCTCAGTGCCCTGCCTAAGCGCCGGGAACAGCACCATGCTCGCCTGCGACACGAAGGTGATGAAGAAGTTCACCATCGAGAGCCAGAACGACACGCGCCCGAAGGCCTCAATTCCCCAGGCGTTGTCTACCAGCGCGCGCAACACCAAGGACGAGCATCGAGGCCACGTTCGATATCATCAGTGCGAAGCCGACCTTCATGCTCGAAAGGCTTAGCCCGGCGGCCTCTGTAAAGGGCAGCGCCCCGGCTGCGAAGAAATCACGAGAACGAACGATGCAATAGGCAAGCGAACAGGCTTTCGAAATTATATAGGCGAAAACATAGGGCTCGAAATCGGGGACCCGGAAAAATACCATCACGAAGATAATGGCCAGGAACACCAGGCGGTCAATCATGGTGGAATACGAAAAGAGCTTAGTCTCGTTCATCGACTGGAAGATATAGCCAAGGAATCCGACAAGGTTATAAAGCACGGTGTAAAGGGCGAATGCCAGCAGGACGAACGAGCGCTGCGCCTCGGGTGCCCAAACAAAGGCGATGACGGCGATGACGGCGGCAAGGACGAGCTGGAATGCCATGCCGAAGCGGAACTGCGAGTTCACAGCTCGCTTGTCGATCTCGCCTCTCGTGTTACCGCCCTCGATGAGATAGATACCGTCGTTGAGACCGAGCATGAAGAAGCCAGAGTAGCTCGCGTAAAAGACAAACAGCTGCCAATAGCCGTACGTCTCGACGCCGAGCACCTTTGGCACGAGCAATGACATAGCGACGCTCGCCAAGAACGAGATGCCCTGGGCCGCGAACGCAACAACCATGTTGCCCGCCAGAGACCTATAGTTCATGCCTGTCCCCTGACTCATCTAGCAGCTCCCCAATGGAGCGCTCGTCCAGCGGACGATAGAGCTGTTCGATATGCGTCTCCACGAAACACCTGTCCACCTTCGAGTAGTCGAGCGCGAGGAGACGGTCGATGACGTCCTAGCTGAAGCGTTTCTTGACAGGTTTTGCCGGCACGCCCTCAACGAGCGGGATACATGCCTAATTTTCAATCTGATTCCTAACATTTTAACTCCCGAGAAGAATTGTCTTGCTCTGTCTCAACGCGGCGCAAAACAAGATTGGTTCTAAATACAAGAAGCCCCACAAAAAGAAGTTGCAGCCAAGTAGAAGCAAGCGATAAATATTGTTCTTGGAAGAACTGCATAAAGGCTGGATATAGAAGCAGGCAGCTTAGGTATCCAAACAGTCCATCAACATTCTCTCGCTTGTAACAATAACCAGACATCAAGCCCAAAATGGCACTCATAAGAATGCTGTATACGACGCCAAAATCATCGCAGTAATACTGGAACATGGTGTATACATTGCTGGATACGCCATTGGCGATATAGATAAATTGCTGGACAAGTTCGTTCGCGCCATCGCCCAGGCCAAGGGCCGTGCCAAACGCCGAAAAGAATCGAAGCGTGTTAGAGAACGTTCCGCTCGGTTGATAAGAATCGAAAAATACCTGGAAACAAACAAGGGGAGATGCAAGGTAGCTAATGAATTGATCAGTAAATAATTCACCGAAATTGAACGTGGAGTACATATATCCATATTTAAGCCAAGCGAAACCGATAAATATCAAAAGGAAGGCAACCGCACCAACAAGGAGCACATGAACGCACTGCCTAAACGAAAGTTTTTTTCCTTTTACAAACACAGCCAACAGAGGAAGTAGGTACCATAAAAAACCATTTCTGCTTAATTTAAAAAAGCAACATGCAAGCCCTAAAATCACCTGCAAAACAACAAGCTTTGTATTTTGCCTTCTGGTCGTCCCATCGCACTTGAAGTACGAAAACAGGATAGCAATCGAGAATCCTTCGATAATATTTTCTGAATATCCCATCCAAGAAGGCATCTTCAACGCACTGTCCGAATCTCCCGATTTCATAGTAGTAAGCAGTGTCGTTATTTGTTCGACCTTTGGCACTTGTGTCAAAAAGCAACCGAATACAATCGCAACGACCAATACCTCGATCACAAGTATTTTTTTCAAGTTTTCATTGTCCAAAGAGAATAGTGCCTCGTGTCCGTGTTCTTCATGTTCTTTTCTGGAGCCAGCTGAAAATAGAAAGAAGAATTGAAACGCAAGTATCCCAACAACTAGAACAAGATAGGCAGGACTGTTTTCGTCAATCCTATATCCGCAGATTACTAGAGAGATAAACGCCATCACCCACGCTATGAGAGACAACGTGTTATGTGCAAATACATCTCGTGTAATCAAAATCACGAGGCAAAACATCGTGAGCAGTGTTAAAGAATATAGATATAGCAACGGTAGCCTTCCGATACGTCGCTCTAGTTCGGTTTACGCGATAGTCCGTCATGAACTCCACGAATGATTGCGACAACTTTCGACATTCGGTTTTGTTCAAATAGGATCTTAATAGCTTCCTGTATTTCCTCTTTGAGGCATGCAGGAAGAGCGATCTCATTTTTTCTAAAGAGAAGAATCTTGTTTCTGGCTATGTAGTACTTACGAAAACTGCTGTGGTTGGTGACGTGAATTACCTTTCCGAGAATCCGGACGCACCGCATGTCTCCGAGTTCATGGGACAGCGAAGTCGCAGGGTCAATGACCACGCGATAGCCGGCTCTACGAAGTCGAATGCAGAAATCACGATCAACGCTGTCGATGAACAATGCCTCATCGAAACCGCCAGTCTTCCTCCAAGCGTCAAGGCTCGTCAACGACGCGCTAGTTATCGTCCATTCGACCTCGTAGGGCCCATCTTGCGGTAAATCGTAGTATTCCTCGTTGCCTGCGTAGGAAATCCAAGGCGCCGCAATCCCGACGTCTTTGGCCAAATGCGCCGCAAGCTTCTCCACCAAGCCATCTTCGCATACCGAGTCCTGGTCGAGCGTCAATACGGCAGTGCAGCACTTCTCGTCTGCAGCAGCACATCCCATGTTGAGGGCGGCCGCAATGCCTCTGTTCTCCCCCAGGGGAACAAAAATGGCATTGACATATTCACGACAGAGAGCTTCCACCCCGCCTGCCTCGTTTGAGCCGTTGTCCACGACAAAAACGTGTTCCACTTGTTCGGCTACAGCAGACAAACACTCCGAAAGGCGCGCAAGCTCCGGGTTGTAGGTAACAATGCAGGCTGCAATGTCCCTCATCAACGCCTCCTTAGGGCAACCATGAGGTTCACAAGGCTAATTTTCTCGTTGGCCATCGGCCCCTTCTTAATCAATTGCGCTATAAGCGGAAGCGGCTTTCGCTCCTCCATGGCTTTGATGGCAACCTCGCGTGCCGCAATCTCCTCATCGAGCCGGTCGAGCGTACCGGAATCCAGCTCATTGGCGCAGTACTTTCTACACGCCTCGATATGCTTGAGCTGATGCCTTCTGCCTTTAATGTGCTGCTCGGGGTTTGACAGTCTCGACTTCAGAGAATAGGTAGGCGTGGACGCGTTGCTCCTGTGAACCCTGTGCAGGACAAGTGCCTTTCCGCCGACGCGGTAAAATCCTCCCTTGGCCGCCGCGAAGAGCCCGAGCGGCGAATCGTACACGAGGTCCTCGCGCTCGATGATGGGAGTCATCTCATCCATAAAGGAGCGCTTCACGCCAAGCGTCAGGCCGCTACTGAGCATAGATGAGACCTGCTGGTCGAATTCAACCTTCCATACCCCCTTCTCCGTACGCCTGAGCGAGGTCTGGAAGGTGTTGTCAGGTCTGTCGTCCTGGTCGATGATCGTCGTGTCGCACGACACAACGAACGCGTCCTAGTGCCTCTCGAACACGGCCATCATCTCGGAAATCTTGCTATCCGCCCAAACGTCGTCTTGGTCGGAGAAGAAGACGACGTCACCCTTCGCGAGCGAGCATCCCTTTAGGTAGTTGCCAACGAACCCGAGGTTCTTTTCGTTGCGATAGATCCTCCATGTGTCCGTCAGACCATGCTCATCAATGTAAGCATCGATGTATTCCGGCGTGCCGTCGCTCGAACAGTCGTCGACGATCACCACCTCGTCGGCCTGTCGCCCCTGCGAAACAATCGAGTCAAGCTGCTCCCGAAGGAACTGCCTGCCGTTGTACGTCGCCATGACGATGGTAGCCGTCATTCCCCTGTGGCTGACGCCTTCCATATTAGCCATCAGCAGCCCCGAACTTCCGTGGTGCGCCGCTGCAAGATCAAGGAATCGCTGGGAAACTCGCCTTTCACGATGCTCCCCGCCGCAACCACGGAGTTCGCCCCGATTTTCGTTCCTCGAAGGATTATCGTTCCCGCGCCTATCCAACAGTTCTCTCCAATCTCCACCGGAGAGCATTCGAAGGAGCCCATTTTGAGGACCCCCCCTGAAGGTATGGTCGTGGTCGTAAACGAGGACGTTCGGTCCGAACTCGCAGCCATCGCCAACAGTTATTTTAGAGCGACAATTGAATTGGCAACCCGAATTAAGAAATACATTATTACCAAATGCAAGTTTTCCAGACCCCTGAATATTAAAGGAGCATCGTCCTCTGGTGCGAAGCCTGCTACCAAAATCAACCATTGAGCTTGTGGAGAGTTCGATATCGTCAGATAAGGCAAGACAAGTAACCGGGTTGAAATTCAAATTAGAGCCGTGCACAAGCCTTCCGCAACCAAGACGCAAATTCGTTGTTGTAACACGGAGAAAAGCTCGCAAATATTTTTTTGGGATTACGCAATTGCTACCCCCATCGCATCGCAAATTACTTCATTTACTTTGCGAACATCGAAGACTTCCTCCGCCATTCGCCGACTCTCTAGGCCCATCTTTTCTTTTAAACCGGGTTCCTCGATAAGATTCATCATTGCTTTCGCAATTGCCTTAGGGTTCTGGGGCGGAACGAGGAATCCGTTAACACCATCTTTCACAACCTCACGGCAACCTACGGCATCAGCGACGATAAGAGGCCTGCCAGTAGACATGGCCTCAAGTGCAGACTTTGGCGTGCCCTCACCATAGTAGGAGGGCAGCACAAATGCAGATGACGCCTCCTGAAATGAACGCACATAGCTCTGTTTACCGTGAAAGACAACTGTGCTTTCATCGATGTAAGGTTGAATATCATTGATCTTAAGAGCGGTAGGATTGCTATCGAAAGGTCCAATTAGGTCAAATCTGACTTCCGGATGCACTTTCTTCACCATTCGAGCTGCCTCGAGATAGTCGAGAACCCCCTTTCCACGAACAAGTCGTCCAACGAAGAGAAACGAAAATTTCGGAGGGAATGGGGCCTCAGAATACTCTGTAGTATTTACGCCGGATCCGCGAGTAAGCACAACCTTGTCTCGACTAAGGATGTGAAGTCCCTCAAAGACCTCCACATCTTCCATATTTTGAAAGAATACGACCTTGGCATAACGCATAGCATGACGGTACTCCGCGGAAACGATTAAGCGCACAAGTCGCGACTTAGCGTCCTTTGCACGAAAGACGGAGCCGAGGCCACCCATCATTACGTAAACATCTTCTATACCGAGCTCGTGTGCAGCAATGCATCCGTAAATATTCGGCTTAGCCTGGTATGTCCACACCTTGTCAGGTTTTTCCTCGGCGAGAAGCTTCTTGAGTGCTCTTTTTGTCGCAATGTCGGATACAGGGTTCATCCCATTACGAGAGACGGGATAGGTGCGGTATGAGACCCCATGCATCTTGAAAAAAGAGTCCCATTTCTCGTGCGGCTCGTCACCGAAGACCACGACTTTGCATCCACGGCGCACGAATTCATCAATCATGTCAATACGAAACTTGGAAATAGACCAAGTAGCAGCTGTAATAACGCAGATTTTCATTACTAGTCTTTCTGTACTGGCGCATCGGACTCAACAAGATTGGCTTCATTGCTAGAGACCCTGCCTTCCACAACTTCAGAACCCGAGAGTTTCGAAAATGTGCCGAAGAAGCATTTGAAGTCAAAAACAACGCTTCGGCGACGTACATACTCGCCGTCAAGAACACACTTCGCTTCGATGGTCAGTTCGTCTCGCCCGTTTATCTGCGCCCAGCCAGTGAGACCTGGCCGAATATCATTTGCACCGCAAGCATCGCGCTCCGCCACAAGGTCAAACTGGCTCCATAATGCAGGACGAGGGCCAATGACAGACATGTCGCCCTTAAAGATATTCCAAAGCTGCGGTAGTTCATCCAGGCTCAGCTTGCGCAATGTAGGACCAACAGGAGTCAACCAGTCACATGCATTGATCATATGACTAGGCAAATCTGGGGTATCAATACGCATCGTTCGAAACTTATAGATGTCGAAAAGCTTCTTATCTTTTCCAACACGCTGCTGCTTGAAAATGATAGGACCCGGGCTCGTGAGCTTTACGGCAAGCGCAGTGCCTGCAATCACTGGACTCAGCACGATAAGCCCTAGACTGCTTGAAACAATATCAAACGCACGTTTAATGAATCGATAGCCAAGCTTGCCATCAAGATTGAGCTCATTCGCAACTGCTTCAGGAACGGAACTAAGCGCATACACTGCAGGCGCATCAGAAGGCGAAAGCCCAGCGTTCATTGCCTGTTCAATAGTCTTGATTTCAGTCATAAGTGCCTAATCGTTATACTGGGGATGATACGTAGGGACAACCTCTGCGAGAACGGACTTAACCGTGTCGTTATCTTTGTCGAGGCAGTCATGAAGCTTCTCGAGCTTGTCTTTGATCTCTTCCATCTTGTCGGCCTCGGCTGTGGAAATGCGAATCTCGGAATGCTCGGTAGGCAGGAGCTGCTCATTGTCCATAAGGAGCTCCTCGTACATCTTTTCGCCAGGACGCAGACCGACCTCTTTAATCTCGATGTCTTTGCCGGGCTTAAGACCGCTAAGCGTGATGAGATTCACGGCAAGGTCGTAAATCTTGACCGGTTCACCCATGTCCAATACAAAAATCTCGCCGCCATGCGCCAAAGCACCGGCGGTAATGACAAGCTTGCTAGCCTCCGGGATGGTCATAAAGTAACGCGTGATGTCCTTGTGCGTAATGGTGATAGGGCCACCCTCGCGAAGCTGGCGCTTAAACAGCGGGATGACCGATCCGTGACTACCCAGAACATTGCCAAAGCGAACAGCCGTAAAGATGGTCTTACTGTTTGCCGCATAATACTGAACGATCATCTCGTCCATACGCTTGGTGGCACCCATTACGTTAGTGGGATTAACGGCCTTATCGGTAGAAATCTGCACGTAGTGGCTGCACTGGTACTTGTCGGCAAGGCGCACGACATTGAGCGTGCCAAAAACGTTATTCTCGATTGCCTCGCGGGCGTTGTGTTCCATAAGAGGAACGTGCTTGTGGGCTGCAGCGTGAAAAACAACTTGAGGATGGTACTTCTCAAAGACCTTAATAATCGCTGGGAGATGCGTAATGGATCCGATATAGACTTGAATATCAGTACCTTGATCATGAGCGGTCTTGACGATGTCGTGATACAGCTCGTAGGTAGTGTTCTCGTAAATGTCAAACAACACGATTTGCGCAGGCTTTGCCGGAAGCAGCTGACGCACAAGCTCTGAGCCAATAGGTCCACCGCCGCCCGTGACCAGAACACGCTTACCGGTTACGTAACCCATTTGATTAAGGTCAAGCGACTTCTCCTCACGAGAAAGCAAATCGCTAATCTCTACCTCGCGAAGAGCAACCCTGCCAACTCCATCCTGAGGAATATCTCGAACATTAGGCAACGTGAGAACCCTCAGGCCCGTTTTCATGCACAAATCATAGATACGCTGACGCTCTTTGAGCGAGGCACTGGGAACAGCAACGACAATCTGCTCAGCTTCACAATCGTGTGCGATAGCAGGGATGTCATCACAGGTACCACAGACCTTAATGTCGTGAATGCGCTGATTCTGCTTATTGGGGTCGTCGTCCACTACGGCAACGGGATCGCCGATCATGTCCGGATCTCCGTTGAGCATGCGTTTAATAGTAAGCGAACCTGTCTCGCCCGCACCGACGATAAGCGTGCGAGGCAGATGGGCGTCGGACTTGCTTTTGAAACGCCAGAGCTGGCTGCCATACACGGCACGAATGCCAAAACGTCCACCGCCACAGATGATAAGGATGATGGCCCATGCCATAACATCCTCGCGAAGCGACATACCCTTGCCAAAAATTGCATTAAAGACGGCGTCGCCGATGATAGAGCCAACGGTTACTGCTGCAACAATTCGTCCGGCCTCTGAAATACTGGCATAGCGCCAAAGGCTGCTATACATATGAAAGAACCAAAAGACGACAACGTTAACGAGCGCGAGCACAAAAATTGCCGGACATGCGCCGGCTGCTCCGCTAAACGTCGCCCAATGTTGCGTTCCCCACGACGCAACAAACACAGCAATAAAAGTTGCGACAATGTCGTAAACCATCAGTGCATACGGCTCGAATGCGCTCAGCTTCCCTATTTTCTTAGCGCTCTTAGATTCAGTGTTCAAAATTACTTCTTCTCTCCCGTATTAATCCCGTTGCCTACGTCCCCGCCCTCGGAGATCCTCCTTGTCCCGTTAAACAGTCGCCCGCAGCTAGGCGATCGCCTTTTTAAGGTTTCGCATTGCGCGCTGCTCGGCTGAAAGCACAGCGAGGCCAACGCGCGTAGTTACGCGTCGGCCGCACAGGTCGAGCTCCAAATAAGCAGTGCTCTTGCGTCTGTTAATGGTTTTGATAAGGCCTTCGTGGCCCAGCAGCGGACCTGCCGTTACTACGACCTGGTCGCCGTCTTTTAGGGCCTCGCTCATGGGCACTACGCGGTCTCCCCTATGCGTAAAGCCGCTAATAAGCTGGACCTCTTCTTTTGCCAGCGGCACAAACTGACCGTCCTGGGATAGCACCCGGGCAAAGTCGTCCATGCGCAGCAGATACTGTTGCACGGTGCGGGGATCTGCCGTGTCGCAGATAAGATAACCGGGAAAGAGCGGCTTGATCGTATTGACCCATTCGCCGTGTACTTTAATCTCGGTTTGAAATTGGGGATAAAAGAGCTCCTGCATGGCGCCAGCCGGCACCACATGCTCTATGCGCTCGCGCATTACGTCTTCGCGACCGTTAATGACCTGGATCACATACCACACGAGCACCACCCCCTTGCTGTCTTACGTGTGGCTCACGGGGTTTGGGTATGGCTTCGCCAGGGCGCTTGTGCGCGAAGGCGCTCCATATTCAAACCCTGAGCCCAGTCAGACAAGCACGTGGCTCTGCCCCACCGTGAACGGTATGTATAAGTGCAGTTGCTAGAGACGCGGACATGTATCGCAAAATGACCGCGACTCCAGCTGGCTGCGTGCGAACCAGTCAAGCGGGAACAAAACTGGACCGCACGCAAACAGCTGTAGGACTGCTGCGATTAGTCATGAAATACCGAATCGAATGAACTAGCACATAGACAAGAACAAAATCATTCAATGCGATACGCATGACGACGCTATTGGAGCTCGTGGTCTTTCTGACACCGCCGTTACGGCCGGATGCCGATCGACCCTGCGCTTTGCGACTTGTTGGAGCCGTGAACATAGTTGAACCCATGTAACGTTAGCTATCCTAGCACAGCAGGTGGCCCATACGTTTTGGGGCGTGTTGAGCAACATATCGTTTATTTACCGTGGTTATGGGGGATATTGTGCCGTCATACACACATTGCCGCAGGTTTATGGGGGTGTGTTGGTTGGCCAGCACTGCCTGAGTTGCAGTGCTGGCGGCGTGAATTGCTCAAACTATTATGTTTGGCTAACAAACTTTGTACAAAACCGGGAAGGTAATTGCGCAACTTTTTGTGGGTGTTGGCGTGGGCGTCGCATTGCGAAGATGCTCATTGCACAATAGACACGCCTGGCTACAGAGTCAATGCATTTTGAGGCAGATTGTTGGGCAACTTTTGGGATGCAGCTAGATGTGGGCGTAAGGCTTATCGGGCGAGGTTGACGATTCCGTCTCCCAGTACGAGGCTCTCAGAAAACAGAGGGGAATAGATATAGAACATGCGTTCTATATCTGATAAAATAGGGCCAAAGGTATACGGGCAACGTGAGCCGGTACGGAGGCCCCCAATGGTACGTATCGGCGAGATGGATGCTTTATTCACAGAGACCGTCACTCAGAGCCCTTAGGCAGGTACGCGCCCCTGCTGGCCGGCACCCATAAAGTTCGGCAGACAATCGAGTATCGAATTGGACATGCATGTGCCCAATGGATTGATGTGGAGCGCGAAAATGAATGGAAATCAGATTGTTCTATTTGAATCCAACGACCGAGAGGTCACGATTCCTGTTGTGATTGACAAAGGAAGCGAAACTGTATGGCTGACCCGAAATGAGATGGCAGCGCTGTTTGATAGGGATGTCAAAACAATCGGCAAGCATATCAACAACGCCTTAAAAGAGGAATTAAGCGACGATGATTCAGTTGTCGCAAAATTTGCGACAACTGCTGCTGACGGCAAAAGATATCAAACTGATCATTACAGCTTAGACATGATATTGTCCATTGGATACCGCGTTAAATCTCAACGCGGTGTTGAATTCCGTCGCTGGGCAACCAATGTGCTTCACAAGTTTATTATTCAAGGACACGTTGAAAACGAACGTAGACTCGAGCAACTAGGGACAGTCGCTCAGATTATCGAACGTCTACCCGAAGACCTCGGCTCTCGTGAGATACTCGATATCGTTGAGAGCTATATAGATGTCTTTAAACTGCTCGATGAGTACGATCGTGAATCCATTGATCGGCCCAAGGGACAAACTGGGGTATACACACTCGAATACGAGCTCTGTATGAGATTAATAGCCCAAATGCGCAGCCGATTTACGAGCGATCTATTTGGCGTAGAAAAAGATGAGTCCTTCCGCAGCAGTATCTCGGTAATCAACCAGTCGCTTGGTGGCCAAGACCTCTATCTATCCGTACAGGAAAAAGCAGCAAATCTGTTGTACCTCATCATCAAAAACCATTCATTTCTCGATGGAAACAAGCGAATCGGATGCAGTCTCTTTCTCTACTATCTAGATCGCAACGGACTACTTTTTCGCGGCTTAGACAAACGAATCGCAGACAGCACGCTTGTTGCTGTCGCGCTCATGATTGCTGAGTCGAGACCTGAAGAAAAAGAGTCCATGGTCTCGCTGGTTATGAATTTTTTGGAGTAGATGAAGAGGCTGGCGCACAACCTCGTATTTAGGGACAGGTTTCAATCTGCCGACTTTGGAACATCCCCATTTGGAGTCTCTCCCCAAATGGGGATCAAAAGATATCGCAAATAAAAAAGGCCACTCGATTGAGTGGCCTTGCATTCACGATGGTGGAGACGAGGGGAATCGAACCCCTGACCTCTTGACTGCCAGTCAAGCGCTCTCCCAGCTGAGCTACGCCCCCGTGACGAGGTAGTACTATAGGGGAAGATCTTTGGGGATGCAAGGACTTTTTTGGTTGAATCTCTTACTTACGGGTTTTCCTGGGACGGGGCTGAATTGACTGATTTTGCCGAAGTCAAAATCAGTCAATTAACCCGCCGTCCCGATAAAACCCTCACGGTATAAATAACCGATCGCGATGCCATGGTGGACTTGTATCTTGGCCGTTTTCCTGACGACATTTGAGATACCAGCGTCAGCCAAGAGTCCTAAGGTGGAATGATCTAGTTCCCACTCTAGGCCGTGTTCGCTTATCTCTGTGTTGGGAGCGATGGCGATGATGGAGAAGGTTTTGCCCTCGGCGTTTTCGATGATCCAGGTCTCGTCCTGGTGCAGGATTCTGGCCGTCACTTCGTCTTCTTCGATCCAGACAGGGGCGTCCGCATAGCTTGCCAGGAGCCCTAGCACAGACAGGGCCATGTCCGAGCGGCCGCCGGTGGCACAGGTTGCTACCACTTCGGCACCCGGCCACCGGCGGCGGACGGAATCGAGCGCCAGCGCCAGATCGGTATAGTCCTTGTACGGGTCGTGGCGCTCCACCTCAAAGGATTCGGCGGCATCGACCAAAGCGCGTCCCTCATCGCTTACGGTGTCGGCGTCGCCCACGTAGACGTCGCAGCTCAGGCCAGCGCCCAACAGGGCGTCCAGGCCGCGGTCCACGGCGACAACGTGGTCGCACTCCCCCGCCAGTTGGCACAGCAACTCGGGGCTCGCCACCACCGGCGAGCCGCAAACCACTAATACTTTGCAAGCCACGGCACTCGCCTAGCCCTCAAACGAAAGCACGCGGGCCAGGTCCAGGTCCTCATAGCTGTCGATAAAGATATCGCAGTTGGCACGCACCTCGTCGCGCTCCATACGGCCGTGTGGGTCATAGATGCCCACACGCTTAAAGCCTGCAGCGCCAGAGCTCTTAAGGCCAAAGACGGCGTCCTCAAACACCCACGCGCGCTCAAACTTGTGCCCGTGGCGCTCCCCCAAGCGACGCAGCGCCAACTCGTATACATCGGGGAACTGCTTGGAGCGTCCCGCCTCGCCCGTCGTGGTAACAAACTCCAAATAAGCGTCGAGCCCGGCACCAGCGAGCGCGGACTGAACCAGCTCGGCCGGCGTGGACGTGGCCACGCACATGGCAATGCCTGCCGCCTTCGCCTGCTCCAAAAATGCCAGGAGCCCTTCCCGCGGCGACACCTTGGAGTACCCATCAATCAGAATCTCGCCCAGCTCGCGATACAGCTCCTCGCCATTTGCGCAAATGCCCCACGTGTCGCGATAGGCCTGGCACTCATCCTCCAGCGACAAATGTTCAAACTGGGCAAAATCGTCGACCGTTACATCAATGCCATGACGGCGCAATAACTCGGTCTGCGCATGGCCCCAGACGGGGGAACTATTAACCAGTGTTCCGTCGCAATCGAAAATAAAAGCAACACTTGGAGCAGCGATGTGGTTCATAAACGAGCCTTTCGATGTCAAATGGTAAACAACCTGCTAAAAACGTTTTACCAAACGTCAGCCAAACAATTTTGAAACCCAAATTGGTAAAACTGTCAAGAGTTTTACCACGTCAAATCTGCCAGTGGTATAAACATGTCGCTTACCGATTAAACGCCCCCGCAAATCCGCTTTCGTCCATAAAACTAACGCACAGGTGTTATCGTAGTTTCTGCCGAAAGTTCCACCGAGCACGCGAGGTGGAACGAATCACAGAAACTTCGCCGTCCCTTCGATTCGTGCAGCCTTGGACCTTTCGCATCTAGTCACCAAGGCAACACGCTGCCGCGTCATGATGGGATCAAACGTGAGCGATACAAAGCTAAAGCCAACGGCTAAAAAGCCCGCAACCCGCAAACCGGCTCCGCACGCACCGGAGCTCTCCAAGGACGATGTCTACCTGTTTGGCATTGGAATGTGGGAGCGCAGCTGGGAAAAGATGGGCGCGCATCCCGACACGCAGCAGCGCACGCGCGGCTGGCGCTTTTGCGTTTGGGCGCCCGACGTAAAGAGTGTCCATGTCATTGGCGAATTTAACGACTGGGATGAGGAAGCCAACCCGCTGGTGCCCGTGCATACGAGCGCTATTTGGGAAGGCTTTATTCCTGGCGCCGAGCAGGGCCAGCTCTATAAATATCTCATCGAGACCAACGAGGGCGAAAAGCTCTACAAGGCCGATCCGTATGCCTTTAAGGCCGAGTGCCCTCCGGGTACCGCCAGCGTGCTGTGGACCCTCGATGGCTACAAGTGGAATGACGCCGCGTGGCTCAAGCGCCGCGCCGGCCACAACCACATGTCGCAGCCGCTTAACATCTACGAGGTGCATATTGGCTCGTGGAAGCGCCACGGCGACGCGCCGCAGGGCGAGCCGGACGAGTACGGCAACTACCCCGGCCCCATGGATCCCTTCCCCGCGCAGCGCGGCGAGTTCTACACCTACGACGACCTGTCGGTGGAGCTCGTGGACTACGTGCGCGACATGGGCTACACGCACATTGAGGTCATGCCGCTGATGGAGCATCCTTTCGACGGCTCCTGGGGCTACCAGACGACCGGCTACTACGCCGCCACCTCGCGCTACGGCAACCCGCAGCAGCTCATGCACTTTATCGATGCGTGTCACGAGGCGGGCATCGGCGTGATCATGGACTGGGTGCCCGGCGGCTTTTGTGCCGACTCCCACGGCCTTGCCACCTTTAACGGCCACATGCTGTTTGAGCACGAGATTCACCCCAATTGGGGCACGCACAAGTTTGACTTTGCCCGCGGCGAGGTCCGCTCCTTCCTGGTCTCCAACGTGCTGTACTGGCTCGAGAACTTCCACGTTGACGGCATTCGCATGGACGGCGTGTCCAGCATGCTGTACCTCAACTTTGGCATCGACGATCCCGGCCAAAAGAAGTTCAATAAGTACGGAACCGAGGAGGACCTGGACGCCAGCGCATTTATCCGCCAGGTCAACTGCGCCGTTGAGGCTCACTTCCCCGACGTGATGATGATGGCCGAGGAGTCCACCGCGTGGCCGCTCGTGACCTACCCGCCGCAGGACGGCGGCCTGGGCTTCCACTACAAGTGGGACATGGGCTGGATGAACGATACCCTGCACTACATGCAGACCGATTTTCCGTGGCGCCCCGGCAACCACGGGCTGCTCACGTTCTCCATCATGTATGCCTTTACCGAGAACTTTATCAGCCCGCTGAGCCACGACGAGGTCGTGCACGGCAAGTGCTCGCTCATCGGCCGCATGCCGGGCGACTGGTGGCGCCAGTTTGCCGGCCTGCGCACGCTGGCTTTCTACCAGATGACGCATCCCGGTGCCAAGCTCAACTTTATGGGCAACGAGATCGGCCAGTTTATTGAGTGGCGCTACTACGAGTCCATCCAGTGGTTCCTGACCGAGGAATACGAGACCCATCGTCATCATCAGGCGTTTATCAAGGCGCTCAACCACCTGTACACCGCCGAGCCCGCCCTGTACGAGCGCGGCTACACCGACGACGGCTTTACCTGGATCGACGCGGATAACTCCAAGCAGTCCATCGTGAGCTTTGTGCGTCAGGGCGAGGACGTCGACGACGACCTGGTGATCTTGATCAACTTTGACCCGGCGAGCTACGAGAGCTTCCGCGTGGGCGTGCCGCGCGAGGGTGACTGGGAGGTCATCTTTGATTCCGACCGTCCCGAGTTTGGTGGCAGCGGATACGCCGGCGAGGAGCCCTACACCTGCTCGAGCGAGCCCTACCCCTGGAACGGGCAGATGGACTCCATCGAGATGAAGGTGCCCGGTCTGGCAGGTGTGGTACTTAAGCGCCGCGGTCCCAGCAGTTACAAGCCGCCCGTGGTCGAGAAGCCCAAGAAGGCGATGCGCAAGCGCGCGTCCTCGGTAAAGCCCAAGGCCGCGGCCACTGCCAAGAAGGCGACGGCTAAGGCGAAGGCTGCCAAGCCCGCTGCCAAGGCTACGGCCAAGTCCACCACGGCCAAGAAGGCAGCCACCAAAAAGGCTGCTCCCAAGGCTAAGGCAGCAGCTGTTAAGGCTCCTGCCAAGGATGCGTAACAAAGCCGTTACGGCTGTAATTACCCGCCCCGACAGGGCGTAGGATACAAGTCATAACCGTTCCGGGAGAAACATCCCCGGGGGAAAGGAACGTATGAATAAGATCTTCGACAACAAGCAAGAGTTTACCGAGCTCTATCGCGATGCCGTCATGAGCATCAGTGGTAAGAGCGTCGAGGCCGCCAGCGACCTCGACCGCTTTAACGCCCTGGCCAAGCTCGTGGCCGAGAAGGCACGCACCGTTGCCACCAAGAGTGACGCCCGCGCCACCGCCGAGGGCAAAAAGCGCGTGTACTACTTCTCGATCGAGTTTTTGATCGGCCGCCTGCTCGACAACTACCTGCTCAACTTTGGCGTGCGCGATATGGTCGCCGAGGCGCTCGACGACATGGGCTTTGACCTGTCCGTCATCGAGAACCAGGAGCCCGATCCGGCGCTGGGCAACGGCGGCCTGGGCCGTCTGGCCGCATGCTTCCTGGATTCCATGGCAGCCGAGGGCATTGCCGGCTACGGCAACGGCATGCGCTACCGCTACGGCCTCTTTAAGCAGGAGATCGTCAACGGCAGCCAGGTCGAGGCCACCGACGAGTGGCTCACCCATGGCTATCCCTGGGAGGTCCGTCGTCAGGACAAGGCCGTGACCATCAAGTTTGGCGGCCATGTCGAGGGCTTTGATGAGAACGGCCGCACGTTCTACCGCACGGTGGACACACAGGACATCCTGGCCGTCCCCTATGACATTCCCGTTGTGGGCTATGCCGGCGAGACCGTCAACAAGCTGCGCGTCTGGGCTGCCGAGCCGGTCGAGGAGCACTTCGACCTTGAGGCCTTCAACCGCGGCGACTACGCCCTGGCCGATGCCGAGCGCGCCGAGGCCGAGGCCATCAGCGCTATCCTCTACCCCAACGACGCCGGCGAGCACGGCCGTCTGCTGCGCCTGAAGCAGGAGTACCTGTTTGTCTCGGCCGGCATCTACAGCCTGCTCGATACCTTTGAGAAGGAGCACGGCGAGAACTGGGAGCTGCTGCCGCAGTTTGTGGCCATCCACACCAACGACACGCACCCCGCCATGTGCGGCCCCGAGCTCATGCGCATCCTCATCGACGAAAAGAAGCTCGAGTGGGATGACGCCTGGAACATCGTGACGCAGGTCGTGAGCTACACCAACCACACCATCCTGCCCGAGGCCCTGGAGAAGTGGCCCATCGGCACGTTCTCCAAGCTCCTCCCCCGCGTGTACCAGATCATCGACGAGATCAGCCGTCGTTGGCACGAGTCGTTCGACACCACGCAGGAAGGCTGGCAGGAGCGTCTGCGCCAGACCGCCATCCTGTGGGACGGCGAGATTCGCATGGCCAACCTGTCTGTGATTTGCAGCCACAGCGTCAACGGCGTGGCCAAGATCCACTCCGACATCATCAAGAACATCGTGCTCAAGGACTTCTATGCCCTTACGCCCGAGAAGTTCAACAACAAGACCAACGGCATCTCGCACCGTCGCTTCTTTGCCGAGGCCAACCCCACCTATGCCAAGCTCGTGACCGAGGCCATTGGCGATGGTTGGCTCAAGGACGCCTTTGAGCTGGAGAAGCTCAAAGAGTTCCAGAACGACACCGAGTTCCTGAAGGCCGTGGGTGCCTCCAAGCGCGCCAACAAGGAGCGTCTGGCCGCCTACGTTAAGGCCGAGACCGGTCTGGTTATTGACCCCAACACCGTCTTCGATGTCCAGGTGAAGCGCTTCCATGCCTACAAGCGCCAGCTCATGAACATCATGAAGGTGATGGACATCTACAACCGTCGCATCGCCGATCCCAACTTCCACGTGACGCCGACGACCTTCATCTTTAGCGGCAAGGCTGCCTCGAGCTACACCTTTGCCAAGGAGACCATCCGCCTCATTAACTCCGTGGCCGACGTCATCAACAACGACCCCCGCGTCAACGAGGTCATGAAGGTCTGCTTTATCCCCAACTTCCGCGTGAGCAACGCCCAGCTCATCTACCCCGCCGCCGAGATCTCGGAGCAGATCTCCACGGCCGGCAAGGAGGCGTCGGGCACATCCAACATGAAGCTCATGATGAACGGTGCCATTACGCTGGGCACCCTCGACGGCGCCAACATCGAGATCGCCGACCTGGCCGGCCGCGAGAACGAGGCCATCTTTGGCCTGACCGCCCCCGAGGTCGAGCAGCTCTGGGCATCCAACAGCTACTTTGCGTGGGATACCCTCAACGGCGACCGCGAGCGCCTGGGCCGCGTGATGGACGAGCTCAAGGACAATACCTTTGCGGGTCTTTCGGGCAACTTCGAGAGCATCTACAACGAGCTCATGAACAACAACGACCCCGACCTGGTCATGGCCGACTTCCGCAGCTACGTGGATGCATGGGAAAAGCTCACGGGCAGCTACGGCGACCAGGAGACCTGGAACCGCAAGGCCTTGCTCAACACCGCCTCGAGCGGCTGGTTCTCGAGCGACCGCACCATTCGCGAGTACCGCGACGAGATCTGGCACGCTTAAAGGCCGCGAGCTCCCTTTGCCAGCACGGCATTACTCGACGGGCGCGACCGAGCGCCGCGCCCGTCACTAATGGGTTTAGGAACATCGATGACAGAAGGAGAAATCGATGAGTAAGAAAGAATGCATCGCGATGCTCCTCGCAGGAGGACAGGGCAGCCGATTGGGGGCACTCACCCAAAAGATCGCCAAGCCGGCGGTTAGCTTTGGTGGCAAGTTCCGCATTATCGACTTTTCGCTGTCCAACTGCTCTAACTCGGGCATCGACACGGTGGGCGTTCTGACGCAGTATCGCCCCTACCTGCTGCATGCCTACGTGGGCTCCGGCGAGGCGTGGGATCTGGACAGCCGCGACGGTGGCGTGTCAATCCTGCCGCCGTACGAGACGCAGACCGGCGGCGCCTGGTATGCGGGCACGGCCGACGCCATTACGCAGAACCTCGACTACATCAAAGCCAACGACCCCAAGTACGTCCTGATTCTTTCGGGCGATCACCTGTATCGCATGGACTACCGCAAGATGCTCAAGACGCACATTGAGAACAACGCCGACCTCACGGTGAGCGTTATGCCCGTGCCGTGGGAGGAGGCCAGCCGCTTTGGCATCCTGACCACCGACCCCGAGGACGGCCGCATCACCAAGTTCACCGAGAAGCCCGATAAGCCCGATTCGAACCTCGCTTCCATGGGCATCTACATCTTCTCGGCCGACGTGCTGATCGAGGCGCTCGAGGAGGACGCTCTGGACCAGCGCTCGAGCCACGACTTTGGCAAGGACATCATCCCCAAGCTGCTCGGCGAGGGCAAGCGCCTGTACAGCTACGAGTTCCACGGCTTTTGGAAGGACGTCGGCACCATCGCCAGCTTCCACGAGACCTCGATGGACCTACTGGGCAACAACCCCGAGTTCGATCTGTTCGACAAGCACTTCCCCATCATGTCCAACATCACCACGCGTCCGCCGCACTACATTGGTCCGGATGGCCGCCTGGACGACTGCCTAGTCTCCAACGGCTGCAAGATTTACGGCACCGCTCGCCACTCGATCCTTTCGACCGATGTCATTATCGAGGAGCGCGCCGTGGTCGAGGACTCCGTGCTGCTGCCGGGCGCGCACGTTAAGAGCGGCGCGCACATCTGCCGCGCTATTTTGGGCGAGAACTCCACGGTCGAAGAGGGCGTGAAGCTCGGCTCTGTCGATACCACCAAGGATACGGCCGTCGTTGGAAATGACGTCGTTATCGGGAAGGGGGAATGATCCGATGATCAATCGCAAGGCCATCGGTTATATCACCGCTAACTACTCTTCGACCTACGGCAGCGTGCTGCTCAAGGACCGCCCCATTGCGTCCGTTCCATTTTTGGGCCGCTACCGCCTGATCGACTTCCCGCTGTCCAACATGATGAATGCCGGCATTAAGACCGTCGGCGTCGTCATGCCGGGCAACTACCGCTCACTGATCGACCACGTGGGCTCGGGCAAGGACTGGGGCCTGGACCGCAAGAAGGGCGGCCTGTTTATGGTGCCCGGCAACGCGTATGGCACCACCAAGGGCGGCATGCGTTTCTTGCTGCGCGACATCATTTCCAACAAGACGCTGTTCCAGCGCTCGGACAAACCCTATGTTGTGATGATGGGCACCAACATCATCTTTAACATGGACCTCAACACCATCATCGACGCGCACGAGAACTCCGGTGCCCAGATGACCGTGGTGTACTGCAAGGCCACGCACAACGTCGATGACGAGACCAAACTCGAAATTAACGAGAACGGCCGCCTGACGGGCGTGAGCGCCGGCGTCGTGTACGGCGACAACGCCTCTATGGACTGCTGCATCGTCAACCGCGAGACGCTACTCGAGATCATCGACCACTACCAGGCCGCCGACTATCTGGACCTGCTCGAAGCACTCCAGGGCGACTTTGGCAACATCGACGTGTGCAGCTACGAGTACAAGGGCGAGGTCGTGGGCGTGTTCAGCGAGAAGTCGCTGTATCGCCGCAGCATGGACCTGCTCGACCAGACCGTGGCCGACCAGCTCTTTGACCCCGAGCGCCCGATCCTGACCAAGGCTCATGACGTGCCGCCTTCGCGCTATGCGACCGGTAGCCACGCGTGCAACTCGATCATCTCGGCCGGCTGCATCATCAAGGGCACCGTGCGCAACTCGATCCTGTCGCGCGGCGTTGTGGTCGAGGAAGGCGCCTCGGTGACCAACTCGATCATCAACCAGAGCTGCGTCATCAAGAGCGGCGCCCGCGTTGAGAACGCCATCCTGGACAAGAACAACGTGGTTCCCACCAACACCGAGCTTCGCGGCACGCCCGAGAACATCCTGGTGCTGGGAAAGGCCCCGTTAACTTCTGATATCACCAACGCGAGCTAGCTTTGGCACCGCAACATCGCTCGTAACATGTAGAATAGCCGCCCGGTTCGCGCCTGGCGGCTATTCTCGAATTGCAACAGGGAGACAATATGGCTGATTCCAGCAAAAAGATGCAGATCGTGTTTGCCTCGGCCGAGTGCGCACCGTTTGTGAAGACCGGTGGCCTGGGCGACGTGGCGGGTTCGCTGCCTGCGGCGCTTGTGCGCGCCGGCGCCGAAGTCATCGTGATGGTGCCCAAGTATGCCACCATCAAGGACGAGTACAAGGCGCAGATGGAGCACTTCTCCGACTTTTACGTTAGCCTGGGCTGGCGCAATGAGTACTGTGGTCTCGAGAAGCTCGAGCACGACGGCGTCACCTATATGTTCATCGACAACGAGCGCTACTTTGCGCGCGACTATCCGTACGGCTTCTTTGACGACGGTGAGCGTTTTGCGTTCTTCTCCAAGGCCATCACCGAGAGCCTGCAGCACCTGCCGGCCGGCTTTGAGTGCGACATCCTGCACTGCAACGACTGGCAGACGGCGCTGGCTCCCGTGTTTTTGCGCGAGTTCTACCAGGGCCTGCCGCTGTATGACCGCGTTAAGACCGTCTTCTCGATTCACAACGTGGCGTTCCAGGGCCAGTTTAGCGATACCGTGATGGAGGACATCCTGGGTGTGGCGCACATTCCGGCGGCCGCTTCGCAGCTGCGTTGCGACGCCTGCAGCATCAACTACATGCTGGGCGCCCTACGTTATGCCGACGCCATCACTACGGTGAGCCCCACCTATGCCAACGAGATCCAGACGCCCGAATTTGGCGAGGGCCTGGACGGTGTGCTGCGTGAGCGCTCCTATGCGCTGCAGGGCATTTTGAACGGCATTGACGTGGCGGGCTTTGACCCGGCGACCGACAAACGCATTGCCGCCAACTACACCGTCGAGGACCGCTCCGGCAAGGCCGTGTGCAAGGCCAAGCTGCAGGAGGAGCTGGGGCTCGAGGTTCGCGACGATCGTCCGCTTATGGTCATGGTCACGCGCCTGACGCGCCAGAAGGGCATGGACCTGGTCATGTACGCGCTCGACCGCATCCTGGCCGGCGGCGTGCAGGTGGCGGTGCTGGGCACCGGCGACCGCGACTACGAGGACGGTCTACGCTACTTCCAGGACAAGTACCCCGGCACCATGGCCGCACGCATCGAGTTCGATCCGGCGCTGTCGCAGCGCATGTATGCTGCCGCCGACATGTTCCTAATGCCTTCGAAGTTTGAGCCCTGCGGCCTGTCGCAGATCATCGCCATGCGCTACGGTACCCTGCCCATCGTGCGCGAGACCGGCGGCCTGAAGGACACCGTGATCCCGTACAACGAGTTTACCGGCGAGGGCACGGGCTTCTCGTTTAGCAACTTTAACGGCGACGAGATGGGCGATGCGGTATTCCGCGCGGCGCGTCTGTTCTGGGATAACCGCGACGCATGGAACCAGCTGGTCACGCAGGCCATGAGCCAGGACTTTAGCTGGACGCGCTCGGCCGATAAGTATCTGGACCTGTACTTCTTTATGCACCCGGAGATTGAGAGGCCGGCGGCGGTTGTCGACGAGCCAGAGGCTGTTGCTGAGCCGGTGGCCGCTGAGGAGCCCAAGGCCGAGGAGAAGCCGGATGAAGCTGAGCCCGCAAAGGCCGAGCCTGAGGTGAAGGCTGAGGTTGCTCCTGAGCCCGAGCCTGCTGCGAAGCCTGCGGCAAAGAAGACCACGACTCGCAAGACGACAGCTAAGAAGGCTACTGCGACCAAGGCGGCGGCAACCAAAACCACCGCTACCAAGACAACGACCACGCGCAAGCGCACGACCGCCGCTGCCAAGAAAGCCGCCGAAGCCGAGGCTGCTCCCGAGGTAAAGGCCAAGGTCGCTGAGGCCAAACCGGCCGCCAAGGCTCCGGCAAAGACCGCTGCCAAGAAGACGACCACGACCGCCAAGAAGACAACGGCAGCCAAGAAGACCACGGCTACGAAGTCGACGACCACCAAGGCAGCCACGACCAAGGCAGCCGCAAAGCCAGCCGCCAAAGTCGAGGAGACGCCTGCCGAGTCCAAGGCGGAGGCAACCGTCGAGGCCAAGTCCGCTGCCAAGACCACCACGCGAAAGCGCACGACGACGGTCAAGAAGACCACGACAAAGGCCGCAACTCCCAAGGCAGAGACTAAGCCTGCTGCTGCGAAAGAGGAGCCCAAGGCCGAGGTAAAGGCTGCCCCGAAGGACGAGGCCAAGCCCGAGCCCGCCAAGGAGACTCCGGTCTCCCCCGCCGCTCCGGCAGAGAAAAAGGCTCCGACCAAGAAGACGTCCGTCCGCAAGGCCACGGCCACCCGCAAGCGCCGCTAGCCCACAGGCGATCCAAAACCTAATCAAACCCTAAGTAAGGGGCGCTCCAATCGGGCGCCCCTTCTCTGTAGATAGTTGGTAAAACGATTTTCTAGGACAACCGTTCGCCGATGGTAAACGGATGTTGTTTATACAGCCTGTGTACAACAGATATACTTACATCCTGTGCGTAAAGCCCATGGCCAGCAGGCCATGATTCTATTGAACTGGACCGTACTATGAGATTGATACACAACAGCCGTCTGCCGCAGTTTCGCACTCCGTTTGGCGCTGTGACCACAGGAACTACCCTTTCGCTCTCCGTGATTCTGGAGGATGCCGATCCCGCGCAGGCAACGCTTACGCTGCGCACCTGGGTCGATGAGATCGGCGAGTCTCGGTATCCCATGACGCACGAGGGCGATGGCATATTTACCGTAGAGCTTGAGTGCACCGAACCCTGTCTTATCTGGTACAGCTTTATCTGCAATATCGAGGGCCAGCCCGAGGTTCGCTTGGGCGCACCGCAGGGCCGCACCGGCGGCGAGGGCGTGACCTATAACTACGCCGAGGTGCCGTCGTTCCAGGTCACCGTCTACAAGCACCGCGAAGTTCGACCCGAGTGGTACGAGCGCGGAATGGTCTACCAGATCTTCCCCGATCGCTATGCCCGCGACGAGCACTGGCGCGAGCGCACACTGACCGAGGTCGAAAAACCGCGTAAGGGCATTCAGCGCCGCATGGTCGAGGACTGGAACGAGCCGCCTGTGTACGAGCGCGCCGAGGACGGCTCCATCAAGACCTGGGACTTTTACGGCGGATCGCTCAAGGGTATCCAGGAAGACCTGCCTCGCATCGCCGAGCTGGGCTTTACGGCCATCTACCTCAACCCCATTTTTGAAGCCGCGAGCAACCACCGCTACGACACCGCCGATTACACCAAGATCGATCCGATTCTGGGCACCGAGCAAGACTTTACTGAGCTGTGCGAAGCAGCCGAGAAGCTGGGCATTTCCATCATTCTGGACGGCGTGTTCAACCACACGGGCGACGATTCGATCTACTTCAACCGCTACGGCAACTACCCCGGAGTGGGCGCATGGCAAAGCGAAGATTCGCCGTGGCGCGATGCGTTTTATTTCCACGAGGACGGCTCGTACGACTGCTGGTGGGGCGTGGGCAATATGCCCGCCATCAATGAGAGCTCCGAACTGGTACGCGAGCGGCTCCTGGGCAAGGACGGCGTCATTCGTAAATGGCTGCGCGCTGGTGCCCATGGTTGGCGCCTAGATGTGGCCGACGAGCTTTCGGACGATTTCCTGACCGAGATCAAGAAGGCCGTACTTGCCGAAAAGCCCGACGCACTGTTGCTCGGCGAGGTCTGGGAAGACGCCTCCAACAAGATAAGCTACGGCCATCTGCGTCGCTATCTGCAAGGCTCCGAGCTCGACTCGGCCATGGATTACCCCTTCCGCGACATGGTCATCGGCTTTTTGATGGGCTACAAAAACGCCTACCAAGCTGCCGAGGATATCGAGACCCTGCGCGAGAACTACCCGCGCGAGGCATTATCCTGCGCGCTCAATCTGCTTTCGAGCCACGACCGCCCGCGCATTATCTCGGTGCTCGGCGGCGGCCCCGACGAGTCGCAGCTGCCCGAGAGTGAGCGCAGCAAATGGCGCCTGGACGAGAACGCGATGGGCCTGGCCAAGAGCCGTTTTTGGCTCGCGACGCTCATGCAGATGACGTTCCCAGGCGTTCCCTCAATCTATTACGGTGACGAGTACGGCTTGGAGGGACTCACCGATCCAGGCAATCGCCGCACCATGCCGACCAAGGAAAACCTGCACGACTTCGATACGTTCGCAATCGTCAAGAACGCATCTGCTGTGCGCCGCGCGCTGCCGTTTATGATCGACGGTGAAATCAAGGCCTTCGCGATTAACGACGAGGTGCTGGCCTACAACCGTACCGGTAAAGACGGCGAGTCCGCGACCGTCATCATTAACCGCAGCCTGCGCAATTCGCATCGTGTGACCATTCCGGCACTCGGCGAATGTGCAAGCGATGTGATTAGCGGTCACGAGTGCGAGATCCACAACGGTACGGTCACGCTCGATCTGTACCCGCTGGGTTCGTCGATCATCTATCACCACGCCGAGCAGCGCCTGCAGGAGCCGCTCGATCACGGTGCGGGTGTTGTGTGCCATATCACATCGGTGCCGACCGACGACGGCAAGCCGGGTACGATCGGCGCACCCACGCGTCGCTTTATCGACCATCTGGCCGCCATGGGCATGCGCTACTGGCAGGTTCTTCCCGTCAACCCCACGGACTTCTTCCGCTCCCCTTACGCCGGTCCTTCGGCCTTTGCAGGCAATATCGACCTGCTACCCGAGAGCCACGAGGAGCTGGCCGCCGACTTTGAGACCTGGAAGGCCCGCGGAGGCGAGGATGCCGATCCGCTGTACACCGCGTTTAAACATCGCAATGCCGATTGGCTCGAGAAATACTGCGTCTACATGGCCGTTAAGAAGTACTTTGAGGGCGAGTCGCGCCACGATTGGCCGGCAGATGTCGCTCGCTACAACGAGCATCTGATCGACGACAAGCGCTTCCACAACGAGGCCGAGCTTCAGGCGTACATGCAGTACCGCTTTGACCTGGCTTGGTGCGAGCTCATGAACTATGCGCACAAGAAGGGCATCGAGGTTATCGGCGATATTCCTATGTACGTATCCGACGATTCGGCAGATGCGTGGAGCGAACCCGAGAACTTCTGGCTGTCCGATACCGGCAAGGCGATTGAGATTTCCGGTGCGCCGCCCGACAACTTTGCACCCGAGGGCCAGGTGTGGGGCAACCCGACGTTCCGCTGGGACCACATGAAGCAGAACGGCTATAGCTGGTGGATGGATCGCCTACGTCGTGCGTTTTCGCTCTATGATCGCGTACGCCTGGATCACTTCCTGGGCTTCCACAGCTACTTCAGTATCCCCGCAGGCAAGGCTTGCGCCGAAGGTCGTTGGCTGGCGGGTCCGGGCAAGGACCTGTTCCAGACTGCCTACGACGAGCTGGGTCCGCTCAACTTTATCGCCGAGGACTTGGGCTATTTGACGCCCGGTGTTCGCGCCATGGCTTCGACCTGCGGTTTCCCCGGCATGGACGTGCTGGAGTTTAGCGATTACGACGTCCGTTGCGGCGTGCACCCCACGCCAGGAAAGATCCTGTACACCTCAACGCACGATACGTCGACGCTGGCCGGCTGGTGTACGCGTTCCTTTGCGGGCGGCGATGAACCGAGCGGTGTTGAGGTGGCGGCCAAGCTGATGAGCGACGCGCTGGCAAGCGACGCTCCCCTGGTGATGATGCCGCTGCAGGATGTCCTGGGGCTTGGCGACGACGCACGCATGAACGTTCCGGGCGTGGCCACGGGCAACTGGACCTGGCAGGCTAACGAGGCGAACATTGCAGCCGCCGAGGGCAAAACCGCACAGCTCCTGCGCAACAACCATAGATTCTGGGGCGAAGCGTGATAAAACCCCCGATATAGGGTACAGTTACAGACGTTTGAATTTTTGCGGGCAGAGTAATCTGCCCGCTTTGTGCTGAAAAGGAAGTATTATGGCGCGCTACGATTACAAGTGCTCGAGCTGCGGCAACGTGTTTGAGGTTGAGCATCCCATGTCCGAGACTCCCGAGGTCGTGTGCCCCAGCTGCGGTGCCCCGGCGGCCAAGACGTTCTCGGCCAGCGGCATTAAATTTGAGGGCAGCGGTTTCTACAACACCGATCAACGAAGCGGCGGCTCCAGTACCAACGCCACCAGTGGCTGCTGCGCCAACTGCCCGCATAGCCACTAGGAACCAAACAGCCCCGCGATCAGCATCGATCGCGGGGCTGTTTCTTTGTGTCGCAGGTAGCTCTATGAGTTGCGGTGAAATAAGGACTGTTTGGCGGGTAGAGGCCGCTATTCAATCCTTATTTCACCGCAACATTGTCATTACTTGTGGACCAGTCTGGCGCAGAAGTGGCCGTCGTAGGAGTCGGCGTTTACCGGCACGCTTTGGAAGAGGCCTCGATCGTTCTGGCGTACGGATACGAGCTTCTTGGCCTGATCGAACTCGGGGAGTTGCAGAATCTGTGCCTCGGAAAGCGGTGCCACGCTAAAGCCGGCACCCTCGGGAGAAGCAAGGAACGCGTCCACCACCTGCGTGTTCTCCTCGTCGAAGACGGAGCACGTCGCATAGATGAGCTCGCCGCCGGCAGCCACGCGCGCGGCGGCTTCCTTGAGCATCGTCAGTTGCAGTTTGGGCAGCTCAACCGCTACATCCTTTTCGGTCAGGCGCCAGGGGATCTCAGGATGACGGCGCATGGTGCCGGTGCCCGAGCACGGCGCATCGATAAAGACCGTGTCGAACTTAACCGGCTTGCCAAGCATGGCATCAAACGACGTCAGTACTTCATCAAGCTCGCAGGCATCACCCGAAACCGTACGAACGCCCTGAATACCAGCCTTATGTAGGCGAGCGAGATTCTGGTCGCACTTGCGATCATGCAGATCGAGCGCCGTATGCTGACGCTCATAGCCCGCACGCTTGGCCTGGCACATCATCACATAGGTCTTGGTGCCACGACCGGCACCAATCTCAAGGCAGCTACCAGGGCGCGTGGCAGCTGTGGCGATAAGCTGCGCGTTAAGGTCCGAGGCCACCGCGGCAGCACGCTCAAACACACCCGAAGCAACGGTAACCTGGGCATCAACCGGGGCATGGCAGCCCGGGAAGACAGGCGCGACGAGCTGCGAGATATACGGATCGGGCTTAGTCGTAAAGGCGTTCTCGTGCAAAGCCAGCGGCGCAGGTGCCAAGTTACCGGCAAAGTTGAGCGCACCCTCTGGCGTGTCAAACGAAGCCATAATACGAGCGCACAGCCAACGCGGCAGACCCATCAGACGCGACAGACGAACCAAGCGTCGCTCAGACTCATCCACATCGGATGCCGTAGCAAAGTCCTCAACATTGTCCGCAACCTTATGCAGTACAGCATTGGCCAAGCCAGCGGCGGACTTAGCACCGCAGCGAACCAGCTCAACACCTTGACTTACGGCGACGCGGCCAGGCGTATGCAAATAGAGCATCTCGAAGGCCGAGATACGAAGTGCCATGCGAACACGCGGCGCAACCTTTTTTGGCTTATCGAGAAACTGATCGAGCAACTCGTCCAAAATACCCTGCGTGGCGGCAACACCCAGCGCCAAGCGGGCGGCAAAAGCGGAATCGCGCTGGTCAATAGCCTTGGCAGATGCGTGAGAGGACAGCACGTCACGCGCATACATGCCGCGGCGATCGGCCTCCATTAGCACATCGAGCGCAAGTTTGCGCGCGGGAGACAGCTTGCTCATGACAAAACACCCCAGATAAGATCGGCGCCCTGCAGGCCGGCAGCCCAAGCAGAAGCGGCCATAGCACGCTTACCATCGGGCTTAACCTCGAGCAACTCAACCGAGCCATCGGAAAGACCCAGGTAAACACGCTTGTTCTTAACGTCAACAGCGCCCTTGCCAAGCGAGACATCGGCCGGTGCAGCATCGAGCACGCGCACGGTCTTGCCGGCAATCACGCATCGGGCAGGCGCGGTATCGGACGAGGCCAGCACATGACGCACGCAATCAAGCGCAGCCATCTGCGGATCCAGACGCATCTCCAGCTTGGAAATCTTGGCAGCATGGGTAACGAGCGACTCATCCTGCTCAGTCCAAACAGCCGAGCCATCGGCAAGCGAGGGAAGCGTATCGGCAAGCAGTTTGCCGCCAAGCTCACCAAGCTCCATGGTCAGCGCCTCAGCATGCTTACCGGCAACCGACGTAGACGCCTGAGCACAATAAGCACCAGTATCCACGCCATGCCCGATGCGCATGATAGAGACGCCAGCAACCTCATCACCAGCAAGAATGGCACGCTGAATAGGAGCAGCCCCCCGCCAACGAGGCAGCAAGGACGCATGAACATTCACAATGCCGAGCGGCGCCATGTGAAGAACCTCATCGGGCAAAATGCAACCATAAGCAGTCACACAGAAAATATCGGCTTGCGCAGCTTGGAGAGCCTCAACAACCTCGGCCGTCATACGATTAGCCTCAATAACCGGCAACCCCAGCTCAAGCGCTTTAGCCTTAACAGGAGACGGCTCCAGCTTCTTACCACGCCCGCGAACAGCATCAGGACGAGTAACAACAAGCGCAATCTCGTTACCAGCCTCAACAAGCGAAACCAGCGAAGGCACAGCAAAATCAGGCGTACCCATAAACACAATACGCATAAAGAACGTCTCCCCTCAACCAAAGCCGAGACGGCTACAAATAGCGGCGGAAAGCCAAGTCACCAGCCCATCCGCAATAACATTTCAACAAAAACAAATATACCCAAAACCAAAGAAAGAGCCGCATAAAAGCAGCCCTCCCAACAAAGCACCTATCAGCGAAGACGCCCCTCCCTGGCCCGACGGCACCCGGGCGAAACGAAGAGCGACAACGTAGTCCCTGGGATGGGGCCCACACATATCGTCCCGCGCGCAGTTTCGCAGCGCAGCGAGAGTGTTTGAGCACGGGATGATATGTGTGGGCCCCATCCCAGGGACGGACAATTAACCTATTCGGTCTCGCCCGGTCGAGCGCCGCGGGCCAGGGCGTCCTGGTACTCCTTGACTGCCTTGAGCCTCTGCATGGGCTTCAGTCGCTCGAACATGGTATTGCCGTGCAGGTGATCGATCTCGTGCTGCAAGCACACGCAGAACAGATCACCCGTGGCCTCATAGCGAATAAGGTTGGCATCCAAGTCATACGCCTCGACGACGACATGGTCGGGACGCTCAATCTCGCAGCTAATGCCAGGGATGGAAAGGCAGCCCTCGCTAAAGGGCACCAGATGGTCACTCTGCTCAACAATGACGGGATTAATAAGCACGTACGGATCATAGTCATTCTTGTCGCTGTAGTCGCAGTCGATGGTGACGAGCTGAATAAGCTCGCCAATCTGCGGGGCAGCCAGGCCGCAGCCGCCGTTCTCGAACATCATCTTCTTCATCTTCTCGGCAAGCGCCTCGATCGCCGGGGTGATCTCCTCGATGACGGCGCACTCCTGGCGCAGACGAGGGTCGGGCGACAGTACGATTCCGTTGGCTTCCATGGCCATCCTTTCGGGTTGTTACATCAAATCATAGGCGTCGACGTCAACGCTCACGCTCACGCCACGCACGGAGCCCACCTCTTTGAGGCAGGCGTCGATATCGTCAGAGACATGGTACCCCACGGGCGACTTCACAAGCAGATGGAAGCGGTAACGGTCCTTGGCTCTCTCGATTACACACGAAGCCGGGCCAAGCACCTGCGGCACGGCACTCCCCGCCCGCAAAAAGTCGGGCGCGGCGGCATGCCAGCGGCGCTTAAGAAGCTTTGCAATGCGCCCGATGTAGTCTTGCGCGTCGTCTCGGTTCGCCGACCACACCAAGATGTTGACCAGGCGAACAAAAGGCGGGTACAGCGCGTCGCGGCGCTGGTCCAGGTCGTAGTCGGTAAAGATCGAACGGTCATGCTCAGCGACGGCGCGAATGACCGGGTCCTCGGGCAGGTAGGTCTGGATGATGACCTCGCCGGGGCGATCACCACGACCGGCACGGCCGGCGACTTGCTCCAGCAGATCGTAGGCGCGCTCCCCTGCGCGGAAGTCCGGCAGCTTGAGGGCGAAGTCGGCATTGACCACGCCCACGAGCGTGACCTCGGGAAAGTCGAGGCCCTTTGCGATCATTTGGGTGCCCAGCAGCACCGCGCAATCGGCGGCATCGAACTTCTCAAGCAGCTTTTTGTGCGCATCCTTGCCGCGCGTGGAATCGGCATCCATACGAATAATGGCGACGTCCTCGGGCAACATCTGGTGCAGTGCGTCCTCGATCTGCTGAGTGCCCAGGCCCATTTTTGCCAGGTAGCGACTGCCACATTTGGGGCAACGGCTCGTGGCCGCCGGATAGGGCTGCACGCGCCAAGACGAACCGCATGTGTGACACTGCAGCGTGTGTGTGCGCTCGTGATACGTAAGCGCGGTGGAGCAGTGGTTGCAGGTGGGGACGCAGCCGCACTCGCGGCACATCAGGAACGGCGCAAAGCCACGGCGGTTATGCAGCAGCACAGCCTTCTCGCGGCGCTCGACCACACGCTCAAGGCCTTCTATAAGCGGTTTTGAGAACATGGAGCGGCTACCGTGCGAGAACTCGCGACGCAGATCGGCAATGCGAACCGTGGGCAACACGGCGTGTCCCGGGCGCTCGGGCATCTCGACGCGCGTCCAGGTGGCACCGTTATACGTGCCACGGCGGCAGCGGTCGAGGGACTCGGCAGATGGCGTGGCGGAGCCCAACACGAGCGGGCAGCGGTAGCGCCGCGCCATCTCGGCTGCCACCTCGCGCACGTGGTAGCGCGGACTGGAGCCCTGCTTATAGCTAGTCTCGTGCTCCTCGTCGATGATGATGAGACCAAGGTTGCTGAGCGGGCAAAAGAGCGCCGAGCGGGCGCCGACGACCACGCGGGCCGCACCGCTGGCGACTATATCCCACTGGTCCAGGCGCTCGCCGGCCGAAAGGCGCGAATGGAACACGGCGACCGTCTCGCCAAAGCGCGAACGGAAGCGGCCGACGGTCTGGGCCGTCAGCGAGATCTCGGGCACCAGCACGCAAGCCGAACGGCCGGCCGCCAGCACGCGCTCGATGGCGGAGAGGTACACCTCGGTTTTGCCGGAGCCGGTGACGCCGTCGACCAGCACCACGTCGCCATGTGCATCCAGGCGAGCTCGCTCAATCTGCGCGAGCGCCTGCTGCTGGCCGTTGGTGAGTGCCACCGGCGCCTTACCGCTCGCCGAGGACAGCGTGGTCTGCTCGCTGCAGCCACGCCACGCACGGCGCTCTTCCACCACCACGACACCGCGTTTTTCAAGCGCCTTGATGGTCGCCGACATGCTGTTATAGAGCAGGTTGAGGTCGCGCGTCGTGACCGGGCCGCATTGGAGCGCCTCGATGAGCTGACGTTGGCGAACCGCTGTCTTGGGCGGCGTGTAGTCGAAACCCTCGGGCGTGAGCATGACCCAGCGGTTTTGGATAGGCTTGACGGCGGGGCGCTCAACCGTCCACACGCCGTCATCGCCCTTGACCACGCGCGGACTTCCACCCGGGGGCAAGAACAAACGCAGGCACTCGGAAAGCGTCGCGACATACTCGCGGCTCATCCAGCGTGCGATACGGGCAGCCTCGACAGTAAAGAGCGGTTTGCTGAGGATAGCCTCGATGGGCTTGATGCGTGCGGGGTCGAGGGCGATGTTGCCTTGTAGGTCGCCCAGCTCAGGCGCAATGTCGACAATATAGCCCGCGGCGGCACGGTTACCAAAGTGGACCAGGACCGTTGATCCGATCTGCGCTTCGCTAGCAAGAGGTTGAGGAATGCCATAGGCAAACGGCTCGGACAGCGCACGCGTTGGGATGTCGAGAACCACGCTCGCATAGGCGGCGATGGGCTCAGGTGCGGGCTCGGGCTGCGCCGGGGCGGCGGCAGGAGCCGCGGACTTCGGAGCTTCCTCCGGTTCCGGCGAACCAAACAGCGAAAGTTGCTCGACCATGGCCCCAGCACCTCCTATCCCATACGTCTACAGAAACAAGAGCCCCGCTCGGGTGAACGGGGCTCGGATACATACGTTTGCGCAGCGATTACAGCGCCATCGTGCGGGCGCGGTCGATGCGCGCCAAGCAATCGTCGCGGCCGACGAGTGCCATGGTCTCGCCCAACGGAGGGCTCACCATGTTGCCGCAAACGGCGACGCGCACGGCCTGGAACACCACGCGCTTCTTAAGGTCCATCTGCTCGGGCAACGGCTCAAGCGCAGCGTCGATGTTGGCAGCCGTCCACTCGTCCACGCCCTCGAGCGCGCCCTTGGCGGCATCCAGAATGGCACCCATGCCCTCCTTGGCCAGGCCCTTGTTGACGGACTTCTCGTCATACTCGAGCGTCTCGGCCGTAGCGAAGATGGGAGCGGCGACGGTCACGGCGTCGGCCGGCATCTTGGTGCGCGGCTTAACGATGGCGGCAAGCGCGTCGATCCAATCCTCGCCGTACTCGACATTACCCTCGACGAGACCCGCCTCGTGCAGCTCGGGAACCATGATCTCGTCGGCAAACTGAGCATCGGACATGCCATTGATGTACTCGGCGTTGACCCAGTCGAGCTTCTTGGGGTCGAAGGTCGCCGGGTTCTTGGAGATGCGGTCGAGCGAGAACTTGCTGGCCAGGACATCGCGCGGGATGATCGTGGTTTCGCCGTCGAGCGACCAGCCGAGCAGCGCCAGGTAGTTGACAAAGGCGTCGGACAGGTAGCCGGCGTCGCGGTACTCCTCCACCGAGGTGGCGCCGTGGCGCTTGGAGAGCTTTTTGCCGTCGGCGCCCAGGATCATGGAGATGTGAGCGAACGTGGGCACGGGAGCGCCGAGGGCCTCGTAGACCATGACCTGACGCGGGGTGTTGGACAGGTGGTCGTCGCCGCGGATGACGTGGGTGATCTTCATCATGGCGTCGTCGACGACGGTCGCGAAGTTATACGTGGGCGTACCGTCGGAGCGGAAGATGACAAAGTCGTCGAGCTCCTTGGCGTCGAAGGTCACCTCTCCGTGGACGGCGTCGTGGATGACGACGTCGCCGCGGTCCTCGGGCACCTTGATGCGCAGGACGTAGGACTCCCCGGCCTCGATGCGGCGGCGGGCCTCCTCGGGATCAAGATCGCGGCAACGGCGCTGATAGCCCTGGAAGGGGTCCTTGCGCTCCTGCGCGGCCTTGCGGTCGGCGTCGAGCTGCCCCTTGGTGCAGAAGCAGGGATAGGCCTTGCCCTCGTCCCAAAGCTTCTGGGCGGCCTGCTTGTACAGGTCCAAGCGCTCGGTCTGGGCGTAGGGGCCAAAATCGCCGCCCACCTCGGGACCCTCGTCCCAGTCCAGGCCCAGCCAACGCATGGCGCGCAGGATGATCTGCGTGTTCTCGTCGGTGGAGCGGGTGGGGTCGGTGTCGTCGATGCGCAGGATGAACGTGCCGCCGTTAGCACGGGCGAAAGCCCAGTTATAGATAGCGGTGCGGGCGCCGCCAATGTGCAGCTTGCCCGTCGGTGAGGGTGCAAAGCGGACGCGAACGTCTGATGCCATGGAAATCTCCTCGATTGCAGGATGGATGTCTAACCGCACCAGTATAAAGCATCAAAGCAACCTCCGCACAAAGGGCACCGACCTACTCATTGGGGATACTCATTGGGGACAGACTTAAATGACCAGTCGGGGGTAGCTAATTTGGGACGGGGCTTTTTTAGCTGCCCTATGTCGAGGTTGGTCTCAAGCTCCGATGACTTCGGATTGGGTAGCTAAAAAAGCCCCGTCCCAAATTAGCTGCCCCGGCAGAAAAGGAACATCCCGGCTGATCATTTAAGCCTGTCCCCAATGAGTAGGTGCGGAAAGGGTGTGAATGTTTGATTTACGCGCTATGATGAGCCCTTGCATAGAGAGCCCGGCGGAATGGTAACGGTCGCCGGGACACGTTTTTGAAAGGACAATCATGTCAGAAGAACTTCGTTCCATCCCACCCCAACACGGGTCCTTCGTATTTACGTCGGAGTCGGTGACCGAAGGTCATCCCGATAAGATCGCTGACCAGATCAGCGACGCCGTCCTCGACGCAATCCTCGCCAAAGAAATAGAGCTCCAGGAGCAGGGCTACATCGCCCCCAACGGCGTGCCTGCCAACGTGGAGAACGTCCGCTGCGCTTGCGAGACCCTCGTGACCACCGGCACCGTCATCGTCGCCGGCGAGATCCGCACCCAGGCCTACGTCGACGTGCAGGAAATCGCCCGCGGCGTTATCCGCCGCATTGGCTACAACCGTGCCAAATTCGGTTTTGACTGCGACACCTGCGGCGTTATGAGCCTCATCCACGAGCAGTCGCCCGATATCGCCCAGGGCGTCGACGAGTCCTTCGAGACCCAGACCGGCGCTACCACCGACCCGATCGACCTGATCGGTGCCGGCGACCAGGGCATGATGTTCGGTTATGCCTCCAACGAGACCAAGACCCTCATGCCCATGCCGCACTACCTGGCAAGCCGTCTGGCTGAGCGCCTGGCCGCCGTGCGTCACGACGGTACCCTCGCCTATCTGCGTCCCGACGGCAAGACCCAGGTCACCGTTCGCTACGAAGACGGCAAGCCCGTCGAGGTAACGACCATCGTCATCTCCACGCAGCACGCCGCCGAGATCGAGGACATGGGCAAGATCAAGGCCGACCTCATCGAGCACGTCATCACCCCGGTCATGGCCGCCGAGAACATGCCGTGGGACAACGCCGACATCTACGTGAACCCCACCGGTCGCTTTGTCGTGGGCGGACCTATGGGTGACACGGGACTGACTGGCCGTAAGATCATCGTCGACACCTACGGCGGCTATGGCCGTCACGGCGGCGGTGCCTTTAGCGGCAAGGACTGCACCAAGGTCGACCGCTCCGCCGCGTATGCCGCGCGCTGGGTAGCCAAGAACGTGGTCGCCGCCGGTCTGGCCGACCGCTGCGAAGTCGAGCTTGCCTACGCCATCGGCGTTTCCAAGCCCCTCTCAATCATGGTCGACACCTTCGGCACCGCACATGTTGCCGAGGACAAGATCGTCGAGGCCGTAGAGAAGACCTTCGACCTGCGCCCGGGCGCAATCATCCGCGACCTAGACCTGCGTCGCCCCATCTACGAGAAAACAGCAGCCTACGGTCACTTCGGCCGAGAAGACGCCGACTTCACCTGGGAAAAAACCGACCGAGTCGAAGAACTCAAAGCAGCCTGCGGCCTGTAATTAAGAACCTCCAAGGTTTCAACGACATAAGCGCTTTAAAAAGAAGTACCGCCCCCAACCGGTACTTCTTTTTTATTTAATCGGTAGCGAAGTTGAGTCGACATGGAGCACAGAATAGGTCTCCAGCTGATGGATTTTGCAGCATGAGCGCCTCTACCATGTATCCTAAGTTCCGAGGGCTTTGGTATTTGGTCGATCGCGAGTTCCGCACGAGCCGGAGGCCACTTAATGTGGCCTCCGTGCGAGCAGGACTGTCCGAGCAGGCGACCAAATACCAAAGCCCTCGGAACGGCGGGACAGAGTATGCCCCGCCCCTCGGGACGACAGGACAGAACAGGAGCGTATATGGCAGGCAAGCCGCAAACACTAGCTACGACCTCGGCATTCGAGATCTTGGGCCCCATCATGGTCGGCCCCAGCTCATCGCACACCGCCGGCGCCCTGCGGTGCGCCCAAGTTGCCGCCAGCCTGCTAGAAGGCCGCATTACCAAGGTCACCTTTGGCCTGTGGAACTCCTTCGCCCACACCTACCGCGGCCACGGCACCGACCGTGCGCTCGTCGCGGGCATCCTGGGCCTCGACACCGATGACGAGAACATCAAGCAGGCCTTCAACCTCGCACGCGAGCAGGGCCTCGAATATCACTTTGACATCAAGGGCGACGACGCCTCCATCCACCCCAATACCGTCGATATCGACATGGTCGACGACACGGGCGCCACGGCACAGGTCCGCGGCGAGAGCCTGGGCGGCGGCAAGATGCGCATTAGCCGCATTAACGGCGTCGGCGTCGACATCTCGGGCATGTACTCCACGCTCTTCGTGGCACACAAGGACGTCCCCGGTGTACTCGCCGCGCTCACCAACCTGCTCGCCTACGCCCACGTGAACATCGCCTTCTGCCGCACCTACCGAACCGAAGTGGGCGGCCAGGCCTACTCCGTCTTTGAGACCGACGGCGCGCCCGACGACACCGTCGTCCCCATGCTGCGCAAGCTCGACAATGTCGATTACGCAACGTTTATCGAGCTTCCCGGTTCTGCCTCGTCGCTCTCCCCCGGCGTCTCGGCCAAGGAAATCTTCGACGACGGCGAGCAGCTGCTCGATGCGTGCGAGGAACTGGGGCTCAGCATCGGCGCCGTCATGGCCGTTCGCGAGGCGCGTCTGACCGGCGAGGCCCACGCCGTCGCCGCCATGCGCCGCGTGCTCGACGTCATGCGCGAGGAGACCACGGCCCCCATCGCCAATCCGCAGCGTTCGCTCGGCGGTCTTATCGGCGGCGAGGCCAAACTCGTCGATGCCACCAGCCGCAACGATTTGAGTGCAAGCCTGATGGGCGCCGTCCAGACCGACGCCGTTGCCCGCGCCATGGCCGTGCTCGAGCGCTCCGCTACCATGGGCGTGATTGTCGCCGCCCCCACGGCAGGCTCCGCGGGTGTTGTGCCCGGCTGCGTGCTGGCGCTCGCCGATCGCCTGCAGCTCGACGACGAGCAGGTCATGGACGCGCTCTACTGCGCAGCCGCCATCGGCCTCAACCTCACCACAAGCGCCTGCGTTGCCGGCGCCGAGGGCGGCTGCCAAGCCGAGGTGGGAAGCGCCGCTGCCATGGCAGCCGCCGCGCTGGTGCAGATGCTCGGCGGCACGCCCGAGCAGGCGCTCGACGCCAGTTCCATCGCGCTGAGTAACCTGCTGGGCCTCGTTTGTGACCCCGTCGGTGGCCTCGTGGAGGTGCCCTGCCAAAACCGCAACGCCATTGGCGTGGCAGCGGCCTTTAGCTCGGCACAACTCGCCCTCGCAGGCATTAAGAGCTTGGTGCCGTTTGACCAGATGGCACATGTCATGCTTTCGGTGGGCCACGCGTTGCCGACCACGCTGCGCGAGACGGCAAAGGGCGGCATCGCGCAGGCTCCGGCCGCACTTTCGGCCTGTGCAAAATGCGGTGTGTGCGGATAGCGGCAAAGAACGACTCAAAGGTGGGACAAATGTCCCACCTCTTTTGAATGCCACCGTTTCCGTACCACAAACAGCAGGGCAATCGCTATAATGCAAGCCCAGTAAAAACACGATGAACCGCAAGGCGAAAATCGAAGGATATGCATACGATGTCGCAAAACGATCGAACTCAACTGATTCCCGATCCGCAGCAGCCGAGCAGGCACACCGGCGGCGTTCAGTCGCCGCGTCCTATCGCGCCGAGCCACGGTCAGCAGCGTAGTGCAGCAAACGCTTCCCAACGCCCGAACCAACAGCGACAGCAGCGTCAACAACGTCAGCAGCGCCAGGCAAACGGCAATGCGCCCAAGCAGCCCCCGACGAACGCTCGAGGCGATCGTGGCCCCGCGCGCAAGTCCGCCGGCAACAATAAGTCGGGCAAAAAGACGACGCTCTTTGTCGTCCTGGGTCTAATCGTCATTGTCTATATCGTAGGCATCGTAGCGTTTTCGCAGCTAGCATACCCCAACACCACCATTGCCGGCGTCGACGTCTCGTTCTCCAACGCTTCGTCTGCCGCCACCAAGGTCAACTCGGCATGGAAGCACTATAAGCTCACCGTGACAGGCGATGACTTTAGCTGGTCCTATCAGCCCGAGTCCGATGAACCCATCGTCGACGGTGAAGCTGCCGCAAAAGAGATCATCAGCCACAACGAAGCCTTTGTATGGCCGGTCCGCCTTGTGGAATCCTTAAGCGGCAAGACCAAAACAACCGCTACCACCAACGAAGTCGATCTTGATCAAGACGTCGACCTGTCCATGCTCTCCGATACCTTTGACCAAAAGAAGTTTGAGAAGGATCTGGGCGCCGCCATCGACGAGTTTAACGAAGGACGTTCGGGCACGTTCGAGGCCAATAGCTCCTATGACGAGCAAGCGGGCAAGTTTACCGTCGAGAAGGCGCGCTCCAACGAAAAACTCAACCGCGAGCATGTCATTAAATATGCCGAGCTCGAGCTCGCCTCGCTGGCCGAGACCGTAGATCTTTCCAAGCTCGGCAACGATGCCTATGAGCCGCTCAATGGAACGCTGACCGATGATCAGATTCAGGCCGCATGCGATGCCGCCAACAACTTCTTGGGCGTCAACGTGACCCTCAAGCTCAACGGCGAGGATGCCGGAAAGGTCGACGGCAGCTCCGTGCTGCAGTGGATCAGCTTTGCCGATCCGGCCAACCCCACGCTCGATACGTCGCAGATCAGCAGCTGGGCAGCCGAGCTCGCCAATGGCTTTAATACCGTTGGCTCCACTCGCTGGTGGACGCGCGCCGATGGCAAGCAGTGCGCCGTCGAAGGCGGCGACTTTGGTTGGTCCATCGACAGCAGCTCGCTCGCCAAGCAGGTCGAGGACGCCATTAACAACAAGCAGACCGGCGAGATCGAGATCAAGTACTCCCAGAAGGCCGACACCTTTACCGCAAAGGGAGAGCCCGACTGGAAGGCATACATCGACGTCGACCTGTCCGAGCAGCACGCGCGCTACTATGACGAGAGCGGCAATATCGTGTGGGAGGCCAACTTTATTTCCGGCAAACCGGGCGAAGACGCCACCCCCGAGGGTGTGTGGCAAATCAACAGCAACGACGGCGGCAGCACCCTGATCGGAGCCAAGGACCCCGAGACCGGTAAACCCAAATATGAGAGCCCGGTGAGCTACTGGATGCCGTTTGAGGGCAACATGATCGGCTTCCACGACGCCACCTGGCAAAACGACAAGAGCTTCGATAACGCCGAGTCGTACAAGTGGTGCGGCAGCCACGGTTGCATCAACCTGCGCCTGGCCGACGCCAAGGCACTGCACGATTGCATCAAAGTCGGCCTGTGCGTGGTTGTCCACTCGTAGTGCAACGCGAGCATTCCTACAACGTGGAACCGCTGTGACCAATCTAACAGTTCCGAAAGAAACCGTCCTATGCGCCCGCCCCAACCGGTGGGCGCATATAATTATCGAGGTTCTTTCTATAAAGGAGACGCTATGCCGAATGTCCCCACGATCACCCCGGGCCCAGATGATACCGAGCGCACGCCCGAAGGTGCCACCGAAACGATTCCTCTGATTACAAACGTACATGCCGACAAGCAGAGCGGACGCACGAACGATACGGCCGAGATTTCCGATGAAGAGGCATATGCCAAGCTCAAGGCAAAGCGTGCCGAACGTCGACGCAAAAAGCTGATTCGTCGCGGTATTGCCGCCGGCGTCGTGGGTGCCATCGCGCTCACTGCCATTGTCGCAACCCTTGTTATCAATGCGCAGCCACAGGGCGCTAGCGATCCTGTGACCGACATGGCGACCGAGGGCACGTTTACCACAACGGTCGAGGCGAAAGGCCAGCTCAAACCCATTTCGTCCTCAGTGGTCTCCCCTTCTGTCGACGGAACGGTCGATTCAATCAACGTGCAGGCAGGCCAATCCGTCAACGAGGGCGACGTGCTTATGACCATTAAAAACGACGAGCTCGATCGCAACGTTGCCGAGGCGCAGCGTGCAGTTGCAGCCGCTCAAGAAGACCTCGCCAACGCACAGAAAGCCGCAGCCGCTGCGCAGGCCACCCCAACGACGGACGATGATGGAGCTTCCGCAGCAGCTGGCATCACCGCCGCATCAGCGGACACAAACGCCGTATCGGCCGCACAGCGCAGCCTCGCATCGGCCCAGGCAAACCTCGATCAGGCGAACGCCAAGGCAGCCAGCCGTACGGTCACGGCCCCGAGCTCGGGTAGCATCGTGGAGCTCAACGCCAAGGTGGGCGCCACGGTAACAGGCGGCATGATCATGGGCGAAAGCGACACGAGCGGCGGAAAGCAGTGCATGCAGATCGCCGACCTGTCCAAAATGAAGGTGACCGTGCAGGTGGGCGAAAAGGACATCGCCAAGATCGCCGTTGGGCAGAGCGCCAACGTCACGTATCCCGCGTTTCCCGATATCGTGAGCCAGGGCACCGTCACGGCTATCGCGTCGGTGGCAAACTCCGACGCCGCCAACGGTGGCGGCGGCAGCGTAACCTTTAACGTCGACATCCTCATCGAGTCGCCCGACGCGCGCCTGAAGCCGGGCATGACGGCCGAGGTATCGGTGGTGACCGAGCAGCTCGACGACGTGGTGATGGTGCCGACGATGGCGCTCATGACCGAAGACGGCGAACACTATTACGTCAACGTGGCAACCGATGACGAGGGCAAGCAAACCCATCGCGTGAAGGTGACCGTCGTGACGCAAAACGACAACGAAGCCGTAGTCGGCAAGACACAGGTCAAGCGCGACGACCAGGACAACGAGATCAACCCCAACGTGCCGGTTACCAAGCTGCGCGATGGCGACACCCTCGTCATGGACACCGGAGCGGACGCAACGGCTGACGGCGGCTACAGCGCGGATTCGGGCAGCACGTCTGCCGACGAGGACATGTAATGCGTCCCGTTATCGACATCCGCAACGTGCACCGCATCTTTGAGAGCGAGGCGGGGTGCGCCCACATCCTGCACAACGTGAGCCTGGCGGTAGATCCCGGCGAGTTCGTCGCCATTACCGGCCCTTCGGGCTCGGGCAAGTCAACGCTCATGAACATCCTGGGCTGTCTGGACAAACCGACGGCGGGCGACTATTACCTGCAAGGGCTCAACGTGGCCGAGCTTGACGATGACGAGCTCACCGAAGTTCGCGCCCTGAGTATTGGCTTTGTCTTTCAGAGTTTCAACCTGCTGCCGCGCCTGTCGGTTATCGAAAACGTCATGCTGCCGCTGGCCTACACCAATGTGCCCCGTAGCCAGCGCGAAATGCGCGCCGTGCACGCGCTGCAGGCTGTCACGCTGCCCGTCGACCACTGGGACCACCGCATATCCGAGCTCTCGGGCGGCCAGATGCAGCGCGTCGCAATCGCGCGCGCCCTCGTCAATGACCCGCCCATCATTCTGGCCGACGAGCCGACGGGAAACCTGGACTCCGCCACTGGAGCGCTTGTGATGGAGACCTTCCATAAGCTCCAGAAGCGCGGCAAAACCATCGTGCTTATCACACACGACCCCAGCATCGCCGCCGAGGCCGACCGTGCCATGACCATCCGCGACGGTCGCATTCACGACGGCGCGTATATTCCACATGCACCGCGGACCCTGCGCAGCGCCGTAGATAGCCTGCCCATGATTTCCGCCTCCACCAACCCGCCGAAAGGAGTGGTGGCATGAGCGCCCGCGATCTCATCCAGGAAGCCCTTCACTCGCTCGAAGCCAACAAGGGGCGCAGCCTGCTCACCATCCTGGGCATTGTCATCGGCATCGCCTCGGTTATCGCCATGACTTCGCTCATCGGCGGTATCCAAAACAGCCTGGTCAACAGTCTGGGCCTCAATGCGGCACGCATGGTGCAAATCTATTCGTCGCAAGAACTCACCGAGTCGGACATCGAGAAGCTTCAAAAACTGGTGCCGCAGATAGAGCAGATCGGCATTGTCGACAGCGCGTATACCGAGTATAAGACCGGCGATAAAAGCTATACCGTCATGGCACAGGGTGTCGATAGCGACATGCTCGACGCCGTGGGGGCCAGCAAGCTCGTTGCGGGGCGCACCTATTCCCAGGCCGAGTCCCAATCAGGCTCGCGCGTGGCGCTCATCAGCCGCAACGGCGCCGATCAGCTTTACGGCAACGAACAGGATGCGCTGGGGAAAACCATCAAGGTGTCCAACGGCGAGGTGCAGATTGTAGGCGTGATTGATGGCGGCAGCGACTCCATGGGCTTGCTCACGCTGTATATGCCACGCGAAACTATCTCCGGACTGTTTGGCGACGAGAATCCTTCATTCCCCAGCGTGACGGCACTTGCCGCCGAGGGTACGGACATGGATGAGCTTTGTAAGACCATCGAGTCCAAGGTGCGCGCGATGAAGGGCATCGCGGAGGATGATGAGTACGACAGTGTATCGGCCACCTCCATGAAAAGCGCTATCGATGCACTCAACTCCTTTATGAGCGCGTTCTCGCTCATCATGGGTGCTGTCGCCAGCATCTCGCTGCTTGTCGGCGGTATCGGCATTATGAATATGATGCTCACCAACGTGACTGAGCGCATCCGCGAGATCGGTATTCGCCGTGCCCTGGGCGCCAGTCGTCGCGATATCACCGCGCAGTTTTTGGCCGAGTCCTCGGCGCTGTGCGTCACCGGCGGACTGTTGGGTGTCCTGATTGGCTATCTGCTGGCATGGGGACTCACGTTCTTTGCCGCAAGCTCGGGCATCATGAGCGAGTTTGGAGCTACCGGGACGATCACGCCAAGCTTCTCCATTACGACAGTGTTGATCGCGTTTGCCGTCTCCGTCGGCATCGGCGTGATCTTTGGCTTCTACCCCGCTCGCCGCGCGGCGAAGCTCGACCCGGTGGAGTGCCTACGCTACCAGTAAGCCACCACCAACAAGTTGCGGTGAATTAGGGACTAAATATGCTATCTAGCAGCAAATACAGACACTATTTCACCGCAACTTATTGAAGGGCTGCTTGCGCCAGTTCCGGGCGTCGTCCTCGAGCTATTGGCGGATGACGGGCTTGTACGGGTCGAGCTTGCTCGGGGCGCTCCTCTTCGCGGGCGGGAGGGCGCGCAGGCGCGGCGAGCGCCTAGCGCGCGAACTCCCGTAAGAGCGCGTCTTCCACTTCCATAAGCGAAAGGGCCCCGCCTCCCTCGGCGGGACGGGCGACCACGATACAGCGCGCTCCCACGTCGCGCGCGGAGGCGATCTTCTCGGCCGTGCCGCCTACGGTTCCCGAGTCCTTGGTCACAAGCCACTGGGCGCCCACCTGCCGAAGCATCGCCTCGTTGAGCTCGCGGGTGAAGGGCCCCTGCATGCCGATGATGTGCGATGGCGAAAACCCCGCGTCGATGCACTTCGTTATAGCACCGGGCAGCGGGAGCACACGCACGAAGAAGCGCTCCGCGTAATCGGCGACGCGCGTGTAGGGAGCAAGCTCCTTACTCCCCGTCGTGAGAAGCGCGCGACCCGGGTTCTCGGAGAGAAAGCGCGCCGCGCAGGCGATCGACGTGACCGAGACGACGCCTTTGGGCAGCGCCTCGACCGGGCGCGCAAGGCGCAGGCATCGTGCACCCACGGCGAGCGAAGCGGCTCGGATGTAGCCGCTTGCGAGCGTAGCGAAGGGGTGCGTGGCGTCGACGACGATGCGCACGCCGGAAAGCTCGCGCTCCATGTCGGCCTCGTCGAGCCTGCCCGCATGTACCTCGATGCCCGGAAGCTCGCCCAAAAGCTCGCCTCCGTACTCGGTTGCCGCGTAGGCACGGGCGGGGATGGCCGCCCCGCTCGCCCATTCGCACAGAAGGCGGCCCTCGGTGGTGCCGGCGAAGATGCGCAGCGCCGGCGCGGATGCGGGCGCCGTCACTTCGGGCCGCCTGGGCGCGTGATCTGGTAGAGCAGCGCGTTCATAATGGCGGCCGCCACGGTCGAGCCGCCCTTGCGACCCCTCGCGACGATGGCCGGCACGCGTCGCACGAGTAGCTCCTCTTTCGCCTCGACCACGTTCACAAACCCGACCGGCACCCCAACGACGAGCGCGGGCGCGATCTTCCCCGCGTCCATGAGCTCGGCGAGGCGCAGAAGTGCTGTGGGAGCGTTACCGACGGCCACGATGAGCGGACCCTCGATGCCGCAAGCTTTGTCCATGCTCGCAACGGCGCGAGTCGTGCCCGCGGCGCGCGCAGCCGCGGCGACATCAGGGTCGGCCATGTAGCACACGGTCTTGCAGCCGAGCTTCGCGAGCGCGGGCTTGCTTATGCCTGCGAGCGCCATGTTCGTGTCGGTGAGCACCGTGGCCCCTGCGCGCAGTGCGTCGAGCGCACAGTGCGCGGCGTCATGGGTGAACACGAGGGAATCGGCGTACGAGAAGTCAGCAGTGGTGTGGATGACGCGCTTCACGACGGGCTCTTCGAGCGGCGGGAACGTGCGGCCGCCGAGCTCTTCGGTGATGATCTCAAAGCTGCGCCGCTCGATGTCGCCGGGCGCCATCTCCTTGGAATCCATCTAGTACTCCACTCCTTCCCTTGCACATATCCCCTGCTCGTAGGGGTGTTTCTCGCACCGCATCTCGGTTATGTAGTCGGCCTTCTCCACGATCTTGCGGGAAGGCGCGCGCCCGGTGAGCGCTACTTCGACGCCGCGCGCGGACATATCGAGCGCGCGGTCCACGAGCGCCTCGTCGACAAGCCCCTTCGAAAGCGCGTCGAGCGCCTCGTCGAGCACGAGCAGCCCCTCCTGCGCGCCCTCGAGCTCGGCGAGCGCGGAAGCGAGGTTCCCATCGTGCAGCTCGCGCGTCGCGGCAAGTTCTTCCGACGTCATGGACCAGGTAAACTTGTCCGACGCCTTCCCCGCGAACACGGGCACGCCGAAATGCTCGGCGAGCAGGCGCACCTCCCCGCTTTCGCCGTCTTTCAGGAACTGCACGACGACGACGCGACGGCCCGCGGCGAGCATGCGAAGGGCGAGGCCCATCGCCGCCGTGGTCTTGCCTTTGCCGTCGCCATGATACACGTGGATCATACGCCCTCCTCGATAATGCGGTAGACATACTCCATGTCGAGCGCCCCGCGCACGGAGTCGGCCAAGCGGTCGAACTCGCGCGCACGGTGATCGGCCGCGGACGCCGCGCCCGCAGCACCCACGACGCTCTCGGGCAGGCCACGCATGCGCGCGAGCGAGCGCGCGAGGGCGAGCGCCACCCCCGGTTCGTCGAACAGGCCGTGGAGATAGGTTCCAAACACGTTTCCGCAGGCCGCGCCTTCTGGTTTGCCGCCAATCGTGCCCGCAGGGGCGCAGGAGACGATCGTTTCGCCGTCGTGGATCTCGTACCCGCGAGCCGTCATGCCGTTCCACACCGAGAACGCGCCTTGGGCGCCTGTGATGCGCAGCTCCGACTGGGCGAGGCGCTTTTCCTCCCTGAACACCGTACTTGCAGGGATGAGCCCGAGCCCGCGCGCGGTGCCAGCGCCTTCCCTGCCGTGCGGGTCGGAAAGCTCGTCACCCAAAAGCTGGTAGCCTCCGCATATGCCGAGCACCGGCGTGCCCGCACCCGAAAGCGCGCGTACACAGGCTCCGATGCCGGTAGCCGCAAGCCAGCGCGCGTCGTCGAGCGTGGTCTTCGAGCCGGGGAGCACCACCAGGTCGGGTCGGCCCAGATCGGTCGTCGAGGAAACGTAGCGCACGCCTACGCCGGGCACGCGCGAAAGCGGGTCGAAGTCGGTGAAGTTCGACAGATGCGGAAGGCGCACGACGGCGACGTCGATGACGCCGCGCGCCTCGCGGGCAGATAGGCGCGGCGCGAGCGAGTCCTCGTCGTCCAGGTCGAGCGTAAGATACGGCACGACCCCCACGACGGGAACCCCGCACATCTTCTCGAGCGGGACCAAACCCGGGCGCAGGATTTCCACATCGCCGCGGAACTTGTTCACCACAAGCCCCCGCAAAAGCGCGCGGTCCTCGGGCGCAAGGAGCGCGACCGTGCCGTAGAGCTGGGCAAACACCCCGCCTGGGTCGATGTCGCCCGCAAGCAGCACGGGGGAGGACACGGCGCGCGCGAGCCCCATGTTGACGATGTCGTTTTCGGCAAGGTTGATTTCGACGGGGCTGCCGGCGCCCTCGATGACGATGACGTCGTTTTCCTCCGCGAGCGAATCGAACGCCTCCAAAATCTGCGGCATGAGCGCCTTCTTTCGCGCGAAGTAGTCCCTCGCGGCGAAGGCTCCCTGCGCCTTGCCGGCCACGATGAGCTGGCTTCGGTGATCGCTTTCGGGCTTGAGCAGGATGGGGTTCATGCGCACGTCGGGCGCGATGCCGCACGCCTCGGCCTGCATGATCTGAGCGCGCCCCATCTCGAGCCCGTCGGCCGTGACACCGCTGTTGAGCGCCATGTTCTGGCTCTTGAAGGGAGCCACGCGCAGTCCGTCCTGCGAAAGCACACGGCACAGCCCCGCCGCAAGCAGGCTCTTCCCCGCGTTCGACATGGTGCCCTGGATCATGATGGGCTTCGCCCTACCCACGGGTATCGACCTCCTTCGCCGAGCCTCGGCCATCCGCGCCCGCCATAGCGCCGCTGCAAGAAGCGCCGCCCCGTTCGTCGGGTTCGCCTTCGCCCGATGCACCTTCCGCCCGAAGCGCGCGGCTGAACGCCATCGCAAGCCGGGCATTCTCCTTGTGCGTGCGCACGGCGACGCGGCACCAGAAACGGGACAGTATCGAAAACGAGTCGCACGTGCGGACCAAAACCCCCTGTTTATACAGGCGCTCGGGGATGTCTTTCGCCGGCGTGCGGACTAAAAGGAAGTTCGCATCCGACGGCACGACGGAAAGCCCGAGCGAGGAGAGCTCGTGGGAAAGCCACGCTCGCTCGCCCGCCAATACATCGCGCGTGCGCGAGACGTATTCGACGTCTTCCAGGGCGGCGATGCCCGCGGCCTCGGCGACCGAGGAGACGGGCCACGCCTGCCCCGCCCGACGAATCCCCTCGATGAGTTGGGCGTTTCCGCTGATCAGATACCCCAACCGCAACCCTGCCATTCCGTAGAGCTTGGTGAACGCGGAGAGCACGGCCACATGGCGCGAACACGCGGCGCGTGCGGCCACGCTCCTTTCGCGGGCGTCGGGCGCAAATCCGAGGAAGCACTCGTCCACGACGAGCAGTGCGCCCACCTGCTCGCAGCGGCAAGCCGCGGCATCGATCACGCTGGGGTCGACGAGGCGCCCCGTCGGGTTGTTCGGATTGCAGAGGTACGCCACGTCTCCCGGCCCCTCGATCGCGCGGGCGAAGGAGGCGGGCACGTCGAAGTCGTCCGCTTCGGAGAGCGGGAACTCCTGCACGCATGCGCCATAGTACGATGCCGCCTCCGCATATTCAGAGAACGTCGGCGCGCACACGACGATGCGTTTGGGGCGCACCGCCGCGGCGAGCCGCCAGATGATGTCGGACGCGCCCGCGCCGCAGACGATAGTATCTTCGGGAATGCCCTGGGCGCGCGCTAGGGCGCGAACGAGGGCGAGACTTTCCCTATCGGGGTAGGCGTCGATTCGAGAAAGCGCCTTGCAAGCTGCGGCGACGGCGCGCGGCGAGGGGCCTGCCGGATTCACGTTCACCGAGAAGTCAATGAGGTCGGAGGCGCCCCCTTCGCAAGCGATGCCGAGCGATTGCGAGCTGCCCCCATGCGTACGGGCGCGCAGGATTCCCCCAGCAGCCCGGGGCGCGGCGTGGTCTTCCCTCATGCCATCGCCCCCACGGCGAGCACGACCGCCGCGCGCGCGGCGCCGAAGACGGCGAGCGCGCATACGGACGCGGCGAGCATGAGCCTTGTCGCCCGGGCGATGTCGCCCCACTCGATTTCGCGGGACGCGTCGCCTATCGTCGGTTTCTCAACGAGCTTGCCGAAATACACCGCGGGTCCTGCCAGGCGCAGCCCGAGCGCGCCCGCGCACGCTGACTCGGTCTGCGCCGCGTTCGGACTCGCATGGCGACGCCTGTCGCGGCGCCAGATACGCGCCGCCCCGCGCGCGTCGAGCCCGACGATCGGGCACACGGCGATCATGAGCAGGGCCGATAAGCGCGAGGGAATCCAGTTCACCGCATCGTCGAGGCGCGCCGAGGCGCAGCCGAAGTCGATGTAGCGCTCGTTTTTGTAGCCCACCATGCTGTCGAGCGTGTTCACAGCCTTGTACGCCATGCCCAAGGGCGCACCCCCGATCATAAGGTAGAAAAGCGGCGCGATGACGCCGTCGCTCGCGTTCTCCGCCACCGTTTCCACGGCGGCGCGCGCAACGCCCTGCTCGTCGAGAACAGACGTGTCGCGTCCCACGATGAGCCCGACTGTTTCGCGCGCCGCGACAAGGCCGCCCTTCGAGAACGCGCGGGCCACGGCCAGGCTCTGGCGGCGCAGCTCGCATGCCGCAAGAATCTGATAGCTCGCCCATGCCTCGGCCACGAAGCGCAAGCCGGGGTGAACCATGCCGCAAAGATGCAGGATTCCCCAGGTCAAAAGCCCACACGCAAGCGGAAGCGCCACGGCGAGCACAAGCCCTGCGGCGCGCGTGCCCGCGGACGTTTGCGGGAATGCGCCCCGCAGGCGGCCTTCGGCCCACGTGATCGCGCGCCCCATGGCGACGACGGGATGGGGAAGCCAGCGCGGGTCGCCGAAGGCAAGGTCGGCCGCGAACCCGGCGGCGACGGCAAGAATCGTCATCACCGGGCATCGCCCCCCGAAGCGGGGCGAACGTCGCGAAGGCAGCGCCCATCCCAGGTGGCGGCCCATGCGCCGCCCGGCTCGGTATGCACGTCGAAGTATTCCATTTTCGGGACAGCAAGCTCGGAAAGCAGCGCTTTCACGGTACCCGCGTGAACGACGAAGACGGCGCGCCCACTCCCCTGGGCGCGCTCCGATTCGCACGCCTCCCGAAACGCCGCGACGACGCGGCGGGTGAAATCGCTCTTGCCCTCGCCATGCGGGCAGCGCGTCTCGCACCAGGAGTCTACCCAGGCGCGGTAGCGCGCATCCTCTTTAAGCTCGGCGGCGCTTCGCCCCTCGAAGTCACCGAAATCCATCTCGCGCAGACCGAGGCATGCCATAAGCTCCGCATTCGGGAAGAGGATGCGTGCCGTCTGGTCGGTGCGGGCCATGCCACTCGTGATAACACGGAACACGTCACGATCGCACGCGAGCTCGCGCAAAGCGCGCTCGCCCGCACTCGACAGGGGCTCGTCGGTGCCCGCCCCGCTGTAGCGATGGTCTTCCGTGCCCGCCGTGGCACCATGGCGCACGAAGACGACTTCCAAAGGCGCGCCCGCGCCCTGCGTCCCTCGAGGCGCATCGGTAAGGTTTCCTTTGATGACCTGGGGAATCCCGCACGTCATGCGCACGACGACGTCGGCGCGCGCAGCGAGCGCGCATCCCAGACGCCCCGCGCGCTCGCGCCATTGGGCGTCTTCCGCACGCATGGGGACGACCCCCGAGCCGACCAAGGGCAGAATCACTGCGTCGAAGCCGATCAGCCGCTCGAGCGCCCGGTCAGCGTCGAGCGCGCGTACGAGTTCCTCAGCACGGTACGCGACACGGCCGGCAAAAGCCGCGGGCACGCCGCCCTCCGCAATCTGCGCCGCGTCGACGAAATCGTCCGCCGCGAACCCGAGCTTTTCGCGCACGAAGGTCCTCTTCCCCGAAAGCGCGCCACCTACCACGAGAATCATAGGAGCATGCCCCCCGCCACCAGCATGGCAAGCATCGCGAGCTCGGCCCATTGCAGAAACCATCCGGCCAAATCACCCGTCACCCCGCCGAAGCGGGACAGGGCAACATGGCGGTACCACGCGAGCGCCAAAAGCCCCGCCACCGCCATAAGGGCGCCGACGGCCCGAGCGCACGCGACCATCCCTGCAGCCGAAGCCGCAGCGAAAGCGCAAAGCGGCACGACGATCGCCGCGCGCTTCTTCGCAGGCGAGAGCCCCGCGGCCATGCCGTCCGCCCGCGCGGCAGGCCAGCATTCTACGGCGAGCCCCGAAAGCGCGCGGGAGAACACGAGCGAGCACAGAAGCGCGAGGAACGCCCCCGCCGTAAGCGGCAGCGCGGTGAACAGGGAAAACTGCAGAATAAGGTACACGACAACACCGATGACCCCGAAGGCGCCCGCCCGCGGGTCGTGCATGATCTCGAGCTTTCGCTCGCGCGGGGCCCAACTTGCAAGCGCATCGGAGGTGTCGCAGAGCCCGTCTAGATGGATGCCTCCCGTCACCGCCACAGGCAACGCCACGAGCACGGCCGCGACGATGGTCGCGGGCATGCCGAGCAGGTTCGCCACGTGCCCCCACACCGTCATGAGGAAGCCTTCCGCAACGCCCACCAGGGGAAACGCGGCAAGCGCATGGGTTGATCCGAAATCGGTCCAGGCCGATTTCGGGACGGGGATGCGCGAGAACGTTCCGAACGCCGCGCCAATTGCCTCTGCTATCTTCACCTTGTAGGTCCTTCGCCTTTCATCCACACGGGAATCCCACATACCACTTCGACTGCGCGGTCGGCCAGCGCCGTCACGCCCGCGTTCACGCGCGCGAGCGCGCGCCTCCATGCCTCGGTCCCCTCATCGTAGCGCATCCCATCGGCGAACACGTCGACGGTGACCACCACCGTATACGCAGCGGCCTGAGCGAGCCGTTCGATGCCTCCGAGCACCTCGCGCGCCGCAGCGTCGGGGTCACGTGGGGACAAGCCGCCTTCCGCGAAGAGCTCGTTCGCAACCAGGTTGCCCACGTCCTCCAAAAGAAGCGTGCAGCCGCACGGAAGCCCGGACGCTGCGGCGCCCACGTCACGCGTGCGCTCGAGGGTGGAAAACCCCTTGCCCTCGCGCAGCGCCCGATGGCGCGCGATGCGGCGGGCGCCCTCTTCCCCGAAGGGCTCCATCGTTGCCAGGTACACGCGGGGGCCGTCGTGCCCGAGGCACAGGGACTCGGCATAGGCGCTCTTGCCGCTCGCGGCGGCGCCGATGACGAGTGTCACCGTCATTTCCCAGCCTCGAAATGCTCGTAAGCAGCCATGCCAGTCGCCGTGAACGTCTTCCCATCCCGGTACACGCGCAGCGCCGAATCCAGAAGGGGCAGATACGCCATGGCGCCCGCGCCCTCGCCCAAGTGCATGCCTGCGACGAGGGGTGCCTTTATGCCGAGCTCGCGAAGGAGCTCCTGGCTTGCGGGTTCGCTCGATGCGTGGGTGCCCACGAGGTAGCCCAAGGCGTTGGGGCAAAGGCGCACCGCGCACAGGGCCGCCGTGCAGGATATGACCCCGTCGAGGAGCGCCGGCGCCTTCGAGGCCGCGGCCCCCAGGTAGAAGCCGCACATCGCCGCGATGTCGAATCCGCCCACCTTCGAGAGCACGTCGATCGGGTCGGCGGGATCGGGCGAGTTCGCGTCGATAGCGCGCTCGACCACGTCGCGCTTGCGCGCGAGCGAGGCGTCCGAGAGCCCCGCGCCGCGGCCGACGAGGCTCCGCGCGTCCGCCCGGATGAGCACTGCGGCCACCGCCGCCGAGGTGGTCGTGTTGCCGATGCCCATCTCGCCCGCGGCGAGAAGGCGCACGCCGGCGCGAGCAAGCCCGCACGCGACGGCGATTCCGACCTCGATCGCGCGCACAGCCCCATCGCGAGACATAGCGGGGCCGTGCGCGATGTTGCCGCTCCCCTGCCGCACGTTCGCGCGTACCATGCGCGCGTCTTCTATGCCCCGGGCCATACCCACGTCGACGGGCACGACCTCGGCACCCGCGAACGCCGCCATGCGGCAGGCGCTCGTGGCTCCCTCGCACATGTTGCGCGCGACGGCTCGCGTCACGTCTTGTCCGCTTTGCGACACGCCTTCGGCAACGACCCCGTTGTCGGAGAAGAATACTGCGAGCGCACGGGGAAACTCGGCCACCTCGGCGCTCCCCTGAGCTGCGGCGATACGCGCGACGGCATCTTCAAAGTCGCCCAATCCCCCCAAGGGGTGCGCGATGGAGTCCCACGCGGCGTACGCGGCGGCGCGGGCGCACTCGTCTGCGGGCGCGATCCGGGAGAGCGCGGCTTCGAGCACGGCGCCCGGCGCCGACGAGAACGCGCGCTCGACTTCCTCGCGGATGCAGGCAAGCGCGGTTTCGGTTGCCTCAGCCATGCCGTCTCCTCTCTGCGAACGACGCTGCGGCAGACGCGAACGCGCGCGCAACGTCGGGGTTCGCAGGATAGTACACATGCGGGAAGCCCGCAACCAGGGACGGGGTAGTCGTCATGCACGGCCAGCCTTTGTCGCGCCGGGGCTTTTGCGCCCAAAAGTCGCCGCCCGGGCAGGTGGACTGCCAGTAGTGGAACTCGTGCGCGCGGATGCGTGTGCCGCGCGGCCCGTAGAGCCCGTCGCGTTGGGAAGTGAGCTCCACGTACCCGAAATGGGACAGCCTTCCCCCGTTCTCGCTTGCGCCCTCAAGGGCGCCCACAACAGGCCAGCGCCGCCCCTCGCTATCGGAGATTTCGCGCTGCAGGTACAGAAACCCACCGCATTCGGCAACCGTCGGCATGCCGGATTCCACCGCACGCCGCACCGCCTCGCACATCGGCGCGTTCTCGGAGAGCTGCCGCACATGGAGCTCCGGGTAGCCGCCTCCCAGATAGAGGGCGCTTGTCCCCCGCGGCAACTCGCTATCACACAGGGGGCTGAAAAAGGCCAGCTCGCAACCCAGGTCCTCGAGCGCGCGCAGGTTCTCCTCGTAGTAGAACGAGAACGCCTCGTCACGCGCAACGGCGACGATGGGCCGCGCTCCCGCGATCGGCTCCAACCGGTAAGGTTCCTCGCAGATATCGGGTGCCGTCGCCGCTATTTCGAGCAAGCGGTCGACGTCGACGCTCTTTTCCACCAGCTCGGCCATCTTGTCGATGCGCGCGGAGAGCTGCTCGACCTCGTCGGCGGTCACAAGCCCCAGATGCCGGCTTTCGAGCGAGAACGCCTCGTCGGCGGGAATATTACCCAAAACCGCGACGCCCGTGTGCTTCTCGATCGCAGGCGCCGCGTAGGCGCAGGCAGCGGCGCTCGTCATGTTCAGCACGACGCCGCGCACGTTCGCACAAGGCAGGAACTCGGCGATGCCGCGAATTACGGCGGCGAGCGATAAAGACGCCCCGCGCCCGTTCACCACTAAAACGACCGGCGTTTCCGTGTCGCGCGCAACCTGGTAGCTGCTCGCGTCGGCCACGCCGGGCGCCATGCCGTCGTAGAAGCCCATGACCCCCTCGAGCACCGCGACATCCGCGCCCGCGGCGGCGCGTGCGAGCAGGGCGCGCAGCGTCGGGGCGTCGGTGAAGAAGCCGTCTAAGTTGCCCGAGCGCGCGCCCACGACGCGACGATGAAAGAGCGGATCAATGTAGTCGGGGCCGCATTTGAAGGCCGCGCATGCAAGGCCGCGGCGCGCGAGCGCGCGCAGGAGCGCGCACGTAACGACCGTCTTGCCGCTCCCGCTCGAGGGCGCAGCGACCATGAAGCGCGGGATGGTCGTGCTCACCGGGCGCCGCCTTCCCCACCTGCACCACGCGCGCTGACGAGGAACACGGGGTTTTGCGCCTTCATAAGATGGTGCGAGCCTACAGCTTCGGCGCGGGCGGCCGACACCTGGCAAGCCTCGAACCCCTTAAAGCGCGAACTCGAGAGGAGCGCGCACGCCTCGGTGAGCGTCTCAACGGTGACGCATGGCACGCACAGGCGAACCTGCGAGTTCTTCTCGAGCGCCACCTCCACGATGGAGGGAAGCTCGCCCGCGCTCCCGCCGACGAACACGGCGTCGGGGACGGGCAGTATCGCGAGCGCTTCGGGGGCGACACCGGGGACCGCATGCACGTTGCCGCACCCGAATGCATCCGCGTTCTCTCGGATGAGCCGCACGCCGGCCGCGTTGCGCTCGACCGCCCATACCGACCCCGCTCGCGCGACGAGCGCCGCCTCGATCGACACGCTCCCCGTGCCGGCGCCGACGTCCCACACGGTGTCGGTCGCGGTAAGGCGCAGCTTCGCGAGCGCGACGGCGCGCACCTCCTGCTTGGTCATGGGAACGTCGCCGCGGATGAAGAGCTCGTCGGGAATGCCCGAGGAAGCGTACGGCCAGCGGGAACTCGCGGCGCGGGATGCGCCCGCAGAGTCCGCCGCGGAAGAAGCCGCCGCGGGCGCAGACACGCCGGCCGGCACCTCGGAGGCTGCGCTAGAGCCCGCAGGCGACCCGGCGCCGCCTGCGAAATCGATAAGCATCACGTTCAAGTCGTCGAACGTCTGACCTGTGATTTCACTTGCGGTCGCGCAGGTGATGCGCTCGTCGGGGTACGACAGGCGCTCGGCCACCGTCACGCACGCGTCCCCGAAGCCCGCCTGCACAAGCTCGCCCGAAAGCCGCGAGGGATCTTCCCCGCCCGACGTGACGAGGAAGAGCTCACCTGCGCGCTCGGCCTCGGCCACGATGTCGCACGCCACGCCGTGAGCGCTCGCGAAGCGCCAATCCTGCCATGGACGCGCGAGGCGCGCGGCGAGATACGACGCTGAGCTTATGCCGGGAATGACGCGCACGTCCACCTGCGCGTCGCCGGAGAGCGCCTCCACCAGGCGGCGCGCGCCGCTGAACAGCCCCACATCGCCCGTCATCACGACCACGGCGCGCTGCCACGACGCCGCATCGGTGAGCGCGGCGACGATGTCCGCCGTCTTCACGAGCTCGCATCTCACCACGTCGGGCGGCACGTCGATGCCGGCAAGCGCGCGATGAGCGCCGATGACCACGTCGGCGATGTCGATCGCGTCGAGCGCCGCGCGCGAGAGCAAGTCGGGGTTTCCGGGCCCCGCCCCGATGATCGTTACCTTTCGCATGGAATCTCCCGATACCCGCGCGGCGTGACCATACGGCCGCCTACGAGCTTCGTGTCCGCGTTGCCGACGAACACGGTGGTGAACATGTCGGCGTCGATCTCCCCCAGCTCGGAGAGCCTGCACATGCCCGACTGCTGCCCCTCGCGCCCGATGTTGCGTACCCAGCCGCAGAGCGTGTCGGGGGCCTTCCATTCGAGCATAATCTTCGCCGCGCGTGAGAGCCTGTCGGCGCGCTTTCTGCTGCGCGGGTTGTACAAACAGATGCAGAAGTCGGCGCTCGCCACGGCGGCGAGCCTGCGCTCGATGACCTCCCATGGCGTGAGCAGGTCGGAGAGCGACACGACCGCGAAGTCGTGGGCAAGCGGGGCGCCGAGCACCGCCGACCCGCTCTGAGCCGCGGTGGCCCCGGCGATAACTTCCACGTCTACATCGGGGTAGTCCTCCGCAAGCTCCAGCACGGGGCTCGCCATGCCGTACACGCCCGCGTCGCCGCTGCACACGAGCGCCACGGCGTCTCCACTCTGCGCGCGCGAAAGCGCAAGGCGGCACCGTTCGACCTCGTGCATCATCGGCGTCGCGAGATGCGCCGCGTCGGGCACGGCGGCGAGCGCGAGCTCCACGTATTTCGTGTAACCCACAACGACGTCGGACGCCTCGAGCGCACGCCGAGCCGCAATCGTCATGCCGTCGGGGCCGCCCGGGCCGATTCCCACCACGAAGAGCTTTCCCATCACCGCTCCTTAAACGAAAGTTTAATAGTTACCTTGGAAAACGCGACGGTCACGCCGCCGTGAGCGAGCTTCGGGAAGATAAGTTTGCCCCCCTCCGCGAGCGCTGCCCGCTCGCACACGTTGTCGACCCCCACCGTCGCGCGCACGAAATCAGATGGCGAAACGCTGCCTTCGACCTGCGACAACTCCTCTGCGGAATACGTCGCAAGCGGGATATTGCGCGCGCAGCAGAAGGCGAGCAGACCCTCCTCGTGCGCCTTCACGTCGATCGTCGCCGCCTCGCGCACGGCCGAAGGCGAGATACCCACCTGCCCGCACGCGAGAAGAAACGCCTCCTCGATCGCTTCGGCGCACGCACCGCGACGGCATCCTATGCCCGCAACGATGCAGGGCACGACAAGGCGAAGCGGCTCGGGCGCAGGCGCCTGCGCCCGCACGCCCGCCGGCTTCCCCGTCTCACCGGCGGGCACGACCTCGCCCGTTGTCTCCGCCGCACGAACGGACGCACCTGCATTCGCGCCAGCGAACGGCGACACGACGATATCGGCCCGAGCGCGGTCGGACGCAATGTCAACCCCCTCAGGCGGCTGTCCCGAAATCGGCATGTCGGAATAGAGCGCCACGCGCCCGCCCGAAAGCAGCCGCGCCGACACTCGCTTGATGGCCTCGGGATTCGAAACGGCGAGCCCCGCACAGCGCGCCCACGTATCCACCGCCCACACGCCGCGGACGTCGGTCGCCGTGGTGATGACGGGGATGGCCCCTGCCGCGCGTGCCACAGTTTGCGCAAGCTCGTTCGCACCGCCCAAATGCCCCGACAAAAGCGGGACGGCAAAGCGCCCCGCCTCGTCGATCGCCACAACCGCGGGATCGTTTGCCTTCGAGGCGACATGCGGCGCGATCGCCCGCACGGCGATGCCCGCCGCGCCCACGAACAGAAGCGCGTCCGACGCTTCCCACGCGAGCGCCGTCCATGCGCGCAGGTCGGCCTTCCCCTCGCCGAACCCGCGCGAAACGGAAACGTCCCAGCCAGGGTCGTCTTCACCTGTCTGCGCGCAATCGGAAAGCGCGTGTGCGGTGCGCACCGCCAACGCATACCCCCTCTCAGTGAACGCTATGCAGGAAACCCTCATCTAGCGCACCACCATCGTCGAGAAGTAGCTGCCCCGATCGGGCACATCGTCGAGCGAGCGGTACACGCGCTCGCCCGGAAGCCCACAGTCCTCTACAAGCTCGGCACCGTCGAAGGCACCCTCCTCGCAAAGGAAGCGCTTCGTGTCCGCAAGCGAGCGGCGCGCCTTCATGACCACCTTCGTCCCCGGCCAGCCGATTGCACGGCGCACCCCGTACAGAACGCCTTTACTCATACGTCGCCCCCAATTTCCCGATAACTGCATCGGCGCCCGACGTGCGGAAAAGCTCGCGGCGCTCGGCGTCGAACACGACCGCGGCGATGTCGCATGCGCCCGCCGCGCGTCGGCGCAACCTGTCCTCAATTGCCGCAGCGAGCGAGGCGCGCGCAGCGTCCCCAACGCCGGCGGCCTCGATTACCTCGAGCGCCGCCGTGGTTGTGACGGACGACATGATCTCGCGCACGGTCTTCGCGCCCGCGCCGGCCATGGCCGCGTGGGCGGCCAGAATCTCCGCGCGGCAGTCGGCGGTACGCGAATGGGTGTCCATGATGCCGCCCGCGACCTTCACCAACTTGCCGATGTGTCCCACAAGAAGGACATTGGTAAATCCCTCGCGAACGCAGCAGTCAATCGCATCGCCCACAAAGTTGGAGATGAAGACCACCGGCGCACCGTTTAGGTGGAAATGCCCCGAGATGAACTGCCCGCCGTAGTTGCCGGGCGTGAGCACGACTCCGCGCCGCCCCATAGCCGCATGCTGCCGGATCTCGAGCTCGATGCTGTCGCGCAAGGCAGCGAGGCTGCGCGGCTCGACGATGCCCGTCGTGCCCAGGATGGAGATGCCGCCCTCTATCCCCAGATGCGGGTTGAAGGTCTTTTTGGCAAGGGCAACACCCTCGGGTACCGAAATCGTCACAGCAATATTTCCAGAAAAGCCGTGCGCGGCGCACACCTCGCGCACCGCCGAAGTGATCATCGCGCGCGGCGTCGCGTTGATGGCGGCCGCCCCCACCGGCTGCTCGAGCCCGGGCAATGTCACGCGCCCCACGCCCACGCCGCCATCGACGGAAACTTCCGATTCGCGCGCGGGCACGTCCTTGCTGCCCGCAGCACCCGTGCCCGACCCCGCATGTTCCACGTGCGCGTACACGAGTACGCCGTCAGTCACATCGGCATCGTCGCCTGCGTCCTTTCGCACGGCGCACTGGGCGCACCCCTCGCCGATGCATGCGTCGACCACGTTCGCCTCGACGGGCAGCCCGCCGGGGGTGACGATCGACACGCGGCCGAGGGGCTTTCGTGACAAAAGCATCTCGCAGGCCGCCTTCGCCGCGAGCGCGGCGCAGCTCCCCGTGGTGTAGCCGCAGCGCAGGCGGGTCGTCCCGGTATATATGTAGTGCTCGAAGGCCACGCTAGCTGCTCGCCTTCCGATACCCCGTGGCAAACGAAGGGTCGTAAAGCTTGCTGCGCTCGTACGACTCTGCTTGCGCGCCGTTGTGCGAAAACCCGCCGCGAGCTCCGAGCACGCGGCCCACCACCACGAGCGCCGTGCGGTCGATGCCCTCTCGCGCGCCCGCATCGGCGAGCGTGCCCACTGTGCAGCGCACCACGCGCTCCTCAGGCCAGGTCGCCTTGTACACGAGCGCGGCCGGCTCGTCGGAGCTGCGGCCCGCGGCCAAAAGCTCGGCGGAAAGCTCGGCGAGCATACCCGAGCTCAGGAAGATGACCATAGTCGAGCCACTTTCCGCCATGGTGCGCATGCCCTCGCCCGCGGGCATGGGGGTACGTCCGGAAAGCCGCGTGATCACGACCGACTGGCTGATTCCCGGCAGCGTGTATTCCTGGCGAAGCGCCGCCGCGGCACCGCAAAAGCTCGACACGCCGGGCACCACCTCGTAGTCCACGCCGCGCGCGTCGAGCGCGTCCATCTGCTCCTGGATGGCGCCGTACAGGCACGGGTCGCCCGTGTGCAGGCGCACCACGTCCTCGCCCCGCGCATCTGCCGCGCACATCACGTCGAGCACTTCCTCCAAGGTCATGTGCGCGCTGTCGTAGACGATGCAGGATTCCTTGCACTCAGCGAGCAGCTCGGGGTTCACAAGGCTTCCCGCCCAAACGACCACGTCGGCCGCGCGCAAAAGGCGCGCCCCGCGCAGCGTGATAAGGTCGGCGGCGCCCGAGCCAGCGCCAACGATATGAATCATCCGAGCCTTCCCTTCCCGTTTCTCATCGCAACCGTTTACGCTGCCATTCGCGCAGCGGCCAAAACACGGCGCCCGCAGCGGCAATCGGCGCAAATACGCAGGCAGGAGGCGCAATGCCGCCCGCCCTGGCTTTGACACGTTCAAAAGTGCCCACTATCATAGTAAAAGATTCGGCAACGAGCATATGACAATCGGATAAAAGGAAATGACCGGCGCGGCGCCCGCACAGCCCGCGCTGGCTTGCGGAGGGAACCAGGTGGGAATCCTGGGCAAGGGACATTACTGTATAGGACGCACGGGCGAACCGCCTCGCGCCCCAAGCCAGACTGCTTCGCCTTTTCCTCACGGCATCGCCGTGGCGTTAGCTCCTTGTGAACCCCGAGGGGTGCGCTTTTCTTTCGCTTGTGCCGACAAGCAACTGTCGCCGGGGGACCGGCAAACCGAGGAAAGGAAAAACCATGTCCGACCAGATGTCACGCCGCGGCTTCATGGGCGCCGCAGCAACCGGAGCCTTCGCGCTCGCCGGAGTCGCGCTCGCGGGCTGCTCCAACACCTCCGCGAGTTCCGAGAAATCGAGTGAAAAGGAGAAGGCCGTGAAGCCGGTCATCCTCGTCACGAGCTTCGGCACGAGCTACAACGACTCGCGCCACATCACCATCGGCGCCATCGAAGACGCTATCCGCGAGAAGTACTGGCAGGACTACGACATCCGCCGCGCCTTCACCGCGCAGATCATCATCGACAAGCTGAAGAAGCGCGACGGCATCACGATCGACAACATGACCGAGGCGCTCGACCGCTGCGTGGAAGACGGCGTGAAGGAAATCGTCGTGCAGCCGACGCATCTCATGGGTGGCCTGGAATACACCGACGTGAAAGACGAGCTCGACAAGTACGCCGACAAGTTCGACAAAATCTCGCTCGGCGACCCGCTGCTCACCTCCGACGACGACTACAAGAAGGTGGCCGCAGCCATTAAGGAGAACATGGCGTCCTTCGACGACGGCAAGACGGCGCTGTGCCTCATGGGCCACGGCACCGAAGCCGATTCCAACGCCGACTATGCCAAGATGCAGGAAGTGTTTAAGAACGAGGGCTTGACGCAGTTCTTCGTCGGCACCGTCGAGGCTGAACCGACCTGCGAGGATGTTATCGCCGCCGCGATCGCCGCAGGCTACAAGAAGGCCGTGCTCGCGCCGTTCATGGTGGTCGCGGGCGACCACGCGAACAACGACATGGCAGACGAGACCGACCCCGACAGCTGGGCTGCGAAGTTCGTGGCTGCCGGCTTCGAAGTGACGTGCCTGCTCCAGGGTCTGGGACAGAACGTCGCGGTCGACGACATCTACGTCGCGCACGTGGACGACGCCATCGCCAAGCTGTAAACTCGCCGCGCACGGGGGCGCCGGTCGCGTCCCCGTGCAACGGGCATGCGCCTTCCCCGACTGACGGCGCATGCCCGTTGCATTCGCATCCCGCCCGCCCACCGCACGGTGCGGGCGGTCGAAGCGATTGAAAGGAACCCCCTCCATGTTGAAGAAAACCCTCGCCTTCGCCCTGTCAGCGGCGCTTTTCGCGTTCTCGCTCGCCGGCTGCGGCGGAAATTCAATCGACAGCGCAAAGGCAAGCGATGCCGATTCCCAGGAAAAGACCGAACAGGCGGCCGATGCGCCCGAGGGCGCAAGCGCTGCCCCCATCACCGCCGACAAGGTGGCCGACGGCACCTATCCGATCACCGTAGATTCCAGCTCGAACATGTTCAGGATTGTGGACGCCCAGCTCATCGTGGAAAACGGCTCCATGCACTGCGTGATGACGCTTTCCGGCACGGGCTACGGCAAGCTCTTCATGGGCACGGGCGACGAGGCTGCCGCCGCGAGCGAGGCCGACTTCATCCCCTATGTGGAAAACGCGGAAGGCAAGTACACCTACGACGTGCCCGTTGAAGCGCTCGACGAGGACACCGCCTGCGCCGCGTGGAGTATTAGAAAAGAGCAGTGGTACGACCGCACGCTCGTGTTCGAATCCGCCGGCGTCGATCTGCGCGCCGACGCACTGAAGTAACGCCATGCGGTCGATTCTTCCCAAGGGGGAAAGCAGGAAGCGTCGCAGCATCGCGGTGCGCGCGATCGCCTGCGTTCTCGTCGCCCTGTTCGCGCTTCCCTTCGCGGGGTGCAGTGCGAGCCCGAACGCGACCGGTGGCACGGCAGGCTCTCAGGAATACACTGTGAGCGTCTCGCTTTCCGGTGGGTCAGGGCGTGCAAGCATCGCCTCGCCCACCACAATTGTGAAGGATGGCGACACCTACACCGCGACCATCACCTGGTCGAGTTCGAACTACGACAAGATGACCGTCGACGGCGTGGACTACGCGCCCGTAAACGACGGCGGCAACTCCACGTTCGAGATACCCGTCACGCTCGACGAGGACATCGCCGTGTCGGCCGAGACCGTCGCCATGTCGACGCCGCACACCATCGACTACACGCTCTACTTCGACTCATCCACCATGAAGGAGAAATCGGGCGACGAAGCAAGCGGCGGCTCCCCTGCGGGAACGGCTTCAAGCGCCGCGGCCGACTTCCACAACGCCGAATTGGGCTGCGGCTGGAAGCCGACGGGGACGCTTCAGCTTGAATACGCCGAGCACTTCACTGTCGACGAGTTCGAAGGCGGCCTGCGGCTTATCTGCATTTCGAACGGGGAGCGCTTCCTCGTGGTGCCGCAAGATGCGAAGGTACCTGATGGGTTGAGCTCCGACATCGCGGTCATAAGGCGCCCCGCCGACAAGGTGTACCTCGTGTCGTCGGCGACGATGTGCCTGGTCGACGCGCTCGATGCGAACGACAATATCCTCATGTCGGGCACGAAGGCCGACGATTGCTCGGTCGCGGGCTTCAAAAGCGCGCTCGAAAGTGGGGCGATCACCTACGGCGGCAAGTACAGCGCGCCCGACTACGAGCGAATATCGGCCTCGGGCTGCACGCTCGCCATCGAGAACACCATGATCAACCACACGCCCGATGTGAAGGAAAAGCTGCAGAAGCTCGGGCTCGTCGTGCTCGCCGAACAGTCGTCGAGCGAGCCCGAAGCACTCGGGCGCGTCGAGTGGATTAAACTTTTCGGCGTCCTGTTCGACAAAGAAGACGAGGCCGCGCACCTGTTCAACGAGCAGAAGGCCCGCGTCGAGCAAACGTCGGGGCTGGCGTCATCAGGTAAAACCGTGGCGTATTTCTACATTAACTCGAACGGGGCCGCCGTCACGCGGCGGTCGGGCGACTACGTGGCGCAGATGATCGAGCTTGCAGGCGGCAGCTACGCGCTCGATGACGCGCAGACGGCGTCGACGTCAGGTTCGTCAGTAACGCTCGAAATGGAGCGCTTCTACGCGACGGCGAAGGATGCCGACATCATCGTCTACAACGGCACCATCGACGAATCGGTTGCCACCTTGAACGACTTCGTAGGCAAGAACGCGCTATTGTCGCAGTTCAAAGCCGTGAAGAACGGCAACGTCTGGGTCACAAGCGCCGACATGTACCAGCAGATGACTTCTACCGCCGACATTATCGACGAGCTGCACGGGGCGTTCACCGGCGATGACGCGAGCGACTTCCATTATCTGAGGAAGCTTGGCTAGCGTCATGAGAAGCCGGCTTTCCATGACATACGACGAATCGGGGCGCGCCGCGCGGTGTCGCGTCGTGACGGCGCTGCTCGCTGTTGTCCTCATCGTGCTCGTCGGGGCCAACCTGTGCATCGGGAGCGTGCTCGTGCCCGCAGACCACATCCCCGGCATCCTTTCGGGCGGCGCGGCCAATTCCATGGAAAGCCAAGTCATCTGGGAGATTCGCCTGCCGCGCGTGCTTTCAGCCGTGCTTCTCGGCGGGGCACTTTCGCTCTCCGGGTTCCTGCTGCAGACGTTTTTCAACAACCCCATCGCCGACCCGTTCATCTTGGGCGTCTCCTCGGGCGCAAAGTTCGTCGTCGCGCTTACGATGATCGTGCTTCTGGGCGCGAACCAGGCCATGTCCTCGCCGGCCATGGTGGCCGCAGCGTTTCTGGGATCGCTTATCACCATCGGCTTCGTGCTCCTCATCGCACGGCGCATAAGTTCCATGGCCATGCTCATCGTGGCGGGCGTCATGGTGGGATACATCTGCTCGGCGGCGACGAACTTTCTCATCGCCTTCGCCGACGACCAGTCCATCGTGAACCTGCACAACTGGTCTTTGGGTAGCTTCTCGGGTTCGAGCTGGGACGACATCGCGGTCATCGTGGTCGTGGTGATCACCGTGAGCGCATGCGTATTCGCGATATCGAAGCCCCTTTCCGCCTTCCAGCTGGGAGAAGCCTACGCGAAAAGCGTCGGCGTGAACGTCGCACGCTTCCGCGTGGTGCTCGTCCTTCTAGCGAGCATGCTCTCCGCCTGCGTGACCGCGTTCGCTGGTCCGGTGTCGTTCGTAGGCATCGCGGTTCCGCATCTCGTGAAGTCGGCGCTGAAGTCGTCGAAGCCCATCCGCGTGATTCCTGCGTGCTTCTTGGGAGGCGCCATCTTCTGCGCGGGTTGCGATTTGATCGCGCGCACGCTGTTCTCTCCCGTCGAGCTTTCCATCAGCGCCGTCACCGCCATCTTCGGCGCGCCGGTGGTTATCGCGCTCATGCTGAAGAAGCGGGTGAGGTAGATGGGGGAATTCGTGCCGCGGCCCAAAACGCTCGGAGGGGACATTCCATGCTTAGACAGTCCTGAGCTCGCACGAAAGCGCCAGAAGACACTTTCGGCTCGTGCGGAACTGCGCGCGGAACGCCTCCTTCGAGCGGAGTCGAACCTCGAAACCCCGGTCGAAACGCAGGCTGACGGAGCGCCGCTTTTCCGCATAAGCGACCTGTCGGCGGGCTACGACAAGAAGGTCGTAGTCGAAGGCGTCGATCTGGAGGTTCGCGCGGGCGACGTCGTGGCGCTCATCGGGCCGAACGGCTCGGGCAAGTCGACCATCTTGAAAACCATCACACGCCATCTGGCACCGCTTGCCGGCGCGGTCGAGCTCGACGAGCGGGAGATTTCCCGATGGAAGACGGCGGAGTTCGCAAGGAACCTTGCCGTTATGCTGACAGATCGCCCCCGGACCGAGCTCCTCACCTGCCGCGATATCGTAGAGGCGGGAAGGCATCCCTACACCGGGCGAATGGGCACACTCTCGCCCGACGACCATAGTCGGGTCGACGAGGCCATGAAAACCGCACATGTGGAAGAGCTCGCCGAGCGCGACTTCATGCAGATAAGCGACGGGCAACGCCAGCGCGTCATGCTCGCACGCGCCATCGCGCAGGATCCGCGCGTGCTCGTGCTCGACGAGCCCACATCGTATCTCGATATCCGCTACCAGATCGACCTGCTGCGAATACTTCGCCACCTTGCGAAATCGCGGAATGTGGCTGTCATCATGTCCATCCACGAACTCGAGCTCGCGCAGAAAAGCGCCGACAAGGTGATTTGCGTGAAGGACGGCCGGGTCTTCCGCGCCGGCGCACCCGAGGACATATTCACGCGCGAGACGATTGGCGAGCTCTACGGCCTTAAACATGGCACCTTCAACGAGCGCTTCGGCAGCGTGGAAATTGGGCGCCCACACGGCGATGCGCACACGTTCGTCATCGCCGGCGCAGGTACGGGGTCAGCTGTGTTTCGCCAGCTAATCCGGCAGGGCAAGGCGTTCTACGCGGGCGTTCTGCACGAAGGGGACATCGACTGCGAGCTTGCGCGCGACCTGGCGACGGAATGCGTGGCCGAGCGCGCCTTCGAGCCGATCGGGGATAAAACCATAGCCCGCGCCAAAGAGCTCCTCGTCCATTGCGCGCGCCTTATTGTGTGCCCCGCCGCCTTCGGCACCATAAACGCCCGCAACGCAGAGCTCGTCGAGTTCGCACACTCGCATGGTATCGAGGTCATGCAAGCGTGCGAAGGCGCATCGGAGGATTCCCATTTGGAGTGGGAAGAATAAACTGGACTTTCTTTTAAGGATCCTCAGGCTACAGCTCCTACGCCGGCGAGGTCTCCAAGGCGCCGGAGAACCTCGTGAACAGGGATTTCCACGCCGACGAGCCCAACTAGGCCTAATCCAAGCGAGATTCCAGACTCGACAGACCATTGAGAGTCAGATCGTTGGCGACCTCAGAGACGCGCTCGATAGGAACCGAGCCGTCAGACAGCGCCCACGTGCGATAGATACCGATAATACCCGACAGCAAAAACGCCAGATAGTAGTCGAACATCTCGTCCTTGAGACCTTGAGGCAGCAGATCGCGCTCGGCAATCTCGTGCTCGAGCGGCGCACGAAGACGAGCCATAAAATCATCGAGCGGAATGTTCTCGATCAGCTGACGATTGAGCACCAAGTTGTTGCACAGTGCCTCGTTAACGGTTTTAAAGAAGGTCGCCGCCGCGCCAAGAGCGCGCTCATTGGTGTCGCCGTCCATTGAAGCAAGCGTTTTCTCGACCGAGTCGACAATCATCTCCACCACATCGACGGCAATGGCATCAAGCAGGCCGTCAACCGTACCAAAGTGAACGTAGAAGGTCTTGCGGTCGACATTGGCCTCGCGCGCGATGGCACTCACCGTAATGTCTGCCAGCGGCTTTTCCATGAGCAAGCGCTCGAAAGCCGAAAGGATGGCATTACGGCTGCGAACGATGCGACGATCAAGACGCGGTTTGCTGGTTGCCATGGGCGTGTCCCTTCGATATGCGAGCATTCATCAACAGATGAGAGATAATCTACGTAAGAGGATTATCCCCCATACAGCACAAATATGCCTCGCATCATGAAGAACGCACGACTGCCCTACTGCGACTTAGAGTGCTTCTTCTTATTGAGTGCCGACGGAGATACGCGAATACCGTCTCCTGTCTGACGCACATAGGCCTTATGAGCCGGCTTAGCGGTCCCAGAAGCCTTCTGAGCGTGCTTCTTGGGATCAACGGTAACAGCATTCGTGGGGTGCGGCTTAGTGGGCGCAGAGGGCGTCTGAGGCGTGCGGCCGAGCTTGCGCATCACGCGATCCCAGCGCGCATGGATGCTCTCGTTGTGGGCGCTCTTAAGTCCCAACAGGGGCGCAGCCAAAATGGTCGGCGCAATAAACGTAATGAGACGCCACAGCAGATAGCCGGCGGTCGAAGCCGACCCAAAGAAATGACCCAAGAACAATGCAAAGCCGCCCTCAGCGCCACCAGTTCCACCGGGCAGGGGGACCGCAGAGCTCAACAGCTGGACAAAGGCGCTCGCGGCCATGACCGAGAAAAAGTCGACCTCATGGTGGCCAAAGGCAAGCATCAGGAAATACGGCACGAGGTAGAAAAACGCGAGCTGCAGCATGGTGATGACCACCGTGAGCAGCATGGACGAAAAGTGGCCAGCCGAAAGCTTGAACTTCTCAGAGAACGAGTAGATCTCGCCATCGACAAACGTGCGCCAACCCTCGATCTTAGTGGCCGAGACACCAATGCGCTCGAGCCAATTGATGATGCAATGGGCGACGCGCGTGACGGTCTTAGGCATGAGCGCGACGGCGAAGATGCCAAGCAAGATGCAGCAGTGCCCACCAAAGCTAAAGACACACAGCAGCGTCATGTCGCCATAGCGCTCGGCAAAAAAAGGCATGCGAGCAAGCAGTAGGATAGCGCCCCAGGCAACGAGGCCAAACTGATACACGATAAAGCGCGTGAACTGCGTGGCGCCGGCCTCGCCCACGTTTTGGCCGGCCTTGGTCAGGCGATAGATCTGAGCCGGGGTGGAGCCCATCATCATGGGCGTCAGGTTGCCAAAGAAGATGCCACTCGCCTCGACCGAGATCAGGTCGCGGATGCCGACGGGCGAATTGGGATCGAGCCAGACGGCGATCGCATAGGCCACAATGCCAAAGAACAGGTACATGAACATGCAAAGACACGCGACAACGAGCCATGACGCCTGGACGCTCGACATAGCGGCCCAGAACTGCCCCATCTGCCCGGTTACCACCAGATAGACGATATAACCTACCAGCACGACGCCGATAAAGATGGCGCCGCGGCGTGCGCTCTTATTGTCATCTCCGCCCGAGGCCTCAACCTCGACCTGGGGCTTAGACGTATGCTGAGAGGACTCCGTCATGAGACTCCTTCTAACAGTCAAAATATCTTGGATATTGTACCCGTAAGGGCCATAGGCAGAACGCAAAGCTCTGGTTCAAACGGGAATTGCAGACGGTTGTTTAAAAATAAAAAACCCGGCCTTCCATAGGAAGTCCGGGTATCAGATGCGTGGTAGCCCGTACCAGATTCGAACTGGTGATCTCCGCCTTGAGAGGGCGGCGTCCTAAACCGCTAGACGAACGGGCCATAAGCCTCAGCAGAAAAGAAGTGGTAGCCCGTACCAGATTCGAACTGGTGATCTCCGCCTTGAGAGGGCGGCGTCCTAAACCGCTAGACGAACGGGCCACATGACATCTGCACTGCCGTGCTGCGGAGTAATATATTACGGGACAAAAAACGTCAGCGCAAGAAGAAATTCCAAATTGCCGAAAAATTGTCGGCAGGTTATGGAACACGCAGGTAAACTAGGTAGCTAATTCAAGTTGAGATGGACCAAAAGAGCTTCGCGATCGTTGGGAATGTTGTCTTCGATCACGGCGTCGAGGGCGGAGTTGAGAAGCTGCCCCAGTTCCGGCCCGGGCTTGACTCCAGCACGGATCAGGTCGCCGCCGTTGATGGCGAGCATCTTGAGCGTATAGGGCTCCCCCGCCCTCAGCAGCTCGTGCGCCATCGCGCGCATCTCCTCAATCGTCTCAACGTAATAGAAGCACGATGGGGCCTTGCCAAGCGTGTCAGCACGCTTGAGGTCCATGAGCTCGTCAATCAGGCGGGCCGTGTCGACGCCCTCACCCGAAAGCGCGCGCATCATATTGAGCAGGCAGGAGCGCTCGGGGCGCAGCGGCTTATCGTGATATTTGATGAGCAGGCAAACGTCGCGCACCAGGTCGTGCGAGAGTGCCAGGCGATCCATAATGACGCGCGCTTTCTTGGCGCCGAGCTCGGGATGACCGTAGAAGTGTCCGCTGCCGGCGTGATCGACCGTAAAGCACTCGGGCTTGGAGACATCGTGCAAAAACGCCGCCCACATAAGGCTCGACGATGGCGCGACGCCGTCGCACAGCGCCAGCTCCCCTGCCACCGTCAGCACACGGGCGATATGCTCGTAGACGTTAAACGCATGATAGACACTTCGCTGATCAAACCCGCGACCCGCTGCCAACTCGGGCACAGCGGCGCAGATGAGCTCAGGGTAGCGCAACATGGCGTCTCCCCCGTGACCGGTCGAAAGAATGCCCTCGAGCTCAATACCCACACGCTCACGCGCCACGGCATCGAGCAGCGGCGCGCACTCGGCAAGCGCACGCTTGGTCTCGGACTCAATCATAAAGTCCAGACGGCAGGCAAAGCGCACCGCACGCAGCATGCGCAGGGCGTCCTCGTTAAAGCGACGCTTGGGATCGCCGACAGCGCGAATCAGCTTGCGCTCCAAGTCACCCTGGCCGTCGTAGCGGTCGACAAGCCCGCGCTCGGGATGCCAGGCCATGGCATTGACGGTAAAGTCGCGGCGCGCCAGATCGTCCTCGAGCGAGGCGGCACGCTCCACACTCTGGGGATGGCGACCATCGGTGTAAAAGCCATCCAGACGGTACGTGGTGACCTCGATACGCTCGCCATCGGAAATAGCCGTGATTCCGCCAAATTTAATGCCCGACTCCACAACCGCGATGCCGGCGGCCTCGAGCGCCGCTTTGGACTCCTGCCACAGGCCGCTACAGCACATATCAACATCGTGGCTGGGGTACCTCATCAGGGCGTCGCGCACCCAACCGCCCACGTACCAAGCCTCAAGACCAGCCGCCTCAAGCGCGCGCAGGACGCACAGGGACGCATCGGACGGTTGAGTACCGTTGAGCGAAACATTGCACATGCCTATGGCCTCCTGCGACTATCAAATTGGCTATCGATTGCGTCTGCAAGAAGTCTAGCAAGAAACAGCCTCCACTGCACACGCAAGTCCGATAAACAAAAACGCATCCGTCCTAGTCTAAGACGGATGCGAAATAATCAAACTATTCAGACAAGGTGCCGGAACTAGCAGACCTGGCGAACCTCGATGTGCTTCTTATATTCGTCCACCTTGGCAAAATCACCCAGACCGGGGCACTCGACCACGTTGGCGCCAGTGGCCATCGAAAGGCGCAGGGCGTCCCCGACGCGCTCGGGGGCGTCGTGCCACACGGACAGGAAGGCAGCGAGCGAGGAATCGCCGGCGCACACCGTCGACAGCAGCTTGACGTCGAAGGTGCGGTTGGCAAACCAGATATGCTCGCCGTTGGAGAAGTACGCACCGGCGCCACCAAGGGTCAGCAGCACGTTCTTGGCGCCCTTGGCGTGCAGCTCGGCCATAGCGCCCTTGACGGACTCGTCGTCGCCACCGCTCACCTTGATGCCAAAGATGTCAAGCAGCTCGTCGTCATTGGGCTTGATCAGCAGTGGCTCCAAAGCAATGAGGTCTGCCAGCTGATGGCTCGAGATGTCGAGGACGAACTCGGCCCCCTTGGCCTTGACACGGCGCAGGACCTCGGCCAAGAAGCCCTCGGAAGTGTTGGGAGGCAGCGAGCCGCTGATGACCAGGCAGGTCATGTCATCGAGCGAATCGATAAGTTCAAACATCTCCTGCTCGTTGGCCTCATTGATGGCGGCACCGGCATTGACCATGTTGTACTCGGTGTCGGGACCGGCGTTGAGGAACACATTGACGCGCGTAATACCGTCGGTCCACACGGGCTTGACGGGCACGCCCAGGGCCTCGGCGCCCTTGACGATGAACTCACCCGAGAAGCCGGCGAAGAAACCCAGGATCGTGGTGTCGACACCATAGTGGTCAAGCGTAAACGAGACGTTGAGGCCCTTGCCGTTGGGCGTGTAGACGGCATTGCGGGTACGCGTGACGGTATTGGCAGTAAGGCCGTCGCAGGCGATGTTGTAGTCAATGGCGGGATTTGCAGTGAGCGTGTAAATCATGGATGTTCCTTTCACGAAACAACATGTTAATGAAAGTATATTCCACGCATCGGTAAAAGGCTAGGACAACTCGGTGAACGGTGTGGAAGCGATGAAGTACGGCAGGACACCTCTCCCCCATGGCGGAACAAGACGATATGAGAAAGCCATTTGGGTCGCCTCCCCCGCGGCGCAGCTTCTTTCCGCGGGCTCGGGATGCCACAATGGGCTTTGAGTATCGGCCCGTG
>JAGZKE010000009.1:0-72344 GCA_018365375.1 Collinsella sp. | reverse complement strand
AGCGCTTCCCTGACACGGAAGAGGTCAGAAGTTCAAATCTTCTAACGCCCACCAAATGTTCGCAGCTCAGAGGCTATGTCCTCTGGGCTGTTTTGTTTTGCTACCAAGCACGCCGTCAAATATGCCACCAAATATTGATCCAAGGTCCCCGTAGAGGTGCCGGCAGATTGCATACGTTCTGGCCGACCGTGACCGCAACATGTTGGTCAAGCATAATCTTTTGGATTCTTTTGGCGTGAGCGGCTTGGTTTTGGTAGGATTTGTCGGCGGCTTGACTAAGGGGGTTTTATAACTGCCATGCAGGTAGCCGTGTTGGTAACGTTTTACCGACTTGCCAAGAACCCCTCATAATTAATGCGTCTGCAAAATGACTAATTGCTTTGACCTGCTGAAACACTATATGTTGTGTTTGACCTAAAAAAAGAATACAGGATATAGATGCCTCTTTGTCGTATGATAGATGGCGAGCAGAGAACGAGAACCTTATTCGCCCCATTTGGATAGATCTTTGAGCCCCTTGATTGGCTGCGAGGATTGTCCGCATGAGGGACTATGGTTATCGAGAACACAGATTGCGCGACGGCGCCGCAAGACAGGGGCACGCCCTGCCGGGCATCGTTTGGCTCTGAAGCGCAATGAGACTACGACGCGAAAGAGGCAAGAGGATGAAGATCATCAAGCGCAGCGGCACCGAGGTTGTCTTTGACATCGATAAGATCGTCAATGCCATCCGCGCCGCCAACTTGGAGGTCGAGGAGAGCTCTCGTCTAACCGACCGCCAGGTGGTTTATGCGGCGCAAAACGTCGCCGAGGCATGCGAGAACGCGGGCCACACCGTTTCGGTCGAGGAGATCCAGGATTTGGTCGAGGACGAGATCATGCGTCTCGACTGCTACGAGGTTGCCCGCCACTACATCATCTATCGCTATGTTCAGAGCCTGAAGCGCCAGAAGAACACGACCGATGACAAGATCCTGTCGTTGATTGAGTGCAATAACGAAGAGGTCAAGCAGGAGAACTCCAACAAGAACCCGACCGTCAACTCCGTTCAGCGCGACTATATGGCCGGCGAGATTTCCAAGGACCTGACCCAGCGCGTGCTGCTGCCCCAGGAGATCGTGGACGCCCATAATGAGGGCCTGATCCACTTCCATGATTCGGATTACTTTGCTCAGCACATGCACAACTGCGACCTGGTGAACCTGGAGGACATGCTCCAGAACGGCACCGTTATCTCGGGCACGCTGATCGAGAAGCCGCACAGCTTCTCGACCGCCTGCAACATCGCGACGCAGATTATCGCTCAGGTTGCTTCCTCCCAGTACGGCGGCCAGTCGATTTCGCTGACCCATCTTGCCCCGTTCGTCGAGGTGAGCCGTCAAAAGATTCGCGGCGAGGTCGCCCGCGAGCTCGAGGAGCTCGGCGTTTCCGCATCTCCCGAAAAGGTCCGCGAGGTTGTTGAGGACCGCCTGCGTGACGAGATCCGTCGCGGCGTTCAGACGATTCAGTATCAGGTCGTGACCCTTATGACCACCAATGGCCAGGCGCCGTTCGTGACGGTCTTTATGTATCTTAACGAGGCCCGTACGCCTCAGGAGAAGCACGACCTTGCCATGATCGTGGAGGAGACGCTTCGCCAGCGCTACGAGGGCGTTAAGAACGAGGCCGGCGTATGGATCACCCCGGCATTCCCCAAGCTTATCTATGTACTCGAGGACGATAACGTTCACGAGGATTCCCCGTACTTCTACCTGACCCAGCTGGCTGCCAAGTGCACTGCCAAGCGCATGGTGCCCGATTACATCTCCGAGAAAAAGATGCGCGAGCTCAAGCTGTCGAAGGGCGAGACCGCGGGTAACGGCGACTGCTATACCTGCATGGGCTGCCGCAGCTTCTTGACGCCCGACCGCTCGGGCAACGGCTTTAACAACGTTGCCAACGCGCTGAACTACGACCCGAACAAGCCCAAGTACTATGGTCGCTTTAACCAGGGCGTCGTGACCATCAACCTGCCCGATGTCGCGCTGAGCTCGCACCAGGATATGGACAAGTTCTGGAAGATCTTCGACGAGCGCCTTGAGCTGTGCCACCGCGCCCTGCTGTGCCGACATGAGCGTCTGATGGGTACGCTTTCGGATGCCGCACCGATTCTTTGGCAGTACGGTGCCCTCGCCCGTCTGAAGAAGGGCGAGACGATCGACAAGCTGCTCGTGGGCGGTTACTCCACCATTAGTCTGGGTTATGCCGGCCTGTATGAGTGCGTCAAGTATATGACGGGCCACAGCCACACCGAGAAGGAGGGCACGCCCTTTGCCATGGCCGTCATGCAACGCATGAACGACAAGTGCGCCGAGTGGAAGGCCGAAAGCGATATTGACTTCTCGCTGTACGGTACCCCGCTTGAGTCGACGACCTACAAGTTCGCCAAGTGCCTGCAGCGTCGTTTTGGCATCATCCCGGGCGTGACGGACAAGGGCTACATCACCAACAGCTACCACGTCCATGTGTCTGAGGAGATTGATGCTTTCGATAAGCTCAAGTTCGAGGGTATGTTCCAGCAGCTTTCGCCGGGCGGTGCCATCTCCTACGTCGAGGTTCCCAACATGCAGGACAACCTCAAGGCTGTCATTCGCGTGATGCAGTACATCTACGACAACATCATGTACGCCGAGCTCAACACCAAGAGCGACTACTGCCAGGTGTGCGGCTACGACGGTGAGATCAAGATTGTCGAGGATGACGGCAAGCTGGTGTGGGAGTGCCCCAACTGCGGCAACCGCGATCAGGAGAAGATGAACGTCGCCCGTCGTACGTGCGGCTACATCGGTACCCAGTTCTGGAACCAGGGCCGAACCGAGGAGATCCGCGACCGCGTGCTGCATCTCTAATACCGCTCCGGGGCTGAGCCGGGAGGGCCGCTTGGGCATTTGCTCGCTATTTCGGACAGTCCTGCGCAAGACGAAGGCCACATTAAGTGGCCTTCTTTGCGTGCGGAACTCATATCGAGCAAAAGCCCAAGCGGCCCTCCCGGCTCAGCCAAGTTGACGTAGCTGAGATGCGGCATGCGGTCTGCTCACTCCTCGAAGTTCTTAGCGGAGATAATTCGAGCTGCAGCTGCGATTTACTTGCGATGGCGGTTGAGCCGCAACCCAGTTTTTATTAGATCTCGAACCCTATGCTCGATGTTCGCTTCGTTCATTGAGTTACCCTTTGCATGAGGCCGGGACATATCGTCCCGCCCGCAGTTTCGCAGGCCGCAGGCCGAGAATGTTTGAGGACGGGATGATATGTCCCGGCCTCCCGGGAGAGTTACCTATGAATTACGCGAACATTAAGTATTTCGACATTGCTGATGGGGAAGGTGTTCGTACTTCTCTGTTTGTGAGCGGGTGCCGTCGTGGGTGCAAGAACTGCTTTAACTCTGTCGCGTGGGACTTTGCTGCGGGTGAGCCGTTCGATCGTGCCGTCGAGGACAAGATTATCGAGAGTCTCGATCATCCCTTTATCGATGGCCTGACGATTCTGGGCGGCGAGCCTATGGAGCCCGAGAATCAGGTGGGGCTTGTTGACTTTATCGAACGCGTGCGTGCGGCCTATCCCGCGGGGTCGGGCAAGACCATTTGGTGCTTTACCGGCGACGTGCTCGAGGAGCTTATGCCGGGTGGTCGTCACCATACCGAGGCGACGGACCGTATCCTTGCCTGCCTCGATATGTTGGTGGATGGCCCGTTTGTTCAGGAGCTGTACGATATCTCATTGCGTTTTAGGGGCTCGAGTAACCAGCGTGTGATCGATATGAACGCTACGCGCGACCGTGCTGAGCGCGAGGGTGTTGCGCTTTGTGATGCGGTTGAACTTTGGCGGGACGATCCAGTCTATTCGACCCATACTATGTAGCTTGTGGCCGATGCCAAAGGGCGTGGTACCATAGCGCGAACGCAAAATCGGAAAAGTGAGGCCCAGATGATCGATCAGGAAAAAGTCGAGGCCGCCATTAAGCTGTTGCTTGAGGGCATAGGCGAGGACCCAACTCGTGAGGGCCTGCTGGAGACCCCGGCGCGCGTTGCCCGTATGTATGGTGAGATCGCCGGCGGTATGGACCAGAGTGCCGAGGAGCACCTGTCCAAAACCTTTGCCGTCGCTTCGAACGATTTGGTTATCGAGCGCGACATCACGTTTTACTCGCTGTGCGAGCATCATCTGCTGCCGTTTTATGGCAAGGCCGCCATTGGTTATATCCCCAACGGCCGTGTCGCAGGGCTCTCTAAGCTTGCCCGCACGGTTGAGGTCTACGCCCGTCGTCTGCAGCTGCAGGAGCAGCTGTGCGCACAGGTTGCCGATGCCCTCATGGAGTATCTCGCTCCCCAGGGAGCGATTGTGCTCATGGAGGCTGAGCATATGTGCATGACCATGCGCGGCGTGCAAAAGCCTGGCACCAAGACCGTGACGCTCGCTCGCCGCGGCGTCTTTGAGACCGATCCGTCGCTCGAGGAGCGGTTCTTTAGGATGCTGGGCCGTTAGCATGAGGGTCGTCAACGACTTTACATCGAAGACCGATGAGGGGACGTCGCGTCGCGGCTTTATGGCTTCGGGCTTGGCTCCCTTTGGTGCCATGCCTCGCATTGATTACATTTGCGCCAACGGGCTGTTCCGGCGGCACCTGGGTAACATTGCACAGTTGGAATCGGGGCGCATCTTCTGCCGCCACGGTATTGACCATCTTCTCGATGTCGCTCGCATTATGTGGATCAAGAATCTCGAGGAACAGCTTGAATTTGACCGTGAGGTCATCTACGCCACGGCACTTCTTCACGATATCGGCAAAGATGAACAGTATGAATCGGGTATATCCCATGATGTTGCAAGCGAACGCGTCGCTGATGCGATTCTCGGCGGCATGCCCGATGATGTGGCGTTTGAGCCGGCCGATGCCGCAGCCATTAAGACGGCCATTCTGGGCCATCGAAAGCTGCGTGTGAACAGCCAACCGCTTGAGCGTCTGCTCTATGCAGCCGACAAAGCGTCGCGCGCCTGCTTTGCATGCCCCGCGCGCAATGCTTGCAACTGGAGCGATGATAAAAAGAACCTGTCGATTCGCGTGTAGTTAGTTTGCGCGGTCGGGGTTCTAAACGAAGGAGACGATCGCGATGAGCAATAAGAAACTGCCCGAGAATGCAACCAAGACTGAAGGTGCCGAGCTCGCCCGCCGTGGAAGGGGCGAAATATCCACCGCAACGGCGGTACCCCACGTGAGCTATGACGATCTGCGCCATGCCGACCGCATCACCGTTGAAGGTCTTGAGGTTTTTGCTAACCACGGCGTATATCCCGAAGAGAACGCGCTGGGCCAGAAGTTCATCGTGTCCCTGGTGCTCTATGCCGACCTGCGTGCAGCGGGGGAGCACGATAACCTGAACGCCTCGATTGACTACGGCTCGGTATGCCACGATGTCGATGGCTATCTGCGCGAGCATACGTTTAAGCTCATCGAGGCTGCAGCCGAGGGCGTGGCCCAGATGCTGCTACGTCGTTACCCCCTGCTGCTTGGCGTGCGCGTTAAGCTCGATAAGCCTTGGGCGCCCGTCGGTCTTCCCCTGGCAAGCTGCGGTGTCGAGATCGAGCGTGTGCGCTAACCGGTTCTAATACGTCTCTATGGGTGGCTGCTTGAGTCGCTGAGAAAGTGCTCTATTGTTGGGGCAGTATGTGTCGAGCAGGACGTGGAACCGCTGGTTGTGGCTTGGCTCGAGCAAGTGGACGAGCTCGTGGGCGACAACCATGTCGAGGCATTCGATGGGATAGGCGGCAAGTTCGCGTGCGATGCGAATGGCTCCGGTCTTGGGCGTGCATGATCCCCAACGCGTTTTCATGCTGCGTACGGAAACGCGGGATACGGCGACACCCATTGCGATTTCGTATGCGTGCACCATATCGCGCAGTGCCGATGTGACCTCGGACGTATAGAGCTGGTCAATATGGGCTTGGATCTCACTGGGCGTTAAGCCGTCGAGGGTCGCGTTCCACTTGGCCTGCGGACGTCCGTTTGGCTCGTCGGTACCCATAAAACTTGCGAAGGTAGCCTGCTTGGGCCGCGGTGCGGGTGATGCAAAGTTATGATCGAGTGCATCCTGTACCGTGATGGGCTTGCCCCAAAGTGCAATGATGGACGAGGGACTGAGCGGCTCTCGCGCCGTCGCCTGACGCTGCTCGCGCTGGGCACGTCGGCTGATAATCCAGGCGCTGTTGCGCTTCACAAACGCTTCAATACGCTCGCGGCTGGCGCCAAGTGGTGCGCTGGCGTGGACCTCGCCGCTCGATGTGACGCGTAGGTTGAAGTTCTTGACGCACTTTTTGGTAACGACGACGGGGATGGGCGTCCCATCCGGTCGGGATACGGAAATCGTAAACTGCTGCGTCAAAAGCGGTCCTTCAGATTGGGGACGGGCCGGCATGTCGACCGTTCGGCATGCCGGCTCGCTCAGGGGATGTGAAATTAATAACGCTCGAAGAAGGCAAGGGCATTATCGCTGCAGAGCTTCTGCATCACGGTCTTGCCAAAGTGCTTGGAGAGCATGTTCTGGAACTCGGGCATCTTGCTGGCATCGGAGAGGAAGGCGGGCACCGTGGCACCGTCCCAGTCGCCGCCGAGCGCGATGACGTCCTCGCCGCCCAGGTCGAGCCAGTGCTCGATATGTGCCGCCAGCTGGTCGAAGGTGACGTCTGCGGCGGTCTTGTCGGTTGCGTCGTTGGAAAGGAACTGGCTGCAGTAGTTGAGGCCGACGATACCGCCCATGTCGCGAATGGTGCGGAACTGGTCGTCGGTAAGGTTGCGTTTGACGCCGCAAACCGCACGGGAGTTGGAGTGGCTGGCGACGAAGGGACGTGTGGCGTGGGCGACAACCTCGTCAAAGCACTCATCGTTGAGGTGGGAGACGTCAAGCACCATGCCGGCGTGCTCCATCTGCGTAAGTGCCTCGATGCCGGCGGCGGTGAGGCCGGCGTGGGTATCGTGTCCGCTCGCGAGCGGTCCCTGCGCATTCCAGCTGAGCGATGACATGAGTACGCCCAAGCTCTTGAGCACCTCGATCAACGCGGGGTCCTCGGCAAAGAACGTGGCGTTTTCGATGGTGTGGATGCAAGCGGCCTTGCCGTCCTTGAGCGCGGGGCGAATGTCTGCGGCGCTGCGTACGTTGACCATGCGGTCGTGGTTGAGCATTGCCTGGCCGCTCATATGCGCCATGATCTGCGCCTGGAAGCGCGCGGCGTGGGCGGTGGGAATCTCGTCGGGGACAAACGTGGCGAAGCACTGTGCCCACGGCGTGTTGCCAATCTTTGCGAGCGAGATGGCGCAGGCGTTGCCCTCGATGAGATCGAAATCTTGCGGATGTGTTTCGTCGCCGGGGAAATAACCGTCGGTGCCGGCGGTAAAGCGCAGGTCGAGATCGAGTGTGGCCCAGCCGATGCGGTCAGCGGTGTCGCAGTGAAGGTCAAATACGGGATATGCCATGGTTCCTCCGGTTGCAGCGTTTCTTTGCAAACTGTCATTGAATTGTATGACTAGGGTATAGTTAGCGCCATATGTTCATGGCGGCCCGCGTTGTGCGCCGCCCTTATTACGGAGGTTACCATGTCCAACCAGGGCAAGAAGGTCAAGACCCATTATCGCGGCACGCTCGATGACGGCACGCAGTTCGATAGCTCCTACGATCGCGGCGAGCCGCTGGAGTTCACCTGCGGTGCCGGTCAGATGATCAAGGGCTTCGACGCCGCTGTTGTCGACATGCAGGTGGGCGAGAAGAAGACCGTGCACATTCCTGCTGCCGATGCCTACGGCGAGCACAATCCCGAGATGGTTATTACCTTCCCGGCCGAACAGGTTCCCAACATCGAGCAGATCGAGAAGGGCATGAAGCTCTTCCTGTCCACGCCGAGCGGCATGCCTGTCCCCGCCGTCGTCATTGACGTGACGCCCGAGGCCGTGACGCTCGATGCCAACCACGAGCTTGCCGGCAAGGATCTCAACTTTGATATCGAGCTCGTCGAGGTCGAGGGTTAGAGTATGCCTGAACGCTTGGTTTCGACGACATGCTTGGGAAATCTCAACGATCCGTCCTATGAACTCCTGCTTCGCCGGAAGTTGGCCGGCGTCTTTGAGGTTGACGAGCTACTGCTCGATTGGGATCAGGCTGATGTATGCGCGTTTGCGGGCGTGACGGAGCTGGGGCGCACGATCGATGTTCGGCTGGATACTGCCGACGGCGGTCGTCTTGCCGATGGCGACGTGCTCGCCATCGACCGTTCGGGCATGGTGCCCGTGGCAGTTGTCGTGCGCTTGCGCAGCGCCGAGGTTTATTTGGTCGAAGTTGACCGCATGGACCCGATTGCGCTCGCGCATTCGTGCTGGGAGATCGGCAACATGCATGCGCCGCTCTTCCGAGGCGACTCGGACGAGCATACCGTGCGCATGTATACGCCGGTGCAGCCTGTTTTGGGCCGCATGCTCCGGGGTGTCGAGGGTGTTCGGCTCTCGGTGGTCACACGCGAGCTCGATGCCAGCCGGCGCTTTGCGTCGAGTGCGGCGGAGGTCGTCGTGAGCATGGCTCCAGACTTTATCATCGTAAAAAAGGTGCGCGGCTAAGCGCGCGTATGCGCAAGATGGGCTTTGAGGGGCGACCAATCAAGGTCCGTCTTGCTGTTGATAGGAGGCTTTGGGGAAGCATATGGGTCTTGAGGGAATCAAACTGATTGCATGCGATTTGGACGGCACGTTGCTGCATCCGGGGGAGCGCGAGCTGCGTTCCGAGGCCTTTGAGCTTATCGATGAGCTGCATCGTCGCGGTATCGTGTTTATGCCGGCGAGTGGCCGTCAATATGCGAGCTTGCGCTACCTGTTTGCCCCGGTGGCCGATGAGCTCACCTATGTATGCGAAAACGGAACCCTGGTGATGAGCGAGGGGCGTGCCGTTGTCAAGCGCTCTATGGAGCGTAGCCTTGCTATGGCTATCGCGAATGCCGTGGTTGCGTATCCCCATACCGACGTGACCCTTTCGTGTGAGGGGCACATCTACGCCATGAGCGGTAACGATGCGTTCGTCGACCATTTGCGCTATGTGGTCCACTGCGATGTGGCGGTGGTCGACCGTCCCGAGGACATCGACGAGGATGTCATTAAGATTGGCTTCCAGACGCCCGAGGTGGATTATCCGGCAGCCCGGGAGTATTTCGAGCGCCTCTTTAGCGATCGTGTCGAAGTGATGACGTCGGGAACCGCATGGACGGACTTGATCGGTTTCGGTTCGGGCAAGGGCTCCGCGCTTGCCGATTACGGTCGTGCCCTGGGTATTTCGCCCGATGAGATGATGGCTTTTGGCGACAATGAGAACGATCGCGACATGCTCAACGTCGTGGGCCATCCCTATCTGATGGAGAGCTGCAACCCCACCATGCGTGGCGTCAACGACCGCGTCCGTTACGTGCGCACGGTCGAAGAAGAACTGCACCGTCTACTTGCTGAGTAAACATTTGGGGCATGTCTAGAAATCTACTTCTTGCTGCAAAGTGCGGAAAGGTGGATTTTAAGGCATGTTCCAAACGTCTACCGGCAATCGGGGCAGAGACCCTCGAAGATGGTGTAGTGCGACGTGACGTGCCAGCCGATTTGCTCGGATGCTTTGGCGTCGAGCTGTGCATCGAAGGGGAGTGGTACGTCGATGACGCGGCTGCACGAGGTGCAGATGATATGCGCATGCGGCTCGACGGTGCGATCGAAGCGGCTGCCGCCCGGCGTCTTGATGGAGAGGATTTCGCCGGCGTCGGCCAAGAGATTGAGATTGCGGTAGACCGTACCGCGGCTGATTATGTCATCCTGCGCGCGCACGACGTTGTAGATTTCGTCGGCGGTGGGATGGTTATAGCTTTGGCGCACGGCGTCAAGAACCAGCTTTCGCTGCTTGGTATTCCTTCTTTGCACCGCCATGCGCCTCGCCTCTTTTCTATTAACGGTCGTAGGTAAATGATACCGTATTTAGCACACAATACTAATAATGAGGAGTGAAACCGTCTTCATTGGCAAGTGGGGCTCGGGCCTGGGCATCTACGAGGCGAAAACGCGTTCCCATGCGCTCGTAGGAGGCATGAAGTGCCTCGAGATGAGATAGGATATTTGCCGGAGCTCCCTGTATCTCCATCTCGACTGAGCCGTCTTCCATGTTACGCACCCAGCCGGTGAGTGCGCGTGCCTGCGCGAGGTTGGTGTTGGTAAAGCGAAAACCAACGCCTTGGACTTGCCCCGCCCAGCGCAGGAAATAGCGCAGGGGAGTGTCTTGAGTGGCCTCGTCGCTTGCGAGCACGGTAAGCCTGCGGCGCAGCTCGAGCTCGACGTTTGATGGTTTTTGAGGCTCTCGACTGCCGCCGGTGACGCTGGAGAAGAACGTATCGAAGAGGCCCATCGCTATGCCTGCTTGCCTGCGTCGGCCGGGAAGGTTATGCCGGCCTGCTGACGCACGGCATCCATGATGCGTAGTGAGACGAGCGTGACATCGCGGTAGTGGCCAAGCTCGTGGCGTCCCGCCGGGGTCTCCCAAATCTCTTCCTTGACGTTATCGATGCCGCCGATGGCGGTGATGAAGTCCGTGAGCTCGTATTCCATAGTGTTGCTCGATTTGGGCAGGTCGAGCACGCGGCCGTTATCGCCCTGTTCGCGCGGCGCCTCGGTCGCCGAGCTGCGTACGACGTCGCCGCGATAGTCGATGCGGACGTTGCGGGGCGTGGACAGATGGTCGATCTGGATAGTGCCACGCTCGCCTTCGATCTGCGAGGGCAGTAGGTCATTCGTAATTTTGGAGTGCGCGAGCTCGACGGAGATTCGGCCACCGCCGTAGCTGGCGAGGATGGAACCGCAGCCGTCGATGGGGCCGTGCGTGAGCTGTCGCGTGGTGGGGTCGAGCAGAGTAGCCATGCTCGTAAGGCCGGAGGGCATGCCGAAAATCTCGACCATGGGCTCGACGGTGTAGACGCCAATATCCATGAGGGAACCCGATGCCATATTGCAGTCGAAGATATTGGTGGCGCGTCCCGCGAGAATCTCGTTGTAGCGCGAGGAATACTTGCCAAAGCGCAATGAGGCGCGGCGGATGGGGGCGATTTCACCCAAGGCGTCCTCGATGGCGTGGAAGGCGGGATCGTGGAGGGGACGCATGGCCTCGAGGGCCACGACACTTGCTGCCTCGGCAGCGCGGAAGACCTCAAGCGCTTGCGCCTCGGTGGCGCAGAAGGGCTTTTCGACGATAACGTGCTTACCGCCGGCGATGCAGGCGAGCGCCTGTTCGTGATGGAGTGCATTGGGGCTGCCGATGTAGACGGCGTCGACGTCGTTGGCGGAAGCGAGCTCGTCGAGTGCGGTGAAGTTACGCTCGCCGCCGTGCTTAGCGGTGAAGGCGGCGCCGCGATCAGCATCGCGCGAGAGCGTGCCCACAAACGCAGCTTGGTCGTTGGCGTTGACGACCTGGATAAAGTCGTCGGTAATCATGGATGTGCCGATGGTCGCTATACGCAGCATGTATCCCCCTCGTGCCGTTCGGTTTACAGGATGAGTGTAGCGCGAAGGGGCAGGAAATAGCGTACGAAAACGCCGTTACAGGTCGCTCTCGTTAAAGCCAGTGTCGATATCGAGGTTGCTGCCGTCGGCCGCCCTGGTGGCAAGCTCGTCGCAGCGCTCGTTGAGCTCATGGCCGGCGTGACCCTTAACCCAGATGAACTCAACCTTGTGCTTGCTCTTTGCGGTGAGCAGGCGCTCCCACAGATCGCGGTTCTTGACAGGCTGCTTGTTGGCGGTCTTCCAGCCGCGTTTTTTCCAGCCGTCGATCCAGTGCTTGTTGAAGGCGTTAACGACGTACTGCGAATCGGAATGGACTTCGACGTCGCAGGGGCGGTTGAGCGCCTCGAGTGCCACGATAACGGCCATGAGCTCCATGCGGTTGTTGGTGGTCTTGGCGTAGCCGCGCGAAAGCTCAGAGGTGAAGGTCTTGCCGGCGGGGTTGGTGTATTTGAGCACGGCGCCGTAGCCGCCGCGTCCCGGATTTGATCGGGCCGAGCCGTCGGTATAGATGATGACCTTCACATGGTTCCTTTCGTTGGGTACGTTTCGTGTGAGTGACCATTGTAGCGCCATGCCCGCCGGGGGCTAGCAATCTACGATTTCTACCCCGTCTTCCGACAGTTGGTCGGCATGGATGATGCGGTTGAGTTCGTCGAGGTATTGCTGCAAGAGGGGAGAGGGCTTGCGATCGTCGTGCATGATGTAGCCCACATGCATCGTCGGGGCGTCTGCTAACGGGATCGATGCCATACCCCATTGCATTTCATTGGAGAGGACACCGGTCGACAGGGTGTAACCGTTCGACGTGATAAGTAAGTTAGTAAGTGTTCCGCGGTCCGAGATTCGTATGTTGCGGTCGCAAGGGATATAGCTAAAAGGTTCCTCGGCGTAATAGAAGGAGTTTGAGGTTCCCTGCTCAAAGCTGTAGCGCGTATAGGGTGTGAGGTCGGCAAGGGACAGCTGCGGGCGGCGGGCAAGCGGGTGGCGCTCGCTAACGAAGACGTGGACTTTTGCATCAAAGAGGGGATGAAAGCTCGCTCGGGCATCGGTAAAGGCCTTCTGCAAGACACGGGTATTAAAGTCATCCAGATAGAGGATGCCGATGTCGCTGCGAAACGCGCGGACGTCATCGATGATCTGCGACGTGGTGGTCTCGCGCATGATGAACTCGAACTTGCTGTCGCGGCAGCGCTCGACCACGTTGACAAAGGCCTCGACCGAAAAGGCGTAGTGCTGGGCGGAAATGGCGAGGCGGGCTTGCGGGGTGCCGCCGTCCTCGTAGCGGGCCTCGAGCATATCGGCCTGCTCTACGACCTGGCGCGCATAGCTCAAAAGCTCGGTGCCGTCGTTGGTGAGCGTGACGCCGCGGCTGGAGCGCGTGAAGATCTCCAGGTGGAGTTCCTGCTCCAGGCTTTTGACGGCGTTTGAGATGTTGGACTGAGCGGTATAGAGGCGCTGAGCTGCGGCGTTGATTGAGCCGGACTCTGCCACGGCGATCAGAAAACGAAGCTGCTGGAGGGTCATCGGCGCCGTCCTTTCGAGCGTTATCTACAAAACCGATAACAGGTTAGCGCTTTTAAGTGATTGACCGAGCGAAACAATGCTCGTACTATTCAAAACACACAAAGGAGGTAGGTAATTAAACCGACCACGGAACCGGGATGCGAAAGGAGGCCCGCATATGAAATGCTTACCAAGACGAATGCCGGGCTCCTGTTTGCGCCCGTCGGCGTGATCAGGAGACAGCGACTTACTTCTCTCTAATTTATTAACTTTTGTTCGATCAAGGAGATCATCATGAGCCAGTTCATCAACAACCCCGAGCACACCTTTGGTTTCGATACCCTGCAGCTTCACGTTGGCCAGGAGAGCGCCGATCCCGCATCCGACTCCCGTGCCGTGCCTATCTACCAGACCACGAGCTATGTGTTCCGCAACTCCCAGCACGCCGCCGATCGCTTTGGTCTTGCCGACGCCGGTAACATCTACGGCCGTCTGACCAACTCCACCCAGGGCGTCTTCGAGGACCGTATCGCCGCACTCGAGGGTGGTGTGGCAGGTCTTGCCGTCGCCTCCGGTGCTGCTGCCATCACCTATACCCTGCAGGCTCTTGCCCAGGCCGGTGACCACGTGGTGGCTCAGAAGACCATCTACGGTGGCTCCTACAACCTGCTGGAGCATACGCTCTCCCAGTTTGGCGTCGAGACCACCTTCGTCGATGCCCACAACCTGGACGAGGTCGAGGGCGCCATCAAGGACAACACCACGGTCATCTACCTCGAGACGCTCGGCAACCCCAATTCTGACATCCCCAATATCGACGCCATCTCCGAGATCGCTAAGAAGCACGGTTTACCGGTTGTCGTCGACAACACCTTCGGCACCCCGTATCTGTTCCGTCCGCTGGAGCATGGTGCCAACATCGTCGTCCACTCCGCAACCAAGTTTATCGGCGGCCACGGCACCTCGCTGGGCGGTGTGATCGTCGACGGCGGTAACTTCGATTGGAAGGCGAGCGGCAAGTATGAGCAGATCGCCGAGCCCAACCCCTCCTACCATGGCGTCTCGTTTGCCGAGGCTGCCGGTCCCGCCGCCTTCGCAACCTATGTCCGCGCTATCCTGCTGCGTGACGAGGGCGCCTGCATCAGCCCGTTCAACGCCTGGGTCCTGCTCCAGGGCACCGAGACTCTGTCGCTGCGCGTTGACCGTCATGTCGAGGACACCAAGAAGGTCGTTGAGTTCCTGGTTGGTGACAGCCACGTTGCCAAGGTGAACCACCCGAGCCTGTCTGAGCACCCCGATCACGAGCTCTATCAGAAGTACTTCCCCAACGGTGGTGCCTCGATCTTTACCTTTGAGATCAAGGGTGGCCAGGAGGCAGCGTGGAAGTTCATCGATCATCTGCAGGTCTTCTCACTGCTCGCCAACGTGGCCGACGTCAAGTCGCTCGTCGTGCACCCGGCTACCACCACGCACTCCCAGCTCTCTGCCGAGGAGCTCGCCGAGCAGAACATCACGCCCTCCACGATCCGTCTTTCCATCGGTACCGAGAACGCCGAGGATATCATTTGGGATCTGAAGCAGGCTTTCGCCGCGCTGGACGAGTAAGGCGACTTGTGCAAGGACCCCTTGCGACTCGATAGGTATAACTGCATAAAATGCCTGCTCAAGGCGCCTGTGCGAACAATGGTTGAACAGGCGCCTTTTTTGCATAGAGAGGGCGCAAAAACAGGGTTTTTGACACGCTTTATGCATTCGAGTTGTGGAAAACTCCTGTTGAGAGGATGTGAGTTTTACGCAATTGACGTGCGCCTTTTGAGTAAAACCGCAGGTCGCGATTTGCTCGGGGTACTATGCAGCGCGATCGAATCACACGCAGCTCAAACGCAGCAAAAACGCACTACGGAGGTTTCCAGCTACATGAGGATCGATTCACGAAAACCGAAAGCCGCCGCCCTTTCCGCCGCTCTGACCGTGGCACTTTTGGCGGGCGCCGGTGCAACTGATGCCCACGCCGCAACACTGTCCGATACGGTTGGATCTACGCCGTCCGAGACGACGCTGGTGCAGCCCGTTGACTATCGTGGCGATGGTTATGGTTCCATGCAGGAGTGGAACGCCTCGATGGAGGCCAAGCGCGATTCCCTGGAGATGCGCGCTCAGATCATCATGAATATGTATGGCGACTATGCCACCGATGACGAGCGCGCTGTGCTGCAGGGTTGCATCGACGGTGCGGGTAGCCTGTTGACGATGGGGGAGGTCGACGCCAAGTCGACCGAGCTCGATGAGCTGCGCACTGCGCTTGAGGATGCCAAGCGCGAAGCGCTCGAGGCTGCCGCCGAGGCGGAGGCTGCCGAGGTCGCCCAGGCTTCGTACTACAACGCCGGTTACACTCCGTCCTACGCGTCTGCCGCGTCCTACGCGAACGGATCGGGCCTGACGCGCTCTGCGGGTGTCAATAACTACAACGGGCGCCGCGAGACCTATTACAGCAGCAATGTGCTTTATCACTATCGCACGGGCGAATGGACTCAGGATTCTGAGGGCTTCTGGCGCGATTCCGACGGCTATTACGTTGTTGCTGCGGGCGATATGGCCCAGGGCTCGACCTTTACGGGCTCCAAGGGTGATTGCAAGGTCTATGACTCCGGCTGCGCTGCCGGAACCACTGACTACTACACCGGTTGGTAATCTGCCATAAGCAAAATAGGCACATGATGGGCGGACGTCTTTACTGAGCTTTTAGGCAACGTAAAGCCGCCCGTTCTTTATGCGCGTTTGAGTTAACAGAGCCCTTACCGTGGCGGTACGCTGGGCGTATGGATGCGGGGCACACTAGTTCATGAGAAATAAGGTCTTTCTCTTGGAAGAAGTGGTCTTGTGAATGCTCGAGATATTGCCGTTGCCGCCGTCGCGTTGATGCTCGGTTGCCTTGGTCCCACGGTCGCGCTCGTCGCGGGCATGCAGGGGACATGCGGGACTGCTCCTATCGTGGTCGGCGCGCTGATTGCGGCCGCACTGCTGGGAAGCGCGGGCGTGGTTCTTTGCCGCGACGATGAGGACGAGGTGCCGGGGTCGCAACGTTAACTGTTGTGAGATCGGCCGCCGGTCATAGACGAAGATGAAGGCCGCCGCAGGGGAAAGGTTCCCTTGCGGCGGTTTTGCTGTTAAGGCTGTTGAATGCGGCGCGTTGGCGCTACCAGCTTTTCTCGATATCGCGGATGCGCCGATAGAGCCACTCGTTTTGCGGTGCCTGGATATCGTGTTTGGCTGCGAGGCGGCAGATGGTGCCCGCGAACTCATCAACCTCGGTTTTGCGCCTTGCGATGCGGTCTTGAGCCATCGAGGGCATACCGGTGGGGTCGATTCCCTCGATGAGGTGCACCATTTGCGTCAGGTCTGCCTCGGTCAGTTCAACGCCCTCGGCGTTGGCGACCGCAAGCGTTTCGCGCATGGCGGAAACAAAGCAGCGACGCTGCTCGGAGCCCGGCTCCGTGGCGCTTCCGTAGGTCCCGCCGTAGGCCATGCAGGTTTGGTTGATGCCGTCGTTGAGCATGAGTTTGGCCCACATGCGGTGCGCAATGTCGCGCTCGACGGTATGGGCGATGCCGCAGCGCGTGTAGAGCCCGTCGATAGCGGCGACGGTCGCGGGGTCCGTGCCGGCCGCCGCGCCAAAGCGGATCTCGCCCGCATTGGTAAAGGTGAGCGCGCCGTTGAGGAACACGGCGTCCATGCCCTGGCAGATACCAAGAACGGTATGCTCCCAGCCAAAGCGTTCGGCAATCTTTTGCTCGCTCGTAATGCCGTTGCATAGCGAGGCGATGAGCGTGTTGGGTCCCACGACGCGCTCCATAGTCTTGAGTGCTTGGTCGAGACCGGTGGTCTTGACTGTCAGGATGACCAGATCGGCGGGCGTCGCCTCGCTGGCGCGGACGGACGTGAGATCGCAGGGCTTGCCGTTGACAGTGAGCGCATCGCCCGCGTGACGCTCAAAACGGGTGTCATCCATGATGTATTCGACGGCGTCGTTGCCGAGCGCCCGGGCGATCATGCTGCCGTAGAGCAGGCCGACGCCGCCCTTGCCGATAAAGGCGACCTTGTTGATCTGCATGTGAATCATCTCCCCATGTAAAAGGCGCCCGCGTAAGGGGCGCCTGATGGATTGTATGCTGCCAGGGTGATTGGTGGGTGCGCGGGGCGGCTGTTATAAAAAAGAAACGTTTGCCTGGACGCTACGCTGCAGGGCAGACCGCAAAGACATGCGCGTGGTCATGCCCGGCTCCTTTCATCGGGCTTTTTGCTGATGTTAAAGCGGTGCCGTGACAGCTCGATTTCTGCTGCGTTACGATACGTTCTCGATTGCGATTCCACGATGTTTCGGCTGCGTGACCATTGTGTTTCGCCTTGCCGGGGCGCTGATGGCGAAGGGAGGGGCCGTGCAATATCGCGTTGACCCCAAAAGCGGCAACCGTATCTCGGCGTTGGGTCTGGGCTGCATGAGGTTTCCCGGTGCGCCGGGACGTCCGGATGCGAAGACAGCCGATGCCATCATTTCCCGTGCGGTGGAGCAGGGGATTAATTATCTGGACACCGCGTATCTCTATCCCGGTAACGAGGCGTGCGTGGGCGCCTCGCTTGAGCGCTTGGGGCTGCGTGACCGGGTGTTGCTGGCGACCAAGTTGCCGCATGCTTCGTGCAAGTGCGCGGAGGATTTCGACCGGTTCTTCGATGAGCAACTGCGGCGCCTGCGGACCGACCATATCGACTATTACCTCATGCATAACATTACCTCGCCCGCCCAGTGGGAACGTGTGGTGGCATTGGGCATTGAGGACTGGATCGCGTGTCAAAAGGCGGCGGGGCGCATTCGCCAGATTGGTTTTTCGTACCACGGCAGCGCGGTGGATTTCCTGACGATGCTTGACGCATATGACTGGGATTTTTGCCAGATACAGTACAACTATGCCGGCGAGCGTTACCAAGCGGGAACGGCAGGACTCATGGCGGCTGCGGAGCGCGGGCTCGCGGTGTTTGTGATGGAGCCGCTGCTGGGCGGGCGTTTAGCGGGCAAGCTGCCGCCACGGGCCCGCGCTGTGCTCGATAGTGCCCGTGACCCGCATTTGCGCACTCCTGCCGCCTGGGGTCTTTCGTGGGTGTGGAATCATCCTCAGGTGACGATGCTGCTTTCGGGTATGACCGATATCGCGCAGGTGGATGAGAATTCGTCACTGGCAGACCTCGCGTTGCCGAATTCGATGACTGCCAACCAGCTCGACACGATTGCGCGCGTGTTGATGGAGTTTGAGAAATCGAACCGTGTGCCCTGCACGGGATGCGGCTACTGCATGCCATGCCCCAAGGGTATCAACATTCCCGGCTGCTTTGCCGCCTACAACGCGAGCTATGCGCACAGCTGGTTTACGGGGCTGTCGCAATACTTTACGGCGAGTGCGGTGCGCACGAGCGAGCCCAAGCTCGTGAGCAATTGCGTCAAGTGCGGCAAATGCGCGCGCCACTGCCCACAGCACATCGATATTCCCGAGCGTCTCGACGATGTGCGCCGACGTTTCCAGCCTGGTCCCGTGACGGCGGTGCTTAAGGCCTTCGGCAAAACGCGCTCCTCATGACCCTTTTATAACTTGCGGTGGAATAGTTCCTGTTTGCGGCAGAATAGGGGCCAAACAGGAACTATTTCACCGCAACTGAAGGGGGCTGTCGTGGGTCATCGGGATTCATGTGATGATTTGCGTGAGGTTTGTTGGGGCGTTTTGGGCGCTGGACACATTTCGCATCGATTTGCATCGTCGCTCAAGGAGGTGGACGGGGCACGGCTTGTGGCTGCCGCCGGCCGCACTCCTTCGCATGTTGAGGAGTTTTGCAGGGCGTTTTCGATTGATGCCGCGCACAGTTATGCCACGGCTGACGATAGCGGCGATGTGGCTTATGATGCGCTGATTGCCGACCCCGATGTCGACGCAATCTACTTGGCTCTTCCACATGGCATGCATGCGCATTGGGTCTGTCGGGCACTGCGCGCGGGAAAGGCCGTGCTGTGCGAAAAGCCGGCCGTTTTGAGTGAGGAAGAGGCTCTCTCGATTGCCTCCACCTCTCGTGAGCGCGGCGTGCTGTTTATGGAGGCGATGAAGAATCGGTTTTGCCCGATGCGCACTCGCGTGAAGGACTTGCTTGCGTCGGGTGAGCTTGGCCGTATTGTCTCGATTGAAAGCGTGCAAAAGCTCGATTACGGCGAGCCTCCTTCGGGCTATCTGCTTGATTCGTTGCAGGGCGGCTGTCTATATGACATGGGCTGCTATGCGGTCGGTTGGTTTGAGGATTTGCTCGCGGGCGCGTGCGAGGTTTCATCCCGTGAAGTTCGCTGGCGTGACGTATCAGGCGGCCGCGTCGATTGGGCCGACGAGATCCGTATGAGCGTCGGCGGTATACCCATTCATATGGTGTGCGACGGCAAAGCAACATATGAAAGCCGCTTAACGATTGTCTGTGAGCGAGGCTCGTTGGAAATCGAGCGTCTCCATCGCCCCGAGCTCGCCCATGTGAAGTATTCCGACGGTCGAACGCTCGAAATAAATGCCCCGTTTGAGATCGATGATTTCTACGGCGAAATCCAGCATGCGACCCAGCTCATCCGGGCGGGGAAACTCGAGAGTCCCGTCATGCCCCTTGCCGCCACGCAGCGCTGCGCGCGCATTATCGATGCGATTCGCTTGAAACTTTAGTGCGTGGGGGCATGGCGCCAGCGCCTGGAATGCCTTGGAGGCCTTTGCCCCTGATGCCCCTTTTATAACTTGCGGTGGAATACGGTCTGTTTGCGCCAAAATAGGGCACCAATAGACCGTATTTCACCGCAACTGATGAGGAGGGAGCTGGAGATGCTGACGATCGGGTGTCATCTTTCGACGACGAAGGGCTATCGGGCAATGGGGGAGACGGCGTTGTCCATTGGCGCCAATACCTTTGCGTTCTTTACGCGCAACCCGCGCGGTGGCAAGGCAAAAGAACTTGACATGGATGACGTGGCGGCTCTGCGCGAGCTTATGTCGCAAAACGACTTTGGACCGCTGGTGGCGCATGCCCCGTATACCTACAACCCCTGTTCTGCCAAAGAGCGGGCGCGCGAGTTCGCCTTGGAGGCTATGGCAGAGGACCTGCGGCGCATGGAGGCGCTGCCCGGCAACTACTACAACTTCCATCCCGGTGCGCATGTGGGGCAGGGCTCCGACGCCGGCATTCAGATGATTGTCGACGCCCTGTGTCAGGTGATGTTTGAGGGCCAGCAGACGACGGTGCTGCTCGAGACCATGTCGGGCAAGGGCACCGAGGTGGGCCGCAGCTTTGAGGAACTGGCGCTCATCATTGAGGGTGTTGCCGGCAAACGCCCCGAGCTGTCGGCCAAGCTGGGCGTTTGCCTAGACACCTGCCATGTGAGCGATGCCGGCTACGACATCATCCATGATCTGGACGGCGTACTCGACGAGTTCGACCGCGTGGTGGGTATCGATCGCTTGCATGCCGTACACATCAACGATTCGAAGAACTCTTGTGGCGCCCATAAAGATCGTCACGAGTGCATCGGCAAGGGATACCTTGGCAGTGAGGAATTTGGTGGAGGTATGCAGGTTATGCAGAATATTGTATCGAAAGGCCACTTGCGTTCGCTGCCGTTTATTTTGGAGACTCCGAACGAACTTGCAGGTTATGCAGCTGAAATTAGACTATTAAGGTCATTGCAGCAGTAATGACTGTCACAAAGTAGAGTATTCCATTCACGTTATGGGTTTGTTTCAATCAGTTTTCTCATTGCAGATTCGTAATTCCGGGTGCATAATAGCCAACAGTTTTTGCAGACCTCTGAATCAAACGAGGTCACCGGAAGGAGACTGATTATGAAGCTGAAGAAGCTTGGCGCATTTGCCGCCACGGGTGCTATGGTGCTCGCCCTTGCTCTGACGGGCTGCGGTTCGTCCAACGCCACCTCTGGTTCTGATGCCGGTTCCAGCAGCTCTGACGACGCTAAGGTCGAGAAGGTCGACGGCTCCAAGGAGTACGCGCTCGTCAAGGACGGCACGCTGACCGTCGGCACCTCTGCCGAGTACGCGCCGTTTGAGTACAAGGATGACAACGGCGACTACCAGGGCTTTGACCTTGAGCTCATCAAGGCTATCGGTGACAAGCTGGGCCTGGATGTCGAGTACGTCAACAATGACTTTGACACGCTGGTTCCGGGTGTCGCTTCGGGCGCCAAGTACGACGTCTCCATCGCGGCTATCACCGACACGCCCGAGCGTGAGAAGGAAGTCACTTTCTCCGATTCCTACTACATGGACGATCAGGCTATCGTGACCAAGGTCGATAACACCGACATCACGGCCGACAACTACAGCGAGAAGCTCAACAACGCCGACGCTACCATCATCGTTCAGTCTGGCTCGACCGCCGAGTCTTTTGCCCAGGAGAACTTCCCCAAGGCCAAGATCGTCCCCTACAAGGACGCTACCGAGTGCTTCAGCGCCCTGCAGTCCGATAAGGGCGACGCCGTAGTCACCAACCGCTCCGTTGCCAGCCAGCTGACCGCCGAGCAGTTCAACACCTGCCAGACCATTAAGCAGATCAGCACCGGCGAGGAGTACGCCATCGCCATCAACCAGGGTAACACCAAGCTCAAGGAAGACATCAACCAGGCCATCAAGGACCTGACCGACGACGGTACCATTGACGCCCTCATGGCTAAGTACAACATCAAGTAAAATAGCTACTTGATTGCTCGCGGGCCCTTTCCGTTTTGGCGGAGAGGGCCTTTGCGCTTCTCTTGACGGAGAGTATTTCCGTCTCGTTTTGCCGGCAACTTCTACGATAGGAGCCACCTTGTCTCGACTGAACAAAGGGGCCGCGGAGCAGCGTTTTCCACTGCCCGCCTTGCTCCAAAAGCTAGCCTGCGCCATGGCCGTGGCGCTCGCGCTGGTGTGCGCAGGGGCATATGCGCCCACGACCGCCCAGGCGCTTGAGACCGCAAAGATTACCGCCCGACCCAACACTGGTTCGGGCAGCGCTGTGGTCGGCGGTACCGAGACGCGCATTACCTGGGAGGTCCAGGCCGATGCCGACGAGGAGCTGAGCGGTCTTTCGCTGACGTTTGTCGACGGCACGACGTTTGGTACCGATGACACGCGATTGACGATGCTCTCGGGCGAGGACCTCATGGATCGTACGCCCATGAAGCCCACGTGCAAGGCTGACGGCCAGACGCTCAAGATCGACTTTGGCGAGACGGCGCCTGCCGGCGGCTTTTTCCGTGTCGAGGTTTACGGCGTGACCTTCCCCGTCGAGGGCGGCGATGAGGCCTTTAGCGGCACCTGCACTTTGGCCGATGGCTCGACCAAGAAGATCTCCAAGATTCCGTCGGTGGAGATCAAGGGCGTGACGGCATTCGATAACTTCCTGGCCGATCTTAAGGAGCAGCCGTGGGTCGAGGCCTGGAACTCCAATATGTTCCTGCGCCTGTTCTTAAACCCAGTCATTTTGGTCCAAAGCCTGCCGATCGTCTTTAAGGGCTTCCTTATGTCGCTCTCGATCGTGCTTGTGGCGTTTCCGCTGGCAATTCCCTTTGGCTTTGCCTTGTCGCTCATGCGCATCTCCAAGTCGCGCATCCTGCGCTGCCTCGCCGGCATCTATGTGAATATCATCCGCGGTACGCCGGCGTTCCTGCAGATCTATATCGCGTTCTTCGGTCTGCCGTTGGCCGGCGTCAAGGTTGATGACTACGTGCTTGGCGTTATCGTCATGGCCATGAACTCGTCTGCGTACCTATGCGAGATCTTCCGTGCCGGTATTCAATCGATCCCCAAGGGCCAAAACGAGGCTGCGCGTTCGCTGGGCATGAACGCGTTCCAGACGCTGCTCTATGTCATGATTCCGCAGACGTTCCGTAATGTTTTGCCTACGCTGACCAGCGAGTTTATCTTGCTTTACAAGGATACGTCGCTGCTTGCCGCCGTGGGTGTGGTCGAGATCGTCATGAACGCCCGTACCATCGTGGCCACGACGGGCTCCATTACACCGTACGTGGTTGCCGCCCTGTTCTATCTGGTCATCACCCTGCCGCTCGCTCGCTTGGTGAGCGGTCTTGAGGCGAGGCTTTTGGGCACGGCCGAGACCAAGAAGAAGCGTCCCGCCAAGAGCGCCGGACAGGTTGTCGCGACGCCCGCCGATCACATCGCCGGTCTGTAAGGAGGTCCTATCATGAGCGAAACCAATAACTCGAACGAGGTCGTCGTCAGCATCAAGAACCTCCAGAAGGCCTTTGGGGACAACGTGGTCCTGCGCGATATCGATCTGGATGTGCACAAGGGTGAGGTCGTTGTGGTCTTGGGCCCCTCAGGCTCGGGCAAGTCGACGATGCTTCGCTGCATCAATCGCCTGGAGCATCCCACGAGCGGCTCGATTGTCGTCGAGGGCGTGGATGTGTGTGCCAAGGGCGTCGACCTCAACAAAGTGCGCACGCACCTGGGCATGGTGTTTCAGCAGTTCAACCTGTTCCCGCACCTGTCGGTCAAAAAGAACGTCATGCTTGCGCAGCAAAAGGTGCTCAAGCGCAGCAAGGAAGAGGCCGAGAAGATCGCCGTCGAGGAGCTGACCAAGGTCGGCCTGGCCGAGCGCATCGACTTTATGCCGAGCCAGCTCTCGGGCGGCCAGCAGCAGCGCGTGGCCATCGCCCGCGCCCTGTCGATGAACCCGCACGTGATGCTCTTTGACGAGGCCACCTCGGCGCTCGACCCTGAGCTCGTGCGCGACGTTCTGGGCGTCATGCGCGACCTGGCGCACGACGGTATGACCATGATCGTCGTGACGCACGAGATGGGCTTTGCCCGCGATGTCGCCGACCGCGTCGTCTTTATGGACGGCGGCGTCATTGTGGAAGAGGGTACGCCGAGCGAGGTCTTCGACCACCCCAAGAGCGAGCGCACCAAGGCGTTCTTGGGCAATATCTCGTAGCCGCTTTATATGACTGACATAGCAGAAAACGGGAGCCGGATGTGATCCGGCTCCCGTTTTTGTTGGGACGCGAATGTGTTTTGTTGCAATGCGCGTTGCGGGCGGAGCTCATTGCCGCTAGGCGAGCTCGGCTCCAAGGGCGCGGCAGGCCGCTTCGCTCTCATCATCGGGGGCGTCGTAGCAGATGACGGAATCGACGACGTTGACGCCCTCCTCGTCGGCGTCCGCCTTCCAGTTGTCCATCCATTCGCCCTCGGCCCACGAATAAGAGCCAAAGAGGACGACCTTCTTGTCGCCGAGGGTCTCCTTGACCTCATCCCACATGGGCTGGAACTCATCATATTCAAGCTCCTCGGAACCCATGGCGGGGCAGCCGAAGGCGATAGCGTCATAGCCAGCGGCCTTGTCTGCGGAGAAGTCGGCGCAGGAGATGACCTCTGCCTCGGCGCCGGCATCGGTTGCACCTTCGGCAACGAGGTTTGCCATGGCCTCGGTGTTGCCCGTGCCGCTCCAGTAGACGACGGCGATCTTGCTCATGTTGAGTCCTTTCAGTTGTGCGGCAGGTTGCCACGGCTTCTATGTTCTATCGGGTTGCCTGGGCAAGTTGCGCCAAGCTGTAGCCCTGCTGATAGACAAAGGTGAAGTATTGGGTGCAGGCGCGGTAGGCATCAAACGTCGCAAGTGCCTGCTCGACATTTGCGTAGACCTTCCAGGCCCCAAAGACCTTATAGTTCTCGCCGCGCTGGACGATAAACTCGTGCACGTCGTCGTAGGGATATCCTAGGAAGTAGCCTATTTCGTGCGGAAACTCGCAGGTGCAGTCGTTGCTGCAGCTAGCTTGCTGGGGTAGTGCGCATCGAGTCTGGCTACAGGCGCATTCCGCGACGTTATTACTCGCGAGCGTGATGCGTGATGCCAAATGCACAAGGCATGTCGAAAGGTCTCTCGTGTCGTAGCCTTCCGAGGCGAGCGCCGTTTTGGCGCGAGGGTCCGCGAAATAGGTGGTGAGGCTTTTGGCTCGGTACACGTACACGAGCGCTCCGCAGGGCCGCCAGACCAAAACACTCAGGTGGATGCCAAGCGGGTCAAGCTCGCGGTTGCACTGGGCGATAACGTTGAGCAGGCGTGCTCGGCGTTCTGCGATGGTTTCTGTTGCGGTCGAGCCGTCCCCGTGGGCGTAGGTGCCTGGATAGGTAAAGAGCGATGCCGGCTTGATGCCCGCGAGCGTGGGGGAGCAGTTGCGCACGACTGCTGCCTGAAACGTTGGGATGTCTATGGTTCGAGTCACGTCGCTCCTTACGGATCTAAACTGTTAGCCTAGGAAAACTTATACACGAAAGTAAGCCATGGTCAACAAAAAAGTTTGAAGAGGAAAACTAATTGACCGAACGGACATGATTTTGGGTTAAGATGGGGACACCCCATGGGGGTATCTAGATAGTGCTACTGAAAGGGGAACGCATGAGTGACTTGCTCAACCCTGCGAATCTCATCGTGCTGACCGTCATTGCCGTCGGCATGTTTTTTGGACTGCGTCGCATTGCCGCTTCGACACACGGGAAGAGTTGCTGCAGCGATGGTGCGAGCGGCAAGAAGGCCAAAAAGGTTGTGGTGGCAGACACCGACGAGTCCCACTACCCCTATCGTGAGGAACTCCTTATCGGCGGCATGAGTTGCGACGGCTGCGCCCGGAATGTGACGAATGCCCTCAATGCGCTTGATGGCGTGTGGGCTACGGTAACGTACGCGGACCACACGGCACGCGTGCGCTCGAAGCGCCCGGTTGATCGCGACACACTCGAGACGGCAGTGAGGGGTGCGGGCTATTACGTTATGAAAATGTAGGCGTTGCCCTCTCCGGTGGGTACCAGCCTCCTGCCCATTGTGACTATCGGCATCCAAAAATTTGCGCAAAAATAACCTTTAGATGCGGCAAAAGTGGAGTTTGGTGACGGTTTGCGCGGAATTCGCTACCAATCGAGCATCTATGAACCCGTCCAAAAAATTACAGGTGTATATTTATACACTGATTATTGCTGTGCTCAGATTGCAATTAACCGTGGACAGAAATGAAGAATGCTAAAACTGGGCTTTAGGACAGGGGAGGCTATAACCTTATGAGACGAGTGGGAACACTTGGCTTGGTGGCAGCGCTTGCCGCTATCTTGGTATCGCCGCTGCCGGCGCACGCCGAAGACGCATCGGGTGCCGTTACCTACAATGCGGGAAATGGGTATTCCTTTGAGAAGCTCTCGCATCCTACGGTAGGAACGTCGCAGCCGGATGGCATCGTCGACTACCAGGGTAACGGTGCCGTTGCCGTTCCGGGCGCCGATGGTAATACGGCCAACAACGAAGGCGATCGCGGCCAGAGCTACACTTGGGCGGCTGCGAGCTATGGTGACTGGCTTTATGTGGGCACCTGCTATGCGGCGATGGGCAACACGCTGACGCTCATGAACAGCACGCTGGGCGATTCCTTTGATGTCGAAACCATGCGCCTGACGCTGGAGGCCATGTTTAACGGTACCTTCTTCTATGGACAGCAGAAGGAGGACGGCACGGCCGACAAGGACAGCGGCGGCATCTTGGTCAAGATCAATACCAAGACCGGTGAGACCAAGCTGCTACTCTCTGAATCGCTCAACGGCGTCGCTCCTTTGTTCCGCAATGCCGTGAGCTATAAGGGTAAGCTCTATTTCTGCGGCAGCGTCAGGACCAATGACGGCAAAGGCGGCCTGCCTGCTGTATACGAGATCGATCCTAAGACGGATGAGTACAAAGTTGTCTATCAGGGCCTTTCGAGCATGCAGGATTACGGTGCTGCCTACAAGCAGGGCATTTCTACCGGTATCCGCGGCATGTGCGTCCATGATGGCCAGCTCGTCATCAGTAATGTGGGTAAAGACGCGAACGGTAATTTTGTGTCGACAATCCTGACGTCGTCTGACCCCTCGAAGGGCCAGGACAGCTTCACCGAGATTGCCAACTCGGAGACGCTGTTTGGCTATCCGGCGATTCGCTATCAGGACAGCATCTACGGCGGCGCCATTTGGGATATGGTCTCGTACAATGGCCATCTCTATGCGACCATCTGCACCGGTACGCCCGAGAACGCTCCCGATGATAATTCCATGCAGTCGTTTGCCATGGTCCGTGGCGACAAGAATGCCGACGGCAGCTATTCGTGGACTCCCATTGTCGGCGATCAGAAGACGGACGGTGCAAAGTACTGCTTTGGCATCGATCCTGCCCGTACCCGTTCTGGCGCTGCCAACCTCATCGTCTACAACGACTACCTCTATATCGGTGAATACAACGACGAGGAGATTGCCCTCGAGCGCATCCTGTTCAACAAATCCAACACCGAAGAGGGCGGCAAGAGCAGCATGGGTGGCGTTGACTGCTCGTTTGTGAATGCCAATCTTGAGCAGTCGGTTAACATCTATCGCATGGACAAGGACGAGAACATGGAGCTCGTCGTTGGCGATCGCACCGACATGTTCCCCGAGGGCGGTATTTCCGGCCTGACTTCGGGCTTTGGCCGAAACGAGAACCAGTACATTTGGCGCATGCAGAAGTTCGACGGCAAGCTGTATATCGGTACCTTTGATACCGCGAGCCTGCTTGAGCCGATCGGCCAGTTCTCCAATGGCGACATTATCGATATGACGCCCGAGGAGTGGGACTCTCAGGTTCAGCGCCTTAGGGACCTGCTCGATCACCTGCTCGACAAGAAATCGCCTGACGACCCCATCGTTCCCGTGAACACGCTTGCGGACGATGATTCAAACGAGGCCGTCGAGGTCGATGATTCGAACGAAGCTGCTGAGGTTGATGATTCAAACAAGGCCGTCGATGTCGATGACGAGAAGACCGAGGTTGCTAAGGGCTTTGGCGATCTGAGCGATGCGCTGGAGGATGCCGCGGGCGGTCTTTGCGATCAGGCCGCGACGATGTCCCAGGACTTTGAGGACGACGCCGCTTATGTCCAGAAGATCGATGGCGAGATCGCGTACTTCAAGTCCTTTGCCGACCAGTATCAGGACATGCTCGATAGCTATGAAAGCCTTAAGCAGCAGTACGAGGATGCCTATGGCACCGAGCTGCCGAGCGATATTCAGGATGCGCTCGATAAGCTGCTGAGCGAGGAGAACCTCAAGAAGTTGCAGAGTGTCCTTACGTGCATGTGTTACCTGCGCGATGCCGAGCGCGGCTTTGATATGTATGTGACCGAGGACGGCGTGAACTTTACGACGCTGACGACCAATGGCTTTAACGATCCGTATAACCATGGTCTGCGCACCTTTGCGGTGACCAACCAGGGTCTGTGCCTTGGTACCGCCAACCCGTTCTATGGTTGCCAGGTCTGGATCCAGCGCAAGGAGAATTCGGAGAATCCGGTTGATCCCGGTACTCCGGATCCGACGGAACCCACCGATCCTTCGCAGCCGGGTGGCGGCGATCAGCCTGGCGGCAGCCAGACGGGTGGCAACGACCAGTCGAGCAGCACCACGACCACCGTCACGACGACCGCTAAGAAGACTTCGAAGGACGGCTCGCTGCCTCGCGCTGGCGACTCGACCCTCACGCTGGTCTTGGGATTGCTGGTTGCAGCTGCCGCAGTGCTTGGCATTGCTCTCGTCTTGCGCAAGCGTTCTCGTCGCTAGGCTCGTCCGCGTAGCTCAATGTCCTGGATATCGTCGAAGTTGATGGCGATATCCCTGAGTTTGAGCAGCTTGAATGCGGGTAACGCTTCGTCGAGAATGCCCGTGCGGCTACGATAGCCGTACGTATCGTAATAGGTGACGCGCACCAAGTCGCCGCGTTTGAGGCCCTCGAGCTTTTGCGAAAGCTCGAGGGCTTTTTCTTCCGTGAGCTCACGTTTTTGCTCGACGGTGATTTCCTGCTTGCGCACGAGTTCGTAGTATCCCGTGAGGGCGGCAAAGGGCATAAACTGTGCGGCGCGGTTGGCGCGCACGGCACCGTTGGCAGTGAGGTTGGGGTCGGCTGCGCGGCGTCTGCCCTCGGGGTCCGCCAGGCGCTTGAAGGCGGTCGGCGGGCGCATGGGCTGTTGTTTGGGTTTAGGCACGGTGTCCTCCAACTTGATCGTTGCGCTCGCGCGCGGTGGCGCCGGCGGTAAAGCTTAATCCCTTGACGAGCGCGTTCTTGCCGTACTTGCCTTTCACGGCCAGGACGGCGCGCGCCAGGTCGCGCTCGCGCTCATCGGCCTCGATATCGCTGAACAGATCGATGGTGGCAAATTCCTCGGGCACAAGATTGCTAAAGCCCAGGTTGATGCGCTTGACCGGTCGTTTGGGATCGACAGTCTGCGCCCAGAGCTCATCGAAATAGCCCATGATCTTCTTAAACGAATTGGTACGCTCGGGCAGCTTGCGCGAGGCGTTGGAGTGCGCAAAGAGCGCGGCATAGCCACCACGCGGTTTGCCACCATGCTCTCCCACAAAGATGCCATCGATTGCCTGCGCTTCGCGCACCAGGCGGCGCCGTTCGTCATCGCGCTGGACGGGCTTGGGAGCACGGGGCGCGAGCTCGGGGCCGGCGGTTGCGGTGGGTTCGATGCTCGACGTACTCGAGCGCAGGTGTCCGCATCCGTCCACATATTGTGCAGTACCGCTGGCATCAAGCCTGCGTATGTCGGCGCGCTCGCTCGCGTAGCCCACAAAGAGCGAGATGCTGTCGCAGACCACGTGCTTATCGATCAAGTCCAACACGGCGTTGTCGACCATCTCGCGCAAGACGGTGTAGGCCTGCTCGTAGGCATAGCCCTTCGAGAGCACCTGTCCTGTGGTGGTCGAAGTTGCTTGCGGGCGATAGGCTTGGATATCGGCGATGGTTGTCGGCTCGCGTCCGAAGGCGTGGTCGATGAGATACTCGGCATTGACGCCGAGCTCGTCGTAAAGCAGGTTTTCGTCGAGCGCCGCGACGCCCATCAGATCGTAGACGCCGTATTTTTCGAGTCGTGCTGCCACGCCGGGGCCGATGCCCCAGATATCGGTGATGGGACGATGGGGCCAGATTTCCTTGCGAAAGGTCTCATCGTCGAGTATGCCGATGCGGCTGGGTACGTGCTTGGCGGTGATATCGAGTGCAACCTTGGCCTGGAATAGGTTGGGGCCGATGCCGACCGTCGCCGTGATGCCGGTGCGCGCCAGGACCTCGTCGCGCAACATGCAGGCGAAGCCTTCCGCATCGGTGTGATAGAGGTCCAGATAGGGTGTCACGTCGATAAAGCACTCGTCAATTGAGTAGACGTGCACGTCCTGGGGGCTGACGTATTCCAGATAGATGCCGTAGATTTGCGCCGACACCTCCATGTAGTGCTGCATGCGCGGCACTGCTTTGATGCAGTCGATGCCGTCGGGAATCTCGAACAGACGGCAGCGGTTGTGAATACCTAAGTCCTTCATGGCCTGCGTGATAGCGAGGCAGATGGTCGTGCGTCCGCGCGATTCGTCGGCAACGACCAGGTTGGTGGTGAGCGGATCGAGCCCACGGTCGACGCACTCGACGCTGGCATAAAACGTCTTGAGGTCGATGCAGATATAGGTGTGCTGCTCGTGCGCCATCCGTGCCCTTCCATCAAACACATGTTCTTATCGAATACCTGTTCGATAATACCCGCTTGCACGGACACCGTCAAAATCTGTCCCTTTTTGGCAAGTATGGTCGTGCGGCTTCATCGGGGTTTTAACGCAGCCCTAAAGAGCGCGAAACAGCTCGGAAAAGCTCGCTTCGTAGCATGAGCCTAACGATCGATACCACCATAAAGCACGGAAGGGTTGTGGGGATAATGGTCAACTATGGGTTTGGTATGCCGACGCGCTTGGTTGCGGATGGGGATGTGGCTCGCTGGTGCGGGCGATTGGTTGCCCACTATGGCGGCACCAAGGCACTGGTCGTGCTGGGAGGCGACAAGCACACGCGCGATGAGCTCGTTTCGGCGGCGCTGGGCTCGCTTGATCGAGCTCTGCTCGAGCGCGTGCTTTTTCGCTGCGGCTCGGTTGAGGGTGACGGGGGAGACGAACTGATCGACGAAGCCGTGGCCCTGGCGACCGACGAAGGCGTGGACTTTGTCCTGGCGATCGGCGATGCCGATACTGCCGGCTTTGCGCGCGAACTCGCGCGTCGCATGGCCGTGCTCGATGCCGGCGAAGACGGTTTTGTCCCTTATGGATGTATTGTCTCGGAGGGCAAGGTGCCTGCCGTCGCGGGAGCCGGCGAGGTTCCCGTTTTTGCCATTATCGCTCCCGAATTGCTTGAGGGCATTGGGTCTCCTCTGCGTGAGTTGCTCGGTAGCATCTGCGCCGCGGCCTAATATTTGCCATAAAAGGACGGGTTATTTTTGGTTGGTAAAGCGTTTGACCTGCCAAAATAAGCCTGTCCCTTTTTAATCGGTTGCCGTTTGGGGGCCGATTGGCAACGCTCGCTGATTGTAGTCTTGACCTGCGCTAGAATAGTGGCATCTGAATGTCCGGGCGCATGGAGGCGTGCGCCCGTATGCTGAGGAGGACTTTATGGCAACTGTTGCCGCACCTATCGATGCTACGTCGACTGCCGCTTGGAAGGCGCTCGAGGCTCATCAGGAGAAGCTCGAGGCCGAAGGTATCGACCTCAAGGCCTGGTTCGCCGCCGATGCCGAGCGCGTGAACAAGCTGAGCTTTGACGCTGGTGACCTGCACTTCGATCTGTCCAAGAACCTGGTGACCGATGAGACCGTCAAGCTGCTGTGCGATCTTGCCCGCGAGGTGAAGCTCGAGGAGCGCCGCGACGCCATGTTTTCCGGCGAGCACATCAACACCACCGAGGACCGCGCCGTCCTGCACACCGCGCTGCGCCGCCCGGCAAGCGAGAAGGGCCAGCTCATCGTCGACGGCCAGGACGTCGTCGCCGACGTGCACGAGGTCCTCGACCGCATGTATGCCTTCGCCGAGCGCGTGCGCTCCGGTGAGTGGAAGGGCGTTACCGGCAAGAAGATCGAGCATCTGGTGTCCATCGGCATCGGCGGCTCCGACCTGGGCCCGGTCATGGCTTACGAGGCTCTGCGCCCCTACGCCGACGCCGGTATCGACTGCCGTTACATCTCCAACATTGACCCCAACGATCAGGCAGAGAAGCTCAAGGGCCTCGATCCCGAGACCACGCTCGTGATCATCGTTTCCAAGACTTTCACCACGCTCGAGACCCTCACCAACGCTCGCGAGGTCAAGACCTGGATGCTCGAGCAGCTCAAAGCTCAGGGTGCCATTGACGGTTCCGATGAGCAGAACGCCGAGGCCGTGGCAAAGCACTTTGTCGCCGTTTCCACCGCACTCGAGAAGGTTGAGGCCTTCGGTATCGACCCCGCAAACGCCTTCGGTTTCTGGAACTGGGTCGGCGGCCGCTATTCTGTCGACTCCGCCGTGGGCCTGTCGCTGATCGTCGTGCTCGGCCCCGAGCGCTTCCAGCAGTTCCTCGAGGGCTTCCACGCCATCGACGAGTACTTCTGCAACACGCCGCTCGAGAACAATGCCGTCGCGCTGATGGGTCTGCTCAACGTCTGGTACGTCAACTTCTTCGGTTCCAAGAGCCACGCCGTGCTTCCGTACTGCCAGTATCTGCACCGCTTCCCGGCCTACCTGCAGCAGCTCACCATGGAGTCCAACGGCAAGCATGTCCGCTGGGACGGCAGCGCCGTGACCTCCGACACCGGTGAGATCTTCTGGGGCGAGCCCGGCACCAACGGCCAGCATGCCTTCTACCAGCTGCTGCACCAGGGCACCGTGGTGGTTCCGGCCGATTTCATCGCCTTCGCCAATACCGCCAACCCTGCGACCGATAGCGGCCAGGACGTGCATGAGCTGTTCCTGGGCAACTTCCTGGCCCAGACCAAGGCGCTCGCCTTTGGCAAGACGGCCGACGAGGTTCGTGCCGAGGGCACGCCCGAGCAGATCGTCCCGGCCCGTTGCTTTGAGGGCAACCGCCCGACGACCTCGATCTTCGGCGACACGCTGACCCCGTTTGCGCTCGGCGAGCTCATCGCCCTGTACGAGCACATCACGTTTGTCGAGGGCACGGTCTGGGGCATCGACTCCTACGACCAGTGGGGCGTCGAGCTGGGCAAGCAGCTTGCCAAGCAGATCACCCCGGCCTTCCACGACGACGCCGCCAAGGCCGAGCAGGACGCTTCGACCCAGGCGCTCATCGAGTTCTACCGCGCTCACCGCAAGTAGTCGCTGCTGTTAACGCATTGCGCCTTATAGCCAGGGGCCCGTATCCCATCGGATGCGGGCCCCTTTGCTTTGCCGTGGTCCCGGGGCGCACGGCCTTTGTGGAACATCGCCGGGGCGCCGCGCGCTGCGAGAACCCTGCGCCTAGATCTCGGCCTCCGCATGGCCTCGCTGCGCCTCGGGCAGCTCCCCGTAGAGCGGATGGTCTTCGAGCCTAAAGCGCTCGACCTGTTCGGGAGTGCGACCGCGTACAAAGAGCCACGAGCGATCAATCGGCGTCGCCATGAGCGTGCTGGGGAGCGCGTCGGCGCGGTCGGAAAACACCCGGGCACTCTCTGGATCCTGGAATGCCAGCACCAGATGCGTGTCGCAGTTGCCCATGATGGAGCGAGCGCGTGCCTCGCCATAGAGCGCATCGAGCTGGTTGGTCGACTGCAGCAGCAGCGTTGCCCAGATGTTGCGGCTTCGGATAATCGAGAGCACGTTGTCGATCTGGGGGATCTGCAGATTTGCGAAGTCATCGAGCATAAAGCGCACGGGCATGGGCAGGCTGCCGTCGGGCTGCCTATTGGCCTCACGAATGAGGCCCATAAACGCCTGCGAAATAAAGAGGCCGGTCAGCGGATCGAGATTGCGGTCAATATCGCTTACGGTTACAAACAGGGCGCAGGGGGTGTGTCCCATGGAAGCGAAGTCCACCTGATGGCACTCACGATAGAGCTGTGCCGCACCGTCGAATCCCAGACACATGACCTTTTCGGCAAGGATGCCGACGATGCTCGCGTGCATGCGCTCGGCATTTTGCGTAATGGCGTAGCGCCGCCATAGCGAGAGGGCATAGCTTTGGGGGTCGGTCGTGATCAGGTCGTCAAACAATCGACCCGTGGCACCGTCCTGCAGGTGCTCGATCAGCTTGATGACCGAGCTGATCGTCTGCTCGTCGGCGGGTAGCTGTTCGGTGACGTAGGCGATAAGACACGACAGCAGGTTTGCCGCCGCATGATCCCAAAAAGGCTGGTTGTTGTCCTCGATGGGGCAGATGGCCTTTGCCACCGAGAGGATGTCCTGCTGGTTGGGCCTGCCGTCCGCCTTGCGGCGAATGTGCCTCAGGGGGTTGTAGCCGCAGCGCTCGATGCCGGGCGCAAGGGCCGGGACGGTGTTGAGGTCGGCGAAGTTGAGACATTGCACGCGGTAGCCGTGGGCTGCCAGCACGGGTCCCACTTCGCGACAGAGCGTGCCTTTGGTGTCGAGCACGATGTAGCTTGCGTTCATTTGCAGCAGGTTGGGCTTGAGGACGTTTCGGGTCTTGCCGGCTCCCGAGGGGCCGATCACAAGTGCATTGTTGTTGAGTCCCGTTTGGCGGGTGTCGCAGGAAAGCGTTCGATCCTTGGCGAGGATGGTGGACGATGCGGACTCAGATGCGGCGAGGCGGCTGGCGAGGTTAGACATGGGCGACCTCCTTGGTGGTCGAGAGGATTTCGTGGGCAAAGCCGAGCTCGACGGCGCGCTCGGCCGAAAGGTAGGTGTCTTTTACGGTGAGGGACTGGATGCGCTTGGGCGTGAGGCCGCTGCGGTCCGAGAGGATTTGCGTGAGGGTCTTGCGGGTCTGCATGAGACGCCGGCTGGTTTCCTGCAGCGCAAGTGCCGAGCCGCCTGCCCCCTGGGGGATCAGCGGGTCGTGAATCATGAGCTCTGCATGGGGCGCCATACGGCGATTGTCGCCGCCCATAAAGATCACGGCGCCCATGGACGCGGCGAATTCCAGGCAGACGGTGCGGATGGGGCACGATGCGAGGCGTATGGCGTCATAGATCGCAAGGCCCGATCGCACGCTTCCGCCGGCGCTGGCGACAAATATGGTGATGGGGCGGCTGGGGTCGGTGGCATCGAGCAGGCGGATCTGCTGGCATAGGTCGTGGGCCATCGGGGTTTCGATGTTTCCCATGACGGAGAGCTCGCGACGGGCGAGCATCTCATCGTAAATGCTGGTGAGCGTGATACCTCGGGCGGATTCACGCATGGTGAGGGGGCTGATGATGGGGGAATGATTGGTGTCCATGGGGACTCCTTTCTGTTGGTTGTGTTGTGGAATAGGGTTATAGCCCGCGCAGAGGCTGGTGGGCTACAGAGTTCGTCCGAGCCTGAGATCGAGCTCGGTTGTGGGGCAGGCTGCCTGTTCGTGCGGCTCGCAAGCGCCAAAGGCTCCAAAGCGATGGAGCGTTGCGGCGGGCGTGGTGTAGGCGAGCCGCAGCTGATGCTCGACAGGGGCACATCCGTCATTTTTGTAATGAGCCGCGTAGTACTGCGCGATGCTGGCGTTCATCTCGCTGCCATTGCGATGGCGCTCAAACTGGCGTCTGCAGGTCTCGATGATCTTTGCTACCGACTTGGGTGCCGTCGCGGGAACAAGGGCGAGATAGCCCTCAAATAGCTCGTTGATGCTCAGGAGGCACAGCAGGTCGATCAGCGTCCTTATGGCTGCTCCCCCGGCGGAAAAGTGCGCGGTCATGCGGTTATATCGGTCGCGGTCGACGATGGCCGCATGGGGTCTTGGAGTTTTCTGCCCCGTGGTCCCGGGCTTTTGCCGCGCCTGTGTATTGAGCTCGACGTTGCAGCGCTTGAGGCCGTCCAACGGAAGGAACAGTGCGGTGCGCAGGGTGTTCCGCTTGCTTTCGAGTTCATGACGCTCGTCGGGTTCCCATTCGAGCTTGAGTTTCGTGTCGAGCGCCGTAAGCATATGGGCTAGGCAGCCTACGGTAAGAACGTACGAATCGTTGTCGCGTTTTGGGGCATAGGGGTCTGTCAGCTTGCGAATGTCGGGGTCGCCCATGATCTTTGTGCAGCGCTTCAGCAGTTGAGGGTGGTCGGCCAAGATCGTCGCGAGCGGTAGCGACGCGTAGTTCTTGATGGTCGCGGCGGCAAAGGCGGCATCATATTCGTTTGCATATGCTCGCTCAATTCGGGCATCCAGAATGCTTTTCTTATCGCTGTCTTCAGCGTGGTGGTTTGTCATAGCTTCTCCAATCGGTTGATGTTCGTGCTGTTTGTTGATGTGTTGGTTGTCGTGAGTGATGTGCTTGCCGTGGGTGATGTGCTGACGTTGGGGTGCTATGCGGTTTTCAATGAGCCCGTGAGGCAGTTGCTGCAGGGGCGGGATGGAACGGCCCATGCAAGGCGGAAGGCATCGTGCTCGAAATCGAGACAGCAATGCCCTGGGTGCCTCACATGTGGCAGTTACCTCATTAAGTTGTCATTGCGTTTGGGGTTGTACTTTGCCGATCTTCCTTCTCTTACACGCTAAAACTCAAACTTCATATGCTCGATCTACTTAAAACCGCAACGGCGGTCTTTTATCAACTTATATGTCGGAACGCGTCTTTGCAAGTACTTTTTTGCCTTTGTTTCAAATGGGGTGGTTTTGCAACCGTCATACGCGCGCTGTGCGAACGTGCCCCGGCTCGGATAAGATAGTGCGCGATAAAAACGATGCAAGGAGGCACATATGGCAATCAAAGCCATCGCAATGGATATCGACGGTACGCTCACCAACGACCAAAAGGTCATTAGCCCGCGTACGCGCGAGAAGCTGCTCGCGGCGCAGGAGTCGGGCATTAAGCTCATCTTGGCTTCGGGCCGTCCCGCATGGGGGCTGCACGCCTTGGCGCAGGAGCTCGACCTTCAAAACCATGACGGTCTGCTGGTGGCCTTTAACGGCGCACATGTGGTCGACGCTCAGACCGACGAGGTGCTGTTCGATCAGGCTATGCCTGCCGACGAATTGCATCGCCTGATTGATCACCTGCGTAATTTTGACGTGACCCCTATGATTTCGCTCGGTCGTGATTTGCATGTCGAGGACTCGTACCATTGCATGATCACGCTGCCTGACGGCTCGCAGAAGAATATCGTCAAGTATGAGCGCGACGCGTGCGATCTTAAGATTCGCGAGGTGGAGAGCCTGCATGAGGTCGCTGATGCTTATCCCGTGGACAAGCTACTCACTGCGGGCGACCCGGCATACCTGCAGGCGCATTACGAGGAGATGTATGCGCCCTTTAAGCAGACGCTTTCGGGCATGTTTACGGCCGACTGGTACTTTGAGTACACGGCGCCCGGTATCGACAAGGCCTGCGCGCTCGAGGGTGCCCTGCCCAAGCTCGGCATCGATGCCAGCGAGGTCGTATCGTTTGGCGACGGCCAGAACGACAAGTCTATGATTGAGTGGGCCGGCACCGGTGTTGCCATGGGCAACGCCGTCGATGAGGTTAAGGCTGTAGCCCAGATGGTGACCGCCAATAATAACGAAGACGGCATTGCGGTGGCGCTGGATAAGCTGCTGGGTTAGAATCGCCGATAGTGCATGGCTCGGGTGTCCGCTTGCGGGCGCCCTTTTGTTAGGGAGGGTGCCGTGTCCGCATTTCCGTTCGACGCCGTTATCTTTGACATGGACGGCGTGATTGTCGATACCGAGTATTACTACCTGGGCGAGACTGCCGCGTTTGCCAAGGAGCTTGGGCTTAACCTGACTCAAGAGGAGTTGAATGGGCAGGTCGGTACTTCGCACCAGTTCTTCCTGCATATGCTGGTCGATTGGTTTGAGCGCGCCGGTAAGGGGCATTTCACTGGCGAGGAAGCGTTGGCCCGTTGGAACGAGTGGGCGCATAAGCGTCCGCGCGACTATCAGGCTTTGATTAACCCAGGCGCCGTGGATACGATTCGAGAGCTGCCGCGCCGTGGCGTTCGCGTGGCGCTTGCCAGCTCGTCTCCCATGGATAGCATCGAGGAAGTGCTCAACGCATGCGGGCTGTCGGATGCCTTTGAGTATGTGGTGAGCGGCGAGCAGTTTAAGGAGAGCAAGCCCGAGCCCGACATCTACCTGCATGCGCTGGACCTGCTGGGGCTGCCCGCGAATCGCTGCTGCTGCGTCGAGGATTCGGTGCCTGGCATCACTGCCGGCAAGCGAGCCGGCCTGACAGTCATTGCCAAGCGCGAGGAGCGCTTTGGCTTTAGCCAGGATGCCGCGGACAAGATTATCGACCAGCTGCCGGAGCTGCTCACGCTTTCTTAGGAGCGCGGTAGTTGCGCGTTTTTCGGGTCCGATGAGTAAATAGCCAACATTTTGGTGCGACACCTAGCATACTTTAAGCTAATGCGGGCTTAAGGGCTTGTTGAATGCCCTTAAGCCCGTTTTAGAATTAATTGTGCTGGGAGAGGGTATATGCCACCGACTGAAGGGCCAACTGACGGTAAAGCAGCGATACCGCTGTACCAACAGGTTATTGATATCATCAAAAACGAAATCAACTCCGGCGCCTACAAGGCGGGCGCGCGGATACCCAACGAATTCGAATTGGCTGAGAGCTATAAAGTTGGCCGCGTTACCGTGCGACGCGCTATTGAGGAGCTCGTCCAGCAGGGCTATCTAACGAAGCGGCAGGGGAAAGGCACGTTTGTCAATGCCCCCAAGCTTAAGCGCAAGATTCGCCAGAAGGATGACGTCCAGAGTTTTTCGGACGCATGTCGCGTTAACGGAATGGAACCGGGGGCGTGTGTCATTTCGAGAAAGATACTGCCGGCGGATTCCACCGAAGCACAGTTCTTTGGTGTTCCCGTTGGAACTGACTTGATTTGCGTTGAGCGCGTGCGCACTGCCGATGGCGTCCCTGTCATGCTCGAGAACAACATATATGTTTACGAGGACAACGCCTATCTATCAACGGCACCTCTATCTAACCAATCCATTTTTGAGTTCGTGCGCAACCGGACGGGCCGCACGCCCGCGTTTACCGACCCGTGCACGCTCGAGATCGCGTGCGCGTCGCCCGAGGTCGCTCGACTGTTGGCAGTTCCCGTTGGCGAGCCCTTGTTTTATATGGAAGCCTTCTTTTTCGATGAGCAGCGGCGGCCGTTTATCATCGGTCGTCAGCGGATCGTTGGGTCTCGCTACGTTTTTGACATCTAGGACATTGCGAATGGAAACGCCCGGTGGATCATCTCACCGGGCGTTTCCATACCGTTCACGGCGCAAACGCAACCGTTCAACCGCGTTGCGGCAATCAGTTTGAAATTATCTTGATGAAGGAAAAAGCTGCTGGTAATCTATGGAACGTCATAGAACGTTTGCATTGTGCAAACGTTGAAGCGAGATGCGATGCAGTCTCGAGTTCTTTGGAGGTATCTATGTCAGATACGAAGGCGAAGAAGACAAACAGACGTTTTAAGTTCAAATTACCGCATGTCTATACGATCATGTTCTTGCTGATCGTTGTCTTTGCGGTCCTGACTTGGATCGTTCCCTCTGGTCAGTATCAGCGCAAGACGATTTCGACAGCGGCGGGCGAGCGTGAAGTCGCCGTTGCTGGAACCTATGAACAGGTCGATAAGAACTACACCGATTCCGAGACCGGCGAGACCATCAATCTGGGCCAGGATATCTTCGCGGTTCTGCAAGCGCCCACCAAGGGCATCCAGGAGGCTGCCGACGTCGTTGCGTTCGTCTTATTGATTGGCGGATCGTTCGCGATCATCACCAAGACCAACGCTTTGAATGCCGGCATGAGCCGTGTGATTAAAAAGCTCAAGAACAAGGACATCCTCATCATTCCCATCACGATGACATTGCTGTCCATTTGCGGCACTACGTTTGGTATGTCTGAGGAAGCCCTGCCGTTCTATGCCATCTTCATTCCCATCATGATGGGTATCGGTTATGACTCGATGACGGCATTCATCATCTGCTTCCTTGGTCCTAACCTGGGATATTGTGCTTCGACCATCGACCCGTTTAATGTTTTGATCGCCCAAGGCATCATTGGCATCGAGGGTAATCCGCAACTGTGGCTGCGCGCCGTTTCTTGGGTTATCTTCACTGCCGTCGGTATCGCATGGGCCATGCGCTACGCCATGCGCGTCAAGAAAAACCCCGAGTCGTCCATTGTGTACGAGGACGATAAGCTCAAGCGTATTGAGTTTTCCGTGACCGATGCCTCCATCGAGGAAGAGTTCACTATCCGTCAGAAGCTCGTGCTCATCGATTTTGCTTGCGGTATGGGCATTATCGTCTGGGGTCTTGTTACCCAGGGCTGGTACATGAATGAGATTTCCGCCGTGTTCCTTGGCATGGGCTTGCTTGCCGGTATCCTGGGCGGTCTTGACCAGCAGACAATCGCAGAGGAGTTCGTTAAGGGTCTCGCCGACTTTGCGTACGCTGCCATCGTTATCGGTATCGCTCGCGGTATTCTGGTCATCGCCGAGGGCGGCATGATCATCGACACCATCCTCCAGGCGCTCGCTACCGCGCTCGCCGGTGCACCCGCCGCCGTCTACACCACGTTTATGTATATCGTCCTTGGCCTGCTCTCTTTGCTGGTTCCCTCGAGTTCTGGCCTGGCGGCGCTCACCATGCCCGTTATGGGCCCCCTGACCGAGCTCATGGGCCTCAATCCCGAGGCAGCCGTCACCGCGCTCCAGTTTGCCAACCAGACCATCAACACCATCAGCCCCGTGGCGGGCATGACGGTCGCCGGTCTTGCCGTGGCTAGGATTTCGTTTGGCCAATGGTGGAAGACCATTTGGAAGTTCTTCATTTTCATGGTCGTCTTTGGCGTGATTGTAACGGCAATCTCTGGCATGCTTCCGGTGTAGGTGGTTGTGATGTCTGATCGTTTGACGGTCCTGACGTCTAAGAGCGTCTTTACCGGTACGGGGGACCTGCCGTTTGAAGGTTTCGTAGCGGTCCGTGGCAATCGAATTGAGGCTGTTGGCACCAAGTGTGAGGTAGCTTCGTATTTGACCCAGGCGGACGAGGTAGTTGACCTGGGCGACCGCACCGTCATGCCTGGCCTGATCGATGTACATACCTTCTATACAGGCTGGGCGCTGCGGACGTTGGGGTCTGATCTGTCCGGCATCGCTGATGCCAAAGAGGCCGTGTCGCTCTTGCGTACATGGAAAGAAGATCATCCGGATTGCGCGGCGGCTTTTGGCCACAACCTACCCGAAACGTTGGCATCGGATGCCGAGAACGCAAATACGGCAGCTGTGTTTGACGATTGTTTTGGCGATATCCCCGTCGTCTGCTTTACATCGGGTGCGGAGACCTGCGTTCTCAATGCTGCCGCCAGTGCGCGATACGGCTTTACACCCCAGGCGTGCTATGCCGAGAAGATCTGGCGCATGATGAGCGATTTCCTCGCGCTGCCCGAGGTGCGTGCCGGGTATTCGGACTACATGAGCATGCTTAACGAGCGCGGCGTTACCGCCATCAAGGAAATGGCGTTTGATGACTACTACGGCTTTGCCGACGAAATGGCTCGCCGTGAGGAATCTGGTGAGCTGACGGTTCGCGTCTCTATGATGTCGCAGCCGGTGGGCGCCGGTGCAAATCTGGCATATGCCCGCGAGGCGCGAGAGCGCTTCCGGGGACCGTTCGTTCGTTTTTCTGGCTTCAACCGTATGACCGATCGCGGCGTATGGGCGGGGCTTGCCGAGATGATAGACCCCTATGAGGACTCGGCCGATGCGGGCGCTGCCGGCAAGACGGTCGTCGAGGAGCCAGAGTGGGATCTGATTGAGAACGAGCTGCGTGCAATTGATGCTGACGGCTTCCGATATTCCTTGCATTGCCAGGGCGATGGCGCCGTTCGTCGCACCGTGGCGCTCTATGCCTCGCTGCCTCGAGACGAGCATGGACGGATGCTTCGTCGCCATGCGATTACCGATCTCGAGAACTCTGACCCGACCGATCTTGTCAAGTTTGGCAAGTTAGGTGGAATTTGCGAGGTCTATCCGCAGATTCTGACGCTGGACCGGCGCGAGGATTGCCTGTCGATGATGCGTCGACAAATTGGCGAGACGCGACTTTTGCACAGCTGGAATCGCCGCGGCATGGAAGATTCCGGATGCACAGTGTGCTGTGGCACGGATTTGCCGCTGTTGATTCCGAGCTTGGGCGAGTCAATCTACAGTGCGTGCGGCGGATACTTCGACGACGGACTGCCCGTGAATGAGGTCAACACGCTGACGCTTGTCGAGCTCTTGTGCGCTTGGACTGCCGGGGGCGCGTACGACCTGATGCGCGAAGACGAGCTGGGTACGCTTGAGGTTGGCAAGCTTGCCGATATCTGCGTGCTCGATCGGGATGTGTTCGACCTCGATTATCGCGACGCACGTGATCTTGCGGTTGACATGACGATGTCGGACGGACAAATCGTGTTCGATCGAAATAAGGAGGCATAAGATGCCTGAATCCAAACCGACGCTGCGCCGCGAGCAGATTGCGGGCATGAATATTCACTACATCATGTGGTCGCTCGATTACTTCCTTGATGTGCAGCAGCGCTTGGGCTTTGAGTCCATTGAGCTGTGGTGTGCGGAGCCGCATGTGACGCTCGACCACACGGGCTACTTTGAGGCTGAGGTCCTGGCGAAAAAGGCTGCAGACCGTGGGCTTAGGTATCGTACTCTGTGCCCCGAGAATGTTGTCTATCCTTGGCAGTACTGCGCACGCAAACCGCTGCATGAACAGCGCAGCCTGGCGTACTTTAAGCACGGCATTGAGCTTGCCGAGGTACTTGGGTGCGACCGTATGTCCGTCAACTCGGGTTGGGGCGACTGGGACGAGGACCGCGAGGAAGCCTGGAAGCGCAGCCGCGAGCACTTGTCCATTCTGGCGGAGTATGCCGGCGAGCACGGTCTGGTGCTTACGATGGAAAGCCTGCGTCCCGAGGAGAGCAACCTTGTGACGACGGTTTCCGATGCGAAGCGCATGATTGACGAGGTCGCGAGCCCGTACTTACAGCCCATGGTTGATACAACCGCGATGGGCGTTGCAGGCGAGACGCTCGAGGACTGGTTTGCCGCCTTTGGTGATGGGGCAATTCACGAGATGCACTTTATCGACGGTGACCCGTATGGCCATCTGGTGTGGGGCGATGGCAAGCACGATATGGACGCCTTCGTCGCCACGCTCAACGCCCATGGTTTCGACGGCATGCTGGGCCAGGAAATCACGGACGGTCGTTACTACGATGATCCGGCGGCGGCAGATGCCAAGAACATGGCCGCATTCGAGAAATATCTGATTAACTAAAACAACTATCGGCCACGCAGCCAACGTCATTGATTGCGGCCAAACAAGAAAGGAACTGGATATGAACGCACACGATCTGATCAAAGAGGCAATTGCCGAGAAGGGCAAGTTCGACAGCGTCTACTGGATTGCTTGCGGTGGCTCCATGATCGATTTGATCCCGGCCCATGAGCTTCTGCAGCGCGAGGCAACCACCTTCACTTCGTATATCTATACGGCTCGCGAGTTCGATATCATGCGTCCGCGTCGTCTGGGCGAGAAGTCCCTGGTCATCGCTTGTAGCCACAGTGGCAACACCCCTGAGGTCGTCGAGGGCTGCGAGATTGCCCTTGCTGCCGGCGCTACGGTGATCGCCCAGACCGACAACGCTGGATCTAAGATCGACACCGGTAAATGGACCACGTGGGTCTACCCGTGGGGCGAGGGCGTGCCGCAGGCCGAGGTCCCCGCTGGCATTTCGCTGTCGCTTGCGGCAGAGCTGCTCGATCAGCAGGAGGGTTACGCCGATCTTGCCGATATGTATGCCGGTATCGCCGAGATGGATAAGATTCTTCCCCCGGCACGCGAGAAGGTAAATGCCGAGCTGGGCGATCGCTTTGCCAAGCTTTGCCAGGAGCACGAGTTCTTCTATATTCTGGGCAGCGGTCCCAACTTTAGCCAGACCTACGGTTTCGCTATCTGCTCTCTTATGGAGATGCAGTGGCAGCACTGCAGCTACATCCACTCTGCCGAGTACTTCCATGGCCCCTTCGAGGCTACTCAGGATGGCGTTTTTTACTTCCTGCAGATGGGCTCCAGCGAGTGCCGTGCTATGGACGAGCGCGCCCTGGCGTTCCTTAAGACGCATACCGATACGCTGATGGTGCTCGATGCCAAGGAGTACGGTATGGAAGCCGTGCCGGCGAGCGTCCGTGCCTATCTGGACCCGGTGCTGTTCTACGCCATGAACTGCGAGCTGCGTGCCGCACGCGGCAAGGTGTTTGATCACGATCCCGATTTCCGTCGCTATATGGGTGTTGTCGAGTACTAGAAGGAGCAAAGGCCATGGCATTTAACGTTAACGCGCTCGGATTTGGCGACAACGTCGTCGATTGCTACGAGCATATCCACACCATGTATCCCGGCGGCAATGCGGTGAACTTCGCCGTTTATGCCAAGAAATGCGGTGCCGCACGCTCCGCATACATGGGCATTTTTGGCAATGATGCCGCTGCCGAGCATGTCATTGCAAGCCTCGAGGATGAGGGTATCGAGCTTGACAAGTGCGAGCAGATGATTGGCGAGAACGGAGCGGCTCGCGTGACCGTCGTCGACGGTGACCGTGTCTTCCTCGGCTCCAACGAGGGCGGTATCCGTGGCGATGCGCGCTATGTCCTCGATCGCTTTGACCTTGCGTACATGAAGCAGTTCGATGTGGTTCATTCGGGCAACTATTGCTTTACCGAGCGCGAGCTGCCCAAGTTGAAGGCTGCGGGCGTCACGGTCTCTTTTGACTTTTCGGACGACTCTACCGACGAGTACTACGAGCAGATTGCGCCCTACGTCGATTTCGCATTCTTTAGTGCGGCGGATGCTGCGAGTGAGGACGAGATTCGCGAGCGTCTGGCATGGGTGAAGGGCCTGGGTCCGCGTTTTGTGTCGGCTACGGCGGGCGCCGAGGGCTGCATTGCTTACGACGGCGAGCGTTATTACCGCCAGCTGGCTAAACCGGTAACGGACATGAAGGACACCATGGGGGCGGGCGACTCGTTCCTCACCTCGTTTTTGATGTGCTATCTCGATTCCGCCAAGCGCGGTGAGGATGGCGCCGAGGCCATCGAGCGCGCGCTCGACTTTGCTGCCGGGTTTGCCTCGACCGTGTGCGGTATGGAAGGTTCTTGGGGCCACGGAGCACCAATCGTCGAATAGCTTAAGAAAGCGTACGGCGGTCTGGCTATGAGGCCTTGGACGGCCGATGCAAAACAATAAGCGAAACGCGAAAAGGGGGGCTCGCCATGTGGTGGGTCCCCTTTTGAACATTGGAGAAGACCATGGGTATTAAAGCGTGCGCGGCTGGTTTTTGCTGTGCGGACGTCTATCAAAACATCGGCGTGTTCTATCCGACTGGTAATGGCATTGACTGGGGTATCCATCTTGCACGAATGGGCGTTTCGGTATCCGCCGTGTCGGTTGTCGGCAAGGACGAGTACGGAGACAAGATGAGAGAGGCGCTGGCCGCTGAGGGGCTCGATATCTCACATCTGCGGGTGGAGGATGGCGACACCTCGGTGATGCTCATGGCATTGAAAGACGGCGTCGATCGCGTGCATCTCGAGGCAATCGATGGCGTAATGGAGACATATCGTCCGAATGAAGATGACCGGGCGTTTATCCTAGAGCATGACATCATTCATACCGACCTGTTTGGCAATTGTTTGGACCTCCTGCCCGAATGGCATGATGCGGGCAAGACGGTGGTTATGGACTTCTCGGTGTTCAGCCAGGATCCCGAATATGCCTGCGAGAATCATTTTCCTTACGTTGACTATGCATTCATGTCGTTTGAAGAGGACACTCCGGAGCTGCGAGACTGGGTACGCCACGTGCAGGAATTGGGACCGCGCGTTGCGGTTGCCACGCTTGGCGAGAAGGGAAGCATTGCCTATGACGGTGAGCGCTTCTATGAGTGCGGGATCGTACCGGCGGAGAAGGTCGTTAATACCGTGGGTGCCGGCGACTCGTATATTGCCGGGTTTACCAAGGGCGTGATCGATGGCCTTGATATTCCGGCGTGTATGAAGGCGGGCGCTGAGCTGTCGTCCCGAGTGATTGGTTCGTTCGAGCCGTACTAGGGTCAAATGCCTGGAAAGGAGTACGAAATGGTTATCGACATGTTGGTTCAGCCCATGCTCTACGGCGAGATCTGTACGCCGGGTGATGAGCCTGATGGATTCGGTTTTTGGTCACGAGAATTTGGTATGGGGCATATGGGTCCCATGGATTGGGACGAGCTTCAAGTTGAGATGGACGTCTGCGATGTGCAGAAGAGCTTGCTCATGCCGCTCGATGTAACCACGGCATGCGGAGGGCACTTTGGCACCAACGACCAGATTGCCATGCTGGTTGCCGCGCATCCCGATCGTCTGTGGGGATTTGCGAGCGTAGACCCGCAGGTGAGCGGTGCCGCAGACGAATTGGAGCGCGCCTTTACCGAGTTGGGGGCAAAGGGGCTTTGCCTGCATCCTGCAAAGCAGGGTTTTGCCCCCGATGATGCTGTGGCCGAGCCGCTTTACGAGCTGTGCGAGCGCTATAACAAGCCGGTGGTTTTCCATGCCGGTATGTCTTGGGAGCCTGGCGCAGAGCTCTCGCGCAGTAACCCGCTTGCATTTGAGCACACAATCGCAACGCATCCAAATGTGCGCTTTAGTTTGACTCACTTTGGCTGGCCCTGGGTACGCGAGACCGTGGCGATGCTGCTCAAGTATCCCAACTGCTACACGGACACCTCTATCACTTACATCGATTCGCCCGAGGAGATGATGCAGCGTCTTTTCACGGTCGATATGGGGCCGCTGTGGTATGAGCGCGCGCTATCGCACCAAGTGATGTTCGCCAGCAATACGCCGCGCTTCCGTGCATTCAAACTCAAGCGGGCGCTCGATACCGTGCCCATGCGCGATGATGCGCGAGAAAGGCTCTACTGGGGTAATGCCCTGCGTTTTCTTGAAGGGGATGAGTAAACATGGTGACGCTCGAGACATTGAGCTATCTATCGACTGCTCCGGACCAGTTCATCGATATTACCGAAGACGTGCACGCTGCCATCGAACGCAGCTCGGTGACCAATGGCTTGGCAGCGATTATTTTGTCGCATACGACCTGTGGAATCGTGGTAAACGAGGGGCTGCCCTGCGTGGAGACGGATCTTATGGAGACGCTTGATCGCATCGCCCCACTCGATGCCCCCTATGCGCATGCACACTTCCTGCCGAGCTATGGAGCCACCGGCAACAACTCCTGTGGGCATATCAAGAGCATGATTTGTGGAAACAGTTGCTTCTTTCCCGTCCAAGATGGCCACATCGTGTGCGGAAGTGCCCAGAACATCTATCTTGCGGAGTTTGACGGTCCGCAGAAGCGAAAAGTGTACGTCGAGGTGCTGGGGGAGTAACGTCCCTGCAATAACTCTATGAAGGAGCACGTTATGTCGTTTCTAACCTCGATGTTCAAGACCGAAAAGCCGGTTATCGGAATGCTGCACCTGCGTCCTCTGCCGGGCGATCCACTGTATTACCCGGGCGGAAGCGTGTCGCAGGTCGTGGAAGTCGCCAAGCGCGATCTCGAGGCGTTGCAGCAGGGCGGTGTCGATGGCATTTTGATTACCAATGAGCTCTCGATGCCCTATGAGCAGCACGTTTCTCCCTCAACCCTTGCATCGATGGGCTATGTAATCGGGGCTCTATCCCATGATCTGTCGACCCCTTGGGGAGCTGAGGCTATTTACGATGGTGATGCCACAATCGAGCTGTGCGCTGCCGTCGACGCGCAGTTCACACGCTGCAATTTTTGCGGTGCCTGGGCCGGTGATCTTGGGCTGATTAACCGAGATTTCGCTCACACCATGCGTCGCAAGGCGGCGCTGCGCTTGGACGACCTCAAGCTTTTTCACTTCATCACGAGCGAGGGGGAGGTTTATCTCAACGACCGCACGACTGCGGACATTGCCGATTCACTTCTCTTTAATTGCCTTCCGGATGCAATGGTCATCGGCGGTTCGGCTGCCGGTCGTGGCGCTTCGGGCGAGCTTGCCGATGAAGTCCGCGAGCGTGTTGGCGAAGTGCCTGTGGTATGTGGCACCGGTTGTCGCGAAAATACCGTGGCTGACGTATTTGCTCACTACGATGGCGCGTTTGTCGGCACCTGCTTAAAGCGCGACGGAAAGCTGGATGCCCCGGTTGATGTTGAGCGGGTAGCTCGTTTTATGGCTGCCGCTCGTACGGCGCGAGGGGAGTAGGCACCTATGGCGCTCTATCTGGGTATTGATATTGGGACAAGCGCCTCTAAAGGCGTTTTAATCGATGATCGATGCAATATCGTTTGCCAAGCCTCTTGTGGACACGAGACGGACAACCCGTGTGATGGATGGTACCAGCATGATGCGGAGGCAGTTTGGTGGGGCGATTTTTGCCGCTTGTCGCGCGAGCTGGTGATGCAATCGGGGGTTAACGCGGCGCAGATCGGATGCGTGGGCCTTTCCGCATTGGGTTGCGACTGTGTGCCGGTCGATACCGAGTGCAACGCGCTGGCACCCGCGATTTTGTATGGAGTCGATGCACGTTCGAAGCCGCAGATTGACGAGCTTCTTTCCGAATATGGGTCAGACCGCGCACGCGAGCTTTTCGGGCACGATCCCTGTTCGTCAGATATTGCTCCCAAGATCTTGTGGTTTAAGGAGAATATGCCCGAGGTGCACGAACGTGCCGCGAAGTTCCTGACGGCGTCGTCGTTTCTATGCGCAAAGTTGACGGGGCGTTTTACGGTGGACCGTTATTTGGCGGAGGATTTTCTTCCCCTATATGACCGCTACACTTGGAAGGTTGATGCTCGGGAATGTGCTCGTTTCTGCCGGCCTGACCAGATGGCGGAGGTAATGTCGGCTACCGATATTGCCGGGGTAATTACGCAGCGTGCGGCAGAGGCGACGGGGCTCGCGGCAGGGACACCTGTCTTAGTGGGAACGGGCGACTCTGGTGCCGAGGCCATTTCGACGGGTGTATTCCGTCCCGGCGATATGATGGTTCAGTTGGGGAGTACGGCGTATTTCATCTACCTAGCTGATCATATGATCGATGATGCCCGCCTGTGGCCAGGGACGTTTATCATTCCCGGAACTTACGGGATCTGCGCGGGGACCAATACGGCGGGTGCGCTCACATCGTGGCTGCGCCAAGAGCTGTATCGTGATGCCGTGGAGGCCGAGGACCACGGTGGCCCCGATGCATATTCGGTTATGGCGCATGATGCCGCCGACGTGGCGCCGGGTGCCGATGGGCTCCTGTGTCTGCCGTACTTTGCGGGGGAGCGTACTCCGCTCAATGATCCCGCGGCGCGTGGCGTCTTCTTTGGCCTGACCGGAAGGCATACGCGAGCCCATATGGTTCGCGCCGCCTTGGAAGGCGTCGCGTATACTGTTGCATCCCATGTCGACATTATCGAGCGAGAGCATGGACTGCCAATTGGGCGCATTATGCTTGTCGGAGGCGGAACCAAGAATCCAGTTTGGATGCAGACTATCGCCGACGTATGCGGGCGCGAGGTCTCGGTTGCCAAGGTTACGGTGGGTGCATGCTTCGGTGATGCCATCATGGCAGCTCTCGCAGGTGGCGCCTACGCATCATGGGATGAACTCGCCCAAGTCCTTGGCGTTGCGCAAACAATCGAGCCCGATATGGCTGCCCACGAGTTATATGCGTCGCGTCGTCATATCTTTGACGAATTGTATGCACGCAACCGTGATCTCATGCACGAATTGGTGTAAAGCTGCCGAATTGTACTGCCTACCAATAGGGACTGCGTTGTGCGATTCGCATGTCCCTTGGCATTTTTTGCCCACAGGGGTTAGCGAAGGTCAAAAACAGAGTGCGCATTTGTTAAAACTGCCGACTCGATGCGCTTTGCGTCACAGTTTTTGAGTGAGGCAATGCGCATCGAGGTCCTTGTGAGCGATTTGATGAGCGACTGCGCGCTTGTTTCTGTGTTTGGTTCGGCCGGCGCATCGGTCTCGAGCAGTAGGCGGTCGAGTGGAATCTGTCGTGCGTATTCGCGACCGCGCTTGGTCGCGAGCATGCGTTCGTTGACGGAAAAATAACAGCCCGCATTACGCGCGCGGACGAGTTCGTCCGAAGTACCGCTAAACCAGTGGAAGATGATAACGGGGGAGTCGGGGTTTGGGATGAGTAGTCCATGCGATTCGAGGACGTCCAGTACGGCTCCTGCCGAACGAACGGCGTGAATTGATATCACGCGCCCGGTAAGAGGATGCTGCACGAGCGCATCGCAGAGCCGGTTAAGTGCCTGTATTTGTAGCGGCTCACTTCCAGCAAAGCGCGCGGAAAAGTCGAGTCCGACTTCGCCGATGTAGCGTTCTTGGGCAGCAACTTCGCAAAGCAGATTGACTTCGACAAAACCGCAGTGACCATCGGCGAGCCACCAGGGGTGAAGCCCAACGCCGGCGATGATGCCTGGTTGGCGACAGGCGCGCTCGTTTGCGGCCGAAAAGTCGCGCGGATTGACGCCGCAGTCAAATAGACCCAAGCCCAGCGCCGTCGCCTCATCGGCAACGGCGTCCGGGTGAGCCATTAAATCAAGATGGCAGTGTGCATCAAATAACCGGGGCTCCATCTCGGTGCGCTCCGCTAGTCCAGACGTTGGCCATCGGAGCGTACGCGCTCAGTGCCGCGGCCGCTGATCTGGCGGATAACCTCGCCGGCAATCATCTGGCCCATGATGGGCGGCATAAAGCTGGCGGTTCCCAGCTCGGTGCGCTCGTGGATGTTGGAAGGGTCGCGGGGCTGTGTCTTAACCGATTCCTCGCAGCTAAACAGTACATGCAGGCTCTTGATTCCACGCTTCTTGCATTCTTTGCGCATGATGCGGCTCATGGGGTCACGTACCGTATCGAAAATGTCGGCAAAGCGGAGGCACTCGGGATGGAGCTTGTTGGCCCCGCCCATGGAGCTAACCAAACGAATGTCGTGGTCCTGAGCATATTTGGCAATGGTGAGCTTGGCCGAGATGGTGTCGATGGCGTCGACGACGTAGTCGAGCTTGCCGTCCGTCTGCTCCAAAACGCTCGCGAAGAAATCATCGATGTTGTCGCTCAGCAGGTATTCGGTGCGCTTGATGACGGTAGCGGTAGGGTTGATGTCGTGAATCATAGCCTCCATGACGTCGACTTTGCGCTTGCCGACGGTGCTGTGAAAGGCGATGGCCTGGCGATTGATATTGCTGGGCGCGATGATGTCCTTATCCAGAATGACGAAATGACCGATGCCGCCGCGGGCGAGTGCCTCGCAGCAGTTGGAGCCCACGCCTCCGCAGCCGAGCACTAGCACCGTAGCATCGGCGAGCTTATCGAGTGCCTCGCGGCCCATGATAATCTCGAGCTTGGTGTCGCGTGTCTCGATGGGAGTTGCGGCTGTGGTTTCGGTCATAAATATCCTCCGATGGGGAAGCAGGTCGTGTTTTAGCTATCGCCATTATAGGTAATCGCCCATAGGTTGCGATGGCGTTTGCTTTGATGTGGTTTGAAGCATTGCGATTAGATAGTTAGACAAACATCTAAATATTGAGTATAGTGTGCACGTCATGAGAGATGATGGGAGGAGGTCTTATGCCGGGAGAGGGTTTTAAGGCGCTGGCCGATCCTACACGGCGTCACATTTTGGAACTGCTGCGCGAGGGCAATTGCACGGCCGGGGAGCTTGCCGAGCATTTTGACATCAGCAAGCCGTCGTTGAGCCATCACTTGGCGACGCTCAAAAACGCCGGGTTGGTGACCGACGAACGTCATGGCCAAAACATCGTTTACAGCTTAAACACCACCGTCATGCAGGACTTGATCGGTTGGTTTATGGGCTTTACAAACACGGAAGGTGATAAGGATGAATAACGAAAACAAGGGCATTCACGCCACGGGGGTATCGTCGCGCGTGTGGGCCATGCTTGTTGTGGTCTGCGCTATTAATGTTGTAGCGCACCTCATGGTGATGCCGAGCCTGCCTGCACAGATTCCCACGCACTGGGGCGCGAACGGCGCCGTCGACGGTTGGGGTCCTAGCTGGATGGCCTCCGCGCTCGGCGTGCTGCCTCTGGCGCTTCTCGCAATGTTCTGCGTGGTGCCGCGCATCGACCCCAAAGGTGAGGCATATCGAACCTCGGGCAAGTTCTACCAGGGCTTCGTAATCGCCTTCACCTTGTTCATGTGCGTCATAAGCTGGCTGGGAGAGCTTACGGTCTGGGGCGTGGTGCCGGCGGTCGGTTCGGTTAACGTGCTGATTTCCGGTGTTGTCGGTTTGCTGTTCATCGGCGTAGGCAACTACTTGCCGCGTGTGAAGCAGAACTATACGCTCGGTATCAAGACACCCTGGGCGCTTGCCGATCCCGAGAACTGGCGCCGTACGCAGCGTTTTGGCGGCGCCTGCTTTATGGTGCTGGGTATTGGCCTGATTGTGATGGGCGTGGCAGGCAGCGTGCTTTCGAGTGAAGTCGTCGCCGCGGTGATTGCGGCTCTGGCGTTTGGTTCGGTTGGAGCCGTCTACGTCTACTCGTATCTGTTGTGGCGCAAATCGCAGCGAGCCGCTCGTTAAGGTTGCGGAAAACTAGCGTACGCAGTTCATAGTATGTTCCGGGGGACTTTTCCCAGGTAGTATTAGGGGGTGTGGGCAACCATGCCCCTTTTTCGTTACGTTTCAGAGCTGGTTCCCTCATTTCGTTTCCACTAAGGCGAATCAAGAATAGGGAAACAGCAGGTAGAAAGGATAGAACAGGCAAATGGCAGAGTTTATCTACCAGATGTATCAAGCTCGCAAGGCCCATGGCGACAAGGTGATCCTTGACGACGTGACCCTGAGCTTCTACCCCGGTGCCAAGATCGGCGTCGTGGGCCCCAACGGTATGGGCAAGTCGACCCTGCTCAAGATTATGGCCGGTATCGAGGAGGTCTCCAACGGCGATGCCAGGCTCACCCCCGGCTACACCGTGGGCATCCTGCAGCAGGAGCCGCCGCTCGACGACGACAAGACCGTCATCGAGAACGTGCGCATGGCGTTTGGCGATATGATCGCCAAGGTCGATCGCTTCAATAAGATCGGCGAGGAGATGTGCGACCCGGATTGCGACATGGACGCCCTCATGGCCGAGATGGGCAAACTCCAGGACGAGATCGACGCTGCTGACGGCTGGGATATCGATTCCAAGCTCGGCCAGGCCATGGACGCCCTGCAGCTGCCCGATTCCGACATGCCGGTCAACGTGCTTTCCGGCGGCGAGCGCCGCCGCGTGGCCCTGTGCAAGCTGCTGCTCGAGGCTCCCGACCTGCTGCTGCTCGACGAGCCCACGAACCACCTGGACGCCGAGTCGATCCTGTGGCTCGAGCACTTCCTGCACAACTACCAGGGCGCGGTGCTTGCCGTTACACACGATCGCTACTTCCTGGATAACGTTGCCGAGTGGATCTGCGAGGTCGACCGCGGTCACCTTTATCCCTACAAGGGCAACTACTCCACGTATCTGGAGACCAAGGCCGCCCGTATCGAGGCGCAGGGCAACCGCGACGCCAAGCTCGCCAAGCGCATGGAGGCCGAGCTCGAGTGGGTGCGCAGCTCGCCCAAGGCCCGTCAGGCCAAGAACAAGGCCCGTCTGGCTCGCTATGAGGAGATGGAGGCCGAGGCCCGCGCAAGCCAGAAGCTCGACTGGACCGACATCCGCATTCCCGTTGGACCGCGTCTGGGCAACAAGGTTCTCGAGGCCCATCATCTGCACAAGGAGTTCGACGGCCGCGTGCTCATCGATGACCTTTCGTTCACCCTGCCGCGCAACGGCATCGTGGGCGTCATCGGCCCCAACGGTGTCGGTAAGACCACGCTGTTCAAGACGATTGTGGGCCTGGAGCCGCTGACTTCGGGCGAGCTCGAGGTGGGCGAGACCGTCAAGATCTCTTATGTCGATCAGAACCGTTCCGGCATCGACCCCGACAAGAACCTGTGGGAGGTCGTCTCGGATGGCCTGGACCACATGATGGTCGGCGAGACCGAGGTTCCGAGCCGCGCTTATGTGGCGAGCTTTGGCTTTAAGGGCCAGGACCAGCAGAAGCGCGCCGGCGTGCTCTCCGGCGGCGAGCGTAACCGTCTGAACCTGGCGCTCACGCTCAAGCAGGGCGGCAACCTGCTGCTCCTCGACGAGCCCACCAACGACCTCGACGTCGAGACACTGTCCTCGCTCGAGGCGGCGCTGCTCGAGTTCCCGGGCTGCTCGGTGGTCATTAGCCACGACCGTATGTTCCTGGACCGCGTCGCCACGCACATTCTGGCGTGGGAGGGCACCGACGAGAATCCGGGCAACTGGTATTGGTTCGAGGGCAACTTCGAGGCCTATCAGGCCAACCGCATCGAGCGCCTAGGCGAGGACGCAGCCCAGCCGCATCGTATTCACCGCAAGCTGACGCGTGACTAGTAGCAAGTAGAAAGGCCGCCACCAAGGGCGGCCTTTCTTGTAGCAATTGCACTGCAGCTATGCCCTAGCTGCTGGTTTGATTCATAATCAAAGTCATCTCTTTGGGATTAAAGCCCGTTTTTGCTATGAGTGATTTTCTAATTCCGTTTAAAACGTAAAGACGCATTGGGTTGCAAGGACATAAGCAAATCGAATTGAAATATAACCAGTGCTGTAACGTTACAAAAAAGATTATAGAATAGGAGTACCTTATTAGTCGCTTCTCTAGAAAGAAGAACATATGCTTTCGCGTCGTCGTTTTCTGCAACTTGTCGCGTCTTCAATTGTCGCCTTAGCCGCACGTCCGAAAGAGGTTTTTGCTTCGACGGGCAATATTGATGGTGAGCAGATACAATTTACTTCTGAAATTGCGCAAGAGCTTGCCGATAAATATATAAAGGGACTCCTCGGCTATTCGTATACGCCTTCTGACCCTATTCCTTTTGTAGATGTTGATGGGTCCCCGCTTGGTTACATTGTTCCGGTTGTGACATCCAATAGAGCCGCGGGCTATTTGGTTTTAGATGCTTCAGATGATGAAATACTTACGGGATATCGTTTTGGAGACGGCTTAGTCAGCCCTATGGATCGGGGAGGAGATCTTGGTGTCGAGTCTTATTCGTTCAATAACCCAGTCGTAATGATCAATCCATTCGAATTCGGCGTGCAATCTTTGGACGGTTCAATAACAACAAATTGCGGAAGAACAATCCCGGCTGTTTCCATAGAAGGACGGCCTGTCGTTTTATCGAATAAACCTTCAAGCTGGAACGATGTTGTAATTTACGCAACTCAAATGCAGGATTACACAGTATCTGGATTTCGTTCCATTTCTCAGTTTATGTCATATGATGAAAGCGAGATTAAGAGGCTTACCGCCCACTATGCTTGTATGGTGACAGCTTTTTCGAACGTTGCGGAACTGTATGGCATTGCCAATTTATATAGCGACCCTTCGCAATATATGCAGATATGGAATTATAACAATACCCATGCTCTTTCCGATGAAGAACAGACTGTTCCCGGCGTTGTTTTGGGTGGAACGCCGATATCAACCTGTGCAACGGGGTTTACAAATTACTGCGCAAGCAGAGGAAGTACTCTTATCGCCCGCACTGTCTCCTCTCCGGCTATCGCGAGCATCCAAAATGAGATTAACTCTAATAGACCGAATGTTTTACATGCGAGTTTGTACAACGGATCAGCCCATTCTGTAACAGCGGAGGCTTACGCCACACTTACTGGTAAGAAAACTGGAGAGACAAGGCAGATGATTGGCATAGCGGACGGCTGGAATTCATCTTTATCCTTCCTGAAGTATGATCAGAGCTATTATGCGTGGACTTATGGAACGACTTTTTCGAAGTAGGGCGATTCGTCTAGCTCTGTCTTTGGTGCTTATGGCTTCATTGGTGGGCTGTTCAACAAAGGAAGAGATATCGCGCGGAGGTTCCGGAGAAGTGACTGCGACAGACTCAGGTTCATTAGAAATAGCTGGCGGGCATGCCGATGTGATGTTACAAGGAAAAGGCGTGCTTAGGTCGATTGATGCTGAAGACGCTGTCTGCTCAATAGAGGATTTGAAGACAGGTGAAACTGCATCGTACCGAGTTTCAGATAATGCTGCGAATATGATTGAGTCGATACCGACTGGAGCGCAGGTTTCTTTTAGATACTTTGCTCCGCAACTTGAGGATGAGCTTGCTTCTCTGGTGTCTATATGCACCGATGACAACTAAAAGGCCTGAATTCAAACGGCCTCGGATGGTCAATTGGCTATCCGAGGCCGTTTTTTACTCGACCGGGGCTTCGACCTTGTCGATGGCCCAGGCGGCTCCGAGACCGCCGGTGGTGTTGCGGCGGATGCGCACGGTAACCTCGCGGCGCTCGCCGGCCTGCGTGTAGCACAGGGGGAAGTTTGCGCGGTTTCGCGCGGCCTCGATGGTACCGCGCTCGCGGGCGATCCAGTAGTACTCGCCGACAATGCCGAGCGTGTCGGCGCCGTAGGGGAGATAGGTCGACAACTGGTGCAGAAGCGGGCCGGGGCAGAAGACCTCGGTTGCGAAATCGACGGGGAAGTCCTCAGGGATGGCGGGCGCTGCGGGTGCGGGGGTTGGGGCCGCTGCGGGTACCGAAGCCGGTGCCGGTGCGGGAACTTGGTCGCAAGCAGAGGCGGGCACGGATTCGATGACGGGTGCGGGCTCAGGCACCGGTTCCGGCTTAACTGCGGAATCTGCGGGCTTCACGGTGACGGGCGCGTCTACAGCTGCAGTTTCAACCTCAACCTGCGTCGCGTTCTCGTTCTCGACGCTCGACTTTGCCTCGACCGGAGTGGACGCCATGGTGGTGATGCCGGCGTTGGCGTTCTCGGGGTCATAGACGACCGTGAGCGAGATGGCGGGCTTCAGCGTCTCGGGCTCCGGCGTCGACTCGGTAGCGTCTTGATCGTCGGGCTGATTGTCCTCGGCCTCGTCGCTAAAGACGTCGCTGTTTTGGAACGCAGGTGTCTCGGGTTGGTTGGCGGCTTCTTCGGCTGTCGACTTGGGAGCCTCGTTGAGCTCCGCAGTGGCTTCCTGCTCTGACATGACTTCGGGATCGGTCGTGGCGGCGATTTCGGTTTCGGCTTCTGCCGTTACCTCAATAGCGGCTTCGATCCATGTCTCGGGCTCGGGCTCCGGAGCGACTTCGGCCACGGACTCGGGCTCGGCGCGCTTAACGTGCTTGGGGCGCACGGCCTTGAGGTCCTTCTCACCGCGCTTTTTCTTTTTGTAGGACTGCTTAGCGCCCTTGGCTGCCTTGGGCTTGTCCTCGCCCTTGGCAAGGGCGGCATCCCAGGCATCGTTGGCGATGACGGTGGCATACAGGCGACCGCCCTTAAAGACGGTCAGCTTAATGCAGTCGTCGAGCTCCTCGAGCAGCTCGCGCGTGGACTCGAAGCCCAGGTCATAAGCGGCCATGTCACCAGCGGCGAGTGCCTCCTCGACCTGCGTCATAAACGTTTGCTTGCCGCACCCAATCGCGTCGCGCAGCAGGCGATACAGATAGATGTGGTTGCCCAGCGAAAGCGTGGGCCTAACTATTGTCTTGCTCATGGCAAATCTCCTCTTTACACACCAAAGCATCTTACCATCGCGCGGGGCTTGCTACCTCGGCGCCCAAGGCAAACGGGCGCGACCGTTGCCGGTTCGCGCCCGTTGTACAGGTTGTCTATCTGGGGATGCAGCGCCTAGTTGCCCGATGTCGTGCCTTGGCTTGAACTGTCAGATGTCGTGCCCGATGTGGTGCCACTCGAATTGCTGTTGTTGCTGTCTGCTGTGCCCGTTCCCGACGTGGTGTCGCTCGTCTGGCTGCCCGTGTTCGGCTGCGAACCGTCAGCCGTTTGGCTTGAGTCGGTCGTGCCGGACGGCGTGCCACTGTTGGCCGTAGAGGAATCGGTGCCCTGCGATTGGTTTTGGGTGTTCGAGGACGAATCGGTAGAGGTAGAACTGTCTTGCGTGCCGTCCGCTTGTGCCTGCTGATCTTGCGACTGGGTGTTGTCATTTGCATCGCTCTCGGTCGTGCGCGACGACAGGATTGGCTCGGGACGCTCGCCCAGACCCTCACCGGCAGTGGTGATAAGGATGGCGCCGGCGCAGGCGATGACCGCGACGATGGCGATAGCGATCGAGAAGACGATGACCTTCTTTTGCGTCTGGCTGCGCTCTGCCGCGGCCTTGGCGCGCAGGCTGTTAGGGGCGACGCGGGCCGTGGTCGCGCGCCCCGCAATCTGGCGCATCTCCTGTGTAGTCGCGGCGCCGCCCAGGTGCTCCTCGGCATTAAACTCAACGGGCTCGTAGGCGCCGGCGGGGTAGTCGACGGCGGCGTGCGTACCTTTGAGGGCTTCGGCGCTGGCAGAGATAAAGTGGCGGTAGACCTGCGAGGACACAACGGTGATGACCGAGCTCACGGCGGCGCCGATTACCGATCCGGCGATACCAATCTTGGAGGCAAGCGCGACGCTCGTGGCGGCAGCTGCGGCGCCGGCGATGATCTGGGGAATGGAAATGTCGTCAAACAGGCCCTTTTTGGGCGCGATGGCCATGGTCTGTCCGATGGAATGGTTTTCGTGCACGCCGTTGTTGAGCGATGCCGGCGTCATGACGCGCGTGCGCGGCGCATCGGTGTACTTGGTTGTCATACGGGGTCCTCCCGGTGTAAATCTGCTTCGTTTCGTGTAGCCATCAGGGTACCCACCAGATGTGAATCGTACGTGACATTTAACAGATACCATCAACTCATCAAGGGGGGGGCTTGCTGTCTTTGGTGCAATAGCTTGATGCTAAACTGGATTTACGATTGCGAGGTGGTTTACGTGATGTACCCGTATATGACATTCGAAGACGGTACCGAGGTCGTTCATTCTGACCTGATTGCAGATGGGGATATCGAAAAGGTTGTCGTGCATTTTGAACGACCGACGGCAGAGGGCTTCGACTCCGCTCGCTGTGAGTTGCCTTCCTGTTCGTGGACTGACTGGGAAGGGCATTTTACTCAGAGTGAAAAACGAGCTTTCGAAGAGTGTTTGAGCAAATCATTTAGATTAGTTCGAGTTTAGTTCGAATAAAGAAGCCGAATGCGATGACCTAAAGCGTATGCATTTTTAGTATTAGATGCGTATGAAATGGAGGATGTGAATGGATGAGCTAATAGACTTTAAAAAACGATTTCTCAAGAATGGCGAGCTGGTTTCAATTCCAAAAAAGGAAAGCTATAAAAGAATCATGCTGCTATGGGCCGTCTCTTTCTTTGAATTAAATACAAGTTATACGGAGCTTCAGGTTAATCGTGTGCTGTCACAGCTCTATCCTGATTATGCCGTGTTGAGGCGGTACTTGGTTGATTATGGATTCCTATTAAGGGATGAACGAGGCCTGAAATACGAGGTTAATCGTGATGTTCACGGTATTGAGAGCTAGCCATCCAGTTCGGGTCCTATATATTGCTAGAGGGATAAGCGAAATAGGCAATTGGTGTGCGAATATTGCTTTGCCAATGCTGATTTACGAGGTAACTCACGATGTTTCTGCAACTGCTTTGATGGTCTGCTGCAGATTTGCCCCCTCTCTGTTTTCAGTTTCGCTCGCGCAGCTGCCTCAGAAGATGGGTATCGGGACACTGCAGGCCATGAGATTGGCAGACTTAATTCGCGCGGGATTATTCGTTTGCTATATTTTTGTTGATAGTAAATGGAGTATGTTTGCTATTACGTGCGCGGTATCGCTTTGCCGAACGGTTGAAATGCCCTGCTTTTACTCATTGTTAAGAGCCAATACGAATAGTATCAATCGCGACGTAATTAATAATTCGTTTGGGTTTCTGCAGAATTTGATGATGGTTCTGGGGCCAGTTGCCGGCGGTTTTGTTGTCGCTCAATTTGGGGCGGAGGTTGTTCTTGCATTAGACGCGCTTTCTTTTGCCGCGTCGTTCTGGTTGCTGCGAGATGTTCCGTCGGTTATCGAGGTTAATGATAAAGAGGGGATAAGCAAAAATGAAAAAAACAGGACTGCATTTAGTGATCTTAGCGCGAAGCACTTGGCAATTGGTTTCCTATTAATCGATATTTCTAGTGGCGTGGCATTCGGCTCTCTGAATTCTCTTTTGCCAGCTATAGCGCAATTGCAATTTGACTCGTCATCGATACAATACGGATTCCTTCAGAGTAGTCTTACAATCGGACTGTTGTTCGGAAATACAATATATGGTCGTTTAATTAGTGGTTCCGATTGCGTTAAATCATATTGTTTTGTGACGTATCTTGCGCTCGGTGCGTATCTGGCGTTTGGCTATCGCTATGCGTCTGGGATATCGTTTATTTTCCTTTTTATCGTCGGTGCCGGAAACGCCATTCAAGATGTGCTTCTCATAACATCGCTGCAGGATTTGGCGAGAGACGAATCTGAATCGATAAGCCTGTTTTCAATTAGGGAGTCTTTGCAATCGGTTGCTGTTGTTATTTCAACACTCCTTGTTTCGCTGTTCACGAGCATCGCGATGTTCTCAATTCTCGTTACAGGACTTGGTGTATTTTCAATTATGATGGTAGTTGTGTTTCAATTGAATTATTTGCGAAAGATGTGACGTTGATATGCCTAAAACGCTTTTAGTATTTCCCCCAGGATGGAGTCCAGTGGGGCCGTATCTTGCCTTGCCTGTTTTGAAGTCATATCTTCAAGAGGTTGAACAATATAAAGTTGACATTGTTGACTTAAACGTGGAATTTTACGATGACCTCCTATCTTTTAGACATGTCGAAGAGTGCTGTAAAAGGTATCGGGAATCAAAGGATTCGTTTAGTTCGAATGTTCAATTAACAATCGAGTTGATACAAAAGTCAGCACTTAATGTTGACGAGGCAAAAGATATTTTCAGATCGAAGAGATACTTTAATCTAAAAGAAAGACAATATGCTGAAAACATTTTTAGAAATGCACTCTATATCATAAATCACGTCTCGTATGGAGTTAAATACACGTTCAACTCCATAGATCTGCCCTATGATTATTATTCGACACCAGAAATAATGAAATCGCTTGCGGATACCTTGCATAATCCGTTTATTTCCTTCTATGAAACTGCCTTTCTTAAGCGTATTCAGAGGGAAAAAATCGAGTTTATTGGGATTTCGGTGAGCGGCTGTTTCCAATTGATTTCTGCAGTTACGTTAGCGAAACTGATTAAAGAAGAATGTCCATCTGTTAAACACGTCTCATTGGGCGGCAATTACATTACTCGTTTAGCAGATGACTGCATGAAAGAATGGCATCCCTTTTTTGAATACATTGATTCGATAATGATGTATGACGGCGAGGAGCCGCTTGCACGTCTTCTTGAGGCTCTTGACTCTGGTGATGACAATCTCGACTGTGTTCCAAACCTTTGCCATGCTAAAGGTGGAAAGATATATAAAAACCATCGGATTGAGCAAACATTTATCAACGATACAGTTCCCGATTTCGATGGCTTCGCCCTTTCTAAATACTTCATGCCTGAGTTAATATTGCCGGTTTATTCCTCTAGGCAGTGTTTTAATCATTGCGCCTTCTGCACCATTCCCGGTGCTACCGGTGGTTGTTACCGAAAGATGCCTATATCGAGAGTATTTGAAATAATGTGTCGGTTAAATGAAAAATACGGCACGAGAGTTTTCTCTTTTGTGGATGAAACATTCGAAGGCAAAAGAATGGAGCAACTCGCGGATGAAATAAACGCATCGGGAAAAACGTTTTTCTGGCATGGAGAAACGAGGTTCTCTCCAACCCTAAGTACAGACGTTTTCAACAAGATATACCAAAGTGGATGTAGGCAGATTCAGTTTGGCCTCGAGTCATACAACCAAAGAGTTCTTGATCTAATGAAGAAGAACACGAGAGTTGATTGGATTGATCGCAATATCCATGATTGTCTCAATGCGGGTATTCCTGTTCATCTATTCTTTATGATTGGCTTTCCGACCGAAACTAAAGAAGAGGCTCTGAACACCTTAGCTTATACAGAGAATGTTTTGAATTATTCAAAACAGGTATGTGGTGTTCCATATTCCACGAGAGGATTTACGAATTTTGGTCTCGTTATGGGGTCGGATGTTTGGAATCATCCCGATAAGTATGGTGTCTCTGTAATGCCGAAGTCCCAATATGAGGATTTGCGCCTCGAAGTGGATTATGTTTCAGGCACTGGTTTAACTTTAAATGAAGCAAAATCCTTATCTGATGAGCATCATATTGATTTTTATATGCAAGAGGTCATAAACGGTAGCGACACAATTGACTTGCCCCAGCGGCTTCATATTTCAGAGGTGACCTGGATCCTAGATTCTATTCACGCTGTCAGGTATAAGGGACATTTGACCAAAGTAAAGCGACGGCTGACTAGTCTAAATCCAGCTGATCGAATCTGGCTGGATTCCAAGACCTCTGTCGTGCTCGTTGAGCCATTTGCCTACTTCTATAATTCTGAATACCATCATGTCTATGCTGTTTCCCAGTTGGTATACCTTAAGTTGGCCCGTTTATTGGAGGCCGATTGTAGCATTTCTCTTATCCTTGATCAGGGCGATCTCGAGCTGACAAGGGCGATAGAAGAACTGTTGCATTATGGATTGCTGAATACAAATATCGATGCCGATTATGTAATGCACGATAATGGTTTTCAATTGGTTAAAAGTTCGTTTGTGAAAGAAGTCGGACGCTCAAAAGAGGGGTTAAGAGTACTGCTGAGTTGTGCCACCCATAGAATGTGTGCGGTTAATGATTTTTCGTTCGCTTTGCTTTCGTTGTTTGAAAAGCCGATTACTAAGAACGAGGTGCGCGACATTTTGAAAAAAGAGGGACTATCGGCAAGCGAGGAGCAATTAAACAAGTTGGTTGATAATTGCATGAAAGCAGATATACTACAATTGATTAGATAGAGGAGGTTTCTGCATGGACGTTATTAACAAAGATCTCTTGGAGCAGCTGAAAGAGTTTCAGGAAGAGGGCGTCGTGGTAGAAGTGTTCGACTTTGAGGACTACATGGATAAATTCTGCCATTAGTTTCGGAATTTACTCGCCTCGCGTAAAGGAGAAGTCGATTATCGATTTCTCCTTTTTTAATTAAAGATATTTTTGAAATACATGCTCTTAGCACAGGTTGGCCTCTCAGTAAACTGGGAGGTTGCTTTGGCTAGTTAGAGATATGTGAACGTCCGTTAGACTGAATCTCAGGGTAGAAGGGGCCTCCAGTGTCCAGATCAACAAGGCAATGCTGCGTTTCGGCTAATAAGAACGACGGCTTTTTGCGTGTGGCGGCGGCTTCGCCGCGGATTCGCGTGGCCGATGTCGAGGGCAATGCCGAGGTTGCGCTGGCAGCTGTTCGCGAGGCTGCCGAGCGCGGCGTTCGCGCGCTGGTGCTGCCCGAGCTCAACTTGTGCGGCTATACCGCGGCCGACCTGTTCCATAACCGCACGCTGCTGCATGCCTGTGAGGCTGCTCTGGTGTATATCCTCGACGAGACTCGTGAGCTGCCGATTGTCTTTACCATCGGTCTTCCCGTTGCAGTTGCCGAGAATATCTACAACTGCGCCGCCGTGTGCTGCGCGGGCGAGCTTTTGGGTCTTACGGCCAAGAAGTATCTGCCCAACTATGGCGAGTTCTACGAGCGCCGCTGGTTTGCTCCGGCGCCCGCAGATCCTGTGTGGGTCGAGTTTGCCGGTCAGGGTCCGGTTCCGCTGGGTTCGGGGCTTGTCTACCGCTGCTGTGATGAGGGTGCCGAGGATTTAGTGCTGGGCGTCGAGGTCTGTGAGGACCTGTGGGTACCTGCGCCGCCCTCGACCGAGATGGCGCTTGCCGGTGCGACGGTGATTCTCAACCCCTCCGCTTCCGACGAGATCATCGGTAAGGCAGATTACCGCCGCAGCCTTATCTCTAATCAAAGCGCGCGCCTGTACTGCGCCTATGCCTACGCGGATGCGAGCGAGGGCGAGTCCACGACCGACATGGTCTTTGCGGGCGAGAACCTCGTCTACGAAAACGGATCTAAGCTCGCCGCCACGAAGCTCCTCACCTGCGAGATGGCGGTGGCCGATGTCGATCTTGACCGTCTGGTTGCCGAGCGCCGTCGCTCGACGACGTGGACGCGCGCGGACGATGCGCCGGAGGCCACGACCGTTGAGTTTTCGTTTGAGGGCGTGCTGGCCAAAAAGCCTGTCCTGCGCGATGCCTGCGATATCGACCGCGTTTTCCCTCGCGCGCCTTTTGTGCCGGCCGACCACGGCGACCTGGCCGAGCGCTGCGAGACCATCCTCGACCTGCAGACTGCTGGCCTCAAGACCCGCCTTGCCCACACGGGCACCAAGGCTGCGGTCATCGGCCTTTCGGGTGGCTTGGACTCCACGCTGGCACTGCTTGTGACCGTGCGTGCCTTCGATGCGCTGGGGCTGCCGCGCACCGGTATCACGGCGGTTTCCATGCCCGGCTTTGGCACGACGCATCGTACCAAGTCGAATGCCGAGTCGCTTGCCCGCGACCTGGGCGTGAGCTTCCGCGAGGTTTCGATCCACGCGGCTGTGGAGCAGCACTTCAAGGACATTGAGCACGATTCGGCCGTGCAGGACGTGACCTACGAGAACAGCCAGGCCCGCGAGCGTACGCAGATTCTGATGGACCTGGCCAACCAGGCTGGCGGCTTTGTCATCGGTACCGGCGACCTGTCGGAGCTGGCGCTCGGCTGGGCTACCTATAACGGCGACCACATGAGCATGTACGCCGTCAACGCGAGCGTGCCCAAGACGCTTGTGCGCCATCTGGTGCGCTATGCGGCCGATGTCTTTGGCGGGCGTATTGCCGAGGTCTTGCTCGACATCCTCGATACGCCGGTGTCCCCCGAGCTTCTGCCGCCCACGGGCGATGGCGAGATTGCGCAGAAGACTGAGGATTTGGTGGGCCCGTATGAGCTGCACGACTACTTCCTCTACTACCTGCTGCGTTTTGGTTTTGAGCCGGGCAAGATCTACCGCATGGCGCTCAAGAGCTTCGAGGGCGTCTACGACGCCAAGACCGTCCACACGTGGTTGCGTACGTTCTATCGTCGCTTCTTTGCCCAGCAGTTTAAGCGCAGCTGCCTGCCCGATGGTCCCAAGGTGGGCTCGGTGACGCTCAGCCCGCGCGGCGATTGGCGTATGCCGAGTGACGCCAGCTCACGTTTGTGGCTTGCGCAGATCGACGCGCTCAATCCAATTGACTAAGGTTGGCTAAATTGAACCAATACGGGGTTTGCAAGCGTTACACTTTTGCAATCTGATGGCCCGTATCGCGCGGCGCTCTTGTCGGAGCGCCGCGTTTTTTATATCGAAAGGTGGCACCATGCAGGCATCGCAGCGTCTCGACCGCTTTGGCGCGGAGGTCTTCGCCTCGCTCAACAACAAGCTTCTCGCACTGAAGGCTCAGGGCAAGACCATTTATAACATGAGCGTGGGCACGCCCGACTTTAAGCCGTACGACCACGTGGTCGAGGCGCTGACCCAGGCTGCGCAGGACCCAGAGATGTGGAAGTATGCCCTGCGTGACCTGCCGGAACTCAAGCAAGCCGTGTGCGACTACTATGAGCGCCGCTTTGGCGTTTCGGGCATTACACCGTCCATGGTGCAGTCGTGCAACGGCACGCAGGAGGGCGTGGGTCATTTGGGCCTGGCCCTGCTCGATCCGGGCGACACTATTTTGGTTCCCGATCCGTGCTACCCGGTCTTTGAGGCGGGTGCCAAGATCGCCGATGCCAAGCTCGAGTACTATCCGCTGGTTGCCGAGCACAATTACCTGCCCTATGTGGCGGGTATCGATCCCGAGGTGGCCGATCGTGCCAAGTATATGATCGTGTCGCTGCCCGCCAACCCGGTGGGCTCGGTGGGCACGCCCGAGGTCTACGAGGAGATCATCGCTTTCGCCCGCGAGCACGACCTACTCATCGTCCATGACAACGCGTACTCCGACATCGTGTTCGACGGCGAGCCGGGTGGCAGCTTTTTGCAGTATCCCGGTGCGCTCGAGGTGGGCGTGGAGTTCTTCTCGCTTTCCAAGTCGTTTAACGTCACCGGTGCCCGCATTGGCTTTTTGGTCGGTCGCGAGGATGTGGTCTCGGCCTTTGCCAAGCTGCGCGGCCAGATCGACTTCGGTATGTTCTTCCCGATCCAGAAGGCCGCCATCGCCTGCCTGAACGGTCCGCGCGATGAAGTCGAGGCGCAGCGTCTGAAGTACCAGGAGCGCCGCGACGCCCTGTGCGACGGTCTTGAGGACCTGGGCTGGGAGCGTCCCAACGCGCATGGCTCCATGTTTGTGTGGGCCAAGCTTCCCGGTGGTCGCACCGATTCCATGGCGTTTTGCGAGGAGCTCATGGAGAAGGCCGGCGTTGTGGTGACGCCGGGCGCGAGCTTTGGTCCTTCGGGCGAGGGGCACGTGCGCATGGCGCTGGTTCTGCCACCCGATCAGATTGCTTTGGCTGTCGAGGCCATTCGCGAGGCGGGCCTGTATTAGAAAGCTATTTCGCCTCGTCAATAGCTCGAAACCGATTTCGTGCAGTTATTTTACGAATCCTGCAAACAATTTCGGTAAACGGTCGATTTTTGGCTGCGAATAGGAGCATAATCAAAGTCCCGATTGGATGTATTGGGATTACGGCAAGCCGCACGGGTCGTTCCCGGGCGGCTTGTTTGTGGAGTGAGATGGGAGTTTCTTATGGTTAACGAGAAGAAGGTCGCTATTGTCGGCTGCGGTTTCGTCGGTTCGTCTTCGGCGTTCGCACTGATGCAGAGCGGCCTGTTCTCCGAGATGGTCCTCATCGACGTGGACAAGAACCGCGCCGAGGGCGAGGCCCTGGACATCGCGCACGGCATGACGTTTGCCGAGCCGATGAAGATTTACGCTGGCGATTACTCTGATGTCGCCGATGCCGCCATGATCGTCGTCACCGCTGGCGCCGCCCAGAAGCCCGGCGAGACCCGCCTGGACCTGGTCAACAAGAACGTCAGCATCTTTAAGTCCATTATTCCCGAGATTAAGAAGTCCGGCTTTGACGGCATCCTGCTGATCGTCTCCAACCCGGTCGACGTTCTGACCTACGCTGCCATCAAGATGTCCGGCCTGCCCGAGGGCCACGTTATCGGTTCCGGCACCGTGCTCGACACCGGCCGTCTGCAGCAGATGCTCGGCGCCCACGTCGAGGTCGATCCGCGCGACGTTCAGGCTTACGTCATGGGCGAGCACGGCGACTCCGAGTTTGTCGCTTGGTCCAGCGCCCAGGTTGCCGGCGTGCCGCTGAGCACCTTCTGCGAGCTTCACGGCCATCTGGAGCACGAGGCTGCCGAGAAGCGTATCGCCGAGGACGTCAAGAACTCCGCCTACACCATCATCGAGAAGAAGCACGCCACCTACTACGGCGTCGCCATGGCCGTTAAGCGCATCTGCACCGCTGTCATGCGTGACGAGCAGACCGTTCTGCCCGTTTCCTCGCTCATGGTGGGCGAGTATGGCCTGTCCGATCTGGCCATCTCCATGCCGACCGTCGTCGGTCGCGACGGCGTCGTCTGCCGCGTCCCTGTGCCGCTGAACGAGTCCGAGCAGAGCGAGCTCACCGCTTCTGCCAAGGCCCTCAAGGACATCATCGACAGCGTCGATTTCTCCTGCTAAATCCGGCTCGTTTGCCAGCAAGCTACAATGAAGGCGTCCAGGCCCCACGGCCCGGGCGCCTTTTTGGTGCAAGGGGGTCAGGTTTGTTTGCACCAAATGGGGCGCGATTGGTGCAAACAAACCTGACCCCAATGCACCATTGTTGATGGGAGAGGCATGTCGGATTCGCCTAACTTTTTGAGTTATGCCCAGACGGCGTTCGATTCGTTTGAGGAGCGGCCGTTTTGCGCGGTGGACAGCCTGGTGTTTGCATGGCTGTCGTATTTGCGCTTGCCGGGGGATATGCCGGAGCTTGCCGGCTGGCAGGGACTGGACGTGCGTGAGCTACTGCGCGCCGAGTGCTACCGGGACATGATTGGCGACCTGTGGGATCCGGAGGAGAGCCGCGCCTTGTTGGAGGCTGTTGCGGCAAGTCCGCGCTACCGCGGCGTGCGCGTGTGCGGATACCGTGCCGTGAGCGACGTGGCAACGACGGAGCAGTTTGCGGCCATGACGTTCCGATTCCCGGCAGGATTTTCCTATCTTGCCTTCCGGGGGACCGACAGCACGATCGTGGGCTGGAAAGAGGACTTTAACATGGCTTTCCGGTGTCCTGTGCCGGCCCAGGAATCTGCGGCGCGCTATGTGGACGAGGCGGTGGCCGCGATTGATGGTCCGCTCTTGTGCGGAGGCCATTCCAAGGGCGGAAACTTGGCGGTGTATGGCGCGGCGATGTGCTCTGACGCTGCTGGCGACCGGATCGAACGGGCCTTCTCCCACGATGGCCCCGGCTTTGTCGAGGAGTTCCTGAGCGGTGACGCCTTCGCAGGTCTTTCCGGCCGCATCGACAAGACCCTGCCCCAGTCTTCGATTTTCGGCATGATGTTCGAGACGCAGGAAGATTACGCCATTGTCGAGAGCACCGAATTCAGTCTGCTGCAGCACAATCCCTTTAGCTGGGTCGTTGACGGCTACGACTTTGTGTATTGCGAGCGTCTGTCTGCCGGCGCTCGATACGTCGATAGCTCTATTCGCGAGATGCTGCTTGCAGTGGGGCCTGCCGAGCGCGAGCGCTTTGTAGATGCGTTGTTCTCCGTGTTTGAAGCCACAGGGGCCGAACGGTTCGCAGATATCGCAGGGAATTTGTGCGAGAGCCTGCCGGTGATGCTCCAGGCTGCTCAGAGCTTCGACAAAGATACGCGCAGTTTCATCTCGCAGACCGTCGCCGCAATTCTTAAATGCGCCCTGCTGCCCAAGCGTTCCGAGCTCAACGTTCCTGCTGCCGGCAAGAGCCTGGTAGAGCAGCTCGAGGCGTGGCAGTCCGAGCTCCTGCGTTAACGCTGGTGCAAAGGGGCATGTTGGTGCATTGGGGCGGGCACGACCGCTATACTGATTCGTGCTGAAATCGATCTAGAACGGAATGCCGTATATGAAAATCAATCACGCAATCCTGCATATCCTGGACTTTGACTCGGCCGTCAACGTCATGAGCCAGCGCGAGCTCGATATCGAGAGTCGCACCGTGCGCAACTTCGTGACCACGCATCTGCGTCGCGCCCGCACGTCTGCCGATAACAAGCGCGCCACGTTTGCCGAGAACTCCGCATTCGGCGGTGAGCTCAAGGGCTATTTCTTTGGCGAGCGCGAATTCGTGGACCTGTCGCAGCAGATTGCGGAGTTCATCTCCTCGGAGCTTGCCAAGGCCGAAAAGGCCGAGTCTACCGACGTGCTTGTGGCGGACTTTGACGACGATGAGGACGCCCGCTGGTTTGCTGTCATGTTACTTGGGTCCAAGCAGGCCTTTATGCACGAGGTGGGCCGCGAGGAGGGCGAGGTGCGCAACGACATCGCGCGCCACTATGCTATTCTGCCGAATCCTTCCCAAAAGGTGCCGAGCTACGCCATCGTGCGCGCGAGCACCATGGAGATCGGCTACGTGGACAAAAAGCGCAAGATCGCCGGCGAGGACCGCATGCTTATTCCTGACGGCCTGCTGCAGTGCGATACGGGCGTGTCGGGCAAGGAGATTATCGACACCGTGACGCGCGTGGTCGAGGAGGTTGCCGAGGAGCACGGCGCCAATACGGCCGTGGCGCTCGCCAAGGTCAAAGCCGCTGTTGCCGAGAAGGTCGAAGACGACGAGGAACTGCCGCCTTGGGATATCGTCGACGAGGTCTTTGAGGACGAGCCGGTCATCAAAGAGAGCGTTCGTGCGGCATTGACCGAGGAAAAGGTGCCCGAGCGCGTGCCCGTGGAGCGTAAACAGGTCGAGCGTGCGGCCGTGCGCAATCATAAGATTCGAACCGATACGGGTATCGAGATCAGCTTCCCGGCCGAGATGGGCTCGAACTCCGAGTATATCGAGTTCGTCAACGAGCCCAACGGCCTCATCTCCATCGAGCTCAAGAACATCGGAAGCATCGAGAACCGATAGCGCAATAGTTTCTTCCAAAGAGAAATCTGGATTATATTTTGAAGTATACTTTGAAATATAATCCAGATTATTTTTTTGGAGGTACAAATGTCCCCACTTGTTCTGGAAAAGCCGGTGTTTACAAAAGATCAGGTAGTTTCTGCCACCGAAGCGAGCAAGTCCTTATCTGCCGTTCGCAAGCGCGCTAAGCGCGCGCCGCAGTTTATCGCCGATCATAACGATATCGATACCGTGATTATCGACTACGCCGCCTATGAGGAAATGTACGGCGCCCTACAGTACCTTCGCGAACTTGAGCTTGATCGTATTGCGGCAGATCGAATCAAAAACGGACCGCATGAGTTTATTCCGTTTGAAGATACCCTGACTCCTGAGGAGCTCGCGGAGTTCGAATCGATGGACTCCGACGCGATTTCGGATGAGGATCTTTTCGAATGAGCGGGCACTTTGTCGTCGGCTTTTTGAATCGAGACGTCGAGAAGGAATATCAAAAACTAGATGGTTCTCAGCGAAGGCTCGTCCGCATTGCAGTGGCGAAATTAAAGACGCGCGCCGATGAAATCGGAACGCCGCTTCACGGTGAGCTTGCCGGCTGCAAAAAGATTAAATGGAGAAAGGCGGGACTCCGAATGGTATTTCGAATTCGAGAGGACGGAACGGTTGAGATTGCCGAGATCGTTGCAATAGGTCGACGCGACCGTTCAGAGGTCTATAAGACGGCTGCCGATCGTTTGTCGAAGCATCCAGCCATGGTCGAATACGACGGAACCTTGAGATAAAGAAGGCCGAAGCCCTGGTTGGGGCTTCGGCCTTCTTGCTTGGGATTGAATTGCATTACAGGTTGAGCATAAGTCAGACACTATGACCCAATCCAGGGGCACGGAAACGACAGGAGCCCCCGCTCGTGACCGCGGGTCGGGGCTGCGACAATGTTGTTGAAGTGCCAGAGGCGCAGCCGCGCCGCAACGAGGTTGGGAGGCTCCCGTGCCTAGATATTCTACCGCCTTCGGAATGGACGTACACCTCAGGTCCACGACCGTCTGCGCGCTCGACGCGGAGACGGGCGAGGCCGTGACGAGGAGGTTCCGCGGCAACCCGTGGGGCGAGGTCGCGGAGTGGATGTCGGGCTTCCCGGGCCCGTCGCTCGCCGCCTACGAGAGCGGCTACCTCGGCTTCGCCCCGCAGAGGGAGCTCTCCGGGCTCGGCGTCGACTGCGTCGTCGCGGCCGTCTCCAAGGTCCCCAGGTCGGCGGCCGACCTCTCGTCCAAGAACGACCGCAACGACGCGGCCAGGATGGCCAAGGCGATACTGTCGCACGATATCTCCCCGGTATGGGTGCCGTCCCCCGAGATCGAGGGGCTCAGGGACCTCGCCGGGGCCCACGACGCGGCGACCGCGAGGCTCGCGGCGGCGAAGCAGCGGCTCCTGGCGTTCCTGGCCCGCCGTGGCTACGCCTACGGCGGCACGACGCCGGCCGGGAACCCCCGGAAGTACTGGACGTACGACTTCCTCAGGTGGCTCGACAAGGTCCGGCCCGCCGACGACGGCGGCATCCGGGCGCTGGCGGCGCTGAGGAACGAGGTCGAGGCGGCCGCCGAGACGCGCGACGACCTCCTCGCCGAGTACAGGGCCGCCGTCGCGGCGGGCCCCCTCTCGGCGGAGGTCGAGGCGCTCCAGTCGATCAAGGGGTGCGGGTTCGCGCTCGCCGCCGCCTTCGCGTCCGAGGTCGGCGACTTCTCGAGGTTCCGCTCCGGCAGGCAGGTGACGGCCTACTTCGGCCTCGCCCCGAAGCAGAGGTCGAGCGCGGACTCCGTGCGCCTTGGCGGGATCAGCGGGGCCGGCAACGCGCTCGTCAGGAGGCTGGCCGTCGAGGGGTCCTGGAGCTACGTCCAAGCGAACCACCAGCCGAAACTGATGCCCAAGGGCAGCGGCGTCCCGCTCGAGATAAGGATGCACGGGAGGAATGTTAGCGCTACTGTAAAAACAACCAATTTCGCCATCGCACTTTAGCCGATTCCGCCAACGCAATTTCCCCAATCGCGCCAACGCATTTTCACCATTT
>JAGZKE010000038.1:0-23974 GCA_018365375.1 Collinsella sp. | reverse complement strand
CAAGACGATATGAGAAAGCCATTTGGGTCGCCTCCCCCGCGGCGCAGCTTCTTTCCGCGGGCTCGGGATGCCACAATGGGCTTTGAGTATCGGCCCGTGCGGTAGCCCTTACCGCACCTGCGGGGAGGAGGCTTCCCATGCCCCATGTTACCTCCATCGGCCTGGACGTCCACGCGCGATCGGTCGCCGCCGCGGCGTTCAACCCCTTCACCGGCGAGGTGGTGCACCGTGACTTCGGGACGGACGCCGCCGAGATCGCGGAGTGGGCCCTCGGGTTCGAGGAGCCCAGGGCCTGCTACGAGAGCGGTCCCACCGGCTTCCACATGGCGCGCGAGCTGCGCGCGCTCGGCCTCGACTGCGCCGTGGCCGCCGTCTCCAAGATGCAGAGGCCGGCGGCGGACGCGCGCCGCAAGAACGACCGGCGCGACGCCGAGTTCATCGCCCGCATGCTCGCCACCCACAACATCGTGGAGGTCCCGCTGCCCGATGCGGCCGTCGAGGCCGCCCGGGACCTCGACCGCGCCCTCGACGACGCCACGGCGGAGTACCGCCGCGCCAGGCAGCGCCTCAACATGTTCCTGATCAGGCTGGGCCACGTCTGGGACGAGCGCAACGCCGACGGGACGAGGAAGGGATCCTGGACGCGCGCCCACTGGAGGTGGATATCCGGGATCAGGCTCGAGGGGCCCCAGCGCGACGTGCTCGAGTACTACGTCACGGCCGCGAGGTGCGCGGAGTCGGACCGCCGGCAGCTCGAGAAGAAGGTGCTCGCCCTCGCCCGGACCGACCGGTGGCGCCCGGCCGTCGAGGCGCTCTCCTGCATCAAGGGAATCGACACCCTGACGGCCTTCAGACTCGCAGCCGAGGCGGGCTCCTTCACGAGGTTCCGGACGGCCCCGGCCTTCGCGAGCTGGTGCGGGCTGGTCCCGTCGGAGCGCTCGAGCGGCGAGACCGAGCGGCGCGGCGGGATAACCAAGACGGGCAACCGGCTCGCCAGGACGGCACTGGTGGAGTCGGCGTGGCACTACCTGACGTGCACGCCCCGCCCGAAGGCCCCGATCGAAATGCGGTGGGGTGCGCGGACATACCGGGCTGACCGCCGGAAGCGCACCCGCAAGAGCCCGCGGATATTAGCTTGCCAGGCAAGCGTCGACTAAGCCATGCAGCGTGCGCGGGCCCTCCCGACGGGAAACGAAAAAGCCCGGTTTAAAACCGGGCTCGAACAAACACGCCTATTGACAATGGCTTTCTCATATTAAAGGGATTCCCCTTTTTCGTCTCGCCAGCCACGGTTCGTTGAGGCAGCTTCAGCTTACGGACTGCGGATTAAACCGATCTACAGCTGTGACTATATGTCTGTGAGCACATGTTAGCCTGGTCTTATGGTCACATATTTTTAAGAGCGCCTATGTTTTACCGACCGTTTGTCAGTGCTTATTGAGCAACCAGTCGAACCCGGGCTTACCGAGAGTCTGGCGCATCTGGCCGGTCTGAAACTCGGTATGGGTCCCGTCGGGGCCAATGGCCGTGTTCATACCACCGGCTCACGGAACGACCGTCTTGGTCTCCCCGGTCGTGAGGCCGATTCTCATGTTGCCGACCTGGTTCTCGACGTGCATCTGTCCGTCGCTGCCAAGTACGTTCTGGAGCATGTCCGCCTCCTTGAAATCGTCTTCTTGCCGACAGTATGCCCGAAACGAAAAGGGACGCAGCATGAGTTGAATCTATAATTCTTCTATAAGGTTTCTAGGGATTTTCTAGAAGAATTATAGAAATAAATTGTTGGCTTCCAGATGTTGAGGCGTTTGGATTTGGCTATCTTCCTGCGGTAATACCGGTTAATAGACGAATTTTCAGGGTCTTTAGGTTAATAGTCGCTAATAGTCAGGTGCATGGGCACTATTAGGAACTATTAGGTTGAAGGCGAGCGATACACTTTGGATGGCGGCGCGGTGGGCGCCTGGTCATTTCCTTCCACCTTAATCTGCTTGTCTGCCGCGCCGTCGCTTCTCAAATAGCTAGGCCAAATCGAAGAACGCGCGGGGCGCCGGTAATCAACCCGAGAATGCCGATGGCACGGATAAGGCGGGGATGACGGCCGAAGTCGTTCGGCCATACGGTAAGGACCGTTGCAAAACCGATGTGGCCCAGAAGTGTAAACACTTGCCAAAAGCCAGTCACCACAACCCCCTCCCTCTCCCAACTGAGTCTTCATTTATCGTATCAAGGCGCAAACCAGAAAGGTACGCATGATCGTGATTGTATCTAGAAATCTTCTAGTAAGTTTCTATAAAACTTCTAGAGTATTTCTAGATTTGCAGGGATTCATGGGTTATGGAGCGTTGCGGTGCGGTAAAATGAATCTAGAAGGTTTCTAGAAATGTTCTAGAAGAATTATGGAGAGGACCGGTGCAAAAATGATCGTTTCGCTGATCAATCTGAAGGGCGGTGTGGGCAAGACGACGAGCTGCATCGCGCTCGCGACGGCCGCCGCTCGCGACGGCAAGGAAGTCGTCGTACTCGACGCGGACCCGCAAGGATCGGCCACCTTCTGGGCCGATAACGCCGAGGACAACGGCGAGGAACTTCCCTTCGCCGTCGACGCCGCGAACCCCGCAACCGTCAAACGGGCGGCGAAGAAGTTCAAAGGCGATCCGGGCCGCTGGGCCTTCATCGATTGCCCACCCAATGGGGCCATCTTGGACGCGGCGCAGGACGCGTCGGACTTCGTCATCGTGCCGACCGGCACCGGCAACGCAGACCTCGTGAAAACGGCCGAGACCGTGAAAACGATGGAAGCGAACGGGAGGCCGTACGCCGTGCTTCTTACCCGCGTGCTGACGAACACCAACGGTTTCAAGGCTGCGCAGGAAAACCTTGCCGCCGGCGGTATTTCCTACTTCGACACGGCGATCCGCCAGAAGGAGGACCTGAAGGGCTACTTCGGGCTGCCGTTCGGATCGGCACTCTACGGATACGATGACGTCTACAGCGAGCTCAGGGAGGCCCTGAATGGCCGTTAAAAATAACTTCAATGCATTTGCCAACAACAACACCAAGCCGGCCAAAAAGCGCCTCATGGACAACCAGGACACCGCACACAAGGGCGATGCCGGGACCGACGAGCGCAAGATGATTACGTTTTACGTGTCGGCAAAGAAGCACGCAGCCCTGAAGGCCTACTGCAAGCAGGAGGGCAGGACGATGACAGCTGTGATGCAGAACGCTGTCGATGAGCTGCTTAAAGAGGCGGAAAACGAAGACCGATAGGTTAGTTTCGGAATCGATGAGAAAAGGAGCCGATATGACTCAAAGCGAGAAACGCAGGAAGCTCAGCGGCGACATCACCACGGAGCTCTGTGGGCTCAGCGGGCTTTCGCAGGTGATGAACACATCCGAAAACGAAGCCCTGTTCGCGCTGGCCGACCTTCTCGGCCCAGCCGTAAACCGATTGCTCAATCTGATTGAAGAATTGGAACAAGCATCCTGATATCGCATTTCGCGAACATATCTTAATCAAACGTCAGTCAAGAAGAGCACCGGAAGGTGCTTTTTCTTTCTTGTAGGCTCTCAGATCCGATTTAAGGCATCGAAATAATGTAGTCTGAGGAATACGGTCGAATTGGTTCCAAAGTGTCAGATATTCGATTCTGCGGCCGTTTCCGTGGTCTAGACGTGAGGTCGACTGAATGTCGGAATGGATAGCAGCTGAAAAAGATGCCCTATCTGTAGCCACCTCACGATTGCAAAAAGACGTTCGTCTTTCAGTGAGTTTCAAGCAAGGGCTCTAGGCCACTTGTGGCCCTCTCTCTCTTAATTCTCAATTCTCTTTTCTCTACATATATAGGGACATGTACTCATGCAACGTTAACCCCTATTTATCACGTACTGATGCAACATAAATGTGTACTCATGCAACGCTATGTGCGTACTCATGCAACGTTATGTACTGATGCAACGTTGCATGAGTACGCGTTAAGGGGTTATAACAACGCATTCAACCGTGAAGAAATATATTTGAACATCGTGATATATACGGATATACTATCTGCAATGTAAATTCGGCCAGAAAGGTATTTGAGATGGAATCCAAGAAGGACGCAACTCCGTCCAAGAAGCGCGTGTTGCTCACCCTTCCCGTTGAGCTCGTGGATTATCTTACCGAGGTTACCGAGCAGACCGGAATGAACAAGTCCGGGTATATCGGCGTGCTTTTGCGCAACCAGATGCTTCATGAGCGCGAGGATCGGGCTGGCGATGAGGAAAAATAGGCAGAAAAAAAGACTCGCAGCCGCCAAGCAAATGAGTCTTTCTTTCCGACGTGATATCGATTTGTCAAGGACATCATACCATAGTACCTTCGGTTCTACCGCTGGTTTTTGTGGATGTACCTTGGCAGATGATGCTGTCGGCTAGAGGTCGTGATAATCATGACCAGCTTGGCCAACGCTCTGGCTGCCGCCGTCGGCAGTCAATCTGAAAAATCGAATGATGCCCCTGCGCCGTTCGTGTTCCAAACCGAGCTTTCGGTTGGTGGAGGCAATCTGGGTACTTCCGCTGCAGCGCCTGTGCTGCAGCGCCCCGTCGCAACCCGTGAGCTCAAGGACTATCCATGGCTTCTCGTGCGCCTCGGTCTCGTTTCGGTGGTTGGCAAGACGATGCCGAATGGGCGCAAATGCTCGATCGGAACCGTTATCCTGCTCTCGCATATCGGATCTGGTCTTTCCGAGCTTCGTGAGTCAACGGCCGTCGAACTTGATATCGATCGGTGCCGAGTGAGTACATCCATCAACGAGATGGTTGGTTGGGGATGGGTCGTGCGCTCGGAAAGCGGGGCTCTTTCGGTTAACTTTGATGAAATCGGTAACTTTGTCGGCATGTCCAAAAGCGAATTGATTAGCGGTCAGTTCCTTCACGTGCCGCGATTCATGCTTGCAAGTGATGCGTTCCACGATGCAGCCTGTGTCGTGTTCGGCGACCTCGTGTCCCAAAGTCTGCTGGACCACCCCCGCGGCGCGATGAAGAACCCGGAGCTGGCAGAGCTCCTGGGTATTTCCGTCTCCGCGCTCCAAAAGGCTAGGAAGCATCTTGCCGAGCAAGGTTTCATTGAGCTCAAGAAGCAGGGAAAGCAGGTCGTGCCGGAAATCGCGTCGGGGGCCGCTGTTGCTGCGGTCCGTCTCGAAGATGACCGCACACGAGCACTGGAAGCGATTCTCAAGAAGGCGAGAAAGAGAAACAAGTAAATGCGCACTGATGCAACGTTGCATCAGTGCGCATTAAGGGATAAATCTAGATATTTTCTAGAAAATATCTAGAAAATAGCAAATTATTCAACTGCGTATTCATGCAACGTTGCATTGGTACGCAGTAGGAAGGCCAAATATGCCGTTACCAACGAAACTCCCGTCCAACATCGAAGCAGAAAAGAAAGTGCTGGCCGCCGCCATGACCAACCGCGTTTCACGCGTGGAAATCGTGGCAAGTTGCACGGAGTCAGATTTTTTCTCTCCGTCGAACAGGACGATCTTCAAGGCGATTTGCGATCTTGATGCGAAGGGTATCGGGGCCGACTGCGTCTCCGTCATCGATGGGCTTCGGAGCAGCGGAAAGCTCGCTGCCGTCGGTGGCGAGGCATACGTCATCGAACTCATCTCGGACGACTTTGCTCAGGCGTCGTATGAGCACTACGTTGACATCCTGCGACGTGACACCGCTCGCCGTAATGTCATCGCCGCGACCGCTGAAGTAACGTCGCTAACCAATAACCCGCCGATAGACACCGCGGAATACATCTCCGCAGTCCAGGACACCTTTCTCGCCGCGACCGAGCAATCCGTCCCAAGCGATTACAAGAGCATGGAAAGCGCTTTACGCCTCGTCCTCGATTCCGCCGAGGCGACCAGGACGGGCGGAGCGACAGACCATGTCAAAACTGGATTCTCCAAGCTCGATGAGCTTATCGGTTCGTTCGAGCCTGGACAGCTCATCGTCCTCGGCGCTCGGCCAGCGGTCGGTAAGAGTGCTTTCGCAATCAATCTGGCAACATCGATCGCAAGCGTTGGTACGAAGGTATGCCTCTTCTCGCTGGAGATGACTGCTACCGAAATAGGACAGCGCATACTCGCGAGCGCGTCGGCCGGCGCTTCAAGCGGCTTGACCATCGGAGCCATCAGGGATGGGCTTATCAAGGAGGGCGACCGCGCCCTGGCTGAGAACATCGTGGCATCCGTGAGTGCTCTGCCAATCGACATCGACGACACGCCCGGAACGACCGTCGCGTCCATTCGCGCCAAGGCGAGGCGCATGCTTCGCGGGCAAGGAAAGGGAATCATCATCGTCGACTACCTACAGCTGGTTGATGATCCCAAGGGAAGCAAGTTCGAGAGCAGGAACGTTCAGATCGGCAAGATCTCCCGTTCGCTCAAGATCCTCGCAAAGGAGCTTAACGTTCCCGTCATTGCGTTATCCCAGCTTTCTCGGCAGGTTGAGAATCGCGTCGGAAAAGTGCCCCAGTTGTCTGATCTTCGCGACTCCGGCTCGATCGAACAGGACGCCGATATTGTTATGTTCTTGGACCGTTCAGCCGACGATCGAGAGGCGAACATGGATGGACGTCCGGCCAAGGGCATCGCGAATGTCATCGTTGCTAAAAACCGAATGGGGGCGACCGGGACTGTTGAGTTCGTCTTCAAGCCGGAGTACTGCCGGTTCTACGTTGCCGCAAGAAACGTAGCGCGATAATGCGGTGTATTGTGTACTCATGCAACGTTGCATGAGTACGCTTTTGCCCAATTTCTAGAAGATCTATCGCAATAGATGGATTGAAAAAGGGAGATCCATATGTATGGACCGGTGAGCAAGGACGGGCCGTCGATGGAGTTTGGCGAGGTCGGCGAGGAGATCAAAGATGAGGCACGGCGCCGGGTGGTGGAAGAAATCGTCGCAAAGCTCAAGGTCGATGCCGACGATGTCACCGAGATCACTGGAACCCCGGTCGAGGAGATTGATCCTTTCTGGAGCAAAGAGAACCAGAAACACCTAGAGGTAGCTGCAGAAAGGCTTGATTCCGGTAAGGGAGAGATGCACGAGCTCATCCCTTTAAATGACTGAAGCCGCCCCTACTAGGGCGGCTTCAGCTGCTGGGAGAAAACCCCAAACTGTTTCCATCCGCGCAGGGCGCCGGCTCTGCCAAGCCTATAAGCGCTCCCGTGCGCTATATGCATCCTACATTCTTATAGGCTTTCTTTTAGTACAAGCTTCATAGTTCAACCTGCAATTGTCCCAATGAATTACCTGCAATTGTCCCAACGCAGCAGATAAACAGTATAATTTCTCTGTTTAAGAAGTGGGGTGCACTAGTGAATAGATATATAGACCGATGCGTCGATCGGCTGATCGAACGAGACCTCGTCATTTTCGGCGCGGTACTTGTTCAGGGACCGAAATGGTGCGGGAAGACGACGACGGCGCACCGCTTTGCGGAGTCATCGCTTTCTCTCTCCGATCCCGCTGGCGGCTTCGCGGCGCTTCAACTCGCTCGCCTCGACCCGGCTCAGGCGATAACCGGTGCGGCGCCGCGACTCATCGACGAGTGGCAGGAGGAGCCGAAGCTATGGGACGCAGTGCGTTTCGAGTGCGATGCGAGGGGAGGGGAACCAGGGCAGTTTATCCTTACCGGCTCGGCGACGCCGAACGATGCGGACCGACCGATGCACAGCGGCGTCGGGCGCATCTCCCGCCTGCGGATGGACACCATGACGCTTTCCGAACTTGGCGTCTCGTCTGGTGCGGTTTCGATCGGTGCGCTGTTTGCAGGCGATCCCGTTAAAACATCGCTCGGGTCCATCGATGGCATCAGCGGTGTTGCCGATATTCTCTGCCGCGGCGGTTGGCCTCAGGCGGTCGGTAGGACGACCGCCGAAGCGATGCGGATATCGGCTGCCTATATCGATGGCGTGTGCGAATCCGATGTCTCAAGAATCGACGGAGTGAGACGCGACCCGGAAAAGGTCATGTCCCTGCTCTGCTCGCTCGCTCGCAACGAGTCGACTCTTTCCGGCACGAAAGCCATTGAAAGGGATCTGGACGGCGACATATCGAAGAACACAATTGCGAGTTACATGGACGCGCTGCGACGGATCAACATCGTCGACGACATCCCGGCGTGGCACCCGGCGCTCAGATCCCCGGTGAGGTTGCGCCAGGGCGCTAAGCGACATCTCGCGGACCCCTCGCTCGCCGTGGCGCTGCTCGGCGCGAATCCCAAGTCGTTGACGGCCGACCCGAAGACCCTCGGCCTGCTCTTCGAGTCCATCGTCCTGCACGATCTCAAGGTCTATGCGGCGGTCAACGACGCCTCCGTCTCGCATTACCACGACGCCGACGATCTGGAAGTCGATGCCATCGTCCACAGGCGCGACGGGTCATGGATCGCGGTCGAGGTCAAGCTGGGAAGCCCGCAGGTGCCGGAGGCATCCGAGAACCTGCTTCGCCTAGAGCGGAAGCTGGTCGAGCGCGGGGAAAGACCGCCTGCGGCTAAGCTCATCGTCATCGGGTTCGGGATGCCTACCCACACGACGCCGGACGGCATCACCATCGCACCCATCGATACGATCGGCATCTAGCGCGCAGCGTATCGGCAGCCTCTCCTGCCATACCTTTCGGTACACGCGGGTGATTTGCAAGTACCGACTATTAGCTGGATCGTCCGCAAGTCCTGTCTAATAGTCACTAATAGTGACGGTCGGGCAACGAGTTCGGGCTATTAGCCTTAATGTCTCCTATCCTCGGCCTGCTTCTTCTTGCATTAAAACTGAACCAGGTTCAGTTGACATGGTTAAAAACGAGGGGCGACGCTTTTGCGTCGCCCCTCGTCCCGGCCGGTTGCTTTAGTTGTACACACGGTAGTTACACTTGAACTGGGTTATGTGTCCATAGTTGGGGCCGTACCAACCCGATGTATAGCTGATTACTTTTGCGCCTAGATATTCGTATCTCTTGTTGTAGCGAAGCTCACGGTAGGTCGTGTCGTACTCTGCTACGTAAAACGTGTCTCCAGAGAAGGCTTTGTACCGGTCCTTAACCGTCGAAGCCATGTACGCGGGTTCGACATCGCCTTTCTCCCCGTTGAGCGCATAGACGGGTGCCGCGATTCCGCATAAAGCCGTTGCCACGAGGATGGCGTAGACAGCCATGCGCGACGCATTGGACTTCAGCTGTTCAAATAGTTTCATGTCATTCACCTCCTTCGTATGTATCGAGGTATTCCTGCTTGAGCGTCTGCGAGGACGACTCGATCTTTTCCACGAGCGTGCCGGCCTCGATGAAGTAGAACGAGTTGGTGAGGTCTGCCAGGTCGTCGAGTAGATGGCTTGAAATGAGCACGCTGCGTCCCCGCGCCACTTCGCTGCGCATCGCGTCGCAGGAGGTTTTCCGTTTTCCCGGATCGAGGCCGTTCAGCGGTTCATCGAGGATGAGGTACGGACAATCGGTCGCTATCGCCATGGCAAGCTTTACCTGCTGCTTCATTCCCGTCGAGAGTTTACGGGTCGGCTTGTCGAGATATGGGGAGATTCCGAGGGAGTCGCAGAGCGAGTCGATGTCGGCGGCCGATTTCCACGCCTCCCTAACGAAAGCAAGGTGCTCGAGGGCCGATAGCGTGGGATAGAGATCCGTGCCGCCCGAAGAGCTCAGGTAGACGAGTTCTGCAAATTCGGCTGATCGACGTTGGCTGATTCCGTCTGCCGCCAGGCTTCCCGAGCGGATGCGGGTGGGAAATTGGCCCGACAGCGCTTCAAGAAGGGTGGTTTTCCCCGAGCCGTTGGGGGCAACGAGGCCCGCCGCCGTTCCCGGGCTCAGGAAAAGCGACCCGATTGAAAGTATCGTCGTGCTTCCGTATCCCACGCTCGCGTCCAGAAGCTCGAGCCCATGGTGCTTTTTCGCGGGTCCAGGCTGTTTGGGCGAACGTGTCGCAACGGCGCCGACCGCAAAAAAGACCGCGACGTATGCCAGGGCCACGGCAAGCATCGATGCGCTGCCTGAACCGGAGCCAATGAACTCTGTCGGGAAGCATCCCACGTAACCCGTTGCCTCGATAGGCGAGAATACGGCCAGCGGCAGGAGATTGAGCGCGGCGTTATGCTCCAGTGCCGAATCGGACAGTAACGGGAATGCCGGGGCCGCGACAAGCAGCGCGGAGGTAAGGGGGCCCGCGAGGACGCGCCTCGTTGCGGTCGATAGGACGGCGGAGCAAACGGATATCAAGGTTCCGCCCGCAAGCAGCGCGAGAAGCAGGGCTGTGAAGACGTTTCCCGCGGTCGTGGTGGTAAGCGCGCCGTCATGGAAGAAGGCGATCGGGTACCCAATTTGCCCGAAGCCGTTTAGGACCAAGGCGTAAATGCCCCCGGGCGCGAGGCCGGCGAGGAGCATCGCGGTCCCCGCGGCGATTATCGAAAACACGATCTGGATAAGGCGCCGGAATTTGGGCACGGGCGCCTTTGCCGCCAGGGTCCCGGGCCTTGTGGCGCCGAGCACGAGTATCGACGAGAGAAGGAAGGGGATGAAGGGAAGGAAAGACGGCGCCGTGGCAATGGCGTAAGGCAGGAAGGAAAGGAATGGCAGGTCGTTTGCGGAGGCCGGGATATCCGTGATGCCGGAGCTGCTCAGAGCGCGGCAATACGCGAGGTCTGCGTCATTGGTCTCTTGGTCTCCCACGATGGACCCGGATTGGAAGCCTTCGTCCATGAGCGCGTAGTAGCTCTCGGCAGAATCGAGAAAGGCGGCGTCGGTTTGAGCGGCAAGGGCGGCGTTCGCGTATCTTGCAAGCTCCGCGTCATTTTGCTGCTCTGGAGATAGGTCTGTGCCGCTGGCCTGGGGCGCGCGCGTATTGAATGCGTCGACAAAGCTCTGCATGCCCTGTTTCATAAAGAAGGGCCCGTAGATGGGTGAATTGAACGCAATGGGGACGGAAAAGGCTGCAGCGAGAACGAGCGTACAAATCCATACGGCCTTGTCTCTTAGGATTAGTTTGAGAAGAAGTCGACAGTACATTTAGAAGCACCTACGTTCCTCAAAGAATTGTTAGATTAAAAGTAACAGACCGGATGAAGATACGTGCGACGGGGGCGAGGCGAATGGCTGAGCGGTATCGATATGCGGGCTCAACGGCATATCGACCACATAGATTATTAACTTGCATTTCTAACAGTTAAGGAGATGGGTGCTTTCCAGCACACTCCTTCGATGATACCTTCCGCTAGCTGCTATGCCGGTTTCATCCAACAAAGAATGTGCCCCGGCGCTCAGGTTCACCGCTAGTGTTGACAACATATGAGATGGGCCCTACCCTTGCCGCGCGCCGATTGCGCGAGAGATGTCGGGCTCCATGTTTATTCCACCTGCTTGTTATCAACCAGTCTCGCAAAACAAAGGAAAATGACCCACGGATTACGGACTGGATTCCGGCGAGGGAGTGGAGCACGGATTGATCGAAGAGGAATGACGCTCTGCTAGAATCAGCAGCGCTGTCGGCAGCCCTTGTGCCGGGCAGAGCCATCCATCCGATGGGAGGTGATGCCCATGACCGATTTCACTGAGTCCGTGAAGCTCCTGACTGCTATGGTCTCGCTCCTCACGGCCCTTGTCGGCCTTTCCAAGGCACTCAAGCAGGGCTCGAAGCCCAAAAAGAAGGCCACCGTCGCTAAGACGATGACCCAACTTCATTAAGCAACGGCTCTGCCCAGCTCACTACAACTTGGGCTGCCGTCGGCACCATTCTACCCGCTTGACATTGCTGTTGTCGATGCGCCGTATCAAGAATCCACGGCAGCGCTCGTGGTTGCAAAACGGCCTAACAAATAGCGGCTATTAGTCAGTTCGGCTGTCTAAAAGGCCTAATAGTTGCCAATAGTGGCTAGTTGGCAACGGATTTGGGCTATTAGTTCTAACAGTGCCTATACTATGACCCCACAAACGGGACACGGTTTTCTGCCCGCACGAGGTTTTAAAGTTTTAGCTGGAACAATCCGGCAGATTGGAGCACAGAACATGAGGTTCGAACGCCTCATGTCGCTCAAAATACGTCTCCTCAATTGCGCAAAGGAGAACGGTATTTAGCGACAAGGGGACAATGGAATGATCTGGTTCACCAGTGACACGCACTTCGGGCACGAGAACGTCCTGAAGTTCACGGACCGGCCGTGGGAGACGATTTGGCAGATGAACGATGCCATCGTCGACAACATCAACGGCAGGGTCGCCGTGGATGACGAGCTCTACATCCTGGGGGATTTCTCATTCAAGATGACCGCCCAGGACGCATACGGGCTGCGTAAGCGGATCGCCTGCAAGCGCATCCACCTCGTCCCGGGAAACCATGACAAGGACTGGACCCAGCCGCCGGTCGCGGGCGCGTTCACCGTGGAACCGCCGATCTGCGTGCTCAAGATCGACGGGCAGAAGATCGTCCTGTGCCATTACCCCATGGCCGACTGGCAGGGCATGAGCCATGGATCGTGGCACCTCCACGGGCACATCCACAGCAGCGGCGGCGCGTACAACGAGTTCAACCGCAAGCAGGGGCTCCTGCGCTACGACGTGGGCTGCGACGCCAACGGGCACTCCCCGGTGAGCCTCGAAGGGCTGAGGGAATGGTTCGCCGGGGTCGACGAGCCGTGCAGCCGGGTGAAATGGCCCTGGTGGGTCAACGAGACCGGTGACAGGCAGGTCGAACGCGAGCTGGCGGCTTACAAGCGGAAAGAGGCGATCCGATGACGGTCTATGTGACAGGCGACATCCACGGTGGGCTCGACATGCAAAAGCTCCGCGACTGGGAGCTTGGGGATAGCCTTGGCAGCGACGACTATCTGATCATCGCCGGCGACTTTGGCTTTCCGTGGGACTTCTCTGCCGAGGAATGCGCCGATATCGCCTGGATGGAGTCGCGCCCCTACACGGTTCTCTTCGTTGACGGCAACCACGAGCGCTTCGACCACTGGGCGGAGCGCCCCATGGAGCCGTGGCACGGCGGGCTGACGCAGCGCCTGTCGGATACTTCGTCCATCCGCCGCCTCATGCGCGGGGAGGTCTTCGAGCTCGACGGGAAGACGGTCTTCATCATGGGCGGGGCGACGAGCGTCGACAGGGCGTACCGCATCCCGTACAGCTCGTGGTGGCCGCAGGAGCTGCCGGACGAGCGCGATTTCGATGCCGCACGGGCAAGGCTCGACGAGGTCGCCTGGAAGGTCGACTGCGTCATCACCCATACCTGCTCGACGCGCATGCTCTCGCCGACGCTCTACCCGGACCCAGGCTGGGAACGCCCGGATGTGGACCGGCTGACCGGATTCCTCGACGAGCTCGAGGACCGTCTGGACTACAAGCGCTGGTATTACGGACATTTTCACCGAGACGGCAATCCGGACGAACGGCACACGGTGCTGTATGACCGGATCGTGAGGCTCGGGGACAAACTCCTGCCGTGGGGTGCGTACTGATGGCTATCTATGTGACGGGCGACGTGCACGGCAGGGCCGAGCACGGGTCCAGCCGGTTTGCCTTCAAGAATTGGCCGCTGGGCCGGACCCTGACGCGCGATGACGCGGTGATCGTGGCCGGCGACTTCGGCTTTGTCTGGGATGGATCCAACGCCGAGAAATACTGGCTCGACTGGTTCGAGTCGAAGCCGTGGACCACGTGTTTCGTGGACGGCAACCATGAGAACCACCACGCCCTGGCTGAGCTGTCGGTGCGGGAGTGGAACGGCGGGCTCGTCCATGAGGCGCGACCGCACGTGCTGCACCTGATGCGCGGAGAGGTGTTCGATATCGACGGGCTCACAGTCCTTGCCATGGGCGGCGCCACGAGCAACGACAGGCAGTATCGCAAGGAGGGGAGGAGCTGGTGGCCCGAGGAGATGCCGAGCGAGGAAGAGACGGAACACTGCCGCGCCTCGCTCGACCGCGTGGGCTGGAAAGTCGACCACGTTGTGACTCACGAGGCTCCTGCCGCCCTTGCTGAGGGGCTGTGCCGCGAACGCGGACGTGAGTACCGCGGAGATCCGCTGCAAACCTTCCTAGGCGAGCTCGACGGACGGCTCGATTACTGCGCCTGGTTCTTCGGACATTACCACGACGACGAGTGGCGTGACGACAGGCATCGCCTTATCTACCGAGATATCGTGCCGATCGAAGATGCTACGCCCGGTTCTAGGAACCTTCTGGAAGCGCTCTAGAAGATTCCTAGAAATCAGTAGCCTGACAGGAGAAGCGCGGGGCTACTCGCCCCTCATCTGGGTCATGACCTCGACCTTAGCCTCGGCCACGGCCGCCCGCTGTTCGGTTGCAGCGAGGCGGTCCTTGAGGGCGGCGACCTCGGCCATCAGGTCGCGCTGGGCCAGGAGTGCGTCGTTCAACTCGGCTTGGGCTTTCAGCGCGGCGTCACGCTCGCCGCGCAGGCGCTCGATCTCATCGACCATGGCCACGGCCTCGACATGGAGCTGGACGACCTGCCTGTCGAGCTCCCTGGCATCGGCGAGGTATCTGACGCTCGCGGCATGAAGCTCGTTGTTCTCGAGCTCGAGGCTCGCGGTATCGAGTTCAAACTTCTCCTCGATAAAGGCGACCCGCTCATTGCAGTCGGCCTCAAGTCTTTCGTTCCGGTCTCTCGCCTCGACGAGCTTGCGGTTGAATTCGTCGAGCTGGGCCCTGAGCAACGCGTTCTCGGTTCTGAGGTCGCCCGTCTCGCGCAGCAGCTTCCCCCGCCACGTCGCCTCGATCCGCTCGACGGCCTCATCGAGGACGGACTTCACGCCGTAGATCTCCCTGATTTTTCTCTCGTCTGCCATGGTGCGACACTCCAATCAACAATGGGCATGGCTCCGCCACGCCGTACGGCTGGGAACAAATACGCGGCCGCTGTTGATTTGTAGTCGTCCTGCGATCGGTGGGTTCTAAAAAGGCGTCTCAAGTCATGCGTTCACGCAGGTTTTCGATTGGAGAAATACCGCACTCATCTAATAGTAGCGCACTCGGATTTATCTTCTGACTCCGACTAACCCGCGCTCGCGGAGGATGCGGTACAGGGTCGATTTCGAGATACCCGTTGCGGCGCAGATGTCGGGAATTGGCGTCTCGCGGGCAAGGTAGAGTTTCACGGCAGCGTCGGCCTTGACGTCCGCGATGCGCGGTCGGCCCCCGACGTTGCCACCGCGGCTCCGTTTGACGGCGATTCCCTCGGCCTGGCGCTGCTTGATCAGATCGCGCTCAAGCTCGGCTGTGCAGGCGTGGGTACCCAGCACGAAACGGCCGAAGGCGGTATCGAGGTCGACCGGCTGTTTCAAGGAGGTTAGCTTCACGCCGAGATTTCGGAACATAAGGTCGTAGTTCAGCAATTGCCTGGTCGATCTGGTTAGGCGCTCCCAGGACTCGACTACCACTTCATCGCCGGCCTTCATCTTCTTGAACAGACGCTTCTGTTGAGTTCGGTCGCCGTCCTTGGCACCCGTGACTTTGTCTTTGTAGATATGGCCATAGGGCACGCCGGCGTTGACCAACGCCTCGATTTGCCTGTCTAGCTTCTGATCCTTCGTGCTCACGCGAGCGTATCCGTATCTGGTCATTTTCAGCCTCCTGCCCTGTCTTTTGATTTTCTCATGGGAATGCAAGGGGAGGTTTTGGCACTGGGTTTTGGCACTCGCCGTCCACGGCATCGAGGGTTCGGTTTTCGAGTGCCGCGCGGCATACGTTTTGGAACGAACGGTTGGCGAATAGGCCTTATAAGTTGATGCGTCGAATATTCTACTACCAAATAGTAGTAGAATATTCTCGTACGATTGGAGGCCAATGGTTCAGATACACCGAAGGGTTCACGAGCGACACCCCGAGTTGGATGCCGGAGATGTCGAGGCGGCATGGGAGAACTACCGCTTCGCGGCCGTTCGCGTACCCGGGGAACAGGAGATGCGGACAGGCTACGACCCACATGGCCGGTATATCGAGATGGTCGGAGTCCTCCTGGCTGACGGCGTATGGCTTATCTATCACGCCATGACGCCGCCGAGCAAGAAGACGCTGAAGGAGATCGAGAGCGCGAGAAGGAGAGGTTACTGATGGAGTTCAGGCTTGCAAACGGCACTGTGATCACGGACGAGGACATCGAGCGCGAGTGCGCGGAATATGAATCCGGCTCTTGGACGGGGGCCCTGGCAAACCTCCGCGTCGGCCGCCCAAGGCTCTCCGAGGGAGAGGCCAACGCCAATCTGTCTTTCAAGTGCCCGAAAACGGGCGCCGATCTCATCGAGAGGGCGGCCACCGCGTGCGGGATGCGGAAGTCGGAGTTCCTGCGCTCGGCTGCGCTCGAGAAGGCTGAGAGAATCCTCAGGTCGGCATAGCCTCACGGCGCGCCTTTCCGTGGGAGCGAAATGGGCTATATCGCGCTTATGTTAGTGATATAGCTAACATAAGCGCGATTAAACAGGGCGCCGGGCAAGGCGTCTGCTTTATTCAATGGTGGGCCCCTTTCGCGATTCCCTTGCCGATGGCCTCACTGCAAACGGGTATAAAAGTGTTAGCCAAATCACTAACATAATTAGGAGGCGATTGCCATGGGCAGGTGCGAGCCGAGGACAAATGAGAACGACCCGGGGCTGATCACGCTGCCGGAGGGCATCGACGAGCTGGGCGACGCCGTCAAAAGCGAATTCGACGTGACCACCAAGCAGGTCTGCCGGGCCCTGCAGTGTACGCGCCCGTTCGTGCTGTCACACTGCAAGCATATCCGGCACATCTATGTGTCGGGCGATTGGTCCGATAAGGTCGGCCTCGGGCCCGGCGGCGGCTTCATCTGGTCCCGCAAGGAGCTGCGCGACTTGGCGGTGAACGGCACGGTCGAGAGGCGCACCCGAGTCGTCGGCGCGGCGGATATTCTCGCGGGCAGCCGGGAGGCGATGGATTGGCTCGAGGCCGCGGCCGCCGAGGCGGCCGAGTTGGGCAGCGACCCGCGCCGGTCGCGGGCGGATGAAGTTAAGTTCCGCGAGCTGTCCCGCGAGGTCTTCGAGAGGGTGTACCTGCCTGACGAGTGGAAACCGGCCTATAACGCGGCGAGGCTCAAGAGGTCCCAGATGCACTGGGTCGACCTCGGCGAGCACCCGCGGTCATTCGACGAGCTGGGGACCGTGTGGAGGACGACCGCGGACCGCAAGGGTTACGGGGACACGGACGAGGAATGGTCGAGGGCGTATCGACGCAACGGAGCGGTGCGGCTCACCATCACCCTGCCCGACGGCGCGACCAAGGTCATGTATGCGCCCGACCAGACGCCACGGGCGTGGTTCGACGACTTCCTGGCGACAATTTTGCCTGTCGAGCTGCTGCCGCAGGACTACATCAGGGATGTCGTGTTGGGAGACGACCACATGGAGCCCCATGAACTCAAGCTGTACGGCTAGTCCAGCCGCCGAGAACATGCCGGTGCTCCAAAACCCAACAGAATCGCGAATGAGCACATGAATTGACCGCCCGGGAGTACGTGCCCGGGCGGTCAATTCTATCGACCATGGGTGAGATCCCGTGCGCATTGTCGGACATTTGAATTGTCCGACAATGTCTGACAGCCCTGTCAGACATTCGCGCACGATCAAGCGAGCTTCGCGAGCGATTTCAGGCCGCATGCGGCCCAAGCTGCGGCTTTGCCGCGGGTTCAATGTCTGACATTCCCAATGTCTGACGTTGAACGAAGCTGGCGTGCAAACTGACTCTTAAGGGTCAGTTTGCACCATCCCAATGTCGCGATTTTGGATGGTGCCGCCACGGCGGTCGCATCTTCGAGGGGAACACCCGGTGCTGGGTCGATAAATCATCCGTGTCCGTTATCGTAATAATCTCCCGCAGGCACCGCCGCGCACGCCACCGTACCCGCGTCTTTTATCGTAATAATTTGGAATCTGGCGCCTTTTCTCCCTTGTCCGTTATCGTAATAACAAGGAGCGCGAGCGTCCTCCCCCGGTCCAAGGGCGGAGCCCTGGCAAGCGCCGAACCGCCCGGGTCGGCGGCAGACTTGTACACACATTTACGATGGGGGTACAAGTATGCGTCTCTTGCGGGATTTCTCGTTTATCGGCAGAAAATCGAGGTCAGAAGATGGATGAGTTCTTGAGTATTGAAGATCTGCGGTGGGAGTTCGGCGCGTCGCGAGCATGGACGTACAAGTATCTGGCGCCGCATATCAAGTCAATTACCCTGAAGTGCTCGACCGACGACGGCGAGCGCCTGTGCAAGCGTTATAGCCTCGATGATGCACGGCGCGTGGTCGCTGAAAAGGCTCGAGCCGAGGTCTATTCCGTGCCCGTTAAAGCGGACCCCGGAAAAAGCAACTATGCTCCGTACCGCCGCCCGCGGCGCGTGCGAATCAAGACGAGCGCGTACATCGCCGAATATATCGTCGGCTTCGGCCACCTCTGGCAGATCGACGAGATTGCAGAGGAATACTGCGGCAAGCGCTCAAGAGAGGCGGCATATCAATTCATCTACCGTAACGCCTGGATCGCAATCGTGTTTGGCAACAAAACTTTCTATATCCCGAGGCGCACCGCACCGCAATTCGTGGCGGCAGCAGTCGAGGTGTTCGGAGACGCCGCCCACACCGTCGAATACGCACGCGGTGGGCATAAAAGTGACGCCACGGAATAGCGGCACTATGTAACAAATGAATAAGTGAACGGCGTAAAAAGTGAAAAACCGAACTACGTAATATCGACAATGCGACATAACGCAATAACGACAAAGCGGAATAGTCGCACTATGTAACTACGTAATAACAGAACTATTGAACATCGGGCTATTCGGTCCTGAAATCTGTCCGCAAGAGTCGTACGCTGCCGTACAAAATGACCGGCAGCGTACCGCCGCAAGCGGCGCACGCTAGGGCTCTGCCCTAGTACCCGGCACTCGCGGCGTTAGCTCATTGTTCTGCAATTCAACGGTTACGTTTTTCAGTTTTGTCGTTATCACGTAGTTCGGTAATTACACAGTTACATAGTGTCGTAATTGCTTTGTTCGGCTGTGTCGCAGTTCAGATATGAACAACCGCCGCAGGCGCCGGGTACTAGGGCAGAGCCTTGGCAGTACGCGGATGGCCGAAACGCAGTTTTGTACGGCAGCGTACGACACTTGCGGGCGAGCTCCGGCTATGTCATTGCTGAATTACGACAAAACGCAACAACAAAGCTGTGTAACCGCGGCATAACTGATTTACAGACGATATGAAGAACGTAATGAATGAACTAGTGAACTGCGACACAGCCGAAAAAGCGAACAGCTATAAACCCAAAAAACGCATTGAAACAGGCGAGATGTTTTAAATCTCAGCCCACAAATCGAGAACAGTGGCGCCCCGACGAACCGTGGCAAAATAGTCGCAGTAGTCATAGGCATCATCGGGACTGCGCATCAACAACTGCATGTCGAAATCCCATCGTCTGACGTATCATCCGGTTGCGCTGCCGCTCGATCTCGATCGCATCCAGCAGGAGGTGGCCATCATCGTTGGTCATTTGAAACTCCGATCTAGGCGATTGCCTTTTCCTTAGCGAAGGAAATGAACTTCTTCAGCGACCAGATGCCGTCTCTGAATTGAGGCGGGCATACCTTTTGAGACTGTTTAATCTGAACAATAAGATGTGTACCAGTAAAACCTGGTTTCGGCATTGATTGGAGCAGTCATGGCGATATGCGAAATTGCGGTCGTATTCGATGAGAGCGAAATGGCTTTGATCCAGGCTCATGCGGGCACCTCAAATATGTCCTTTTCCGAGTTCGTGAGAAGAGCTGCGCTTGAGAAAGTCGAGGACATGGTGGACATCGAAGCATTCAACGAAGCGCTGATGGAAGATGACGGTACCCGCTACTCAATGGCCGACGCCATGTGTATGGCCATGAAGGGCGAGTAGCCGTTTGCGGTGCCAAGCTGACCGCTCGCGTTGAGCGGCGGCAGCGCCCGTTGAAGCGATAGTTCCGCAATTTGTTTCACGAATTACCGTCGAAATGTTTCACGCGCCGATAGACGCAAGCACTGCTTAAGGGCACACCCAAAGCACCCCAAAGCGCCGCCATGCAGGTCAAGGCCGAAAAATCGACCTCACCAGATGCGTTTTAAGACACGGAAAAGGGGTGTCGCGAACATCCACACCACCCTAGGTTCAATCGCCCCGCAAATCGAATCCTGTTGAGCCGTCTACCTGCGAATTTGTGATATCTGCTACCGCCGTGTCGTGAGCGAGAATCGTGTCCGCACGGGGCGATATTTTAGGTGAAACACCCGAGGGAAAGGAATAGCATGAGCGACACACAGGAAATCGTTCAACGACTCGAACGCGAGATGGCAGACCGAGCTGCCGCAGTTGAGAAGGTTGATGCTTTTAAGAACCAGCTCGCACAGGCCGTCAAGGCCTTCATGGCCGCCGACGAGGCAGTTCGCAGCCTCAACGACTATGACAGCGAGGTCGACACCCAAATTGCAGCTGCCATTGACGAGCACCTTCGAGCAATCGACAGACTGTGCCGCTTCGGCATCGACGGTGGATTCGGCGAGGAGCATCCCGTTAAGGAGTACTAGACCGCTGCATGGCCATGGAAGTAAAGTAAAAGAGGGTCGAACCAGAAGCAGTTCCCGGACAATTGGCGTCCGGCCAGACACTTCGGTTCGACTCTTTCTTTCAGGATTCTGTAACAGCCGATCTTATCGAAACCGTTGTAAAACCCCTTGTTTCAACTATGGGGAGTTTCAAAGCGATGCCACAGACGAATCGTGGATAAGGTTTAGACCATTGGAGGTCGATAATGTCGTTTGAAAAAACTCTTAATCCTTGCCTTAAAGATGCGATTGCCGCCTACCTCGAAGGAGAAGAAAAAGCGAAAGCTGTTAGCGTCGGATTATTTTAGCCAAATATAGTCGGCCGAGATTGACCAATCCCGGCCGACCCATTTTAGCCAACACGCCCGCATCTATGACTTTCCTATCGCATTCCTACATCCCCTCGGGCTGGATCCCCCTCACCTTCACCGCCTGGGGGACGGCCTCCACCGAGTAGGTGTCAAGCTCCCTGCCGCGGTAGCTCGGGCCCCGCATCACGAACACCGACGCCTTGTCGAACAGCCTGTCGAGGGCGCAGAGGAGCGTGTCGTCGCCCGTGAAGAACTCATCCCACCCGCTCGGGGCGATGTTGCTCGTGAGGACCATCGCGTTCGGCCCCTCCTTCTCGTAGCGCCTGTCGACGACATCGAAGAACAGGTCGGTGCACGGCCTGTCGTAGACGCATCTCCCCACCTCGTCAACGATGAGGCACGACGGCTTGACGAGCGAGGAGACGACCCGCGAGGTGTTTCCCCGCTGGACGGCCTTCTGGAACCTGTCCCTGAGCTCGGTCGCCTTTATGTAGTAGGTCTTGAGCCCCCGCATGCAGCACTCGCGCCCGTAGGCCTGCGCGAGGTGCGTCTTCCCTATGCCGCCGGGCCCGACGAAGGCGGCGTTGCGGTGCGCGTAGAGGTCGGCCAGCGACGGGAGCTTGCCCAGCGCGGCCGCGTCCCGGCCCTGGATCCTGGAGAAGTCGAAGCCCTCGAAGGTCTTGGGCTCGCGCCTGGGCAGCCTGCTCAGCCTCAGCAGCGTCTCGATGGAGGCGAGCCTCCTCTTCTCCGCAAGGTAGGAGAAGGTGGCTGCCACGGCGGCCATCTCCCCGTCGCCGAGGTCGAGGTCCGAGGCGAGGGTCGCGACGCCAACGCATTTTCACCATTTCCACCAACGCCGGGGCTTACGCTTCGACCGACAAGCGAACGATGCTTTCGGGAGGAGCGGCCGTGGCGGAGAAGAACCTGATCGGAGAGTTGGACATGTACAGGGAAGCGGGCATAAAGCCCAACTTCAGCGACATAGCGAAGCGCTACGGCAAGGACAGGCACACCGTGGCGGCGTACTGGAGGGCCGAGGGCGGCCGGCCCCGCGACGGGCGCGCCGACAGGGCGGGCTCCTTCGACGCGCACATCGAGGAGGTGGCCGCCAAGGCGCAGCTGCCGGGGGTCACCAAGAAGGGCATCCACGAGTGGCTGCTGCACAGGTATCCCGGCGAGAACCTGGCCGGCTACAACGCCTTCACCCAGTTCATGCGCAAGAACGGCATCGCCGTCGGGGCCTCCGTCGGCCCGGAACCGCACCCGCGCTTCGAGACGCCGCCCGGGCTGCAGCTGCAGTTCGACTGGAAGGAGTCGGTCAGGATGGCGAACCGCGACGGCGAGCTGTTCGAGTTCAACGTGTTCGCGGCGACGCTGGGCCATTCCCGCAGGCACATATTCATCCGGTCGGGGACCAGGACGACCGACGACCTGGTCAGGTGCATGTACGCCACGATCGCGAGGCTCGGCGGCGTGCCCCGCGAGTGGGTCACGGACAACATGTCCGCCCTGGTGACGGTCAAGGGCGGCAGGCGCCTCAAGGTCCAGCGCGCATACGAGTTCGCCAAGGCCGCCGGCTTCGAGCTGAAGCTGTGCCGCCCGCGCAGCCCCCAGACCAAGGGCAAGGTCGAGTCGTCGAACCGCTTCCTGTCGCGGCTCGCGGCCTACCAGGGCGACTTCGACGGCTGGGACGACATCGACGAGATCATCGCGCGGATCGAGGACGCCAGCAACTCCGAGCCCAACGAGACCACGGGGCTGCCGCCCTCCGCGCTGTTCATGGAGGAGAAGGACGCGCTGCTGCCCGTCGGCAACCTCCGCGCCCTCGAGGAGGCGATGGGCGACGTGGTGCGCGTGTCCAGGGTGCCGGCCACGATGCTGGTCAGCGCGCACGGCGAGCCCATGTCGGTGCCCAGGCGCTGCATCGGCAGGCCCGCCCGCATCGTCTGCATGCCCGGCGGCGCGATGGACTGCTACGTCGGCGGCGAGCTGGTGGCGACGCACGTGGCGGGCGGGCCGGCCTACGACCCGGCGCACTACGCCGAGGCCATGGCCGGGAAGCGCTGGTTCGGCGACGCCGCCGGCGACATCGAGGCGGCCGCCGCCGCCAACCTCGGGCTGCTCGACTCGATAGGGGGCTCGCTGTGAGCGCCGCGGTGCAGGCCAGCCCGCTCAACCGCCTGGCGGCCAATCTCGAGGAGCTGGGGCTCGAGGGCATGGCGTCGTCGGTGCCCGAGTACGTCAGGCTCGTCGCCGACGGGAGGAAGAGCCTGGTCGACGCCATGCTCGAGCTCACCGACGCCCAGATAGCCCTCAAGCGGCGCGCCGACGACGAGCGCCGCACGAGGATGGCCAACTTCCCCTACATAAAGACGCTGGCCGACTTCGACTGGGGTTTCCAGCCGAGCGTGCCCCGCGGGCTGGTCGAGCAGCTGGCCACGCTCGAGTTCGTCGACCGCGGCGACAACGTCGTGCTCGTCGGCAGCCCGGGCGTCGGCAAGACCCACCTGTCGATAGCCATAGGCCACGAGGCGGTGATGGCCCGCAAGCAGGTGTACTTCGCCGACTGCTCGAGGCTGGTCGAGGACCTCAAGCACGCCTCGGCGAAGGAGGCGCTGGCGCGCAGGATGCGGTTCTACGAGCACTGCAGCCTGCTGATAATAGACGAGCTGGGCTACCTCGATATCGGGAAGGAGGGCGCCGACCTGCTGTTCCAGCTGGTGAACAGGCGCTACGCGCTCAAGCGGTCGACGATCGTCACGACCAACGTGCCGGTCGGCAGGTGGGGCGACGTGTTCGGCAGCAACGTCACGGCCTCGGCGGTCGCCGACAGGCTGTGCCACCACTGCGCGATGATCAAGATAACGGGCCGGTCGTACCGCCTGAAGGACGTGTCCATCGGCGGTGAGGACGGGAAGGAGGAGGGCGCCTAGGCGCCGAAAGCGGCACATCCGCGTTGGCGAATCCGGCGTATCCGCGTTGGCGCGATTGGCGAAAATGCGTTGGTGGAAATGGTGAAAATTATATTGACGCTAACA
>JAGZKE010000037.1:0-21637 GCA_018365375.1 Collinsella sp. | reverse complement strand
GGCCTGGACGAAGTCCGGGCCCGCGCCTTTAGACGCGAGCCCGGGGCCCGTGGGTTATACCCTAAGAGCAAACCACCCTTTTTAAGGGTGGTTCTGATTCTGTATACTGTTAGTGGAAAACGTTTTTGATTGATACACGGGATGGCTATGGACGACCTTTTTTCTGCTTCGACGCGCGAGCGTTCCTTTCAGAATGCGCCGCTTGCGGTGCGCATGCGCCCCAATTCGCTCGACGAGTACGTGGGCCAGCAAAAGGCCGTCGGTAAGGGTTCATGGCTGCGTGCCGCGATCGAGCACGACGTGCTTTCGAGCGTGATTCTGTACGGGCCTGCCGGTACGGGCAAGACGACGCTGGCCCACATTATCGCCAACCATACCAAGAGCGAGTTTGTTGAGGTCAGCGCCGTCACGGGCACCGTGAAGGACCTGCGTCGTGTGATTGATGAGGCCAAGACGCGCCTGAATACGTGCGACCGCCGCACCATTCTATTCATCGATGAGATTCACCGCTTCTCTAAGTCGCAGCAGGATGCCCTGCTGCATGCAGTTGAGAACCGTACCGTCATTATGATTGGCGCTACGACAGAGAACCCGTACTTTGAGGTCAACTCGGCACTGTTGTCGCGCGGGCGCGTCGTGGAGCTTGAGCATCTGAAGGATGAGGATATCGCCACGCTTATTGAACGTGCACTTGAGGCACCGCAGGGCTTGAACGGTAAGTTCTCGGCCGATGAGGATGCGGTCAAGACCATCTGCACGCTGGCAGCGGGTGACGCTCGCTCGGCGCTCACGACGCTCGAGCTTGCGAGCGAGATTGCCGTCACGCGTCCCGATACCGAGGGAACGCCAGCGCCGGCGGCGGGGGAGCGCTATCCCATCACCGTGGATGACGTGAAGATCGCCAACCCGCGTCGCGGCTTTACGTATGACAAAAACGGCGACATGCACTACGACGTTATCAGTGCGTTTATCAAGTCCATGCGTGGCAGCGATCCAGATGCCACCGTCTATTGGCTTGCCCGAATGATCGATGCGGGGGAGGATCCTAAGTTTATCGCCCGTCGCATTATGATTCATGCTTCTGAGGACGTCGGCAACGCCGATCCGCAGGCGCTTTTGGTGGCACATGCCGCGTTTAAGTCTGCCGAGGTCATTGGCTATCCCGAGTGCCGTATTAACCTCGCGCAGGCTGCGCTCTATGTTTGTTTGGCGCCTAAGTCCAATGCCTGTGAGGCGTCCATTGATGCGGCACTGGCCGATATCCATTCTAGTGGCCTTCGTGAGGTGCCGAGTTATCTGCGCGATCGCCATCGCCCAGGCAGCGACGACTACGGTGTGTATAAATACCCGCACGATTATCCCGAAGGCTGGGTCGATCAGCGCTATTTGCCCGAAGGCTTGGAACGCGGTGCATTTTGGCAGCCTGCCGGGCGCGGCTGGGAAGAGTGGCGCGTAGAGCAAAGCGAACGAGACCGCAGCGGGAATGCACCGAGGTAGCTGCTGATAATTTTGTCCCACGTTGCTGCTCTTGGCATGTTCGGTCCCCTTTGGGGTACCATGAAAAGCGTCTGTATTTCGATTCTTCCGGGAGGCTTGTATGAGTCCCATTCAAATCGCCCTGCTGCTGCTCGCCGTTGCCGGCGTGTGGGCCATCGCTGAGCTCGCGCTTACCCTGCGCAAGACCCGCAATGTTGTCGACTCGCTCGATAAGACCGTGAACGACCTCAACAACACCATCGCCGAGGCTCAGCCTGTGGTGGCAAAGCTCGATGGCGCTGTCGATGAGCTTACGCCGGCGCTTGCCCAGATGGAGCCGCTGCTTAAGTCGAGCAAGACGGCAGTTGATGCCCTTACCTCCAATCTCGTAGAGGTCGAAGCCGTGGTTCGCGACATTTCCGAGGTTACGGGCAGCATGGCCGAGGCCAGCAATGCTGTGTCGAGCGTGACCGACTCTGCCGCCGGTGCTGTGCAGAAGCTCTTCAATAAGGTGAAGGCTCCTGCAGCCGACGCCGATCGCAAGCTCGCCGCTGCCGCTGCGGAGGCCGAGCAGCCTACCGAGCGCATCCTAATTGGCGAGGACGAGGCCGCCGCGGGCGACGATGATGGTCAGAAGTCTGTATCCAAGCCGGCTCAGTATTACACCTATACGCCCGCCGAGACCTCTGAGGAGTCCTGCGATGAGTAGCGAAGCAACCTGCCCTATCACGCTGACCGTTGCCGGTGACCCGCGTCTCGCTCGCCTTGTGCGCATGACGGCAGCCAACGTTGGTGCCCTGTGCTCTATGTCTGTCGATCGCATCGAGGACATCCGCATGGCTGCTGAGGAGGCTTTCATCTTTGGTTGCACCGCGGTCGACTGCGATGACATCACCATCAAATTCGATGTCGATGAGACCCACGTTGGCATGACTATTACCTTTGGCGACCAGGCTACGGTCGATGAAGACGACCAGGCTGCGGTGTATGCCGAGCTCATCCTCGCGAGCGTGTGCGACTCCTACGAAAAGACTACGGCGCCCCTGACGCTTTCCCTCGACCTCAAGGCGGATATCTAATATGACCGAACGTTCCCGGAGCGGCAAGACCGCTTGGGACAAGGAGAAAACCCGCGAGCTGTTTCGTCGCTACAAAGAAACCGGTGATCCGGACGCGCGCGAGCAGCTCGTCATGTCCCATATGAACCTGGTAAGGTTTCTTGCCAACAAATTTAAGAATCGCGGCGAGCCGCTCGACGACCTCATGCAGGTCGGCTATCTGGGTTTGCTCAAGGCTATCGACCGCTTTGACCCCGAGCGCGGGCTCGAGTTCACGACGTTTGCAACACCCACTATCCTGGGCGAGATCAAACGCCATTTTCGTGACAAGGGCTGGAGCGTGCGCGTACCTCGTCGTCTGCAGGAGCTCTCGGCCAAGGTCAACCAAGCTACTGACAAACTTACCAACGAGCTGCAGCGTTCGCCCAAGGTTGAGGAGATCGCTGAGTATCTAGATGTGACTGTCGATGAGGTCCTCGAGGCTATGGAATCGTCTTCGGCCTATACCTCGGTGCCCATCGAGGCTCCTGGTGCGTCCGATTCCGACGATGCCCCCTCGATTCTCGACCGTTACGCCGACGACGACAACGAGCTCGACTTTACCGATGACCGCCTAGTGATCGAGGAAGCCATCCGTGATTTCTCGCCGCGCGAGCGCGAGGTGATCGAGCTGCGCTTTGTGAAGGGCATGACCCAGATCGAGATCGCCAAGAAGCTTGGTATTTCTCAGGTGCAGGTTTCGCGTCTGCTGCGCCGCACGCTTAAGAAGATTCAGGACAAGATCGACCCCGACGGAGTGATGATTCGTTCATGAGTGAGCACCCCCAACAAACCGATCGCGTGCTGCGCGACACTCGCATTCTGACGCTGCGCATTTGGGCTGTTGTCGGCTGCATTGTCATCGCCGCTGTCATCTTTAACCTTATGGGCATCCTGGCGCCGGTTATTGAGTTTCTTGCCGTCGGCTCCATCATTGCCTTTGTGATGTCCCCGATCACCAACTGGCTCGAGCACCATGGCGTGAATCGCGGCATCGGTTCGCTTATCGCGCTTATTGTTGTTGTTGCCGTGCTCGTCGGTGTCGTTTGTATCTTGTCGCCGATTCTCTTTGGTCAGATCATGGAAGTCCTGAGCCGCCTGCCCGAGCAGCTTCGTGTTGCAGGTGGCGATCTCAACGAGATGATCTCGCATGCAAAGACGCTCAACAACACGCCGCTCAAGGAGTATTTGGACGATAATCTTTCGTCGCTGGTTGCCGTGGCATCGAGGTATGTGTCTCAGATTGCCGCCGAGCTTGGTCGTGGTGTGTTCCCACTCATCACCAATACGGCCTCGCAGCTGTTCGTTATCTTCCTTGGCCTGGTGCTTGCCTACTGGATGGCCTGCGACTACCCTCGCATGCACCACGAGATTTGCACCATCATCGGTCAGGAGAAGGAGACCTCGTACCGCTTTATGGTCGCCATCCTTTCTCGCTCTGTCGGCGGCTACATGCGCGGTATGGTCGTGACGTCCATCTGCGGTGGTTTCCTCGCCTTTATCGGTTTTATGATCATCGGCCATCCGTATGCGGCGATCATGGCTATCTTTACCGGCATCATGCATTTGGTTCCGGTCGTCGGTCCCTGGGTGAGCGCAGCAATCGCCACGGTGCTCGGTTTCATGTTCAGCCCCATGTTGGCGTTATGGACGCTCATCGTGACGATGGTCGCGCAAAACGTCACCGATAACGTCATTTCGCCCAAGGTCATGCAGAGCTCGGTGCAGGTGCATCCCATCATGAGCCTCACGACGCTCGTTATTGGCTCGGCACTCATGGGCCCCATCGGCATGATTATTGCCATCCCGCTTTGTGCGGCCCTCAAGGGTATCTTCGTGTACTACTTCGAGAATGAGACCGGCCGACAGCTTGTGGCCTATGACGGCGCCGTGTTTAAGGGCACGCCGTACCGCGATGCCGATGGCAACCCGGTCGCCGCCTACGACGCGCTCGGCGACGACACCTTCATCTACGAGTCCGAGCTCATCGGCAACGAGACTGCGCCCGAGGCCAAGGCCATGCCCAAGCCCGATCTCGATAATCCCTGGATCAAGCTCTCTGGTCTGCAGCCCGATGCGACGGGCTTCTTCAAGAACCCCTTCGCTAAGGATGACGATTCCAACACGGATGACGACACCAAAACCGGCATCGACGGCTCCATGGACGATGATGACAACTAGCGGGGTAATTCGGATTAATATTCATACGCGCTAACATGCAATTTCGCTGAAGGGCCGGCATTGTGCCGGCCCTCTTTTTTGCACTTGCGCGGTGGGATGGTAATATCGTTACGTTTGAACTGTTTCGATGTGAAACCGAGGAGATTCCCTCTATGAGTGCTGACTACCCGTCAATGACTACGGCCGAGATTCGCTCCAAGTTCCTCAACTTCTTTGAGGAGCGCGGTCTTAAGCTCTATCCTTCTTCGTCCCTCGTCCCCGACGATCCTTCGCTGCTGCTTGCCAACGCCGGCATGAACCAGTTTAAGGAGTACTACCAGGGCAAGAAGACCATGAAGGAGATCGGCGCTATCTCCTGCCAGAAGTGCGTCCGCACCAACGACATCGATTGCATCGGCGAGGACGGCCGTCACCTGTCCTTCTTCGAGATGCTCGGCGACTTCTCCTTTGGCGGCGTCTCCAAGCAGCAGGCTTGCGCCTGGGCCTTTGAGCTCATCACCAAGGAGTTCAAGCTGCCGCTCGACCGCCTGTACTTTACCGTCTTTACCGAGGACGACGAGACCCACGACGTGTGGCGTTCTCTGGGCGTTGCCGAGGACCACATCTCCCGCCTGGGCGAGGACGACAACTTCTGGGCCGCTGGCCCCACTGGCCCCTGCGGTCCCTGCTCCGAGATCTACTTTGACATGGGCGAGGAGGTCGGCTGCGGTAGTCCCGACTGCAAGCCCGGCTGCGACTGCGACCGCTTCCTGGAGTTCTGGAACCTCGTCTTTACCCAGTATGATCGCCAGGAGGACGGCTCCATGCCGGAGCTGCCGCACCGCAACCTCGATACGGGCATGGGCCTGGAGCGCATGGCCGCCATCATGCAGCACAAGACCGCCAACTACGACGGCGACTTGATGCAGCATCTCATCAAGCTGGGCGAGAAGATTAGCGGCAAGACCTATGACGCCGACGATTACTCCGGCGCCAGCCGCTCCCTGCGTATCATCGCCGACCACTCCCGTGCCGTCGACTTTATGATCTCGGACGGCATCCTTCCCGGTAACGAGGGTCGCGAGTACGTCCTTCGCCGCCTGCTCCGTCGTGCCGTGTTCCACGGTCGCCTGCTGGGCATCGAGGGCGCCTTCCTGACCAAGTTCATCGACGAAGTCAACGCTCAGATGGGCGAGGCTTATCCCGAGCTGCTCAAGAACGTCGCCCTCGTCAAGGGTATCGTCGCCTCCGAGGAGGAGCGCTTCTCCACGACGCTCGACAACGGCCGTGTTTACCTGGACGAGGCCCTGGCAGCGCTTGCCGAGGGCGCTGTGCTTCCGGGCGACGTTGCCTTTAAGCTGCACGACACCTTTGGTTTCCCCATCGACCTGACCGTCGAGATCGCCGGCACCGCTGGCCACGATGTCGATATGGACGGCTTCACTGCCTGCATGGAGGACCAGAAGGCCCGCGCCCGCGCCAATGCCAAAGGCGACGCCTGGGGCAGCTTCAACGACGTTTGGGTCGAGCTTTCCGACAAGGTCGCCGCGACTGAGTTCGACGGCTATGACAACGATGTGATCGAGGGCGCCAAGGTTGTTGCCATCGTGCGCAACGGCGAGTCCGTCGAGTCCGCTGCCGCCGGCGAGGACGTCGAGGTCGTTCTCGACCGCACTCCGTTCTATGCCGAGATGGGTGGCCAGCAGGGCGATGCCGGCGAGCTTTCCGCCGAGGGCGTTTCGCTGACCGTTTCCGATACCAAGAACCACAACGGCCTGTATGCTCACGTCGCCCACATTGCCGAGGGCACGCTGGCCGTCGGTGCTACCGTGACCGCCGCGCTCGACGCCGAGCGCCGTGGCTTCCTGCGCCGCAACCACACCGCCACGCACCTGCTCGACGCCGCCCTTAAGCAGGTCCTTGGCGAGCACGTCTCCCAGGCCGGCTCGCTGGTGACGCCCGAGCACCTGCGCTTTGACTTTACGCACTTCGAGGCCCTGTCCTCCGAGCAGCTCAAGGCTGTCGAGGACCTGGTCAACCAGCAGATCTTCGCTTCCAAGCCGGTCGTGACCCGTGTCATGGGCATCGACGAGGCTAAGGCTGCCGGCGCTGTCGCCCTGTTTGGCGAGAAGTATGGCGACGTCGTCCGCGTTGTCTCCGTGGGCGCTGAGGACCAGCCGTTCTCCCGCGAACTCTGCGGTGGCACACACGCTGCCAACACCGCCGAGATCGGCCTGTTCAAGATCATTTCCGAGTCCTCCACGGGCTCCAATGTCCGCCGTATCGAGGCCGTGACCTCTAAGGGTGCCCTCGACTATATGGCCGACCGCCTGGCACTCGTTGACGCCGCCGCCGCTGCGCTCAAGTGCCGCGTGGATGAGGTTCCCGCTCGTGTGGAGAACCTGCAGGCCGAGCTGCGCGAGACGTCCAATAAGCTCAAAAAGGCTCTGACCGGTGGCTCCTCCGACGCCATCTCCAGCGCCATCGAGGGCGCCGTCGAGCTCGACGGCTATAAGCTCGTTGTCGCTGAGCTCCAGGGCCTTGAGGCTGCCGACCTGCGCAACGTATGGGATACCGTGCATCAGAAGGTCGCCGGCCCTGTCGCTTGTGTCGTCGCCAGCGTGACTGAGAAGGGCACTCCGGCCCTGCTCGCTGCCGGCTCTGATGACGCCGTCAAGGCCGGTTTCCACGCCGGTAACGTGATCAAGCAGATCGCGGGTCTGGTCGACGGTCGCGGTGGCGGTCGTCCCAACATGGCCCAGGCCGGTGGCAAGAATGCTGCCGGCATCGCCGATGCCCTCGCGGCCGCTAAGACCGCGCTCGGCGCCTAAGAATCTAAGAAGTCACTGTGGTTGCGCTCGCGCTGGACATAGGGGAGACCAGGATTGGCATCGCCGTCTCGAGCCGTGATGGCAAGATGGCGATGCCTGTCAAGGTGCTTCCGGCTGCCGAGGTCACCGGTATGGCCAAGACGTTCCGCTACCTGGTTGAGGACTATGAGCCCGACATCCTGGTAAGCGGACGTCCCCTGACCATGGCCGGTGAGCCCGGCCCTCAGGCCGAGCGCGTTGCCGCTGTGGCGCAAAAGATTGCCGACGAGCTCGATCTTCCGTTGGAGTTTGAGGACGAGCGTCTGTCCTCGCAAGAGGCCAAGCGTATCCTGCGCGAGCAGGGACTCAACGAAAAGCAGATGAGGGGCAAGATCGACATGATTGCCGCCAGCCTGTTTTTGCAGACGTGGCTCGATCGTAAAAACGAGGAGGTTTCGCATGCCTAGTGCTTCCGATCCGCGCCAGCCGAATCGTACACAGCAGCCGGCGTCGCGCCCTGCCCAGCCTGGCCAGCGTCCGGCACAGCCGACGCAGTGCGCAGCTCAGCCTGCCGCGCGCCCGGCGCAGTCCTTCTCTCGTTCGGCCCAACCTGTTCAACGGACGGGTCAGCAGCCTTCTGCTCGTTCGGTTCAGCATTCGGCTTCTCACGCGGTTCAGCAGCCCACTGCTCGTACGGCCCAGCCTGCAGGCGGCACCCGCTTTAAGCAGCAGGCACCTACCCAGCGAACGCAGGCCCCCCAATCGCATTCGCATCACGCTCGTGGTTCGCATGGCGTTGCTCCGGCGACCCGCTCGAGCTACAACACGCATGCTCGTCGCGGTGCTCAAAAGAAAAGCTCCCCGGTGCCTATGATTATCGGTGGCGTTGTTGCCGTGCTTGCGCTTGTCGCGATCGTTTTCTTTGTCGTGCCAGCCGTCAAGGGCTTCTTTGGCGGTGAGGGTGCGAAAGTCGTTGCAGGCCAGCAGGTTACTATCACGATTCCCGATGGTGCCTCGGGTGACAGCATCGCTTCGATTCTCTCCGAGAACCATATCGTAGAAAATCCCAAGGATTACTATGCGGCGGTGAAAAAGCTCAACGCCGATATGTCGCTCAAGCCTGGTGATTATTCGTTCACCACACTCATGGATGCGACCAAGGTTGTTCAGCAGCTCATGGAAGGCCCCAACGCGGGCTCCAATACGCTGACTATCCCTGAGGGCCTGACGGTCGATCAAGTCGCCGACCGTGTGGCCCAGGCCTACGACAGCATCTCTAAGGAAGACTTCCTCAACCAGGCCAAGGCCTCCAACTACGTGGACGACTATAGCTTCCTTAAGGGCGCCGCCAACGATTCGCTCGAGGGTTTCTTGTTCCCCAAGACCTATTCGCTGGGCGATTCGCCGACGGCCGATGACGTGATTCGCGCTATGCTCGATCAGTTTAAGACCGAGTACAAGTCGCTTGACTTTGCGAGCTGCGAAGCCAAGATCAAGGAACGCTACGGTGTGGAGATGTCCGACTACGACATCGTCAACTTGGCCTCTATCGTTGAGCGCGAGGGCCTCAACGCCGATCAACGTGCGCATGTGGCCTCGGTTTTCTACAACCGCCTTGCCGGCAAGCTCGACGGTCTGCGCTATCTCAATAGCGATGCGACTATGATGTATGTCACCGGTGGCGAGGTTACCGCCGACGACCTGCAGAGCGATAGTCCGTATAACACCTATAAGCATGAGGGTCTGCCGCCCACGCCCATCTGCTCTCCGTCGCTCGAGGCACTCAAGGCCACGCTTGAGCCGACCGACTCCGATGACCTGTATTTCTACATTACGCAGGACGAGGAGTACTTCTCGCAAACCTACGAAGAGCATCAACAGTCTTGGAATTAGCATGAGGATTTTTAGCCCCAAACGTTACGTTGCCTCGGTCGATCGCATCGACCTTAATACCCTGTGGGCCGACGGCAAACGCGCCATTCTGCTCGATCGCGATAACACCCTGGTGCCGCGCGACACCGAGCAGGTTCCCGCCGCGGTTTCCGCTTGGCTCGATGCCGCCCGCGCCAAAGGCTTTAAGCTGTGCATGGTGTCCAACAACTGGCATCGCGACCAGGTCATGAGCTCTGCACGCGAGCTGGGACTCGAGGCCATCAGCCACGCCATGAAGCCGGCGCCGTTTGCCCTCAAGGCGGGTCTTAAGCGCCTCGGCGCCACGGCCGACGAGGCGGTGCTGATCGGTGATCAGCTCTACACGGACGTGTGGAGCGGCAATTTTGCCGGCGTCGATACTATCCTGGTTAAGCCGCAGGCAACCCAGGACCTGTGGTACACGCAGATCTTCCGTATCTTTGAGCGCCGGGCCCTGCGCGACCTTCCCTGCGAGGAATAGGTTTCGCCATGTCTCAGCACATCAAACACGGCTGCGACCATATCTTCTTTATCGGCTTTTTGGGCGCGGGCAAATCGACGCTTGCGCGCAACGTCGGCACTATGTTCAATCGGCGTTTTATCGATACCGACCGCCTGGTCGTGCGCCGTTGCGGCAAGTCGGTAACCGAGATTTTTGAGACCGAGGGCGAGGATCGTTTTCGCGAGCTCGAGACCTCGGCGCTCCGTTCGCTCCAAAGCGAGCGCAGCCTGTTGGTTTCGTGCGGGGGCGGTATCGTCGAGACGCCGGTGAATATTGAGCTGATGCACGAAATGGGTACGTGCGTGTACCTCGAGGGCGACTTCGAGGATTCGATTCGCCAGATTCGTCGGTCCGACACGCGCCCCGATTTCCGTTCGCCCGAGCATGCCGCGCGCCTGTTTGAGCATCGTCGTCCGCTGTATCGCCAGGCCGCCGATATTACCCTTGATATTCGCAACAAGTCCTTCGAGGACGTTTCCTACCTTTGTGCCGAGATGCTTTTGGAGCGTGGACTGCTATGATTCGCCGTCAACTGATCAATTTCCAAAACCGCAGTGTCGATGTCCGCGTCGGATTGGGCGCGTTCGATGAGCTGCCGCGCATGTTTGCCTCGGCCGTGGGCAAGCCTAAGCGCGCGATGGTGGTTTGGAACGACGCCACATCCGAGCGTTTTGGTGAGGTCGTCGAGCATGCGCTGGTCGACGCCGGTTTTGCCGTGTCGCTGCTCGTCCTCGAGGTTTCGCCTGCTGGTGCCACGCTGGCCGATGCCGATGCTATCTTTGGCGCCTTGTCTGCCAACGGCATTACCTGCGACGATCTGGTTGTCGCTGTTGGCGATGCCGCAACCTGTTCGGTTGTTGGCTGGTGCGCCAACCAGTGGTGTGGCCGAACCGAGTGCGCGCTGCTGCCGACGACCTTCGACGCCATGCTCACGGTCGCGACGACCATGAAGCCGCTCGTCGCCTCGTTGGCCAATGCGCTTCCCGCTATCGCGTTCCGTCCCGAACCGGGCTTGGTTGTGTGTGATCTCGACCTTGTTCGCGAGGCGGAACCCGAGGACCTCAAGTTCGGCTATGCGGTACTTGTTGGCACCATGCTTTCGAGCAGCAAGTCCCGCTGGAATCAGTTTACTGAGACCGTCCCCGAGATTCTCGCGGGCGAGGAGGTCGCACTCGTCAATGCCGTTCAATGGTCTCAGACTGCCCGCAAGGACGTGCTGACGGCCACGAACCCGAGCGCTCGCCATGCGCTCGATTTTGGCAAGACGGGGGAGCGCACCCTGCGCGCTTGCTTGGGCGATGCCGCTTCGCAGGTCCCTGCCTACCAGCTGTTGTCCGAGGGCATGCGCTTTGAGGCGCGCCTAGCACATGATGCCTGCGACTTCGATATCGACTATGTGTTTGATCTCGATGACTGCCTGGAGGACTTTGGCATCGAGGAGCTTGCCTTCGACTTGGAGCCTGCCGCATATATCGAGGAGTTCCGCAGACAGCAGTTTGTCCGCTCGAACCGCAGCATGCTGCCGCTGCCCGCGGCGCTCGGCGCCATTCGCCTAACGAGCGTCGAGGACGAGGTTCTTGAGCGCCATGCTCACGCCTACTTGGCTTCTCGTAAAGAACTTCTCTAAGATTTATTGACTTCCATCGTCTTTCGTATCATGTTGAGGGGCGGGTTTTCAATCGGTTGCGGATCGCATGCGATTCCGTCGTTCGGTTGAGACCCGTCCCGTCTATATTGAGACAACAAGAAAGGAATCTGCATGTCTGAGTTTGCTGCCGGTCCTGCCGGTCGTATCGAGCGTGTCCGTGCCCTGATGGTCGAGCGTGGCTACGACGCCATCGTGGTGCGCGACGAGGCCAACCTTCGTTGGCTTACGGGCGTGAAGGGCGTCTTCGACTACACCTTCGAGTTCCCGCACGCCGCGTTTATTACGGCTGACCAGTGTCTGTTCCACACCGACTCGCGCTACCTCAACAGCTTTGAGGAGAACACGCCAGCCGGCAGCCCCTGGGTCTACGACATGGATGAGGGCACCATCCCCGGTTGGGTCGCCGGCAAGATCGCGGCCAACAAATGCCGCGTCTGCGCTGTCGAGGACGATATGCAGATTAATTTCTACCAGGGTATTCAGCGCGGCCTGGAGGACCGTTCCGTCGCCTGTATGCTGCCGCTGATGCACGACGATATCCGCAAGATGCGCGCCATCAAGGACGCCGAGGAGATTGAGCTCATGCGCCATGCGCAGTCGATCACCGATGCCGCCTTCCAGCACATGCTCGGCTTTATTAAGCCCGGTATGACCGAGAAGCAGGTACGCAACGAGCTCGAGAACTTTATGTTCGCCAACGGTGCCGACAGCCTGGCCTTCGGTTCCATCGTCGCGAGCGGCCCCAACACCGCCAACCCGCATGCCGTGCCGAGCGACCGCGTGATCGAGAAGGGCGATTTCGTTCTTATGGATTACGGCGCGGGCTATTGCGATTACCGCTCCGACATGACGCGCACTGTCGTGATGGGCGAGCCCACCCAGGAGCAGCTCGACCTGTACGCACTCGTGCGCCGTACGCACGAGGAGTGCGTCGCCGCCATCCATCCGGGCGTTGAGGGCAACGACATCTTCAAGCTCTCCAAGAAGATCATCGGCGATGCCGGCTATGGCGATTACTATAACCATGGCTTGGGTCACGGCGTGGGCATCGACATCCATGAGCTGCCCAACTTTAACCGCAGCAAGAATATCATCGAGGTCGGCTCGGTTATCACCATGGAGCCCGGCGTCTACCTGCCCGGCGTGGGCGGCGTGCGCCTGGAGGACTACGGCGTGGTCACCGAGAACGGCTATGAGCCCTTCACCAAGACCCCGCACGACCTGCACGTTATCGACTGCTAGTTTACTTCAGTAGATAGTTTGGGGCGGGGCGTCCGGATTGATTCGGACGCCCCGCGTTCTCTTTTTATGCGCTCGCCGCAGGCGCCGTCTGCAAGTGTATAATTTCTGTCGTATGTAATTTGGACGCTTGTGCGTTCTGCCCATAACAAGAAAGGTCGCTATGCCTACCATTTCCACCGCCGACTTCAAGAACGGCCTCGGTCTCCGCATCAAGGACAAGGTCTACACCATCGTCGAGTTCCAGCATGTCAAGCCGGGCAAGGGCGGCGCGTTTGTGCGCTACAAGACCCGCGACATCAAGAGCGGCCGCGTCGTCGAGAACACCTGCAACGCCGGCACCAAGTTCGAGAGCGTCATGCTCACCACCCGTGAGTTCCAGTACCTCTACAACGATGGCACCGACTACATCTTCATGGACAACGAGTCCTATGAGCAGGTTCCCGTTCCCGAGGACATGGTGGGCGAGAACTCCAAGTGGCTGCGCGAGAACGACATCTGCCAGCTGCTCTTCGCCGACGATGAGCTCATGGGCGTGACCCCGCCGATGTTCATCGAGACCACCATCGTCCAGACCGACCCGGGCTTTAAGGGCGACACCGTCCAGGGTTCCACCAAGCCGGCCACGATCGACACCGGCGCTGTCATCCAGGTCCCCATGTACCTCAACGAGGGCGAGGTCATCAAGGTTGACACCCGCGACGGCAAGTTCGTCTCCCGCGTCTAGCAACCAACTCTTCTAGGAGGACTCATGCCCCAGGAAATCAAGATTGACGGCATCGGGATTTCGCCCGATGTTCTGACCGCCATCGTCTCGCGCGCCGTGTCCGATGTCGAGGGCATCGCCTCCGTTGGCGTCAAGGACCTTGCCACCAACCTTGTCTCCATGATGCTCTCGTCCAAGGCCCCGGCTTCTGAGCCGGCGGTCGAGGCCGAGGTCGTCGGCGACAAGCTCGCACTCACCGTGCGCGTCGTGGTGTTCTTTGGCTATCCGTTCAAGAAACTCGCCGAGGCCGTTCGCGCTGCCGTGGTCGCCGCCATCGATGCCCAGGTTGGCGTTGAGGTCGAGCGCGTTGACGTTTGCATCGACGGCCTCGTTTTCCCCAAGGAGTAACCTTTGAGCCTTAAGGTTTATCGCGGGCGTACGCTTGCCCGCAGTCAGGCGCTGCAGCTGCTGTTCCAGGCCGAGGCCACGGACAGCCCGCTCGAGCGCGTCCTCGAGGGTGATTTCCTGATCTCGAAGGGTCCCCTCGATCCCTATGCTCTGGAGCTGTGCCGAGGTGCCTACGAGCATATCGACCGCATCGACTGTGCTCTGCGCTCCGTTGCCAAGAACTGGGATCTTATGCGCATGCCCGGCGCCGACCGCAACCTGCTGCGTATCGCCGTTTACGAGATGCGTTTCCTCACCGACGAGGAGGTCTCGGACGCCATCGTGATCAACGAGGCCGTTGAGCTTGCCAAGGCCTATGGCACCGACCAGTCCGCGTCGTTCGTCAACGGCGTGCTGGGTAAGATCGCTCGCAGCGAGGAGCTGCCGGGCGAGGACCTATACCAGGAGCTGCTGGCCGAGGATCGCGCTCGCGAGGAGGCACAGGCTGCCGAGGCTGCCGCAAAGGTTGCGGTTGCTCAGGCCGAGGCCGGCGTTCTCGACGAGGACGCTGAGGTCGCCGAGGCCGAGACCGGTACCGTCGAGGAGTAGCCATGCCAGAGGGTTCCGTCCGCAACTTCGACGAGATTTCGGACCGCTTGGACCAGATCATAGCTACCGTTCGCTCTAAGGATACGTCCTTGGAGCGTTCGCTCGATCTGTTTGACGAGGCGATTGAGCTGGGCTCCCGTGCGGTCGACATGGTCGACAAGTTTGAGCTGACGCCGCGTGAGGCCGACAAGCTCGAACAGGAATACGATGAGGATGCGGCAAACGAATCCCAGGATAGCTAGGCCGCATCTCCGGATACGAATGGTTGATGGCATTCATGAAACGCGTGCGTCTTGATGACGAACTGATTTCACAGGGCATCTGCGCCGATCGCGCGGATGCCCTTCGCACTCTTATGGCCGGCTTGGTCTCGAGTGGCGGTGAGCGCTTGACTTCGCCGGGCCTTAAGGTGATCCCGGGGCTGCCGCTGCATGTGAAGGGGCGCATTCCCTATGTTGGCCGCGGCGGTCTTAAGCTCGAAGGCGCACTTGATGCGTTTGGCATCAATCCGACGGGCCTTGCCTGCCTGGATGTGGGCTGCTCTACCGGCGGCTTTACCGATTGCCTGCTCAAGCGCGGAGCTGCGACCGTTGTCTCGGTGGACGTGGGTCGCGCCCAGTTCGATTGGTCGTTGCGTCAGGATGATCGCGTGACGCTGCATGAGCGCACAAACGTGACGCAGCTGCCTGAGCTTGGCTATGCCGGCGCCATCGACCTGGCTGTGTGTGATGTCTCGTTTACCAGCATCGCGAACATTATCGATGCGGTGCTGGCGTGCATGGCTCCTACGGGTGCATTCTGTACGCTCGTAAAGCCGCAGTTTGAGGCTCCGGCGGCGCTGGTGGGCGAGGGCGGCATTGTGACCGATCCCGCCGTGCGCCGCGATACACTCGTGGCGGCGGTTGAACTCTTTGCTGCCAAGGGCCTGTTTCCGGTCGATGTGTGCGTGTCACCCATTCATGGTGCCAAGGGCAACGTTGAGTTTTTCCTGTACGGCACGAGGTTTGCCCCCGGCGAACGCACCGACGATGAGCTGCAATCTCAGGTATCGGTTTTGAGCGAGAAAGCTGCAACGCTATGAAGGTCTTTCTGGTTCCCAATTACTATAAACAAGAGGCGGTCGAGAGCGGCCTGATGCTTGAGCTTTGGCTGACGCGCCAGGGCTATGAGGTCGCATGGGCTGCCGACCAGCGATCGAAGATTCAGAGCACGCCTGATATTGACGGCTCCGATCTGGTCATTACGCTCGGCGGCGACGGTACGTTGCTGCGCGCTGCCCGCATCCTCAACCATCGCGAGATTCCTATCCTCGGTCTTTCCTATGGTCACCTGGGCTTTTTAACTGCTGCGAGCCCCGAGGAGCGCGACATTCTGCAGGTCGTGAGCGACGCCCTGTCCGGTGAGCTGCACGTGAGCCGTCGCGCCACCATCGCCGCGGATATCGTATCCGTGCGCGAAGACGGTACGAAGGATGTCGTGCGCACCTTCGCCCTCAACGACATGGCGCTTACCCGCGGTCCGCTGTCCGATATGGTCGAGTTCGACATCACGGTGTCGGGCCACCATATCGACCGACTGCGTGGCGACGGCGTGGTCGTGTCCACGGCGACTGGTTCTACGGGGTACGCGCTCAGTGCCGGTGGCCCCATCGTGAGCCCCGACTATACGGGTATGGTCTGCGTACCTATTGCGCCGCACACCATTCAGGCCCGTGCCTTCTTGACTTCGCCGAGTGATGTCGTCGAAATCTTTATGTCTGATGACCGTCCGAGCGTTCCGGCGATCGCTATCGATGGACAATTTATTACTTGCGATGGCACCGTTGAGAGCGTGGCGGTGCGTCGCGGGCCCGGTGATGTGCTGCTGCTGGATTACGGCCCCGAGAGCTTCTATAACTCGGTGAGCCGCGTATTCTACGGAGTCCGTCATGATCGATGAGCTGCAGGTTTCTAACATTGCGCTCATTCGCGAGGCGACGCTGCTGCCGAGTGCCGGCCTGACTGTCCTGACCGGCGAGACCGGTGCCGGCAAGACCGCGCTGCTCTCGGCCCTCAAGCTTATTTTGGGTGAGCGCGCGGATTCGTCTATGGTGCGCGAGGGCGAGGCGCTGGCGAGCGTCGAGGCGCGCCTGTTTGACGGCCCGCACGACACGGAGGGCTTCATCGTGCAGCGCAGTCTTTCTGCCGAGGGCCGCAGCCGCGTGAAGATTGACGGACGCATCGCCAGTGTGCGCGAGCTTTCGGAGCGCGTTGGCGTGATGATGGATCTGTGCGGCCAACACGAGCACCAGCGCTTGCTCGATCCGGCGCATCATGTTGCGATGGTCGATGCCTGGGCAGGGCGCCCTGCACTCGAGGCGCTCGAGCACTACCGCGCCTGCTTTAAGGCTTCGCGCGCTGCCGCTAAGGAGGTTCGACGTGTCGAAGAGACCTCGCGTGCGCAGGGGAGCCGCGTCGAGGAAGCGCGCTTTGCGCTCGAGCGCATCGGCGAGGTCGACCCCAAACCGGGCGAGTATGAGGAACTCGAGGAACTGCTGCCGCGCTCCGAACATGCCGAGGTGCTGGTTGCCACAGCTAATGATGCCCATGCATCGCTTGCCTCTGAAGGGGGAGCGCTCGATGCCGTGAACAGCGCCGTGGCAGAACTTTCCCGTATGGCTTCCGTCGATCGCAAACTTGGCGACATTGCCGATTTGCTTTCGGATGCCTGTATCTCCCTTGAGGATTGCGCGAACGAACTTCGTGCCTATCGCGATGGCGTCGCCTTCGATCCGCGCGAGCTCGCTCGCATGCGTGAGCGGTATTCCGACCTCAAGGGCCTGCTGCGTCAGTGGGGTCCTACCATGGACGATGTTTTTGCCATGCGCGATCGCTCGCAAGAGCTGCTGTCCCTGGTCGATGATGGCGATGAACAGATCAGAAAGGCGCGTGAGGCACTCGGGAGCGCCGAGCACGAGTTGTTTGCCGCTGCCAAGGCACTTAAGCGCGCTCGCAATGTGGCGGCCCCGCGCTTCTGCCACGAGGTTTGCCGCCAGATGGCTCGCCTGGAGATGGGCGGCGCCGAGCTCGTCTGGGAGTCGCGTGATCTTCCCCGTGCTGAGTGGACGCCCGTTGGTCCTTCGAGCTACGAGCTGCTATACCGCAGCGGCGCCGGTTTGACTCCACGTCCCCTGCGCCGCATTGCGTCGGGCGGCGAGCTCAGCCGCGTCATGTTGGCAAGTAAGGTTGTCCTCGGTAACGCGGACGGTGTCGATACGCTGGTGTTTGACGAGGTCGATGCTGGTGTCGGCGGCTCCACGGCCCGCGCTCTTGCTGGTGTGCTGGCCGATCTTGCCGCCACGCATCAGGTCATCGTCGTAACACACCTGGCGCAGGTTGCGGTTATGGCCGACAAGCACTACGTGGTCAGTAAAGAGCCCGGCGACGTTCCCCAGACGCATCTGGATGAGGTGGCTGGGGATGCTCGCACTGCCGAGATTGCCCGCATGCTCAGCGGCGACCAATCGGAGGCAAGTCTTGCGCATGCCAAGCAGATGCTTGAAGAAGCTCGAGGTTAGGTCGTATCAGCGGTGTTGATGGGACAAAATAGACTGAAATTTTTGTCCCACTACGCGTTTTACTCAACGACCTTATCCGGCTGGATGAACTCCTCGTAGTAGCTGATATGTTCGCGAGCGTCTTCAATCTCGGGCAGCAGGAAGTTGTAGATGACTTCGATGATCATCGTGGCACTGATCTTAGAGAACGCAAAGTCGCCTGTCGTCAGCAGCGCTTCGTGGTTGACGGTATTAAAAGTGTAGTCTGCCAGACGCGCGAGCGGGGATTTGCTGTCGCTGCTGATGACGACTACGGTTGCGCCGCAGTTGCGAGCCGCTTTTGCCATGCGATTCAGTCGGCGCGATTTGCCGGAGTTTGAGATTAGCACGATGACGTCACCCGGGCGCAACGTGAGCGCAAAGCCGATTGATGTCTCGCTAATGGTGCTCGCCATGCAGCGCAGGCCCAGCTGCGAAAACTTAAACGTCGCATCGAGCGCGACCGCGTTCGTATTGCCCACAGCTGCAAACTCAATAACCCCTGCATGCTTAAGGGCATGCACAACAGCCGCCAGCGTATCGTGGTCGATCCCGTCGATGGTCGCATTAAGCTCGCTCACCTTGGCAGCCAAGATATTCTTGAGACTCTGCTCCATATTGTCGAGCGAGACCTCGTCAGTCAGGCCCTCGTTACGCTGGCTTTCCAAATCCCTCGCCAACGAAAACTGAAAGCTGCGGAAGCTACCAAAGCCAAGCTTGCGGCAGAAACGCGAAACGGTCGCCTCGGACGTGGCGGTAGCGCGCGAGAGCTGAGCGGCCGTGAGGCGTGGCGCTTCGGACTGGTGCTCCAATATATAGTCGACAATGCGCTGCTCGGACTCGCTGTATCCCTGATGGGTACTAATGAGGGAAAGTGCGCTCTTGCTACTATCGGTCATGGATGGCTCCTGGTTGGCATGAAACTCTAACTTGATTTGCAATGCCATAGTATACGGGCATTTTCAATTACAAGATACACCTTGCCGTTTCAAGTGTTGATGGTAAACTTTCACTTACCGTTTACGGTTATGAAAGAACCTTTCACTGGAGATTTGCACCTTAGCTCTTCTCACGCGGACGGTAGGTTGGTATCTTTCAGTTGTGGAAAAACGCGCATCGAAGCGCGTGTAGGGGAGCGCCCGCGGGCGCTGTACTCAAGAAGGAGGGACACATGGCTAAGTTTGACATCATCGCCGCGACCGGTTGCCCGACCGGCATTGCGCACACCTTCATGGCGAAGGAGGCGCTGGAGAAGGCAGCTGCCGAGCGCGGTCTGACCATTAAGGTCGAGACTCATGGCCAGGTCGGTGTCGAGAACGAGCTCACCAAGAGTGAGATCGCTGGTGCCAAGGCCGTCGTCGTCGCAGCCGACAAGGATGTCCAGGCTGAGCGTTTCGCCGGTAAGCCCATGGTTTCCGTTGGTGTTTCCAAGGCCCTGTCTGTCGAGGCTGCTGGTAAGCTGATCGACCGCGCGCTCGCCGCCAAGGGCGACGACACGGTTGCCGCTGCCGCCGATGTCGAGGACGAGGTCGAGGAGAAGGAGTCCATCGGCCACGTCATCTACAAGCACCTCATGAACGGCGTCAGCCACATGCTGGTCTTCGTCGTTGCCGGTGGTGTTCTGACCGCCATTTCGTTCCTGTGGGGCATCACGTCCTTTGATTCGACGGCTGCCGACTACAACAGCTTTGCCGCGATGCTTAAGATTATCGGCGGTATCGCCATGAACCTCATGGTTCCGGTGCTCTCCGCTTACATCGCCGAGTCCATCGGCAAGCGCCCGGCGCTCGTCCCCGGTTTCGTCGCCGGTATGATTGCCATCCAGGGCTTGCCTGTTAACGCCGATACCGGCATGATCGACGCCGGTGGCGCAGGTGTGGGCTTTGGCTTCCTAGGCGGCATCGTCGGCGGCTTCCTCGCTGGCTATGTCATCCTGCTGCTCGAGAAGGTTTTCTCTAAAATTCCTGCGAGCCTTAATGGCCTGAAGGCAATCTTCCTGTATCCGCTGTGCTCTACCGCCATCGTCGGTCTGGTCATGCTCGGTATTTCCGGCCCCATGGCTGCCATTAACCAGGGCATGATGGATTTCCTGCAGAGCCTCGGTAACTCCGGTCCGGTGATCCTTGGCCTGGCCATCGGCTGCATGTGCGCCTTTGATATGGGCGGCCCGGTCAACAAGGCTGCTTACGCTACTGGCACCTTCCTGCTCGGTACCGCTCTCGAAGCTGGCGTCGGCACCGAGACCTACAACTTCGGCACCAACTTCATGGCTGCCGTCTCCGCCGCTTGCATCGTTCCGCCGCTGATCACCACCTTCGCCGTCGTTGTCGGCAAGAAGTACTTCAGCCAGGAGGATCATGACGCCGGTATCGTCAACCTCATCCTTGGTTGCACCCACATCACCGAGGGCGCCATTCCGTTCATGACCAAGAACATCTGGCCCGTTATGCCCATCATGATGCTCGGTTCTTCCATCGCTTCCATCTTGACCATCTTCTTCAACGTTCACGATCCGGCGCCTCACGGCGGCTTCCTGGTCCTGCCCGTTGTCGAGAACGGTCCGCTGTGGGTCCTCGCGATCCTCATCGGCGCTGTGGTTGGTGGCATCCTGTTCGTGGCCTTCAAGAAGTACGACTTCGAGAAGAATCAGAAGGCCGCTCCTGCAGCCAAGCCGGTTGAGGCCCCCAAGGCCGAGGTTGCCGACTTCGTGAAGGTCGAGAATGTCTTTGTCGCCGAGGACTTCGCTTCTCGTGACGAGGCTCTGAGCTTCGTTTCCAACCAGGCTGTCAAGGCCGGTATCGCCGGCGACGCCGACGCCGTGATGAACGCCTTCCTGGCCCGCGAGGCCGAGGGCACCACGGGCATGATGGAGGGCTTCGCCATCCCGCATGCCAAGTCCGATGCCATTACCGAGGCTGCCGTCATCGTCGTCAAGGACGAGTCCGGCGTGACCGGTTGGAACACCATGGACGGCGCTCCCGTCAACGTGGCTATCGCCCTGCTCATCCCCGGTGCCCAGGCCGGTACCACGCACCTCAAGATCCTGTCCAAGGTCGCCGAGGCGCTCATGGACGAGGACTTCCGTGCCACCGTCAAGGGTTCCACCGACGCCGCCGAGATTGCCAAGACGATCAACGCCCGCCTGGTCTAATTCCACGGTACGCGAATAACATCGCCCCCTGTAACAAAGGCGGAGACCCTCTCCAGGGCCTCTGCCTTTTTCATCCCCAAATAAGTTGCGGTGAAATAGGGACTGTTTAAACGGTTCAACCCCAAATTCAGTCACTATTTCACCGCAACTTATAAAAGGGCATAGAGGGGGCTACCTATCGAGTCTTTGTCGCGAACAGATCATCAGCCAGAATTCCGTTCGCACGATATTGCTCTGGACCGACCGAGTTTCCGCAGCTTACTCGCCGGGCGGGCGCGGGTTAAGTTTGTCGCGAGTTCCGCACGCAAAGGAAAGCACTTAATGTGCTTTCCGTCTTGCGCAGGACTGTAGAGCAGCAAACTTAACC